>NZ_JBALFH010000001.1:0-67913 GCF_036917095.1 Nostoc sp.
CTAGATGCTGGTTTATCATTGTTCGTTCTTAGACATATATATGCCTCAGTATTATCTCTTAGTTTTTTTCAGAAATCAAATATGATTCCTATATCAGGAATGGCATTTGGAAGAATTGCTAATATACATCTAATATCATGTCCGGCTGATTAGTTGTCATTGCGTACCGCCCTTGGCGTTCCCGCAGGGTACGAAGTGTTTGTGCAGCGTCTCGTAGAGAAGCAATCTCCGAATCCTTGCGGTTGCTTCTCTACGAGACGCTGCGCGAACGTTGCACTTCGTTGCACTCGCAATGACATATTGTAAGTGATTAAGCGGACACCTTTGTCATTAGTCATTAGTCATTTGTAAATGG
The DNA here is from genome assembly GCF_036917095.1 of Nostoc sp. GTDB lineage: Bacteria > Cyanobacteriota > Cyanobacteriia > Cyanobacteriales > Nostocaceae > Nostoc. The sequence continues at coordinate 356 of NZ_JBALFH010000001.1, forward strand.
CTAATGACTAACTATTTACTCAACCCGCTTAAATTCAAATCCCCGCAACCCTTCCGGTATTTCATACTCAACCACAACATCTTTAACTACAGCAGCAGGTGGCCCAGAGTGACACCAGCGAATCATGTCATCTACAACTTCTCGCGCCCCTTCAAAAACTGCTTCTACTCGATTATCGGGGAGATTCCGCACCCAACCGGTTAATCCCAACTGGCTAGCTGTATCCCTAGTGGAATAGCGATAGCCCACTCCTTGGACTCGGCCAGAAATGAATACATGGGCGCGGATTATCTTTGGCAGTGCTGTGGAATTCTGCATAGACTGGTCTAATCTTTACGATTCCAGTCTACCTAGTTTGTGTATACACAACCTGTTTATTAACTCCAACTCGCAAAATTAATCCCGATCTTCGTCATCATCATCGCCGCGATGCCTGTACTCCCGGTCATCATCATCGCCGCGATATCTGTATTCTCGCTCATCATCGTCATCATCGCCGCGATGCCTGTACTCCCGGTCATCATCGTCATCATCATCGGCGCGATGCCTGTACTCCCGGTCATCATCGTCATCATCGCCACGATGTCTGTACTGGCGATCGCGATTATCCCATTCTTGATCGCGTTGTTTCTGCTTGCCACCAGCAATATTTCTAAATATATCCCCTATTCCCATAATTTTCCTCCTGAGTTGGCGAATCTCCTTATTTAGGGTCACTTTAGTAGTTTGTCTAATGCTTGTGGCGGATAAATCTTCCAGCAGGTGTAGATAAAAATAAAATTATCCCCCTCTTTGGGAGTGTAGCAGAGTAGTGATAAAGTGTTTTTCACAACCTCCTAACTGTTAGGAATTTAATTAAACAGTAGTTAGTTTTTGAACTTAAAATTTTGTTACTGCTTATGTCTAACCTGCCACCACTCAATACAGAAACAATTTGGGCAATTATTGACGATAAACTTGATGATGCCACAGTCAACCAATTGCTATGGCATTATTTAGGCTATCGCTATGATTCCTCAACTGCACAATGGGACATTAGCCTAGTTGCACCAGAATGGCAAGATGATTACCCCCAACCACCAAATTTTATTGAATCTCGCCCCGCAACAGTCAAGTTGACTCGTTCAATTCCTGTTGAAAATAAACAACTGCTCAAAGAAAAACTGGGTTTCAAAGGTTACAAAATTGGGGAATTTGGGCCTCGGCAAACTCGCAGGGCAACAGCAGCAGGTTGGTTGTTAAGTTATCTGCAACAAACTAACGGCAAAATTGAGTAATCTTATACAGCAGATATTTAGCAATACATGTAACCATTTTAACTGTATATTTATAATCTTAATAAGTTAATAAAAATGATTAACTTATTAAGTGTAATCTTGTGTCTTAATACAACAATATTTTGATTTTATTAGTATCATCAGCAAAAAAATGAACTGCATTTGTTCCATAAATAAATTAGTTAACAAATAAGCACTATAACTATCGAGAATGGTCTATAAATAGTTACTTACTATAGAATGTTTATAAATTCATCCTTAAGATAGTGGCAGTGGTTATATAATTATTTCTCTAGAGCGATTTGCAAATTTATTTGAGCATCAGAGAATATTTATATCAACTATTGATATTACAAACACTTCTATGGCAAAGCCAATTGAATTTAATTTATTTGCACCTTATAACAAAGGAGCCGCATTAATTGGTTCTTTTTCTGATTGGCAAGAAATTCCAATGGAAAAAGGTGATGATGGTTATTTTCGTACAAGCATTGAACTAGAAGACGGCGTTTATAAATATAAATTTCGCATCCAGTCAAATTCATGGTTTTTGGAACCAGAACAATGGGTTGATGTCACAGACCCTCAGGCAACTGATATAGATGAACAAAGTGGAAAAGATGATGGTATTATCCGCGTCAAAGATGGGCAAAGGATTACCGATACTTATATTTGGCAACATGATGATAAACCTTTACCTGCTGACCACGAATTAGTAATTTATGAATTGCACGTCGGAGACTTTTCTGGTGGTGAGGACGATCCTTATGCACGAGGCAAGTACAAACACGTCATTGAAAAGTTAGATTATTTGTGCGAACTAGGAATCAACGCTATTGAGTTGATGCCACTTAAAGAATATCCTGGTGATTATAGTTGGGGTTATAACCCCCGTCACTTCTTTGCAACAGAATCTAGTTATGGTTCTACTGCTGAGTTAAAAAATTTGATTGATGAGTGTCACGCTAAAGGTATTCGTGTAATTCTTGATGGTATTTATAACCACTCAGAAGCATCTGCTCCTTTAACGCAAATTGACCACGATTATTGGTATCATCACGAACCTCGTGACCCTGATAATAACTGGGGGCCTGAGTTTAATTACGAACATTATGACGAAAAATTAGATATTAAGCCAGCCTGGAAATTTACTGGTGAGGCAATCCGTTTTTGGATCTCAGAATATCATCTTGATGGTATTCGCTATGATGCGGCGCGGCAAATTGCTAACTACGATTTCATGCACTGGATTGTTCAGGAAGCCAAAAAAACTGCTAGCATGAAGCCTTTTTACAACGTTGCCGAACACATTCCTGAAACTCCCAGCATTACCAATGTAGATGGGCCAATGGATGGCTGCTGGCATGATAGTTTTTATCACTGCATTCTAGAACATATTTGCGGTGATACATTTGATTTAGAGCGTCTCAAAGATGTGATTGACTGCAAGCGCCAAGGCTTCTTGGGTGCCACCAATGTAGTAAATTATCTCACCAACCACGACCATAATCATGTCATGGTTGAACTGGGGAACCGTGAGATTTTTGACGAAGAAGCCTTTCGGCGGGTTAAATTAGGAGTAGCCATCCTAATGACTGCTGTTGGTGTGCCTTTGATTTGGATGGGAGAAGAATTTGGCGAGTATAAACCTAAACAACCTGAATCATCTAAAATCGATTGGACGCTGTTAGGTAACGATCTAAATCGTGGTTTATTTGAATCATATAAAGGCTTAACAAACCTGCGTAAAAGCAATCATGCTCTCTACACAGAAAATATTGATTTTATCCACGAAAATCCTGAAGTAAAAGTATTAGCTTATACTCGTTGGAATGAAGAAGGTTCTCGTGTAGTCGTAATTGCAAATTTCTCAGAAAACTTCCTAGGTGACTATCATGTTCCTAACTTTCCTAGCGCTGGTACATGGCACGAGTGGACAGGCAATTATGATGTCGAAGCCGGTGATGATGGCATTATAACTGACTTGGGGCCATACGAAGCCAAAGTATTTGTATGGCAGTAATTATATACACTACTACTGAATAAGTAGTGCAATAGCAAATAAAAAAGGGGAATATTTTCCCCTTTTTCAGTTATTACCTTATTCACTTACAAGTTAGTGATAAGTTTGTCAAGTAAAAAATAAGCTATTTTAAAATTTCATGGGTTTGTGTTACACTTTTGAGTTGAAGTGCGTAAATAAAATTGCCAGAGCATCCCCATGCACAACAAACTATTTAATAGTAATATCGACAACGCTAACATTGAGAACGATCGCATTTTATTAACTCCCAATGAAGTAAAATCAAAATTACCTTTAACACAATTAGCGGAACAAAGAGTTTTAGGATATAGACAGGAAATAGAACATATTCTGGATTTTCAGGATCGCAGAAAATTTATAGTAGTTGGCCCATGCTCAATCCATGACCCAAAAGCAGCGCTCGAATATTCTGAAAGGTTGAAAAGATTAGCCGAGCAAGTCCAGGATAAGCTGCTACTAATTATGCGAGTGTACTTTGAAAAACCAAGAACAACCGTAGGCTGGAAAGGGTTAATCAACGACCCAGATATGGATGATTCTTTCCATGTAGAGAATGGCTTATTAATTGCACGGGATCTATTATTAAAAATTACAGAATTGGGATTACCTGCTGGAACAGAAGCACTAGATCCAATCATACCTCAATACATTAGTGAACTGATTACGTGGTCTGCGATTGGAGCACGCACGACCGAATCACAAACTCACCGCGAAATGGCAAGTGGACTTTCGATGCCTGTAGGTTTTAAAAATGGTACTGATGGCAATATTCAAGTAGCTTTGAATGCCCTACAATCAGCTGGAAACCCGCATAATTTTCTGGGAATTAATCAAAACGGACAGGTTAGCGTCTTTCAAACTAAAGGTAATGGCTACGGTCACGTAATTTTAAGGGGTGGTAGTCAACCCAACTTCGATCCAGCAAATGTCAAACTGGTAGAAGAGAAATTAAAACAAGCAGATTTACCGCCGAGAATTGTTATCGACTGTAGCCACGGTAATACCAATAAAGATTACAAATTACAAGGTGCTGTCTTAGAAAATATTATTCAGCAAATAGTGGATGGTAATACATCAATTGTTGGCATGATGCTGGAATCGCATTTGTATGAAGGTAGTCAACCAATTACTGGGAAAGAAGAATTAAAATATGGGATTTCTGTAACTGATAAATGTATTGGCTGGGAAGAAACCGAAAAAATTATTTTGGCTGCTCACGAAAAACTTAAATAAATACGATAGTAGGGGCGCACATCTGTGTGCCCGTACCTTAATACGCTTAGTGTTAGGGGTTTTTCTTTGAATTAGCGATGTCTACGAGACGCTACAGGTAGCTTGCTTGTATTGTAAGGGACGGCTTTACTAGGAAATCTACTAAGCCTGTAATGCCTTAAACCACTTATTTAAAACTGTGCTGATGGTTTTCTTAATCTGATGATTACGACTCCACTTTTGGAATGCCATTTCATACTCTTCACCTTTGACTTGAAAGGTATTCCAGACATCAAGCCCTACAGGCAATCCGCAGAATAGCAAAATGTACAGCGACCAAGATATTCCACCACCAGCGATTAAATCAACTAGTATCAAAAAGCCATTGAAAATTGCATAATTCCCTACACGCTTCTGGAATCTTCTGATGCGGTAGGCGTCAAATGTTTTTCGCTGTTGGACTTGACCCTGTTGCACTACCCAATCGCGTTCTGCTAATTTTAAAGACTCAGGTGAAATTTCTAACTCAGCAGCAATTTCTAATATCTGCTCATAAGAAAATTCTGTGTCTTTGTCATCAGCTTGACGAGCGATCGCTAAGTGCAGAATTTGTTGGACATCTTCTTGGCTATAAGAGCGGAGGCTCTTGGGTTCAAATGCCGTCATAATTCTTTCTCTTATATTACTTTTAATACAAATTTGCTGCCCAATAGATTTTAAGCAGCTACGCCATTTACTATTTCCATTATTCCTACATTAGCAAATCTACATGCTGTCTTGCATCTAATGTATTGGATTTTTAACTTTGAGTAAAACGCGTCAATCCTTACACCACTTTTGGTTGTCGATAGGCATAAATATCTTGAATAACTTGCACCCAACCGTTAGCGACAGATTCGAGGATGCGATCGCCTTTTTCTTTAGTTGCGGTTGTGGCGTCGCCAATCACTCCACTTTTACTGATATCTCGCGTCACCCAAGCCACAGGTAACTTACCCTCCCAACTCAGTAAACTACTTTCTGACTGTTCTGGTGGATACTCTGCAACCGCTTTCTCTAGCTTCACTTGCTCTGGCAAAATCGATAACATAATGCTAGTTTCAGCATCTCCAGCGTGCATTCCTAGCGCTGCTTCTTTCGGAGTCAATAAATCTTTAGTAATATTAGGCACGCGCCAAGTGAATAACGGGAATACCAAAAAGTCATCATACTTAACGTGCAAATCCCGCGCCGCCATTTGCATAACTTGGGGTTGTCCGCCGTGGGAGTTCATTAACACCAGTTTTCTAAACCCAGCACGATAAATACTTTCTCCCACTTCCATAATGATTGCCGTCAGAGTTGCCGTACTCAGGGTAATCGTACCGGGAAAGTGCGAGTGTTCGTTAGATTTGCCATAATAAAGGTTAGGTAAAGCATAAGCAGGAATACTGTCATCCAGCTTTTCCATTGCTTTTCCCAACACCCCCACACCGATCGCAGCATCTACAATCAACGGCAAATGAGGGCCATGTTGTTCAATTGCCCCTACTGGCTGAATGATTACCACATTTTCCTTATCTGACATTGCCTGGATGTCAGTCCAGCTGAGGTAGGCAAAAAAGCGTTCTGGTGGAATGAAACCGTGCATATGACTTAAATTGTGCCATTCCTATCTTAGCGGTATTAGTCATTAGTCATTAGTCATTAGTCATTAGTCTTAGTCATTAGCTATTTCTCCCTGCTCCCCTTGCCTCCCCTGCTCCCTCTGCCTCCCCTGCCCCCTCTGCCCCCTCTACCTCCCCTGCCACCCCCCACTCCCCCTCAATATAAAGACTCTCCAAACATCCGGATATTATCGGATGCAGCAAAGCATAATAACGAAGTAACAAGCAGTAACTAAGCAGTAAAAAGGATGTAACTCAATGGTTGAAGAAAATGGATCGATTCGTACCCTATCGGTTGATATTGGCGGTAGTGGCGTTAAGGCTATGGTTTTGGATATTACGGGGAATCCTGTCACGGAAAGGGCGCGTTTAGATACACCTCAACCTGCAACACCAGAGGTTGTAATTAATGCAATTGTTGTGTTAGCAGCGGCTCAAGGTGAATTTCATCGCGTTTCGGTCGGTTTTCCCGGTGTGGTGCGCTCTGGAGTTACGGAAACTGCGGTAAACTTACATCCAGATTGGATTGGATTTGATTTGGAAACAGCATTATTAAAACACTTAAACAAGCCTGTACGGGTGATTAATGATGCAGACATGCAAGGGTTTGGTGCGATCGCAGGTAAAGGTGTAGAATTGGTGATTACTCTGGGTACAGGGTTTGGTTCAGCTTTATTTGTGGATGGTAAGCTGGTGCCAAATATGGAAATGGGGCATCATCCGTTTCGCAAAGGAGAGACTTTTGAGCAGCAGTTGGGGCGTGCAGAGTTAGAAAAAATTGGTGAGAAGAGATGGAATAGGCGCTTAGAAAAAGCGATCGCATCTTTGGAGCATCTGTTCAATTATGATTATCTTTACATTGGCGGCGGCGAGGCTGTGAAAGTGAATTTTCAGCTACCGTTAAATGTCAAACTCATCCCCAATATCACTGGTTTATTAGGTGGTATTGCTTTGTGGCGAGATGAGAAAAGGTAAAAAGTTTTTCAGTATCCACAACTGCGCGTACTAAGCGATGTCTAAGGGCGGGCTACGTTTACGCGCTTTTTATTAAGGTGCTTCTTTCTCAATATTTAAAAATGATATAAAAATTAACACAGGTTAGATAAGAGAATTGCACAGATATTATTTTCAGTGCTCCTGTGTAATCTTGTCATGCAATAATCTAAATTATTGTTAAAATTCAAGACTGTGCAACAACCTTGTGCAGTTTCATTTTATTGAGGTCGAAGTATGCACTTTCCAAGAATATGGCGAAGTAGCAATATAGATTCAATCACAAAGCAGATATTTAGGAATTATGTCTGAATACTTACATAGTGAAGTTGGTAAAACCAGATAATGCTGCGACGACCAGTATGTATCCTACAAGATAAGAGCAATCGAGCCAGATTTTATAGCCCCCTTTAAGGGACAAGTTCTTTGGAATTAAGAATTTATCATTATTGGCAAATATTGCATTAATCAATACTTAAAAAAGTGCCTTTAGGAACCCAGTAGTATTTTTGCTGGCAGTATAAACATGAGAAAAGCAGCATCAGCATACCAAGCCCGCTCCAAAGATAACTAGGCAAATTTCTTTGATGGCATTCCCATACGATCTATAGTATGTTATTCTCTAAACCGTTGATTTAAATACCATATCTGACAACTTTATGGCTTGATTAAAGATATAAAAAGCACAAAGCTAATAATATTAGTCCGATTAGATGGAATAGGAGGTGAACAAATACGAACGTTAAAATATTGTCTGAAAAAATTAGTACATGACTTTTTATTTGGTCAGTATGCACTATCCCGGACAGCCGCAATGTTGTTGGTTAAAAGAAATATTGGTTAAAGTAAAATGAACTACAATGACTGAAATTGGCCTGATGATGACGGGCGTGTTAGCAATAAGACAAGCTTCTGGGGGCAATTTGCCACAGCAGCAATTAGTTCAGATGGAAAATGACTTAAAGCAGTCACAACAGAGTCAGTTAGAGATAGCGGCTCAAGTCACACCACCTGAATTCATGCAGACAGATGAGATTTCTCAGGCTTCTCCCTCAGCGATCGCACTAGAGAAAGAACACATACTTAAGAAAATTAGCAAAAATAATCCGGGACTAGCTTCTTCCAATTTAGGTAAGTCTAATAAATATTCTCAGTCTGGAGGTCAAGTCCGTGCAAAGGCTACAGGACGGTTCCAGAAGTTTAGTAGCCAACCCATGCCGACTCTTTATTTCGGTAGCTCTGGCGTTGCTGTCAGAGTCTTACAACGGCTGTTAGTGGCTAACGGTTATGCCGTTAAAGTAGATGGGATTTATGGTGCACTGACAGAAACTGCTGTCAAAGCCTTTCAAAATCAGCAGAATTTAGCTGTGGATGGAGTAGCTGGTCAACGAACTTGGCAGGCGTTGACAATTTAGTTAGGAGTAGAGACGCGATTAATCGCGTCTCTACAGGAGTTAGGAGTTATGAAACTTCGTATTATTCATAATTCGTGATTCATTTGTGAAAATCTGAGAAAAAATCACTTTTGTAAATTAGTAATAATGCTGAAATTTTTCTAGAATATGGAGTACATAAGTAACATTTGTACTCTCTTTTGAGGGCAATATATTCTCTTCAACCGTTACCGCCGCTGATATTTTCAAGACGCGTTAACCATTGATTGAAATGCTGGCACTGCTGACGTATTGTATCCAACCCAATATCCATTGCAATCAAAGAGCCATGTAATGGCTTTTAATATCCAAGGCAACATCTAATAATTCGTTTGGATGGGGCTGTTGTTGGGCCTTCATTAATATGTTCAGGTGAAATAAATAAGTTCCGCTCTGCCTGTAGGCTATCTACTATACTTTGGTCAAACCATGCGAGAAAAGCTTGCGGATTGCTGTACAGAAGTCCCTCAAACTCATGAACCAGTAGATTGGGGAGAAAATTTTGGTGTTTAATGTCTGCGCTCATTTGCTGTTCAAGATATTCAGCTTTCTGAAATGGGTCATTCGTACTAGGCAGAGAACTGCTTCCTGGAAAATCATTTGGCAATCGATATAAATCAAACATCGTAGTTACAAATGCCGAACCATCTTCAAGGCATTTACGATTTAATTGCGGCTTGATCTTTGCATAGCTTACTACACCACCCTTATTTGTTGAGCTAGTTCGCACAAGAATGGGGTTGAGGTATATATCTTTTCGCTGAAGATGTTCGCAGAGTACTTCTTTTACAAAAGTTTCTTCCGTCTGTCCTTCTACAAAAACGTGTATTCGGATCATCGTGAAGGTCTCCCGCCAAGGATGTTCTTCTTCCACAGTTCTCCTAAGCTGTAGTCTTCAAGCCACTCGTGTAAATCATCCTCATTCAATCTTCGGAGTGATGATTTACCACGATCGCGATCCACAACAATTACATCTTCCGCGCTAAATTCATTGAGCAATTCAACCGACTGAGTTGAAACAATAACTTGTTTTTCTCTTGCGACGGAACGCATTAACGATGCAAGAACAGTAATTGCATACGGGTGAAGACCTAGCTCAGGTTCATCAACCAAAATGGTTTCGGGTTGAAGGGAAGTAGGTTGCAAAAAGACAGTAGCCAGGCAGATAAAACGAAGTGTTCCATCCGAAAGAAGATGAGCTTTAAACGGAATATCCTGACCTTGCTCGACCCATTCCAACTCGATCGCCTCATTGTTTTGTGGAGAAGGACGTAGATAAAAATCACCAAAGAAAGGAGCAACAAGTCGAATTGTTTTGACAATTCGCCGATAAGATTCCGAATAATTTTCACTTAACAAATATAGGAAAGCTGCAAGATTCCGTGCGTCAGAACGCAAGTAAACATTATCATTAATCTTGTGTGGTAGCTTCACATAAGCGCTGTCGCTTGTGTCATGGAAATGATAAACCCGCCACTGCCGCATGGTGGGCAATATGTACTTGTCAATTCCTGTCCCACTGCCCCGTAAAGCATTAGTCTCAAAATGACCGCTACCGATTTCATACTCACCCCTCATGTCCCACCAAAAAGACTCTTTGGAAAACATCAGACGGTTGTCTTGAGTTGGTTCAAGCGTAGCAAGATACCCATTCTTTCCAAAATAAAGCTCAATCTCTAATTGCTCAGTTGTTTTACGGCCAAAATGCAAGATCGCATCGGGGCCACCCTGGCGGCTTACCAAAACTTGCAGATTCATCTCAAGCATCTGCTGAACCATGTGAAAGAAGCCTATGAAGTTAGATTTACCTGCACCATTACATCCAATAAGTACGTTTAATTTCAAAAGCTTAAGGTCACATTCAGCAATAGACTTAAAGCCCTTCAAAACAATCCTTGATAGTTGGCTGTCACTGGTCAGATCGCTCATGGAATGGTTTCCTGATTTTTAAGCTTTTGGGCTGCTTATTTCACAAATAGACCTCAATAGTAATTGTGATTTAGCTCATCTAGCTAGGGTTAGCACATTTTATCAATAATTTCTGATATATTCGTATTAAATGGGAGCATCTCACCTTTGCAAATATACTTGGCGATTAGAAATCGCGGCTACACAAACCAAGTCCGCCTGCGCGGACTCAAGAAATTGGAAACCCACGGAGGTGGGTTTTGTCTGTATAGCCGTGAATTCTATTCGCCAGGGCTAGATATATTTTTACGAAAGTGAGATGCTCCCGTATTAAATCTTGCTTGTTGACAATATCTTATACATAGGTGTAGGCGTATGTAGAGGCGTTGCATTGCAACTTCTCTACATACCAAAAATCCTTAATCCAAGTGTATTGAGTTAAATATGGAACAGCTTATCTCTTCTAACTTATTATCGGTACTTATGCTGCTCTAATAGTTGTTGCGCTCTTGGCTTGTAAATTAAATAGAACAAAGCCTCAAGATAACGTAACAAATCTTCCCGATTCTCCTTCGAGGTAAAGTTCCAGAAGCCATAAATTCGTGCTAATGATAACAGCTTGCTAGTGTGAATTTTCCAAGTATAGGTGCTGTAAACTCGGTCAATTCCTCGCTCGGAAATTTCATTCCAATAGTTAGGATTTTGTTCGCATTTTGTGATAAACTCCACAATTTTTGTGGCTGTCTCATCTAAATTCGTTGGGTTAATCAAAAAGCCATTAACCTTATCTTGAATAATCTCCAGTGGCCCACCAAACTGTGTGGCAAAAGTCGGTAATCCTGAAACCATCGATTCTAAAATTGTCAAACCAAAAGCTTCAAATAAAGCTGGTTGTACAAAAATTCCCTGGCGATCGGCAATGACTCGGTAAATTTCACCAGAATCGGTTTTAGTCAGGCGCACACCCAACCAACGAATCTTGCCGTGGAGATTGTACTCGTCAATTATTTGGTAGAGTTTGATAATTTCGTCACGTTCTTCATTGTCGCCTGATTCTTCGACGCGCAATTTACCCGCCACCAAAATTAAATTGCAATGCTCTTGTAATTCTTTACTTTGACCATAACATTCAGCTAAACCTGTGAGGTTTTTGATGTGGTCAAGCCGCGCCATTGAGAAGAGAGGGCGCTTGTTAGGATCGTCGAGTTTGCCAAAGATTTGCGTGGGGTCTTCCAGAGTAAAGAGTGTTTCTGCAAGGCGTTGGCGATCGCTCTCTACCCGGTCTTTAGTTCGGGTGTAGGGGAAGTAATTATTTTCGTTTACTCCAGGCGGTACGACATTAAATTTGGGACTAAATAATTCAATGCCATTGGTCACATGGTACAACTCCGGCATGGTGAAGCACTTATAAGACTCGTATTGTCCCACACTATCGGGTGTTCCGACAATTTCTTGGTAGGTGCTGCTGACAACAAAATTAGCAGCATTCATTGCAATCAAGTCAGCTGTGAATTGCAATGAAAAATGATATTTATCCTCTAATTCTTGCCAGTAAAGGTTACTGAACAAGTATTTAGATTTTTCCAAAGCATGGGCAACATTGCATTGGGTAACTTTCAGCCGTCGCGCCAGCAAGAATGCTATTAAATTCCCATCAGTATAGTTTCCAACTATTAAGTCAGGCGTGCCGTGAAATTCTGCCCGTAGTTCTCTTTCGGAATCAATGGCGAAAGTTTCTAGATAAGGCCAAAACTCAAACCGGGAAATCCAGTTTTGAGTCATATTAGGATTAAATTCCCGTAAAGGAACTCGCAAAATCCAGGCATTTTCAGTCCCGTGGACTTTTTCTAGCCGTTGATTACAAAGGGTTCCATCACTATTGGGAATCAAGCGGGTGAGAATAATTACCTTTGGCTCGACATTCAATTTTTCTAAACCCGCAAGCAGAACATCTTCTTGTAGCTGCTTCTCTAGGCTCTTTGCTTGGTCAAGGACGTAAACTACCTGACCGCCAGTATCGGGACGCCCCAATACTCCCTCTTGCCCAAACCAACCGTGAGCTGACACCAAGACGATTCTAAAAATCATCGGGACACGAGAAATGAAGGCTTCTAGGGTCTGGGGATCGGCAGAATCAATTAATTCATCGAGAATATTTAAAGTTTCCCGGACTCGCGCTGCGGTGTTACCCCAGCCAGGTTCAAAACCCATTGACTGCAATTGGAACCGGAATTGTTCGTAGGGTTCATCTTCGGGGCGATTATTAACAAAACCGATCGCTTTCTTAACTTGCTCGGAAAGTTGCTGCTGTGATTGAATGCGATCGTTAAGCAACAGTTGCACACCGTTGTAGTGGTGCAGTCGCAAGAAATTCAATAAGCTGTCCAGCAATTGTTTGGAGTCTTGAAAGATTTTGCTGGATAGATAGCGGTTGAGAAATTGCACCCCCTTACCAATATTTTTGGGGTCGCGGATGATTGGGGTGTAGTCATAAAACGGGCCGAAGTCCAATTCTAGCAGGTCGCCCTCGTTAGGATGATATTTGTTCACCAAGCGATCGCGCAAATCCAGCAAATCCTGCACCGTCATCGGTTCAACGCTCAAGTCTGATGTCAACCGATAAACTTCTTGGCTAGCAATCTTAGAACGGATGATGAAACAAAAGTTTGACTCCTCCTGAATAATTTCCTGAGTATAGTAAATAAGTTTGCCTAACTCAGAGGAACTGTAATAATTCTCTGGTTTCTGGGACTTTGAGCAATACTCACTATATACATTGAGTATGTCGTTACGCAGGAGATACTTCTTTTCTCCTTGGCGTAATTCACTAAGAAAGGAACGTAAATCACTTTTTTCTTCACTATCTAAGACTGCTTGAAGCAATTCAGACATGGCAACTCCGGTAGATGATGATGTTTGCATTGTTGACTTTCAAGGCGAGACAAATAAGCCTCCACCTTTTGTTAGACCACATAATATAAACACGAAATAACACAGATAAATTGTATTTATCTGTGTACCTACAAATATCAACTTTTCAGCAGACACTTAAACCGTGTTCTTCTTTACTTAAAGTATCTATGACTCAGTATTTTTTGCTCTAACTAAAGGAATACAATTTTTATTTCTTTTGATAGATGTTATTAAATAACTGCATAAGAATTTGGGCACAATTTGTCACGCCCTCAACTGCTTGATGTAATCTTTATAATATCATTTAAGGGAACAGCATACAAGTCCGCATTTCGACGGCGATCGCCACCAAAACTTCTGGATCGATAGGTTTGGTAACGTGACGTTGAAATCCGGCGGCGATCGCTTGCTGTTGATCGAGTTCTCCGGCATAAGCTGTTAGAGCAATAGCGGGAATTTGTCCCCCTTGCTGAGGTGGAAGGGCGCGAATTTGCCGGATCAGCATATAACCATCCATCTCTGGCATCCCAATGTCACTGATGATGATGTTGGGAATGGATTGAGTAAATGCTTGCAGTGCATCAGCCCCGGATGCAACAGCAGTGACGATCGCGCCATGTTGCTCTAGAACAAAAGCGATGAACTCCCGCGAGTCCGTTTCATCATCGACGACTAAAATGTGAATGCCGCTCAAATCACTCTCCTGAACGGACGATTGATTTAAGGTTGGTGCTTCAGTTAATTGAGGTGCAAGCGGAATTTGAACTGTGAATGTTGCTCCTAGCTCAACACCTGGACTGTCTACTGTAACCGTTCCGCCGTGCATCTCGACAATTTGGCGGACGATCGCTAGTCCCAACCCTAGCCCGCCAAACTTGCGGGTGGTTGCGCTATCTTCTTGCCGGAAATGCTCAAACACGTAGGGCAGAAAATCGGCACGAATCCCTTTTCCGGTATCGGTGATTTGAATTTGGGCGTGATTTTCAACTTCAGATAGTGCAATTGTGACTTGCCCCCCTTTTTGTGTGAATTTAACGGCGTTCGACAGCAGATTCCACACCACCTGCTGCAATCGTCCTGCATCCCCAACTACCACTCCCAGAATCGGCGAGACGGTCATCTGAATTTGGATTAATTTAGCTTCTGCGGCTAGCCGAACCGTTTCCAGCGCGGCACAGATTACTGTATTCAGGTCAATGGGTGAGGTTGATAAGCTCATTTTGCCTTGCAGAATCCGGGAGATGTCCAGCAAGTCATCAATCAATTGCACTTGGAGTTGGGCGTTGCGCTCAATGGTGGCAAGCGCAGTAGTTGTTTTTGTAGCATCCAGCTTTTTCTGCTGTAACAGTTTTGACCATCCCAGAATTGGATTTAGGGGAGTACGCAACTCATGGGAGAGAACCGCCAGAAACTCATCTTTAATGCGATTACTTTGATCTAAAGCTTCGGCGCGTGCCTGTAGCTCTGCAACTAGGCGCGATCGTTCTAAAGCAGCAGCGACTTGATTAGCAACCGTTTGCATGAGGTCGAGTTCGTCGGGAGTAAAGCGATCGCGTTGACGAGTTCCCAGTCCTAGAGTGCCCAAGATGCGTTGGCTTTGCCCGCCGGAGGCATCGCCTACCATCAGTGGATGACAGGCATAAGCTCTGGCACCGATTGACTGAACTTGAGCAGCAAGTGGATCGGTCTTTGAGAGTGCATTTTCAACGATCGCTGGCTTCTGATGTTGCACCACATAACCACATACCCCCTGCCCTAACTCCAAAAATTTAACAGATAAAGCAATGTCTTCTGAAATTCCCCCATAAGCTTGTAGCTCAAGGCGTTGCTCGTCTTCTTGAAACAAGTAATTGAAGTAAACTTCCAGTCCCAAATAAGTGGAAAGCTTTTCAAACAAACTGGCTAAAAATGCCTTGGGATCTTCGTTGAGCAATAGATCGTTGGCGACTTCTGAAAGCAGCTTCAGTCGTTCGTTGCTGGCTTTGACAGTCGCTTCGATTTGCTTGCGATCGCTAATATCTCGCGTCACACCTGCCACCGCTTCTACTGCGCCATTTATCCCCAAAAGCGGGACGAAAATGTATTCATAAGCCCGCGTGCCGAATGCACTTGTATACGGCGTTTCATCTTTGAGCGGTTGGCCCGTCTCAATGACTTGCTGAATCTGATTTTGAAGCCGGGTTGCTAAATCGGTTGGATAATCCAGGTCAAAAAAGTTTTTGCCGAGGGCTTGGGCCGATGTTTTCTGTAAGAGGTCAAGCAATGGCTGATTGATGTAAGTGAACCGTCCAGATAAATCGAATGTATAAATAAAATCGGGTACGGAAGAGGCGATCGCATCAAACTTTCGCAGTTGTCGTTCGAGTTCGACAGAAATCTGTCGCCAAGCGGATTCCGCTTGTTTGCGTTCAGTGATGTCTGCCAGTGCCCCAGGAAAAGCGATCGCTGTGCCATCAGCAGCATATTCAACGCGACCGCGTGCGGCAACCCAGCGCTCCTGGCCCACCGCCGTATAAATGCGGTACTCACTTATGTATTCTTCGCCAGTTTCAATCGCTTGGTTAATGGCTGCAATCACTCGTGGGCGGTCTTCCTCGTGCATCGCCTGTATAAATAGTTCAATCGGTAAGCCGGTCGTCGCCTTCGCTGAGTCAACGCCAAACAAGTGAGCAAAGGCTGCATTCACGGTCACCAGATTATCGGGAATCTTCCACCGCCATGTGTAAATCGCTCCTGCCGCTAAAGCAGCCTCCCATTGCACATGGGCTTCCCGTAGGTCAGCTTCGGCAATTTTGCGAGCGCTAATATCGAGTGAAATCCCGATCATCCGCTCAGGATTGCCCGCCTCGTCCTCAATTACACAACCCCGAACGAGTACCCAGTGGGTGCTGCGATCGTTCCAAAGGGTGCGATACTCCACATTGTAATCGGTGCGGTTGGTAATCGAGTCTTGAATTGCCGCTTGCACCCAAGTCCGATCCTCTGGATGAATCCGCTCCATCAAAACTTGGTGCGAGAAATCAGCGTCAATGGGTAAACCATAGTTGACTTTGCACTGGTCAGAAGTAGACAGAACCTCTGTCTTGAGATCAAATTGCCAGGAGCCGAGTTTGCTGGTCTTAAGGATGAGTTGAAGCTGCTGTTCGCTGACTTGCAGTTGTTCGTTGACCTGCCTTAACTCCTGCGCTCTGGCAGAAATTTCCATCTCCATCTGCTCGGTGCGAGTCTGGAGCGATCGATTCAACTGACGCTGTTCATTTTGCTGCTGCTGCACCCGCACCAACTCGGTAACATCTTCGGCTCGATGAATAATGTGCGTCATCTCACCGTTTTCACCCAAGAGTGGCGAGTTAGTTACCATCCAGTAGCGCTCTTCAAAGCCACTCCCTTCTGATTCCGGGCGGCGAATGTCATACTTCTGCACTGCCATCGTGTGAGGCAAGCGATGCTTGATTACATTTGACAACGAGGCACGTAAATTCTGAACGCCGTTTGCATTCGGATCGTCGGGATTGTCTCGAAAAACCTCGAACAGATGACGACCAACGACTTCTTCTCGTTTTGTCTTCGTTGCCCGGAAGTAAGCATCACTTCCCGCGACAATCACAAAGTCGAGTGAGTAGACGATATACAATCCCGGTATCGATTCAAATAAGGTTTGAAAATTCAGCATCCATTCCCTCGCTCATGCTTCGCCAAAGTAATCGAGCAGTAGGGATTGAGGACTCGTTCGATAGGCTAAAACCCTCTTGCCTTCTGCCTCTTGTCTTAATCCTAACGACAGATGCTGCTTGTATACATCATTTTTTATCAGATAAGCTAATAAATTATAGTCGCCTTACAATCTTTTCAAGTCTATAAAGCTATAAATGACAGATCCTTGTTAAAGTGATGGTTATGAGCGTTAACACTACAGAACCTACCTTTTACTGGAGTATACATATTTATATGAAATTATCTAGGGCGAACGACGGGACTCGAACCCGCGAATGGTGGTACCACAAACCACTGCCTTAACCACTTGGCTACGCTCGCCATTCAACAATTTGAATTATAGCAATAATTTGGCCCGCGATCAAGAGTTTTTCTTCAAGGAACGGACTTAGTTGATTTAGAGTCTCTGAAATCTAACAATTACAATGAATTTTACTTGGCAAACATGAAACCATTGACCATCATCGCATATACTGGAGCAGCAGCAGGACTCGCCGTCTTGGGTGTGGCAATGGCAAAGACCAATCCCAGTCAGGTTGAGTATGAAGAATATGCAGTGCAACGGCTGACAGAATACTTAAAGACCGATGTATGCAAAAAAACCACTAATATTATAGAAAATTTAATCCGTTTTAATTGTGATAAGTTGGTTGACTCGGCTAACCCGCAAATCCAAGAAATTCTTGCCAGGACTACAGAAAGACAAAATTATATTATTTTTAGCATTTACCGTACAGATTTAAAAATAAACTCTTGGATACCTTCTTACAAATTTGAAACGGTGGGAGCTTTCGATCAATTTTATACTTACACTGCTGAAAAAGAGTAAGGAGCAGGGGAAGCAGGGGGAGCAGAAGTTGATAGTCAATTTAATTTTTAGATTTCCCTATAAAAGTGATTAAGAATACTTGTGTTTAGTAATTGATAATAGTTTCAATAATCACCAGAGTACCTGTTACTACTAGCTTAATATTAAGTAAGATATGAGAATTAGTCACTGAGAGTTCAAGCTTTGCCGATGTCATCTGCGTATCTGCTAGTATCTCACGGAAGTCGCGATCGCCGCCCAGAAATTGCTATGCAGCAACTAGCAAAGCTGGTATGTAACAAATTGCCAAAAAACCACAACGGATTAAATAGCGAACATCAGGTTGGGATAGCTGCTTTGGAAATGAATCCTCAGCCTTTACACGAGCAGATTCAGCAATTTGCTAAGAGCGTTTTTGGCGATTGCAAACTATCTCAAAACGAGAATCGCCTTAAAATTGTACCCCTATTTCTGCTGCCGGGAGTGCATGTAATGACAGATATTCCCGCCGAAGTAGCACTAGCACAACAAGCTATTGGTCAAAATATCATGATTGAGTTGCAACCATACTTAGGCTCTCACCCCAATTTAGAGAAATTGCTGGCAAAGCAAATAGCTGCGATGAAAGCAGAAGCATGGATTCTCTTAGCTCATGGTAGCCGTCGCCCAGGTTCACAAGAAACTGTGGAAGCAATGGCGGCGAGTTTGCCAGGTGTGGCTGCTTATTGGTCTGTCCCTCCTAGTTTAGAATCACGAGTGAAAGAGTTGGTAGCTGCTGGTTATAAAGAAATTGCAATTTTGCCATACTTTTTATTCGCTGGTGGCATAACCGATGCGATCGCGGCCTCCATAGAGGAGCTAAAATTACAATTTTCTGCGGTGAATTTCCAATTGGCAGAACCACTGGGAGCAAGTGCAGAATTAGCCGAGCTAATTTGGGATTTAACAGATAGATAGATGAACCGCACAGAAAAACAGGAGAACAAGTATTTGGGAAAGGTTTATTTAGTAGGTGCGGGGCCAGGAGATCCAGGGCTAATTACCCTGAAGGCAAAAGGTTTATTAGAATGTGCAGATGTAGTTATCTATGATGCCTTGGTGAGTCCGGCAATTCTGGCAATGATTAATCCCCAAGCCGAGCAAATTAATGCTGGTAAGCGTGCGGGGAGACATTCGTTGTTGCAGGAAGAAACAACTCAATTGCTGATTGAGAAAGCGCAGGATCGTGCAATTGTGGTGCGGTTAAAGGGTGGCGATCCGTTTATTTTTGGTCGCGGTGGCGAAGAGATGGAAGAATTAGTCAACGCTGGAATATCAACGGAAGTTGTGCCAGGTATTACATCGGGAATTGCAGCCGCGGCCTATGCAGGTATTCCTTTGACTCATCGGCTCTATAGTTCTTCAGTGACATTTGTGACTGGACATGAAGCGGCGGGTAAGTATAGACCGAAAGTGGATTGGAATGCGATCGCTCGCGGTTCCGAAACCATTGTAATTTATATGGGAATTCACAATCTGCCTTATATTGTGGAACAATTAAGTGCCGCTGGGTTGAATTTAGAAACGCCCATTGCTTTGGTGCGCTGGGGTACGCGCCCAGAACAAGAAGAATTGATTGGGACTTTAGAAACAATTGTAGAGCAGGTAGAGCAAACTGGATTTGGTGCGCCTGCGATCGCAGTCATTGGACAAGTAGTAAATATGCACAGTATTTTGTCTAATTGTCGTCCAGTTTGATGGTTGGTTTGAAGGTTGTCCAACATTTGACCTGCACATAAAATCATTCTCGCAAACGGTCGGTTTTGCGAATACTTATCTCTATACTTAATAGCGGTTGACATAACCGCTTGATAATGCACTACGGTTCAGTTAAGCATTTCTTTCTTCTCTTTGCGTCCTTTGCGTCCTTTGCGGTTCGTTAAAAAATTGACTTTAGCAAAGAGTTTTAGCCTTAACTGAACTGTATTGCTTGATAATGATACTAGTGGTTTAAAAAAGTTTCGAGTGCGAAATGAAAAACTATCCCTATTTGTCCACAAAGGAAGCAGCTTCAAAAATAGGTATTTCTGAGCAAAGGGTTCGTACTCTATTGCGTAGTAAGGATATCAAGGGACAGCAGGTAGGGAAAGTGTGGGTTATGGAGCCGGAGGCAGTTGAAGATTACATTAACCGGATCAAGGGAAATTATCCTGTAGATAGGACGAGCAAGGAAAATCATCACCAAGCAGTTAAAGCCATTTCTTTTTTCTCAGGCGCTATGGGACTGGATCTTGGTTTTGAGAAAGCAGGTATCGAAATTTCCCTTGCGTGTGAGGTGGATAAGCACTGCCGACAGACCATAGTTGCAAACAAGCCAGATATTGCACTTTTGGGGAATATAGCGTCTTACACTGCTCAGGATATCCTGGATCATGCCAAACTAGCCAAAGAAGATGTAGATATTATGTTAGGCGGGCCACCCTGCCAAGCTTTTTCCACAGCAGGGGCAAGGCGTGGTTTCAAAGATGAGAGGGGCAATATATTCTTAAAGTACATTGAACTTATCTTAGAAATAAGCCCAAAATACGCCGTCATCGAGAATGTAAGAGGTTTTCTTTCAGCACCATTACTGCACCGCCCTCACTCAGAAAGAGGAAGCGGCTGTGTTCCCTTATCCAGAGAAGAAATGCCAGGTGGTGCTTTGAAATATATTGTGAATGAACTTCGTAAAGGTGGTTACAGTATCAGTTTTAACTTATACAACACGGCAAATTATGGTGTCCCCCAAATTAGGGAAAGAGTGGTCATGATCTGCCATCGTGGAAAGAAAAAGGTTCCTTATTTATACCCCACACATTCAGAAAGTGGTGATTTTGGTCTTGATCGGTGGATAACCCTACGTGAATCTATTGCAGATTTAAGCCAAAGCGAGGCAGAGTATATCGATTTCCCAGAAGGGAGGCTAAAGTATTACAGAATGTTAAAAGAGGGTCAATACTGGAAACATCTACCTGAAGAATTGCAGAAAGAAGCATTAGGTAAATCCTATTACTCAAGTGGAGGGAAAACTGGTTTCTTTAGACGCTTGTCATGGGATAAACCAAGCTGTACTTTAGTGACATCTCCAGCCATGCCAGCAACGGATATCTGTCACCCAGAACATCTGCGCCCGTTAAGTATTCAGGAATATAAACGTATTCAGCAATTTCCAGATAGT
Organism: Nostoc sp.; assembly: GCF_036917095.1. Lineage (GTDB taxonomy): Bacteria > Cyanobacteriota > Cyanobacteriia > Cyanobacteriales > Nostocaceae > Nostoc. Next base: position 21,500 of record NZ_JBALFH010000001.1, read on the forward strand.
TGGGTCGTATGTGGTTCCCTCATCGAGCAATATCGGCAGATAGGGAATGCTGTACCTGTTGGTTTTGGAGAAGCAATAGGCAAAGCGATCCTTGCACACATGAGTGGTAAGATAAAACATCCCCCTTTGAACTTCCCATTTTCACGTTATAAAGGTAACGATGATGTTTTATGGGAAGCTAAAACTAGTGAGTCGTTAGAAGAGATAAAACCGATCCAAAGTTCGCTTTTTACAGCAACAGCATATACTGTATAAGAGTTAGGACTTTATCTCTCTTAAAGCAGCAAGGTATTTTTCAACATACGAGCTGAAGCCTTGTTCTGAAAGCTCTTCTTTTCCTTCCAATGAGGGGAATTTAGCCCAGTTGTCCCCCTTTTTTTTAGAAAAAGTTCGGAACCATTTTTTAATTGGGGTTCCGTTACGGATAGCGGCAGAAGAAGAGTTTTCAGTATTATCTCTATTTTTTACTTGTACCGATTGCCAGACATTTTTGTTATCAAAATATATAAAATCAACTGCTTTAACTATAGAACCAGAACACCATATCCATCCATGCGGTTCAATAACTGTCGCAACGTACCTTTCTAGCAAATCCCCTACAATGTTCTCAGCCCCCATTGATAGGCGGTGCAATTCTTCAGCTTTTCCCAATTCCTCATACGGAACTTCAAAATACTTGTTCAGGATGATACTTACCATTTCATCCGGTATTGTACTAGGTGGCAAGGGTGTTCTTGGGTCACGACCTGTTTTGAAATTTGTAGCACTAGCAATAATATATTCTTCTGTCCCGACGATAGGCTGATTTTTACCCTTTCGCGGTGAAGCCGCAGCAGGGTTATCCGAAAGAAATCGTATGACCATTATAAATTTATCGCTAAGTGATGGATCGACACTATCCATTGCTTTCTTTGCAATCTCTGCTGAATTTAATATAAATTCCGACATAGGTTCCTGAAATTATTAAAGGCTATCGGTCAATTTCAATACAGTTGAGGTATAGCAAACTGGATTATCCCTCTTTTATCACTTTGGGAAAAGCCAATCACTGAAAGCCTTTCAGAGGTTTAATTTCCAGGTTTGAGCTATAAATTTCATTTACTGTTAGAAAATAAAGGCTCAAAGCTTGACTCAATAAAAGTTTCAGAACCTTGCTTTAATTATTGTTTTTCGAGAGTGACAAAACAGGGTTATAGTGCGCCTGCGATCGCAGTCATTGGACAAGTAGTAAATATGCACAGCATTTTGTCTAATTGTCGTCCAGTTTGATGGTTGGCAGAAACGTGAAATCCAGTGTCTTTAAGTTTCTCGAATCCAAAAAGCCAATCCTCCACCACGACCACGAGCCGCAATGAAATCTTCAGTCACTAAAAAGAAGCCAAAGAAGGGTAGTTTAGCTATGGGCTGGTTGTAGAAATCTTCTGTTTTAACTTTACCAAAATGGGTTGGTCTGTTGTAAACAACACGACCAAACAGACTGATAAGCATGTGGTTAAAGTCAAAGGCCAATAAATTTTTCTTGTTGAAATATTGCACTGGCCCCGTGAGCTTCAACAAAACTGGGCCATATTCAACCTGATTAGCAATTTCGCCTCTGTCTGAATCCTGTTCCAAAGTGGCATTAAAGGAAACATGGATTGTTATAAACTTGGGTACATACAAACCCTTGCCTAATACAATTCCCCCGCGCTCTCTGACTTTCTTAGTGCCAGTGGCAAAGCAAAGTTGCCATTTACCTAGAAGAGACTCAAACGGATAAGTCAACCGTTGCTGCTTGGCAGATTTTTCTGCTTGTAGCAACGCATTTACTAATATTTCAGCACTAGGGCGTGTGCCTCTCTGTCCTCGATACGCAGCCGCAGCCTGGGATAGCACGGTCAGGTCAAATGTCGCTGTAGATGTCAAATCAGCCGTCATGAAGGCACTCTGGATTTAACTATTGCTTTGCTTTTTTGATGATTGTACTGTTATAGGGAGCAAAGAAAAGGTTTTTTCATGGTTGTTTGTGAGATTTTTTCGAGATTGAGTGTCTTCTATACCCAACCTGCTGCCTCCCCTACGAAAATACAGTGCGTCTACACCTTTGGCTCTTGTTAATGACCAAATTCTGTAACAATGGTTAACAATAAGCCAGAATACTGAATCTAAGCTACTCATGAGCCAGAGTTCTCAAAACAGCCCTTTACCACGCAAAGCCGTTCAATCATATTTCCATTGGTTATATGCCTTCTGGAAATTCTCTCGCCCTCACACAATTATTGGTACAAGTCTGAGTGTGTTGGGTTTGTATTTTATTGCCATTGCTGTTTCCTCGACTGGATTTTCTGGCATTCCACTGAGTCGGGTTTTGGGCGCATGGATTGCTTGTCTGTGTGGCAATGTCTACATTGTGGGGCTGAATCAATTAGAAGATGTTGATATTGACAAGATTAATAAGCCTCATTTACCGTTGGCATCAGGTGAGTTTTCCCAACAGACGGGGCAATTTATTGTTGCTTTGACTGGGATTTTGGCGCTAGTTGTGGCGTGGCTAACTGGGCCCTTCTTATTTGGCATGGTCGCAATTAGTTTGGCCATTGGTACTGCTTATTCTTTACCGCCAATTCGCTTAAAACAGTTTCCATTTTGGGCAGCGCTGTGTATTTTTTCGGTACGCGGCACGATTGTTAATTTAGGATTGTATTTGCACTATAGTTGGGTGCTGAAACAAAGCCAAGTAATTCCGCCTGTAGTGTGGGTGCTGACCTTATTTATCTTGGTGTTTACTTTTGCGATCGCTATATTTAAAGATATACCAGATATAGAAGGCGATCGCCTCTATAATATCTCTACTTTCACTATCAAACTCGGTTCGCAAGCTGTGTTTAATCTAGCTCTTTGGGTGATAACTGCCTGCTATTTGGGGATAATTTTAATTGGTGTGCTAAATGTGGCCTCAGTTAACCCCATATTTCTGGTAGTTACTCATTTAGCGCTGCTAGTTTGGATGTGGTTGCGGAGTTTGACAGTAGACTTACAAGATAAAAGTGCGATCGCTCAATTTTACCAATTTATCTGGAAACTATTTTTTATCGAATATCTGATTTTTCCTATCGCCTGCCTTTTGGCTTAGACAATGCTAGAAACCTTTCCTACTAGTTCTATTCTCGCTGCTTTTGTAGTTGTTCTTAGTCTGTCAATTCTTGGCTATTTCGCTTGGAAAACTTTGATTACCTCAGACTTGTTTCAAAAAGGAATCGAGCTTTCTCAAGCAAAAGATTACCAAGGCGCAGAAGCAGCGTTTCGTAAGGTGATTTCCCTCAACTCTACTAATGATGTGGTGCGTTTATTTTTGGGAGATGTTTTAAACCAGCAAGGCCAAGTAGAGGAAGCAACAGAATTATTCCGGGAAGTGATTCGCCGCAGTCCGAAAAATCCTGATGCTTACTTGCGTCTGGCAAATATTCTCATGCAGCAAGAGCGAGAAGAGGAAGCCAAAACTAACCTGCTACAAGCTAAAGATTTATTGCAAAAACAACGCCAACCTGAAAAAGCTAAAAAAATCACTCAACTGTTAGATAAAATGAGTGAGAAGTTAAGTCAATCTTAAGTTAAGTCAAAATTGCGGAGATTAAATTTTCCTGTTCCGTATCCTAACTTTTTTACCATTCCTCTCATAATGGGCAGAATGGCTTTTATTTTGCAATTTACCAGTGTTTGCCGTAATTATAATATCCGCATTCGCAAGTTTGACTACTCCCTTCATAGCCCTTAAAGTTTGAATCTGATGCGCTATAAGTTCCATAGCCACATTAGGGTTTAGAGAATGAAGGAATTTAATAGTAAATTCTATAGATTCAAAAAAATCAAGTGTTTATGTTAGACATGATATCAGAATTGTGGACTAATTTCTTTACATCAGGATCGTTTATTCCACATGGACACTGCTATCTATGGAAAACAAATTTAGTTTGGTTACATATATTATCTGACGCGCTCATTGCACTAGCTTATTATTCGATTCCAGCTACACTATTTTACTTTGTCCGTAAGCGGCAAGATTTGCCCTTTGATTGGATTTTTCTGTTGTTTAGTGCATTTATTGTAGCTTGCGGCACCACTCATTTAATAGAGATTTGGACGCTTTGGTATCCAACTTATTGGTTATCGGGGTTTGTCAAAGCAGTAACTGCCACAATATCTTTAATTACAGCAGTAAAACTTGTGTCTCTAGTTCCAAAAGCACTGGCATTTCCTAGCCCTGCTCAATTAGAACAAGCAAATCAAGAACTTCAAACACAAATAGCCGAACGTTTACGCGTAGAGAAAGAACTGCGAAAATACCAGAATCATCTGGAAGAAATGGTTGCTGTTCGCACCAATGAAATTACCAAAACCAACGAGCAATTACAACAAGAAATCCTTGAACGCCAACGCATCTTAGAAATTCTTCGCCAAAGTGAAGAACGCTACCGTTACTTGGCTGAGGCAATTCCTCAACTTGTATGGACAACTAATGCTAACGGTGAATGTGAGTTTTTTAATCAAAATTGGTGCGAATATACTGGGCTAACATTAGAGCAATCCTTGGGTTCTGGTTGGTTGGCTGCATTGCATCCAGATGATCTCCAAAGTGCCGATGAAGTTTGGTCTAATGCTGTCAAAGATAGCACTACATATAACAATGAATATCGCTTTAAAAGGGCTTCTGATGGCTCCTATCGTTGGCAGCTAGCGCGAGGTTTACCGCTCAAAGATGAGCAAGGTATTGTAGTGAAGTGGTTTGGAACATGTACAGATATCCACGAACAAAAACAAATACTTGAAGAACGGGCACATCTGCTGGAATTAGAACAACTAGCACGAGCTAAAGCAGAAACAGCCAATCGAATTAAAGATGAATTTCTGGCCGTTCTCTCTCACGAACTACGCACTCCACTAAACGCAATTCTCGGCTGGTCAAAGTTGTTGCAAACCCGCACTTTTAGCCAAGCAAAGACATCTGAAGCACTAGCCGTAATCGAGCGGAATGCGACCTTACAGGTTCAACTCATTGAAGACTTGCTGGATATCTCCAGAATTTTACAGGGCAAACTGACGCTGGATATTACAAAGATTAATCTAGAGTCTACAATATTGTCCGCACTACAGACAATGCGTTTAGCGGCAGAAGCAAAGTTGATTGAGGTCAGTACAGCATTTGAACCCCATGTGGGACAAGTTATGGGCGACTCTACTCGTTTGCAGCAAGTCGTCTGGAATCTCCTTTCTAACGCTGTCAAATTTACACCCAAGGGAGGAAAGGTAGAAGTGCGATTAGAGCAAGCTGATGGCTATGCTCAAATCATAGTTAGCGATACAGGTAAAGGAATTAGCGCTGAGTTTTTGCCATTCGTGTTTGATTACTTCCGGCAAGCAGATAGCACCTCTACGAGAAGTTTTGGTGGATTAGGACTGGGATTGGCAATTGTGCGTAATATCATCGAGATACATGGCGGCATCGTCAAAGCAGATAGCTACGGTGAGGGCAAAGGGGCAACATTTACTGTTAGCTTGCCGCTTCTGCCAGATGAAAGCCCAAGCCTGACGGATGAACAAAACTACGCTGCATTATTAACTCCTAACTCTTTATCCCTCGCTGGCATTCGGGTTTTAGTTGTCGATGATGATGCTGATTCGCGAGATTTTGCTGCTTTTGTATTAGAGCAAGATGGAGCTTTTGTTATCGCGGTATCTTCCGCATTGGAAGCATTACAAACCCTAGCACAGGTAAAGCTAGATGTGTTGGTCAGCGATATTAGTATGCCCGATATAGATGGCTATACGTTAATACGTCAAGTGAGAAGTTTGACAGCAGAACAAGGTGGACAAATTCCAGCAATTGCCTTGACGGCTTTTGCTAGAAATGATGACCAGCAAGAAGCACTAAAAGCTGGGTTTCAGATGCATTTATCCAAGCCTTTTAACCCAGAAAAATTAATTGTCGCCATTGCGAAACTTGTTGAAGCAAAAGTGTCAGCAATTACCTAATAAAGCTTCATATATATGTCTATTTCTAGACATATATATGAAAGTACACTTGTATCCAATACTGTTCGGTTAAGGCAAGAGACGCGATGAATCGCCGTCTTTGTGATGATTTATAGCGTCTTTACGATCTAAAATTTTCATCAAAAAACCTTAACCAAACCGTATTTCACTTGTATCAAGTTAGGTTAATCACTTATAATTCCTGCTAGAACTCCGCCAAAGGTACGCTTTTACTCCCCTAAAAGCTTGCTCTTAGGGGCTGAGGGGTCGGGTGTTTTGACGATGGCAATTAGCCCACTCGACATTACATGTAAACCAAGCAGGTAAGGTAATAAAAATGCTGAAAAACAAGAATCTACTGGTAGCAACTATTATCTGCTTGTGTTTGAGTAATGGAAATAGTGCCTTTGGTAAAGATATTGGCGTTGTTTTATCAAAAATTGATGACTCCGTACAGCCCGCAGTTCCTCAAAACAAAAACGCAGTTGCTAACTTTGAGCAAGGAACCAATCTCTACAAACAAGGAGATTTCAAAGGAGCAGAGGCGGCTTTTCGGAAAGCAATTGAACTAGAACCCAACTTTGCACAAGCTTATATTGCGTTGGCAAATACTCTCGACGATCGAGGCAAACCACAAGAAGCGATCGCTCTTTACAAAAAAGCCATTAACCTTAATCCTAAAGACTCTGGAGCATATTTTAATTTGGGTTTGACTTTAGCAAGACTGAATCAGTTAGAAGCTGCGATCGCACAATATAGAGAAGCTCTTAGCCTTGAACCCAACTATGCAGATGCTCGCTATAACTTAGGAAATGCTCTGTACGCTCAAGGCAAGCTACCAGAAGCAATCACCGAATATACAGCAGCCATTCGCCTCAAACCAGATTATGCCCCAACTTACACGCGTCTGGGAAATGTTCTGTACGATCGCGGTGAGCTAGAAGAAGCAGTTATCCAATACAAAAAATCCATTAGCCTCGATCCCAAGTATGCAGACGCTCATTATTACTTAGGAAACGCCTTATACGCTCAAGAAAAGCCAGCCGAAGCAATCGCCGAATATACAACAGCCATTCGCCTCGCTCCAAAAAATCCAGCAGGTTATAACGCCTTGGGAAATACTCTGTACGCTCAAGGCAAACTAGAAGAAGCGATCGCCCAGTATAAACAAGCCATTAGCTTCGCTCCCAACTATGCAGACGCTCACTATAATTTAGCAAGCGCTTTTTACGCTCAAGGCAAGCTAACAGAAGCAATTGCCGACTATACCGAAACGATTCGCCTCGATCCCAAACATGCACAAGCTTACACGGGTTTGGGAAATGCGATGGACGATCGAGGTAAACCTCAAGAAGCGATCGCACATTACAAAAAAGCCATTAGCCTTGTACCCAACGATGCATTCACTTACTATAATCTGGGAATCACTTTAGGAAGAGAACAACAGCTAGAAGAAGCGATCGTTAATCTCAAAAAAGCCAGAGAGTTATTCCAAGCTGAGGAAAATAAGGAGATGGTTGAGCAAGTCGATCGGCTAATTCAACAAATTAATACCCGAACGAATTGAATAAAGAGCAGGGGGAGCAGGGGAGGCAGGGGAGGCAGGGGAGGCAGGGGAGGCAGGGGAGGTGAATATTAAAGACTCGTTCGAGAATAACAAAAACTCGTTCGGGAGTAACAAAAACTCGTTCGGGAGTAACAAAGACTCGTTCGGGAGTAACAAAGACTCGTTCGGGAATAACAAAAACTCGTTCGGGAGTAACAAAGACTCATTAACGGAGTTCTAAGCTTCATTAATGAGTATCAAAGACTCATAAAACTATGTTGACACCAAGTTGTATTCTAAAACATATCTCCTCTGCCTCTTCCCCATGCCCAATGACAATTGATAAATGACCATGATTCAAGAAAGGGGTAAAGTCTATCTTGTAGGTGCTGGGCCTGGAGATGTGGCATACCTGACCGTAAAAGCTTACAATCTCTTAGCTGCTGCTCAGATTTTAGTCTACGATGCCTTGGTAGATGCTCAATTATTGCAGTGCGTACCACCTGATTGCTTGAAGTTGGATGTTGGGAAACGCGGTGGTAAACCCAGTACAACCCAAGCTGAGATTAACAAATTACTAATAAAGCATTGCCACCAAGGAAAACAAGTTGTACGGCTCAAATCAGGCGATCCGTTGATTTTTGGGCGTTGTACTTCCGAAATTGAAGCGTTGAAAGCATCTAGTTGTGATTTTGAACTAGTACCAGGAATTTCTTCAGCCCTTGCAGCACCTTTGTTAGCAGGAATTCCCCTCACAGATCCGGTTTTGAGCCGTTGTTTTGCAGTATTTACAGCTCATGAACCAGAGGTTTTAGACTGGGAGGCGCTCTCACGCTTAGAGACATTGGTAATTTTGATGGGAGGGCAACATCTGCCAGAGATTGTACATCAACTGGTGCGACACGGGCGATCGCACTTAACACCCATTGCCATCATCCGTTGGGCAGGAACTCCTCATCAACAAATTTGGACAGGGCAACTGGACAATATTGTGGAACAAACCACCAAATTATCCCTTTCCCCAGCAGTAATTGTGATTGGCGAAGTTGTTGGGCTACGCAAGTACTTAGAACCTGAGAATATATATTTAGACGAAATTATCAGGCAGGAGCCTGGAGAAAAGCATTCCCCAGTTCTACCTGGGAACGAGAGTACTTCCACACCCCAACATATGTTAAGTAACTTCCCTCCCTCTTCCTCATCTTCCTCATCCCCTTCATCTCCTCTTCCCCTTACTGGCAAAACAATCCTGGTGACACGTTCAGTAGGGCAGTCGAGTCAATTTAGCGATCGCCTCATCGCATCAGGTGCAACAGTCATCGAAATGCCTACCTTAGAAATCGGCCCGCCCTCCAGTTGGGAAACTTTGGATAATGCGATCGCTCATTTATCTGACTTCGACTGGTTAATTTTCACTTCTACCAATGGCATAGACTACTTTTTTGAAAGGCTAATCGCCCAAGGTAAAGATACCCGTGCTTTAGCAGGTGTCAAAATTGCCGTTGTTGGTGAGAAAACAGCCCATAGTCTCAAACAACGCTCTCTCCAAGCAGATTTTATTCCCCCCAACTTTATTGCCGATTCTTTAGTGGAAAATTTCCCAGATCGACTGGATGGTAAAAAGGTTTTATTTCCCAGAGTTGAAAGCGGCGGAAGAGAAATTTTGGTTAAGGAATTAACTGCTAAGGGAGCAAACGTGATAGAAGTTGCCGCATATCAATCTTGTTGTCCTAGCGGTATTCCAGCTGTGGCAGAGTTAGCTCTTCAAAACCGCAAGGTAGATGCGATTACCTTTGCCAGTTCTAAAACTGTACAATTTTTCTGCGAACTCACTAACACCATATTTTTCAACAACTCTGATGCTAGTCAATTTTTAGAAGGAGTCTGTATTGCCTCTATCGGCCCCCAAACCTCTAAAACTTGTCATGCTTTATTCGGACGTGTAGATGTAGAAGCCCAAGAATATACTTTAGATGGTTTAACCCAAGCACTGATAACATGGGCGACAAATTCTTAGATGAGGGGCAGGGAGCAGGGAGCAGGGAGCAGGGGGCAGGGAGCAGGGAGCAGGGGGCAGGGGGCAGGGGGCAGGGGGAGAATAACAAATGACAAATGACAAATGACAAATGACAAATGACTAATGACAAATGACTAATGACAAATGACTAATGACTAATGACTAAACGCATAATCGGCTTAACTGGAGGTATTGCCACAGGCAAAACCACTGTCACCAATTATTTAGCTAGCGCTTATAATCTGCCAATTTTGGATGCAGATATTTATGCTAGAGAGGCAGTATCTTTAGGTTCGCCTATTCTGAGTGCGATCGCTCAACGTTACGGCGAACAAATTTTATTACCAGATGGTAGCCTCAACCGCCAAAAGCTAGGCGAAATTATCTTTAATCGTCAAGATGAACGCAACTGGATAGAGAATTTGATTCATCCTGATGTGCGCGATCGCTTCCTCAACGCAATTGCTCAGTCCTCCTCACAAACACTGGTGTTAGTGGTACCTCTATTATTTGAAGCTGGAATGACTGATTTGGTTACAGAAATCTGGGTAGTGTGTTGTTCCCAAGAGCAACAACTACAAAGATTGATACAACGAAACCATTTAAATAGAGAACAGGCACAAGCCAGGATCGACAGCCAACTATCTATAGAAGAAAAAGTGGCTCACGCAGATGTCGTTTTAGATAACTCGTCAACCCTAGAAATACTACTGAAACATGTAGATTTAGCTCTAAAAAGCATAATTACGCACTAGATCCTATTTATCTTAAAAAATATACATAGACGATATTCTCAAAACAGAAAATGTTTAAAAATTAATATTGTCTAGTTAACCCAAAAACACTTATATTTGACCCAATATTGCCCAATAATTCGGTGATTGTACAGTTGTAGCTGCTATTGTTATTACTGTAAATTTAAGTGAAGAGTAAACAAATACTGCTATCATCTTTGGTCTTGTATGAGATACTCAAGATTGAAAGTAATAAGTAATCAATAGTATTAGTAGCAGTAAATTTTTACCTTATCTATAGCCAGATTAATGAGATAAATGGTTTATTTCACCGAATATCCAATTGAGTAGTAATTAAACATTAATATATCAAAATTAAGTCTTAAACAACTGAGTTTTGAATTATTATTTCTATTTTTAAATTTTTTTAAATGCCTTATCTTCAATCATAGCAGGTATGAACATAAGTTTTAGTTTTTTTAATAAATTACCTTTGGTCAGCTCTCCAGCAAACGAATTAAAACAGAAACATAAAATACACGATTACAGCCAACAACTTTCGGGAAGCGACTACGTATTTGAGCGCCTCAATGAAGGAATGTTCGGGTATATGACAGGAGTAGGCAAAGGCATCAAAGCCAGCGATCGCATTATCTTACTCCAAGGTTATGAATCTTATCAATATCAAGTTGAAGAAATTGATTACTACTCCGATCCATCTGATATGTGGATAGCTTTACTCAAGCAAGTACTGGTTGATTGACATACTCCCACGCCTCCACTTGCGTTTTAAGCGTGGAATTCTGGAATTGCAGTAACGCATCAGTCTGACGAATATTCTTTAGCTTGAATCTGGGATAGTGCGTTATGAAAATTAGTCCTAACGCACCGAAAAAGTGAGAAGTCAGACTAAAACTGACTCCTGGCTCGTGACTAATAAATCACTATCTGAGGTTGCTCAATTGTGCCATCGGGCATGATTGTATCCCGAAACTTTGCATAAATCAGCTTTGTCTCCCAAAGGTTTGCCTTACTCAAGTTTGCCTTGGTTAAATTTGCCCATGTCAGGTCTGCACCAGTTAAGTTAGCCTCAGTCAAATTAGCTTCTAGTAATTTTGCTCCACATAGCTTTGCTCCTGCGAGATTTGCAAAACTTAAGTTAGCTTCAATCAGCGATGCTTCAATTAATTGGGCTTTACTTAGGTCTGCTTCTCTCAAATCTACATCACACAAAGAAGCACCCCACAGATTACTACCTGTGAATTTCACCCGCCATAAAAAAGTTCCGCACAAATTTGCTCCTGTTAAATCAGCATTAGTCAAATTAGCTTCACACAAAGATGCTTCATACAAAGATGCTTCGCGTAAGCTAGCTTGGATCAAATTTGCACCACTTAAATTAGCACGAGTGAGGACACAGCCACACAGATTTGCACCACGCAAATCCGCTCCTATGAAGTTAACACCACTTAAATCAATCCCTTTCAGGTCGATTCCACTCAAGTCACATCCACTGAAATCTCGGCGCTGAAAATATTGATTTGTGATTTGGCTTAATATAAATTCTTGCTTATCAGCATAATTTTTCATGGTATTCACCTCTGGGTGTAATTTATCTCAAAGGTCAAGTGTGGTAGTTACCGTATATTGAGAGTACACCCCAAATGGAGATAAGCTCACTAAAAAAATCAAAAATAAATTTCCAAAAAATCGCTAATTACCTGAAAATAGGCTTTTGAAGTGGTTTTAAAACAAAAAACGCTGACATAGGTCAAGAAATATTCATACAAAAAAAGTTGAGTGCTGAGTACGAGTAGGAAATCTCACTTTTTACTCACTCAGAACTCGCAAAAGAAGAACTGTTTTATCGAATGACTAAAATTCGCGTTGTGAAAAAATAAGAATAGCGATCGCTAACAACATGGCACTATAAAGTAAGCCATAGCCAGCATTTGTAATCAGTGCAGTTGTGTCAGGTAGTGCTTGTAGACCATAAACGGCATCATTTTTCAAATTTAATCGAGATAAATCTGGCAAGATAAGAAATAAACCTTGAGTTAGACGTTCCATACCTGGGTTGCGGCTAAGACGCCCAAGTTGTACTAAATCGTGAGTAATGTTTCCGATTAAATATACGGCAAAGGTTAAAATAGTCGCTAGCAGAGAAGCAGTAAAAACACCGAAGGTAATAGCCACAGCGGTGATTAATGATAACTGCAAAAATAAGAAAATTGCAGCAATTAAAATGCTCGTTGTTGGATGAGGGATGTTACCAAATTGCAGAAATACCAGATAAATTACTGTCATCGCGGCGACAAGTACAGCTAGTACTGCGGATAAACCCAAGTATTTGCCGACGATAATTTCGCTACGGCTGACAGGTTTAGCAATTAACATCAAGATAGTGCGTTTTTCAATTTCTTTATTAACCAGTCCCGTACCAACAAATATCGTAATAATTAACCCGATGGCATTCATCGCCGCCATCCCAAAGTCTAAAAACATTTTGTCTTCAGTCGAAGCTGCAAATTCAGGAAGGACGCGAAAGCCAGTGGCGAGTATTAGCGCATAAAAACCAATAATATATAGGATGCGATCGCGTACCACTTCCTGAAACACATTCTTTGCCAATACAAAAATTCTGTTAATGGTCATTGGTCATTGGTCATTGGTCATTGGTCATTGGTCATTGGTCATTAGTCATTGGTCATTGGTCATTAGTCATTGGTCATTAGTCATTGGTCATTGGTCATTAGTCATTGGTCATTGATCATTAGTCATTGGTCATTGATCATTGGTCATTGGTCAAGAATTATTATTCTCCCTCTGCCTCCCCTGCTCCCCTGCTCCCTCTGCTCCCTCTGCCTCCTCTGCCTCCTCTGCTTCCCCTGCTCCTCCTTCTCCCCCCGCTCCCTCACTGCTGCGGAGGTGGCGAGCCATAAATAAATTTACTGACGCGATCGCATTCAATTTCTGCAACTGTAATCTTACTCCCAGAATTGTCGGTTGCTGCAACTGGTTCAATCCGACAAGATTTTTTCAAGTAATAGCCCCGTGGGTTAGAACTCGGGCCTATCCAAATACTTAACAAATCTAATATATATCCAGATTTAGTATTAGCTACACGCGGTTCAACGCGCCATAAATCTTTCTCTTCATATTTACCCAAGTTCTTTTGAATTACTCCCCTACCCAGAGTTCCTACCTGCTGTTTTGCATCTAGCAACCATTTCTCTACTTCCGACCAAGGTGTTTGGGCTATTTGTTCTACTACTATTGGTTGAAGTTTCTCTAGAATTATAACGCCATTTCTGGGGATTTTTACTCGTTCTTCTGTTCTCACAACAAAGGTGCTACTTTTAAAAGTATCTGTCTGCAAACTGGGATATTGGCGTAACCAATTATCCATCACAAAGTAAAACTGAATCCAACAACTTAGCAGCATACTACTAGCAACTAAGATTATGATTCTTTGGCGGTCTTGTGGCTTAGGAATTCGAGCTTTAGCGTCGGTGTCATTTCCTTCAATAAATTCTGGTATCGCCGTAATTAGTGCTGAAATTGTCGGCCAAAAAACTATTGTTCTTGGTGTAATTACATCATCTTGATTTCCAAATGCAAAAACACTCACTAAAAATCCAGTGATTACTGCCCCAACTGGCATAAAAGTACCAGGAACCCTCAAAGGATCTTCAGTTGTATACCAGGATGTGCCGGCAATTAAAAATAACCAACCGAAAAAGGCAATAATATCTTTGATATAACCTGTAGCACAATATGAAATTACCCAAGAGAAAACACTCAAATAAATAAATGTCTGCCAGGAATAAGCTTTGGGGGGAACTAATACCTTTCTAATTCCCGCATAAAGCCCTTCAGCAAATTTAAAAACTCCAAATACATCTTTAAGTAGCGTGTTCATCTTTCTTCCTCCACCCGATTAATTAATCAATAGTCTTCCTTTGAATCAAGTAAATTCTTGCTACTTTGAACGAAATAGTAAAATAATTGTTATCGCAGTATAACTCAGAGAATTCGCTATTAATGTAGTAACCACTAAATTGCTACTCTGGAATCTAATACCGCTAAAACTACGCCGCGAGCTTCGCCGTTGAAATGTTTGTGTTTGAATTTCATCTTCATCATCTGTTTTAGCAACTGGTTCGCTCAATGATACTAGTAATACTCTTAAAATTAAAAACTTCATCAAAAAAGTAGCAAAGAAAATTATACACGCAGTTAAAATAATTACAGTTTGGGTATTTGCTGATTTAAAATTATTAAAAAACATATAGTTAATTAATTCTGCTTTCACATCTATCGGCAACATTGGTTCTGATACAAAAAATATGAACCAACCAATTACACTAGAAAACAGATTGATAGAAATGGCATAAAAAATGCTAGTTTTTTTGTCAAATTTTAGTCGATTGTGCAAAACATATGCTTCTATGGGGATGGCAATCAGTACAAATAAAAAGTCAAACAGAATTCCACCAATGGGAAAAATTCTGGGAAGCATCCAATTTTCAGGCATAAATGGTCAAGGGTAAGGGTTAACTGTAGAGAGTATAACTGGGATAGTGAGGGTGATGGGGGAAATTATCCCATTGTTTTTGTCCTTTACTATGCTGGTGTGCCACTATTACTCTATTGATATTGCTAATACATCAAGCTGACCCTTGTACGGACGCCCTGGAGGGGCAGTTTCTCTACCTGAGAGTACAAGACGTTAGGTAAGATTAAAGACTGCCACGTTATAGCTTTTCGAGAGATGATAAGGAACGGTATTGGTATTCGGACGGCGCAAGTGCGCCCAGAACGGCTCATTGGTCAAATTCACGTCTACGATGGTGTAGGTAAAGGTAAGTCCCAAGCGGCTTTGGGGGTGGTTTTGCGCTCCATTGGCTTGGGGATAAATACGCCTAGCAATTCTAACCGGGTTTTATTGCTGCGGTTTTTAAAGGGCCCGGAACGTGATTATGACGAAGATGGCGCGATCGCAGCTTTGCAACGCGGTTTTCCCCATTTAATTGACCAGGTTCGCACTGGGAGAGCCGAATTTTTTGGACATGAGGAAATTACCATCTTTGACCGAAATGAAGCAGGACGGGGTTGGGATGTAGCCAAAGGGGCGATCGCCAGCGGTTTATATTCAGTTGTCGTCTTGGATGAAATTAACCCCGTTCTGGATTTGGGTTTGCTACCAGTAGATGAAGTGGTGCAGACATTAAAATCCAAACCCCAAGAGTTGGAAATCATTGCTACCGGACGCGCCGCACCGCAAAAGTTGTTGGATATTGCAGATTTGCACTCAGAAATGAAACCTCATCACCACCCAACAGCCAAAGCTCTCTTCCTGGAAGGGATTGAAATTTATACTGGTGCTGGAAAAGGGAAGTCTACTAGTGCTTTAGGCAAAGCCTTACAGGCAATTGGTAGGGGAATCAATCATCCAGGGTCTACCCGTGTGTTGATTATGCAGTGGCTTAAAGGTGGTAGTGGCTACACAGAAGATGCTGCGATCGCTGCTTTACAGCAGTCATATCCAGAAGTGGTGGATCATCAGCGCTGCGGTGGAGATGCGATCGTCTGGCGAAATTCTCGGCAAGAATTAGATTATGTAGAAGCCGAACGGGGTTGGGAAATCGCGAAAGTTGCGATCGCCTCTGGACTGTATAAAACTATTATTCTCGACGAACTCAATCCCACCGTTGACTTAGAATTACTCCCCGTTGAACCCATTGTCCAAGCTTTACTTCGCAAACCCCGCGACACCGAAATTATTATCACTGGCCGCTGCCAAAATCCACCAGCATACTTCGACTTGGCTAGCGTCCACTCAGAGGTTTACTGCCACAAACACTATGCAAATCAAGGTGTAGAACTTAAACGAGGGGTAGATTTTTAAAATAGTCATTGGTCATTAGTCATTAGTCATTAGCTATGGACTTTTGATACTAATGATTGTGATAGATGAAAGACTAAATGCGATTAACAGTCACTCTTGCATAATCCAAAATCTAAAATCTAAAATCCAAAATTTAGCTGGCGTACTAGCGGGAATTTTTGCTTTTGGGTTGTAGAATATTTTGCACAAAGCGATCGCGTCCTGCTGCCTTTGCTTCATACAACGCCCGATCCGCAGCAGCAATCATTTCTTCCAAATCAGAATCTGGCTGAGGAATTTCTGTCGCAAACCCGACACTAATGGTTACATGAGAACTAACTTGGGAATTTTTATGAGGAATTGCTAGCGTTCGGACAGCATGGCAAATTTTGTCGGCAACACAACTCGCCCCCTCGGTGTCTGTATTAGGTAAAATCACAGCAAATTCTTCCCCACCATAACGGGCAACTAGGTCTCCGGGACGTTTAATAATATCTTTGATGGCTTTAGCAATTTCTTGAAGACAGCGATCGCCTACCCGATGACCATAGGTATCATTATATAATTTGAAGAAATCAACATCGCAAAGAATCAGGGAGAGAGACTGTTGATCCCGTTTCATCCGCTGCCACTCTTGGTTAAAATACTCTTCAAATCGTCGGCGGTTAGCTACTTGAGTTAATCCATCGATAGTAACTAATCGCTGCAATTCCCCATTAACTGCTTCCAGTTTTTGCTGTAACTGAGATTGCTGAATCAAGCGTTTTACCCGTTGTCGCAAAACTGGCCAGTGAATTGGTTTGGTAACATAATCCATTGCCCCCACTTCAAATGCACGGTCAACTGACTCTTGATCCTCAAGCCCTGTAATCATTAAAACTGGAGTGTGCTTGCTACAATTTGAAGGCTGTAACTGAGTGCAACACTCGAATCCATCCATATCCGGCATTATGGCATCAAGGAGTACTATATCAGGGTGCAGTTGGTTGAAAACTTTTATTGCTTCTATACCATTTTCAGCTTCTGCTATTTGATACCCTTCCCGCTCCAAGAAATGTCGCAATATCAGGCGGATAAAAGGTTCATCATCAACAATTAGAACTAAAGATTCACTTTCTTGAGCATTGGCTTTCATGGTACTTCCTTCACAAGTTCTTTTTGTAACGCTGTTTCAACTTGTTCGTATTCCTCATATAGTTGTGAAACCAATTCTAGGTCGTTTTCTAATTTACTGCTCTGTCCCTGTGCTTCTAACTCCTTGCAAAGCTGCGCCAAGGCGATCGCTCCAATAGAGGCACTGCTGGACTTGAGTTGATGGGCTTTCTTCCATAAAGTCTGAGTATCATGAGTTGTGATAGCTGTGCTAATATCTTGCACGAGTCTCCGTGTCTCTGTAAGATAACACTCAATCAGTTGAGTAAATAGCACACGATCTCCTCTAACCATATCCCGTAAGGATTGGAGAATTTTGGCATCAATTTTGGCGGTTTTTAATGTCTGGTTTTGCCCTGACTGTAAAATATAGGAATTTTGCAATTCTGGGGACATCACTTTACCTTGCATTACTGTAGAAGTGAATTCAGAACTTCTTAGGGGTGGACATTTGCTGAGTGCCTCAGCTAGCTCTTGCAGCTGAATGGGTTTGCTAATGTAGTCATCCATACCAGCAGCAAGACAGACTTCGCGATCGCCCCGCATGGCATTGGCAGTTATGGCGATGATATGGGGACGAAAACCCACTTCCCATTCTTGACAGATTTTCTGAGTCGCTTCTAACCCATCCATTTCAGGCATATGGACATCCATCAACACTAGGTCATAGGGCTGTTTTTGCAAAGCCTTGAGCACTTCTAGCCCATTGGTTACGACATCTGCCCCATAACCCATTTTCTCTAGCATCAGTAAAACAACTTTCTGATTGACAACCGTGTCCTCTGCCAGAAGAATCCGCAGTGGCAGACGATGAGCCAAATGCCGATCGATCGAAGGAAAATGAGAAATACTGGCTTGGATCGGCTGATTACCCAAAACCCGGTTAATAACATCGTAGAGTTGAGACTGTTTGATAGGTTTGCTCAAAGAGGCAGCAAATTGGACATCATTAAAGTCAGAGGAAGTTTCTACTTTACCCAAAGAAGTCACGATCGCCAAAGGCAGATTTTGACAACCAGCTTGCTTGCGGATTTGACGAGCTAGGGTTATGCCATCCATTTCTGGCATCTGCATATCTAAAATAGCAATATCAAACTGCCTTCCCTTAGCAAGTTCAGCTAAAGCTTCTTTACCAGATTTGGCAGCATAAGTTTCCATTTTCCAAGACTCTGCTTGTAAGCTGAGAATTTGGCGATTGGTGAGATTATCATCCACAATCAACAGTCGCTTGGACGCAAACTGCTGTGGCGAACTGCTTAATTCAGCTTGTTCTCCCACAGCAGCCACTTTGGTAGTAATGGTGAAGTAGAATGTTGAACCTTGGGAAGAGTCAGGAGATGAGAATAGTTTTCCATTTTCCCATCTAGGGCTAGGATTGCCACCGACAAACCCCTGGCTTTCCACCCAAAGGGTGCCGCCCATCATCTTAGTTAACCGCTTGCTGATTGCCAGTCCCAGCCCTGTGCCGCCATATTGTCGAGTCATAGAGACATCAGCTTGAGTGAAGGGTAGAAATAATCGCTCTATTTTCTCTGGTGCAATGCCAATACCTGTATCTTTGATGGCAAATTGAATTTCGTAGCGAAATTGGTCTTTTCCACCAGGTATCGGGGACTGGGAAGAAGTTTCTCGATCGAAATTCTCATTACTCCTTATGCTCAATCCCCGATTCCCAATCCCAAGTTCCACACAGAGTACCACTTCTCCCTTTTCAGTAAACTTAATGGCATTGTTGAGGAGGTTCATCAAGACTTGGCGCAGACGAGTCAAATCACCGACGATGTGAGTGGGAACTTGCGGGCGGATCAGGTAAGCTAGTTCGATATCCTTTTGGGCAGCTTTAGGAGCTAAAAGGGAAATAGCCTGCTCCACACAAGCTGCCAAATCAAAAGGCTGTTCTTCTAATTCCAGCTTGCCCGACTCAATTTTGGAGAAATCTAGAATATCGTTGATGATGGTGAGCAAAGCATCTCCGCTACTGCGAACTGTTTCCACAAAGTCTTGCTGTTGAGGCGTGAGGTCAGTATCCAGCAGTAGATCGGTCATGCCAATCACAGCATTCATTGGAGTCCGAATTTCGTGGCTCATCATTGCCAAAAATTCACTTTTTGCTCGATTTGCGGCTTCCGCCTGACGTTTTGCCCGCTCCAAGGCAAAGTTTTTTAAGGTAAGTTCTTCACGTTGGCGCGTTTCTTGTTCCAGTAACTGAGCCTGTGCTAAAGCAATACCCAGTTGAGCCGCCACAGCTTCTAGTAATTCGATTTCGTCTTGTGTCCATTGGCGAAAATAGCTGCACTGATGTAAGCCGATCGCACCATTGGGTTCTCCTTGATAGGAGGTGCGGATTGACAGCATAGACTTCAGCCCAATTTCTCGACAGATAGGTTCAGCCGTCTGGAGTAAAGGATCGATGTACACATCTGGAGAAGCGATCGCTATTTCTTGTGCCATCATCTTCTCGGCATGAGGATTATTGGTTATAGAAACTTCCAATTTCAACATGGAGCAATAACCAGGCAATGTATTATACTCTGCTACTAAAGGAATTCGGGGTGTGGGGTCGCTAATGTAAGAATGGATTAGACAACGTTCCACTCCAAATGCTTGTCCAATTTGGGTAGCAGCCGTCTCAAAGATTTTTTTGGTATCAAGACTTTGACGAATTTCCTGAGTAATTTGTTCGAGTAGTAGGGTGCGATGCAATTGCCGTTGCAGTGCAACTTTTGCTCGTTTGTTTTCGGTAATGTCGTGATTGACGCCAACAGTGGCAACAGTTTTCCCCTGTTCATCCTGTAAAGAGACTATGGTTGTTTCGCAAATTCCCTCACTGCCGTCTTTGCGAATAAAGTGGATTTCCCCCGACCAGCGTCCTTCCTGATTGATTCTTTCCAAAATTTTGCTGCTTAATGTTGCGGCTATTTCCGGCTGATGCAAAATACTGGGATGTTTAGCTAAAACCTCTGCTTTAGTATAGCCAAACATGCTTTCGGCAGCAGGATTCCAGTCAATAATATTTCCGGTTAAATCTGTGATAATTACGCCATCATGCATGTTTTCAAAGGTGAGGGCTTGCCGACGCAGACTGGCTTCGGCTTGTTTGCGTCGGCGAAGCTCATCATAGACATCGTTAATATCTGTCAGAATTCCAATAAAGTGGCTTAACTTGCCATTTTCGTCATGGATAGGAGAAATACTCAATTCATTCCACAACAAGGTATCATCTTTGCGATCGTTGCGGAGAATAACTTTGCAACTTGTTCCAGCTTGAATAGATGACCACAATTCATTGAGTACTGGTTGCTGGGTATCTGTGCGTTGCAAAAATCGACAGTTTTGCCCAATCACATCAGTAGCACTGTAGCCTGTTATTTGCTCAAAGGCAGCGTTGACGTAAATGACCGGATTATAGGGGAGTCTGGCATCAGCAATAATAATTCCATTACTAGTAGCAGCAAGTGCCCTCTCCCTCAGTCTCAAGGTTTCTTCAACTAACTTCAAATCAGTTATATCAAACATAAAACCCCTCAATATAGTAGGGGTTCCTGCTTGCTGAACTACACTTACAACGTCTCGCAGCCAAACAACTCGCCCGTCGGCTGCTAACATCCGGTATTCCAATTCGGAATTCTCGCACCTAGTAGTTGCTTCTTGGCAAAAACGAACAGACTTTTCTCGATCGTGTGGATGTAGATGATTAACCCAAAAATTTTCCTCGTACCACTCTGCGATCGGATAATTTAATAAGTCTACTGCTTGCGGCCCAACGTAAATAAATCGCCAAGTCTTCAAGTCTAATTCCCAAGGGATGACTTTCACAGTTTCCAGCAACTGTCGCAAATGATTTTCGCTGGTGCGAAGGGCAATTTCTAGCTGTTTCTGTTCTAAAATCCTGTGAGTTAACTCCTGATTTATTGCTATTATCTGTTGGTTAGTTGCTTTCATCGCCAGGGCAAAATAAATTAATAATGTCAGCGTGACAACAACCAATAACCCTGTAATCAATACTATTTGTGTTAATAAGCCCGGAATTTGGATTAAGAGTCTCTGCCAGAGTAGGACTACAGAGATTAAGAAGAAAATCCCTAGCAATGGCGCTAGTAATTCTTGTTTGCGGAAAAATTTCACAGATTTGAACCAGTTATTTCGGTGCTGTTTGACCACTTATTAACCCTCCAGCACTTTCAGGGCTTATTGCGCTAACTTTTACTTTTAAGTAATTTAAAATATCAATAGCAAGGGGGCAATTACGGAATTTATTTTGAATTAAAATATTTATATATAATATTCGTAGAAAAACTTAATAACTTCTGGTTCTAGTTACCGTTTTTCTGATAACAGCAAATTGTCTGTACTAGTATACTGCGGCGGAAGTTTGTCTATCTTTAACCAGTTGCTCAGAGCAACTTGTCTGTTAGTTGAGATGATAGGTGGGTTTATGCCGTGCTAGACCTGGTTGCTCTACGAAACGTACTCCCGATGGCGTAGGCGATCGCTAATGTGCCATTAAGGGACTTCCAACAAATAAATTATCCAATCTTGTGGGGTGGACATCTTGTCTGCCCAAGGCTTGGGGCTATCGTGTCGCCCACCCCACAAAAAGTAGTTGAGTATTTTTTTATTTGGAGTTCCCTAAAACGAATAAACAGACGCGCAAAGGCTTACTGTTTGTTGAATTATCAAGGATGGGTCGGAAACTCGGATATGAAAAGGTACAATACAAAGGTTGATATGCTTGTTGGCAACATCCAGAATTTTTAAGTGAAGCGCGAATTGCAATCTGGAGTGTAAGCTATGTCTCCAACAGGCTGTGACGCTACCGCTACGCTATGGGTGACTCATTTTTAATTCTTTTATCATGCCCTAACTTTCCCACAAGTGCGTAGACACTCAAAGCAGGCTTCCTATACTTCCATTCTAAGCAAGCTACGCCCGCGATCGCAAAAAAAGTGTAGTGGGGATTAAGAGCAAGGGTTAAAGGGATTGAATTTTCCTTTTCCCCTTAACCCAACCCTTCTCTTATCACCACAAGAGTGCAAAAGTCCCTTTTGCAACAGACACCCACGAACAGAGTGAGCATAATTCAGAACAAAAATCTGGCGTTGCATAGTTGCGAGATGATTTAGCAACTTCCAATATTCTTCCCCTGCTTGCCTCAATTCATCCCACTGTTCTGCAACGCCAAAAATTTCCTTCCCTGTTCCCTGTCACTTGTATGCTGTTTCCTATTTTCAAGATAGGTTTATTGCCTATACTTGTACTTTAAATTACAGCTTCTTCGCGCTGACAATCAAAAACAACCATGTAGGAAGCATTTGGTATTTCCTGGGGAAGGTGGCGCATATAGCCATCGGCATCAGAACGGCTGCGGAAGCGAGCAACAATCTCGCGTTGGGTATTAGGAAGTAGGCGAGCGATCGCCCAAGAATTGAGGCGTTCTTTATAGGCTATAGCCTGATTGTCTGATTTAGAAGCTTTGTTATCCGTATTTTCTGGCATAATTATGTTACCCGTATTAAGTTTCATGAAGGGCGTTAATTAGTTTCTAGGTAGGAATGCACTAACGCTATTTTTTAATGCTGCTGCCACCTTGTTATTCGATTATTTATAAATTGTCAACACTTAGCGCTATATTTTAGACCAACTAAGTTGAAATCTTCGGGTGGCTATGAATCTCAAAGCCTTAATTAGCAATTGTTTCCAAGACACAAGAATGCTCAACCAGAAAGTTTGGCAATTATTGGGTTTGCATGATTTGTATGCATACACATAAGTAAAGTCCGTATCAGTGTTAAAATAAAAATTCATGTCTGAAAAAATACTATTAAAAGGTCAATATAAAATGAACAATAACCTGCATAAGATTAATGGGCGCGAACACACTCTTAATTTCCTATAAGTGCGAGCAGTAAAGCTATGTTGGGGATATTTACCTTTTTTTATAGTTAGTTTAGAATACTTAAAAAATGTTTCTTATTAAGGTTTTCACTTGAGTTGTATGGATAATTTATAGTGGAATTTTTAATTTATAATATGTTAACTAATTGCTATAAAATAGTTAAACTATTCCTCATATATTTATGGTAATGCAAACACCGTTCGTAACATCAATAATTCAAAAAGTAGCTGAGGAAATAGGAGCAGTAGTTTTAGTAGATCCAGAATGCAACTTTGTGGGACTGATTACGTTTAAAAACGGCAATAAAACCTTTTTTCGTACTACCAGGTTTAGTATTAATTCTTTTGCTTCAGCCGCAATAGCTAAAGACAAAGGGGTTTCGAGCTTTTTTCTGAATAAATTTGGCTATAAGGTTACTGAAGGAAAAACATTTTTTAGTGAAGAATTATGCGAAGAAATAGCTAACCCCAGGAATATAGATGCAGGATTCTATTATGCTAAAGAGTTGGGATTTCCCGTAATTGTCAAGCCGATTAATCTCAGTCAAGGAATATTTGTGACAAAGGTTCACAACAAGCAAGAATACTATCAAGCAGCTAAGAAAATTTTACAAAAGACCACAGGATTTATTGTTGAGCGATTCTATAGTGGCAATGACTATAGAATTGTAGTACTTGATGATGAAGTAGTTTCGGCATATCAAAGAATTCCCTTATTTATAATAGGAGATGGCCAATCTAATGTTTTGGAACTTATGCAACAGAAACAGGAAAGTTTTATCAAAAATGGGAGAAAAGAAATTATAGATTTTGAAGATTACAGAATCAAAAAAAACTTGCGAAGACGGAAACTAACTTTTAATAGTGTTATACCCAAGAATAATATAGTCTATCTTTTAGACAATGCAAATTTATCAACTGGAGGCGAGGCAATAGACTTCACTGAAAATATTCATCCTGATTTTCAAAAATTAGCAGTAAGTATTGCAAAAGATATGGAATTGAGATTAGCAGGTGTGGATATTCTGACTAGTGATATAACGTTACCAATGGTAGATTATACGATTATTGAAGTAAATGGCGCTCCTAGTTTAACTCACTATGCATCATTTGGTAAAGTTCAAACGAAAAGAGTAGAAAATTTATATCTCAAAATTCTCAAAGCACTTGAAAACGAGAATCACAGAGAAAAACATTGATTTTGACTGGAGGCGGAGCAGGAATTGCTCCGCTCTAGCTATTCAGGGCTATTTCGTTCTAGACATAAACCGCCCGGAACTTTAGTTCTGGGCTAATAGCCCAACTCCACGCTTAGTGGACTAAAAGCCTTTATTAGTCGTCTTGAGACGAATGAGTGCTATTAGCCTCAGAATAAATTCTGAGGCGGGCTAGATGAGAATGAAATAGCCCTGCTAGCTATTTCTTCACCAGTCCTTATCTAGTAAGGATTCAAACTCAGCTTGTAAGGCAGTTATATCCGCCAATCTTGCGACTAGTAAATTATCCTTACCAGCATCAGTTAAACGTACTTTCCAATAACGAATACTGTCTGAGTTGTTCAACCAAAACTGAATCACGGTATCTACCACTTGATCTAGATTCCAATCCCACTTTGCTGGAACTGATTCCACTGATTCTAGAAAGGTGTCTAGGGTACATGTATGCATTCCCAGGTATTCCACGCCTTGGTGAGGTGGTTTTTGCCCATTTTGCTGTTGATGATTAAAAAACTGTAAAAGTGGAGATACTCCGACAATATCAAAAGTGTATTTCATGCTAGCACTCCCAGTTTTAAATTACTTGCAGTAAATCTTGAGTATTTTCTAATATACTATCTGACAAGTAACGAAAGCATCTAGAAAAAGTATAGTTTTGGTCTATATCATAGGCATTAAATTTCAGTCATAAATTAGCACTAACAAGCTTTGAGTGCTAATATTTTTGATAGTTTGATTTATTGTTAAAGAGTTCTAGGGATGGATTAAGGGGTGTATATAGCAATGCTATCTGATTTGTGAAAAATAATTTTTTATAACGAACCGCAGAGGCGCAGAGAACGCAGAGAGAATAAGAGGGGTTTTCACGAATGATTTAGGATTGCTATATATTTTTAAGAATTATTCAATTAATTTACTTACGGATTGTAAAGGCTTGCTCTAAAAAAGAGGAAATTAGAGTAATTTAAATAAAAATTAATTGGGTAAATGTGAATGGTGGTAAATATTTTGTAAAAACTCTTTAACTTCTGTTGGTTTAGTGAGAATAAAAACTTGCTGATTTGGTGTTAATTGACTAAGTTTTTTGATAATTTCAGGACGACGATTAATTGGGTATGACCATATATATTTGAGAAATTCCCAATTTAATCTTTCAGGGCAATCTGATGCTATATCAGGTCTGGATTGTCCAGCATACATGAAGCGACGTTTAATGATTCGCGACAAACACAAAATCCGGGGAAAATCCAAAAAAATTACCGTATCTGCAACCGACAAACGAACGTCGAGAGTACCGCTATAGTTACCATCCATAATCCAAGATTCTCGTAGGGTTAGGTCTTGGACTATGCTCTGCCATTCAGCTTTTGGAGTCTCAACCCAGCCAGGATTCCAATACCAAGCATCCAAGTGAATGACTTCTAAGCCTAAGATGGTTCCCAGTTCGCGGGCTAGGGTAGATTTACCAGCACCCCCAGAACCAATAATTAAGATTTTCTTCACCTTATATTTGCATCTCCCTTTTCAAGCTCATGAGGGTAAGCATTGCTCACCCAAATAACCGTCTTCAGGGCAAGTCAATACGCCGCTACAATAGTACCCTAAGAAGGATTATGCCGAAATAGTGATATTATGACGACTGCTACAACTGTAAAAACTGAGTATGAAGCGATTATTGGTCTAGAAACCCATTGTCAGCTGAGTACCAATACCAAGATTTTCTCTAATAGCTCTACAGCATTCGGTGCTGACCCAAATACTAACATTGACCCTGTTTGTATGGGTTTACCTGGGGTCTTACCTGTACTCAACGAAAAAGTATTAGAATACGCCGTCAAGGCTGGTTTGGCACTAAATTGTCAAATCGCTAGATATAGCAAATTTGACCGTAAACAGTATTTTTATCCTGACTTACCCAAAAATTACCAAATTTCTCAATACGATCTACCGATCGCAGAACATGGTTGGTTAGAAATTGAGTTGGTAGATGCTGACGGGAATCCTAGTCGCAAACGCATTGGTATCACGCGTCTGCACATGGAGGAAGATGCTGGAAAATTGGTACATGCCGGCAGCGATCGCCTCTCCGGTTCTTCCTATTCTTTGGTAGACTACAATCGTGCAGGTATCCCGTTAGTAGAAATTGTCTCGGAACCTGACCTGCGTTCTGGATTAGAAGCTGCTGAATATGCCGAAGAGTTGCGCCGGATTGTGCGGTATCTCGGCGTGAGTGACGGCAATATGCAAGAAGGATCTCTGCGTTGCGATGTCAACATTTCTGTGCGTCCAGTGGGACGAGAGGAATTTGGCACCAAGGTAGAAATTAAAAACATGAACTCGTTCAGCGCCATCCAACGCGCGATTGACTACGAAATTGAGCGCCAAATTGCCGCAATCGAAGCAGGCGATCGCATTATCCAAGAAACTCGGCTGTGGGAAGAAGGCGCTCAACGCACAAGTAGTATGCGGGTGAAAGAAGGTTCTAGCGATTACCGCTACTTCCCCGAACCAGATTTAGCACCAATTGAGGTGACAAATGAACAATTAGAGCACTGGCGCAGCGAATTACCAGAATTACCAGCCCAAAAACGCCATCATTATGAAAGTGAATTGGGGCTTTCGGCTTACGATGCGCGAGTGTTGACAGAAGATCGTTCAATAGCGGAATATTTTGAAACTGCGATCGCATCTGGAGCAAATCCCAAAGCTGCTGCAAACTGGATTACTCAAGATATCGCAGCCCACCTCAATAAGCAAAAACTTAGTATTAGTGAAATCGCCCTAACTCCCACCAATCTAGCTGATATCATCACTCGCATTGAAACGGGCAAAATTAGCAATGCTCAAGCTAAAGAAAAGTTGCCAGATTTGCTCAGTGGTATTTCTCCTGAAAAAGCCTTTGCAGGTCAAGAGTTGATCGCCGATCCTAGTGTACTGGAACCCATCGTTGATGAAGTCATAGCTGCCAATCCCAAAGAACTAGAAAAGTATCGCAACGGTAACACCAACCTCAAAGGCTTTTTTGTTGGACAAGTTTTGAAAAAGACAGGCAAACGTGCCGATCCGAAGCTGACTAACGAATTGGTGGAGAAAAAACTGAACGCCTAGTGACTTCCAAATAAAAAAATATCCCATCGCTTTTAGGGCAGGGAGCAGGGGCAAGAAAAGTGGTTTTGATTCCAAAAATTTGGATAATTTCTTTTTTGGAGTTCCCCTAGCAGGGGAGGTAGAGGTAGGGGGCAAGGCAGAAGAGTTTTCCCCTCTACCTCTTTTCAATGCCCAATTTTCAATTTCCAAGTAAGTATTTCCCCGGTTATTCTTCACAAAATCTTCATACAAAAACTGGTGACAGCCCGCATACCTAAAATGATATGCTGTGGTAAGTAGATGCACCCTGATGATCTGGAGAGCTGCCTAAGTAGCTCTCTTTTTTATTTTCCTTTTGTGGTATTTACGGTTAATCTCATAATATTATTAAAAATAATCTCAATAGATAAGTATTAACCCTGAGAAGAGAAATGAGAGAGTGCAGTGAGTAGATGCACCTTGGCAATCTAGAGAGCAACCTAAGTAGCTCTCCTTTTTTGCTTTTATCTTTCTTATGACGAAACATAAAAACAATTATGCCAATTGCCAACTGGTGCATTATTATTGCCATCAGCAAATAAACTCACAATAAAAGAGAGTGCAAAGTAGAGTGGGGGAAAACAAATAACTCCTAACTCCTAACTCAGCACTCAGTACTGGCTCAAGCATAGCTATCCGCTAACAGCACTTTTCCAAAGCACAAATTGACCTATCCAACCTGATAGTTGTAAGGAAGAATAATGGCAGATTGGCAAAAAATTACAGGTGGCATCACAGCACCAAGGGGATATCAGGCGGCGGGAATTACCGCAGGGTTGAAACCTTCGGGGTTGCCAGATTTAGCTTTAATATTCTCAGAGGTGGAAGCGATCGCAGCTGGTGTGTTCACCACCAGTCAAGTTAAAGCTGCCTGCGTAGAATATTGTCGCCAACGATTGCAAGCTAAACAGAGCGCTCGTGCCATCCTCTGCAACGCCGGACAAGCAAATGCTGCTACAGGGACTCAAGGCTACCTTGATACCTTAGAATCTGCTTTGGCAGTAGGTCAAGCATTAAACATCCCATCTGAATCTGTGTTATTGGCTTCCACTGGTGTGATTGGTCAAAGAATTAAGATGGATGCTTTGCGAAGCGGGATTCCCAAGGTAGTAGCAGCACTATCAGAAACAGGTTCAGATGCCGCCGCCGGGGCGATTATCACTACAGACTTGGTAACAAAATCCATTGCCCTAGAGACAACTATAAGCGATGCCTCCGGCGGGCTGCGCCAACGCCCGGTACGAATTGGTGGTATTGCCAAGGGTTCCGGTATGATTCACCCCAACATGGCAACCATGCTGGCATTTGTTACTTGTGATGCTGTGGTTTCGCCTCACCTGTGGCAGCAGATGTTAGCAAGAGCAGCTGATAGAAGCTTTAATTCCATTACTGTGGATGGTGATACCAGTACCAACGACAGCTTAATTGCTTTGGCAAA
The DNA here is from genome assembly GCF_036917095.1 of Nostoc sp. Classification (GTDB taxonomy): domain Bacteria; phylum Cyanobacteriota; class Cyanobacteriia; order Cyanobacteriales; family Nostocaceae; genus Nostoc. The sequence goes on from NZ_JBALFH010000001.1 coordinate 50,524, forward strand.
CGGTCAATCTCGCACCCCAGCAATTATAGAATGGGGTGCAGAAGCAGAGAAATTAGAGGCGATGTTAACAGCAGTTTGCCAGCATTTAGCCAAAGCGATGGCTCGTGATGGTGAAGGCGCAACCTGTTTAATTGAAGTGGAAGTGACTGGCGCTCATGATGAACTCTTAGCCCGACAAATAGCCAAAACCATCGCTGGTTCATCCTTAGTTAAATCTGCAATCTTTGGACGCGATCCGAATTGGGGACGGATCGCCGCCGCTGCTGGACGTGCAGGTGTGCCCTTTGAGCAAGAAAATCTGCAAATTAAGCTAGGGGATTTCTTAATGTTGGAAAACGGGCAACCTCTGCAATTTGACCGTGCAGCGGCGAGTGCTTATTTGAAAAAAGCAGCCGCAGGTGCTTATCTGCAACAGGATACAGTGTTAATCTCAGTTAACGTTGGCAATGGTCATGGTGTGGGTAAAGCTTGGGGTTGTGATTTGAGTTATGACTACGTGAGGATTAACGCCGAATACACTACATGAACTACCCCAATTATTTGCCTTGTAGAGACGCGATTCATCGCGTCTTTAGCCAAGGATGTTTTGCAAGATCCAAGGTCTTTGTGAAACGTGTTCCGGTTACAAACATCGAATTTGACAACCTGTTCTCCACCAGAAACCTTTATAACCTTCCGACTTACTGTAATTACGGCTTTGGTTCCACTGGTTTTGGAGTCTTCCGGGAACTCGTGACCCATATCAAGACAACCAACTGGGTATTGTCGGGGGCAATTGCTACTTTCCCACTAATGTACCATTATCGAATTATTCCGTTCTCTGGGCGGCGGGTGGATGTCGATATGGAACGTCTAAAAGATTATGTTCTGAACATAATAGTTATCATAAATAAAAACTTATATATGTCAAATTCCTACTAAAAATAAGTTACAAAAGAAGTGAAAACAGTAAATCATCAAGTAAACATAATAGTCTTCATAAATAAAAGTTTATATATTAGAAAATCTTCCTATAGTTAAGGAAGATAGATAAGTTTTTCTTTATGCATCCAATTTAATATTTGTTTAATAAATCCAGACTCCGAGTTAAAAAATCAGCTTCAAAGGCTGTAAACTGATTTCAACAAGGTGAATGATACCTCTGCATCACACAAGAAAAGCAGAGCTAATAAATTAGCCGAGTTTTTATATCGGTAGCTATTTCATTGATGAAATGGCTGCGATCGCTTTGTCAAATCTAGCTTGATTAATAATTAATAGTGCAATAAACATAACGTTTTTTGCCTAAATTGTCATAGCTATAAAAATAGAATTTACGTTTTCAGGAGATATTATGACAGAATTTTTTAATCAAATTTCCCGTCGCAAATTCATCTTCACAGCCGGAGTATCTGCGAGTGCTGTATTGCTCAAAGGCTGTTTGGGTAATCCTCCTGAAAACCTGACTGGTGGAAGCACTCAAGCACAGCCAACTGCTCAAACGGTTGCTAATATTAGCCCCGAACAAACACCAGAAACTACTACAGTCAAGTTAGGATATATTCCCATTGTAGAAGCGGCTCCTTTAATTATTGCTAAGGAAAAGGGATTTTTTGCAAAGTATGGGATGAGTAATGTTGACCTTTCCAAACAAGCTTCTTGGGGTGCAGCCAGAGATAACGTAGAAATTGGTTCTGCCGGTGGTGGTATAGATGGCGGTCAATGGCAGATGCCAATGCCACATTTAATTTCAGAAGGTTTAATTACCAAAGGCAATCAAAAAATTCCCATGTATGTATTATGTCAATTAATTACGCATGGAAATGGAATTGCGATCGCAAACAAGCACCAAGGCAAAGGTATTAGCTTACAACTCGCCAGCGCTAAGTCTTTGTTTAAAGAATTAAAATCCTCAACACCCTTCACAGCTGCATTTACCTTTCCCCATGTCAACCAAGATTTGTGGATTCGCTACTGGTTAGCAGCAGGCGGCTTAGATCCAGATGCAGATGTGAAATTGCTCACAGTACCAGCAGCGCAAACTGTAGCCAACATGAAAACAGGAACAATGGATGCCTTTAGTACAGGCGACCCCTGGCCTTATCGCCTGGTGCAAGACAAAATTGGCTACGTAGCAGCATTAACCGCAGAAATTTGGAAAAATCATCCTGAAGAATACCTGGCGATGAGAGGCGACTGGGTTGATAAAAATCCCAAGGCTACCAAAGCAATTTTAAAAGGAATTATGGAAGCCCAACAGTGGTTAGATAATTTTGATAATCGCAAAGAAGCCGCTAAAATTCTCGCTGGACGGAATTATTTCAATCTTCCTTCACCGGAAATTCTAGCCGATCCATACCAAGGTAAGTATGACATGGGTGATGGTCGCAAAATTGATGATAAATCAATGGCTGCTTACTACTGGAAAGATGAAAAAGGTAATGTTTCTTATCCCTATAAGAGTCATGATTTATGGTTCATCACTGAAAACGTTCGTTGGGGATTTTTACCAAAAGATTACATTGCCAATAATGCTGCCAAAGCTAAGGAACTTATTAACAGAGTTAACCGCGAAGATATTTGGAAAGAAGCTGCTAAAGAAGCTGGAATTAATGCTGCTGATATTCCTACAAATACATCCCGTGGTGTAGAACAGTTTTTTGATGGCATCAAATTTGACCCCGAAAAACCAGAAGAATATTTGAAGAGTCTCAAAATCAAAAAGGTCAGTATTTAGAAACGCGATTAACCTCTTGTAGAGACGCGATGAATCGCGTCTAGAGATATCGATTATTTACAAACGACAAATAACAAATAAAATCTGAGGAACACAAATCATGACAATAGCCCAAAAACGCCCTGCAAGCCCTAGATTGAATAATAGCTTTATATCCAGCCTGAAAAAGCAATTTCCTGACCTGATACCACCAACGATCGCTATCTCAATCTTCCTCGTTCTCTGGCAACTCTTCGCTTGGATTCCCGGCGCCACATTACCAGGGCCAATACAAGTTATCCAAGACACTTGGGTTTTGATTTTCTGGCCATTTTATGACCGAGGTGGCATTGATAAAGGTCTATTTTGGCAGATTCTCGCGAGTCTACAACGAGTCGCCATTAGTTATACCCTAGCTGCGATCGTTGGTATTGGTTTAGGCATTTTGATTGGGGTTAATAAAACCATGTCCAAAGCTCTAGACCCCATTTTCCAACTACTGCGGACTGTACCGCCTCTAGCTTGGGTTCCGATTTCTTTAGCAGCTTTACGACAAAACGAACCCGCAGCCTTATTCGTAATTTTCATCACCGCCATTTGGCCCATCTTAATTAACACTGCTGTCGGCGTTACCCAAATTCCCCAAGATTACAACAACGTCGCCAAAGTTCTGCAACTTAGCCGCAAAGAATATTTCACTAATATTTTGATTCCGGCGGCATTACCCTACATCTTTACCGGCTTGAGAATTGCGATCGGTTTAGCTTGGTTAGCGATTATCGCCGCCGAAATCGTCATGTCCGGTATTGTCGGAATCGGCTTCTTTATCTGGGATGCCTATCAAAATAACAACGTCAGCGAAGTTATTTTAGCTCTAATTTACATCGGCATTGTTGGTTTGGTGCTAGATAAAATGATGGGTTGGCTTCAAAACAAGATTTTACCAGCAGAACAAAAATAGTCATTGGTCATTGGTCATTTGTAGAAAGCTAAGGACTAGGGACTGTTTTCAAACTCGGAGATCCCCCCTAACCCCCCTTAAAAAGGGGGGGAAAGAAATTCTAAAAGCCCCCCTTTTTAAGGGGAGTTGGGGGGATCTTCAAAGACTAGGGTGCTTAAAGAGAGGTTTGAAAACACAACCTAATGACCACTTACCAAGGACAAATAACAAACAAGAAATAACAAAGGACAAATAAGATGTTCGTAGCTGTCGATCAAATTGAAAAAGTTTTTGAATTAACTGGTGGTGGCAAATATATCGCCTTAAAAGGAATCGATCTCCAAATTAAAAAAGGAGAATTTGTTTCTTTAATTGGTCACTCTGGTTGCGGCAAATCCACCTTATTAAATATGATTGCGGGTTTGGATTTGCCAACTGAAGGTCTTGTCACTCTCGAAGGACAAAGAATCACCAAACCCGGCCCGGACAGGATGGTGGTGTTCCAAAATTATTCGCTATTACCTTGGCGGACGGTAAGAGAAAATATTGCCCTCGCTGTGGACTCAGTAATGAAAGGTTCACCCGCAGCCGAACGCAACGCCATTATCGAAAAACATATAAATATGGTGGGTTTGCGTCCCCACGCTGATAAACAACCGGGAATGTTATCAGGTGGACAAAAGCAGCGAGTTGCGATCGCCCGCGCCTTAGCGATTCGTCCCAAATTACTGCTGCTAGATGAACCCTTTGGTGCATTAGATGCACTCACACGCGGCAATTTGCAAGAACAACTGATGCAAATCTGCGAAGAAAATCAAGTTACCGCCGTGATGGTGACACATGATGTGGATGAAGCGGTGCTATTATCTGACAGAATTGTGATGCTAACCAACGGCCCCGAATCTAAAATTGGTGACATTTTAGAAGTGGATATTCCCAGACCCCGCAAGCGGATGGAAGTGGTAGAACATCCCAGCTACTACAGCTTGCGGAGTGAGATGATTTACTTCCTCAATCAGCAGAAACGCATCAAGAAAATTCGGGCGCGGAAAACTGCCGACATTGCCCGTCATGGATTGGAAAAAGTTAACTTAGAAATTGGCTTTTTACCTCTGACAGCTTGCGCCCCCTTAGCAGTTGCTAAAGAAAAAGGCTTCTTTCTCAAACATGGTTTAGATGAAGTTAACCTCGTGCGGGAGAGTAGCTGGCGGGGTATAGAAGATGGCATAAGTGGTGGTTACTTAGATGCGGCTCAAATGCCTTCAGGAATGCCAATGTGGTTAACTTTGGGAGGACATAATAACCAAGCTCTGCCCGTTGTCACCGCCCTTACCATGACTCGCAACGGTAATGCCATCACCTTGGCAAAACGCTTTTACGACCAAGGCGTGCAAACCTTATCAGACTTTAGAAATCACCTGATTCTTACCCACGAACAAAGGCACACAATGGGGGTAGTGCATCCTGCTTCTATGCACAACTTGCTGCTGCGTTACTGGCTAGCTGCTGGTGGAATTGACCCCGATAGCGATGTGGACATGAAGACCATTCCCCCAGCGCAGATGGTAGCCGACTTAAAAGCCGGAAGCATTGATGGGTACTGCGTCGGCGAACCTTGGAACTACCGCGCGGCTGTGGAAAATGTCGGTTTTACCATCGCTACTGACTTAGAAGTTTGGCTGGGACACCCCGGTAAAGTTCTTGGTGTGCGGGAAGATTGGGCAGAAAATTATCCAAATACGCACATTGCTTTAACTAAAGCTTTGTTAGAAGCTTGCCAGTATTGTGCAAATCCCGAAAATACCCAAGAAATTCGCCAAATTTTAGCAGGGCGAGAGTACGTCAGCACTGATTTAGAATACATTCAACTCGAAGATCCAGATAATCTCACCTGTGACTTAGACCATCCGTTGCAAGACTATGCCCATCACCAGTTTTATTCTGAGTCTGCCATTAACCGCCCCAGCCGCACCGAACAAATTTGGATTATGAGTCAATTGGCGCGTTGGGGTGACACTCCCTTCCCCAGAAATTGGGTAGAAGTTGTGGAACGGGTGTGTCGAGTGCGAGTTTTTAGCACCGCCGCACGTGAATTAGGTTTGGATATTAGCTATATTCGCCAACCGATCAAACTGTTCGATGGTACTCCCTTTAACGCCGACGATCCGATCGCTTATCTCAACAGCTTGAAAATTAAACGTGATTTTTCAGTCGCGGAAGTTGTTCTTGATGCACCGAGAAGAAGACTCGCGTCATAAAAAAAATGGTGACAGAAAGAGGAAGTGGGAGAAATAACACATCACCCGCAAGTCTTTGAACTCTGTTAACGAGGCTTTGAACTGGATGAATCCACCTTTTATCTCCGTCAACGAGTGTTTGAACTCCATTAAGGATCTAACTTTTCACGTCATGTGGAAAAACCAATAAAAGACCTAACCCCCTACCCCCTTCCCTTGTAGGGAAGGGGGAAAATTCAAAGCCTCTCCCCTAGAAGGGGAGAGGTTTGGAGAGAGGTCAGAATATCGATTTGCACTTTTTAATAACCAAATACCATGCAAAACCGCAACTCAACAGCTACAAACCTACTAGAAAAATCATTCGCCACTGCAACCACCAGTCGCAGACCTTTCCTAGAAATTAAAGACGTTACCAAAGTCTACCCGACAAAGCAAGGCCCCTTCACTGTACTCGACGGCGTTAACCTCAACGTAGAACAGGGGGAATTTATTTGCCTCATCGGCCACTCTGGCTGTGGCAAATCAACGCTGTTAAATATGGTATCCGGTTTTAACTTTCCCACCTCCGGCCAAGTGTTACTCGAAGGAGAACCAATCACCAAGCCAGGCCCAGACAGGATGGTTGTCTTCCAAAACTATGCCTTGCTACCTTGGCGGACTGCTTTTGAAAACATCTACTTAGCTGTTAACGCCGTTTATCCCAACAAACCACAAGCTGAAAAAAGAGCGATTGTCCGAGATCATCTAGCAATGGTGGGACTAGCTGATGCGATGGAAAAGAAACCAATGCAAATGTCAGGCGGGATGAGACAACGGGTTTCTATCGCCCGTGCCTTGGCGATTCGCCCGAAAGTTTTAATTTTAGATGAACCTTTTGGGGCGCTGGATGCCATCACCAAAGAAGAATTACAAGAAGAATTGCTGAAAATTTGGGGCGATAACCGTTGTACAGTGCTGATGATTACCCATGATATCGACGAGGCACTATTTTTAGCAGATAAATTGGTAATGATGACCAACGGCCCCCATGCGAAAATTGGCGAAGTTATGGAAATTCCCTTTTCTCGTCCGCGCGATCGCAGCCGCATCATGGAAGATCCACAATACTATCAACTACGTAATTATGCCCTAGACTTCCTCTTTAACCGTTTTGCCCATGATGATGTAGGTTAAGCTAATCTTCTCCTAATTTCTCACTCTCAAAAATGGTTCCTTCCAAACGAGTTTATTTATTGCTGTTTTTAGGTATAGCGATCGCCCCGATCCTATGCCTTTTTTTCAGCATTAAAGCAACCATCGCCATCATTGTGCTATTTAATGCGATCGTTCTCGGATTGATGGTTGTAGATGGTTTGCAGGTACGCCGTTCTCGCGTGCAAATTACCCGCGAATTACCGTCACGATTATCCATTGGGCGGGATAATCCAGTGGTGCTAAAAGTAACATCGCTAAATACCAACGCCCTAATTGAAATCTGCGATTACTACCCAACAGGGTTTGGCATATCTGCACCCACACTTCAGGCTATTGTTCCCAGTAATACCACTCAAGAATTGACATATACCGTCAACCCAACACAGCGCGGCGAGTTTCCTTGGGGAAATATTCAAGTTCGACAGTTGGGAATTTGGGGATTAGCTTGGGATGATTGGCAAATTCCCCAAAGTCTGCGAGTGAAAGTTTATCCTGATTTAGTTGGGTTGCGATCGCTGACAATTCGTTTAACATTGCAATCATCAGGATCGATGCGGCAATCTCGCCAAACTGGTATTGGTACAGAGTTTGCCGAATTGCGGAACTATCGCTCTGGTGACGATTTGCGGTTTATTGATTGGAAAGCTACCGCCCGTCGGGTTGGGGCTTATGGTAATGCAATGCCACTGGTGAGGGTTCTAGAACCCGAACAGGAACAAACTTTACTAATCTTGCTCGATCGCGGACGGTTGATGACAGCAAAGGTGCAGAATTTGCAGCGATTTGACTGGGGTTTGAATGCAACTTTATCCTTAGCATTAGCGGGATTACATCGAGGCGATCGCGTCGGTGTTGGTGTATTTGACCGCCAGATGCATACGTGGATTCCCCCAGAACGCGGTCAACATCATTTGAATCAGCTAATCGATCGCCTGACACCAATTCAACCAGTATTATTTGAATCTGATTATTTGGGGGCGGTGACAAATGTTGTGCAGCGACAAACTCGCAGGGCGCTGGTAGTCGTGATTACCGACTTAGTTGATGTCACCGCCTCTACAGAACTCCTAGCTGCACTTTCCAAACTAGCACCCCGCTATCTCCCGTTTTGCGTAACTCTGCGAGATCCGCAAGTCGATCGTCTGGCACACACCTTTACAAATGATGTCACAGATGCTTATGCCCGTGCAGTGGCACTCGATTTATTAATGCAACGACAAGTAGCATTTGCTCAGTTGAAACAAAAAGGTGTATTAGTACTAGATGCACCAGCAAATCAAATTGCCGATCGGGTGGTTGAGCGATATCTGCAACTCAAAGCCCGGAATCAACTTTAGCGAATTGCATTGATTTATCAAATGCGAGGTGCTGAAAATAACACCTCGCAATACTTGCTTAGGGACTTCCAGTTAAAAAAATATCCCGTCGTAGGGGCGCAAGGCCTTGCGCCCCTACAAATCTATAAATAATTTGGGATAATTTATTTTTTGCAAGTCCCTTAAAGAAATGAAACGCTAATCCCGATTAAACAACGACAAAATTGTTGTTAGTTAGGGACAATCCAGCAGATAGTTGGGCAAATTTTACCTGAGTAAACCCAGCCGCATTGCCATCTTGGTCAAAGTACAGTCCACCTGTAGAATTGTCATAGATAAATCGTTGAGCGATCGCTGTTGCAGATGTTCCAAGGGTAAACTGACTAGTTGAAAGTGAACCTTTTGATAAACCGCCACCAAAACCAGCAGTCGATACCTGAATCAGTTCATTAGTCGCGTTAAAGTCATAAAGGCGATCGATGCCTTCTTTGTAACTATTGAAAACAAAGGTATCAGTCCCATTTCCTCCATAGAGGCTATCATTACCGTTGCCACCTGTAAGGATATCATTACCCAAACCACCATAAATTGTGTCATTCCCATTGCCACCATAAAGGGTGTTCTTACCAGAGGCATTAGAGGCGGAGATATAATCATTGCCAGCGCCACCATCCAATAGGTTATTGCCTCTTGAATTGCTAGCACTCAAGTTATCGTCACCAGTACCACCGTTAAGAGTGTTATTGCCAGACGAGCGAGAGTCATATGTGGTGGAGACATCGCGGGGTTCATACGGGTCTTCGTTGGGGGTGTACTTGTAGTAGCCAGAGATGGAGAGATAATCATTGCCATCGCCCCCAGAGAGCAGATTATTGCCTGATGAACCGCCAGCACTCAAGGTATCTTTTCCTGCACCACCATTGAGAGTATTATTGCCAGATGACCGAGAGTCGTAGTCGTCGTAGTTACTTCCTTCCGAGTAGCCAGAGATGGAGAGAGAATCATTGCCATCATCCCCAGAGAGCAGATTATTGCCTGTTGAACCACTAGCACTCAAGTTATCGTTACCAGCGCCACCGTTGAGAGTATTATTCCCAAACGAACGAGAGTCGTAATAGTAGTTTGCGTACCTGAAAGCACTGTAGCCAGAGACGGAAAGAAAATCACTGCCATTGCCCCCAGAAAGCAGATTCTCGCCAACGAGGGTGTCATTTCCCGTACCACCAATGAGGGTGTCATTTCCCGCACCACCAATGAGAGTATCATTTCCCGCACCACCCCGCAGCAAGTCGTTGCCACTCAAGCCATCGATGCGGTCATTGCCCCCCTGACCATTAACGACATCATTTGAGTTGTCTAAACCCGTAATGTTGTTGTCGAGGTCATTAAGGAAAGTCACCGTGTTCTTGATGCCCAGATTAGTTTCAGTAGAGTTGGCATCCAGAACATTAAAATTGTCCGTGATGCTAGTTTGCCCATCAAACAGGATATTACCGATCGCTGGTTTTGCTCCAGAAGGTTTCAGATTCTCCAAGTTTTCTAGTTTGAAGTTTTGCAGGATAACTGTGCCATCAGCATTTCCTTCAAAGCTGATTTCCAGATTGCTACCATTCTGGGTAAGCAGCAGATTTTGAGCAGTTAAGCCTGCACCCTGAAATTTGATCGTGTCCACTTCAGCAATGACTGCTGCTATCGGGTTAGTTCCTTTACCTATGCCACCAAAGTCAGTGATGGTATCAGTGCCGTCGCCCAAGTTGTAAACAAATTTATCCTTGCCACCGCGCCCAGTTAAGGTATCATTTCCCTCACCACCAGTGAGAGTATCATTCCCAGTACTACCCTGTAGTAAGTCGTAGCCGTTGGTTCCAATGATATTTGCCATAATTTTTACCTGACTAAATCAATTTTTTCAGTAACTTGAGTTCTCAACGTTGAGTTTAGCGCCCTTTTGGCAGACACAAATTTGCCGATATTTGACGTTTTCGGCATAATTTATTGGTTACCCTTGAGGAACGGTAATATTTCTTGAATATTTATCCTATGAAAAAGCTTTTGCGTAACCTTATCTAAACTATAAGAATCCAACTTGATTGCTGAACTTAATTGCATAGGGAGCGAACAGGAAACAGAGAACCTGAAAAAAGCGAACAGATGTGTACTGAGTTTTTTCAAAAATAAAATACTAGTCCTATATCTCAAACTATTTAAGTCTTAAGCACCGTACAAATTGACGAGCGTGTGTATTTATGAAAGTTGTTCATTTAAGGCTTTTTTAATCATCCTTGTTCAATATAAATTAGTGAACAAAGATAATTAAAAAATCAAGCTTGAATGCCTAAAACCCACCCTTTATATTGGTTTTTTGTCAGCGCCTAAGTCTTACTAGCTTGAAAATGGAAAAAGTTGACTCTTGATAGAGAAAAAGATTTTAAGCCCTCCTTGTGAGCTACTCTCCGTAGGTATCTAGCTTGAAAATAGAGAATATCTGGATAACCTCAAAATAACTACATAGTCAATATCTTACTTAGATGTCTATACTGAAATAAACTTCTTTACATACTCTTCATATTATTTGCCGACAAATGTATATATAATTACTGAACTTTGTACATTCTTCATATTCTTCTAGCTTCTAGGCAATAAGAAAGCACAAAGCAGTAGGCAAATGCTTGAAGGAGTGATAAAAAATACATATTTTCCTTTTTGATGGCAGCGATGCCTGCGGTTGTTGCTAGCCTGCGCGTGGTCATGTATTGTATCCAAGCAGAAATCGCTACAACTTGCCAAAACTAGAATGCAGGCACGAGCCAACTTATATTATGTCCGGTTAAAAACTTATCATTAGGACTCCAAGGCGGCAGGAACCTGGGGGAGAAAGAGTTTTCAGGTTATTGCACAGATGCACCGAATCATAATTAATCAGGCGGACATGGTATTAGCTAAGAACACTTACAAACCATTCGCACCTATGAAGAAAGTTAAAACAACCAAACCCAACATCTATATTCCCTGTTAACACTAATTGCATTGAACAATCCAATTGTGAGGTACTTAAAAGAGCACCTCATAATTCGTGCCCTTAGTGATGGCACGCTAATTTCGATTAAACAACCGCAAAATTGTTTTTGGTTAGTGACACACCAGTCAATAGTTGTGCAAATTTTACCTGAGTAAACCCAGACGCACTGCCATCTTGGTCAAAATACAATGCTCCTGTAATATTGTCATAAATAAATCGTTGAGCGATCGCTGTTGCAGATATTCCGAGTGTAAACTGGCTAGTTGAAAGTGAACCTGGTGACAATCCCCCACCAAAACCAGTAGCCGATACTTGAATCACTTCATTAGTGGCGTTGAAGTCATTAAGGCGATCGACACCTTGGTTGTAACTATTGAAAGCAAAGGTATCAATACCATTTCCTCCATAAAGGCTATCATTACCGTTACCACCTGTGAGGATATCATTCCCATCGTCTCCAGAGAGTAGGTTATCTCCCGTTGAACTGCTAGCACTCAAGGTATCGTTACCAGCGCCACCGTTAAGGGTGTTATTACCAGAAGCAGCATAGACTTTAGAGTTGTCGAAGTAGGCAGAAGCGGAGAGAGAATCATTGCCATCGCCTCCAGAGAGCAGGTTATCACCTGTTGAAAAATTAACATTCAAGGTATCGTTACCAGTACCACCGTTAAGGGTGTTATTGCCAGAGATTGCATCGGCAGAGATTAAATCTTTACGGTAATATCTCAACGAGCCATCGGCAAAGAGAGTATCATTACCATCGCCTCCAGAGAGCAGGTTTTTACCTGTTGAAGCGTCAAGATCCAAGTAATCATTACCTCCAGCGCCAATAATCGTATCACTGCCATTACTGCCCCCATAGAGCGTATCGTTGCCATTGCTCCCGACAATATTGTCATCATAGAGCGTACCTCTGATACCTAATCGTTCGATATTTTTGTAATTAACCCGATTTGTACCCACCGTAATCGAGCTTTGGTTAGTAGTGGCATTGAAAGCAGATGTGATTGCCTCAGTAGGATTGCCGTAGTAGAAATTGATGTACAAAACATCGTCGTTGCCTGTTCCTCCATCTACCGTTTGAGTTACTAAGGAGGAGAGGACAGTAGATAATTCGTTTAAAATGAAAATGTCATTGCCATCGCCACCATCTAGTAGGTTATTGCCTGTTAAATTTGCAACTTCCAAGTCATCTTCACCAGCGCCACCTTTGAGGGTGTTATTACCAGACACGGCACCAGTGTATGAGCTAGCAAGGATGAGCGCATCATTGCCATCCCCACCAGAGAGTAGGTTATCGCCTGTTGAATCTCTAGCACTCAAGAAATCCTTACCAGTGCCACCATCCAGTAAGTTATTGCCTGTTGAAATGTCAGCATTCAAGAAATCATCACCAGTACCACCGTAGAGGGTGTTATTCCCCGCGCCACCAATGAGATTATCATTGCCAGCACCACCCCGCAGCAAGTCGTTGCCACTTTTGCCGTCGATTTCGTCATTACCCCCCTGACCATTGACCACATCATCCGAGTTATCTAAACCCGTAATATTATTAGAGAGGTCATTGAGAAAAGTTACCGTGTTCTTGATGCCCAAGCTAGTATCAGTAGAGTCGGCATCGAGGACATTAAAATTGTCGGTGATGTTAGTTTGCCCATCAAACAAGATATTACCAATAGCTGGTATTCCTCCAGAAGCTTTCAGGTTCTCCAAGTTTTCTAACTTGAAGTTTTGCAGGATGACCTTTGTACCATCTACCCCATCAAAGGTGATTTCCAAATTACTGCCGTTTTGGGTGAGCAGCAGATTTCGGGCAGTGAACTTAGCACCAAAGAATTTGATGGTGTCCACTTCGGCAATTACGGCTGCTGTTGGGTTTGTTCCTTTACCTATGCCACCGAAATCAGTAATAGTATCAGTACCGTCGCCGAAGTTGTAAACAAATTTATCCTTACCACCTCCACCAGTCAAAGTGTCGTTGCCCGTGTTCCCTACGATGTTATCGTTACCTGCCTTACCATTAATCGTATCTGCACCGTTACTACCCAGTAGGGTATCATTACTGTTAGTTCCAATGATATTTGCCATAATTTTTACCTACCTAAATCGATTTTTTCAGTAATTTCAGTTTTCAACCTGCTGTTTGCGCTATTCTATGGCACAAAGAAGTTGGGTAAAGCTAAGGTTTTCGGTATACTTGATGTCACTCTTGAGGAACAGTAATTTTTCTTTGAAGATTCATCCTGTTCTCGACTTTATCCATTTTTTATAAACGCGATGCCTGCGGCAAACTCTGAAACCTTTGTGAGACTGTCGTTTTTCTTTCTCGGCTTCATAGAGAGTTCAGTGACGTGAAAAAGTATTTGCTAAAAAGCCAGGGTTTTTGCCGAATAAAGAAAATCGGCGTTGCAGAACAGTGGGATGAATTGGGGCAAGCTCTTGAGGCAGAGAAAGCAGGGGGTGAATTTTAGAAGTTGCCAAATCATCCCGCTTTCTCTGCAACACCAGAAAATAGAGTTCTTAATTTTGGATAAAGTCGAACTGTTTACCAGCTAGCAAATAGCACTTATCTAGCTATTTAAGACAATCTAAGTCTTACACACTGTACAAATAGCAAGAATTAGAACGCAGACACAATCCAACTTAACCAAAAACACTTGCAAAGCATCCGCACCTATGCCGAAAGTTTAGGAACCAAACCCAACATCTACTCTGTGTTAAGACGGCGTTGCATTGAACAATTGAATGCAAGCTGCTCTTGTAAGCGCCTTGCAAACCGTGCCACTTAGTGATGGCACGCTAATCTTCGATTAAACAACCACAAAATTGTTTTTGCTTAGTGTTACACCAGTAGATAGTTGTGCAAATTTTACCTGAGTAAACCCACCTGCACTGCCATCTTGGTCAAAATACAGTGCATCTGTAATATTGTCATAGATAAATCGCTGATTGCTTGTCGTTGCAGATGTTCCGAGGGTAAACTGGCTAGCTGAGAGTGAGCCTTTTGATAAACCGCCACAAAAACCAGCAGCCGATACCTGAATTAATTCATTAGTGGCGTTGAAGTCATAAAGACGATCGATGCCTTGATTGTAACTATTGAAAGCAAAGGTATCAGTACCACCTCCTCCATAGAGGCTATCATTACCTTTGCCACCTGTCAGGATATCATTGCCAAAACCACCATCAAGAGTGTTATTACCTAATGCGCTATATGCAGAGAGAGTATCATTGCCATCGCCACCAAAGAGTAGGTTCTTGCCTGTTGAATAATCAACAATTAAGTTATCGGCACCAGCGCCACCGTTGAGGGTGTTGTTGCCAGATGCTCTACGATAGACAGCTTGATCGTCGCCTGAGTAGTCGTCGTATTGGTAGCCAGAGGCAAAGAGAGTATCATTGCCATCACCCCCATCCAGTAGGTTATCCCCTGATGAATAGTCAACATTCAAGTTATCCTTACCAGCGCCACCATTGAGGGTGTTATTGCCAGTGGTACCAAAATAATTTCCTCCCCAGCCGTAGCCGTAGCCATCGGCAAAGAGAGTATCATTTCCATCGCCTCCATTCAGTAGGTTATCCCCTGCTGAATTGTTAACATTCAGGTAATCCTTACCAGCGCCACCATTGAGGGTGTTATCGCCAGTGGTGTTCCAATACCTGTAGCCCTCGAAGTCAGAGGCGGAGAGAGTATCATTGCCATCGCCACCATCAAGCAGGTTAGCGCCTGTTGAAATGTTAGCAGTCAAGATATCGTTACCAGCGCCACCCTTGAGGGTATTATTCCCAACAGCAAGATTGACGGAAAGAGTATCATTGTTATCGCCACCATCCAGCAGATGATTGCCTCTTGAAAACATTGCATCCAAGTAATCGTCACCAGCGCCACCCTTGAGGGTGCTCTTACCAGAAGCGCCATTTCGGTAGCTATCAGAGGCAGAGAGAGTATCATTGCCATCGCCACCATCAAGCAGGTTATTACCTGCTGAAACGCCAATATTCAAGTAATCGTTACCAGCGCCACCGTTAAGGGTATTATTGCCCACACTATCAATGAGAGTATCATTCCCTGTATCGCCTTCCAGTAGGTCATTCCCCGTACCACCGTCTAGGGAATCATTGCCAGCACCACCCCGCAGCAAGTCGTTGCCACTTTTGCCGTCGATTTTGTCATTACCCCCTTGACCATTGACCACATCATCCGAGTTATCTAAACCCGTAATATTATTAGAGAGGTCATTGAGAAAAGTTACTGTGTTCTTTGTGCCCAGCTTAATATCAGTACAGTCAGCATCGAAGACATCGAAATTATCGGTGATGTTAGTTTGCCCATCAAAGAGGATATTACCAAGAGCTGGTCTTACTCCAGAAGCTTTCAGGTTATCCAAGTTTTCTAGCTTGAAGTTTTGCAGGATGACTTTTGTATCATCTACCCCATCAAAGGTGATTTCCAGACTGCTACCGTTTTGGGTGAGTAGCAGATTTTGGGCAGTGAAGTCAGCACCAAGGAATTTGATGGTATCCAGTTCGGCAATTACGGCTGCTGTTGGGTTTGTTCCTTTACCTATGCCACCGAAATCAGTAATAGTATCAGTGCCGTCGCCCAAGTTGTAAACAAATTTATCCTTGTGACCACCACCAGTCAGAGTGTCATTGCCCGTGTTTCCCGCGATAGTATCGTTGCCTGCTTTACTCTTAATCGTATCTGCGTTCTTACCACCCAATAGAGTATCATTACCGTGACTTCCAATGATATTTACCATAATTTTTACCTATCTATAATTGATTTATTCAGTAACTATGTAAGTTCTCAGCACTCAGTTAGTGCTGTTTTAGAGGACAATAACTCGCCGAGAGTTGAAACTTTCGGTCTGCTTTTATGTAACCCTTGAGAGAGAGTAATTTTTCTCGAAAATGCACTCTGCTAGACAGCTTGCAAGTAGCATCTATTTAAGTATCAATGTCTCACATACTGTACAAATCCATAATCGTGTGGATTGACTGAAATAGCTCATTTCAGGCTTTTTTTAACCATCCTTGATAGAATAGCTTAAGCATAGCCCAATGCAGGCATCGCTGAAAAAGCTTTGTGAACTTAAGCTTAAATGCCTCAAACCCACACTTAATAATTTGGTTTTTTTGCCAATGAGTAAGTCCTACTGTCTTAAAAATATAAAACAGTTGATTCTTGATAGAAAAAGGTATTTTTATACCCCATAGAGAAAGGTATTTTTATACCCTCGTTGTGGGCTATTGCCCGTGGGTGTTTAACTTAAAAATATGAAACATTTAAATAACACTGTGATAACCATATATGACTATTTACTGAGATGTCCATACTGTAAGACACATCTTTGCATACTCTTCACATTTGTTTTGACTATTGTATATATAAATACTTATTTGCGGTAATTACTTATACGTTGATAGTCAAGAATTTGCAGAAAGCAGCAGGTAATGTGAAGTTTGTTTGATCCGTTCCCGGAGGGAGCGTGTCGTTCGCGTAGCGTCTCCGACAGGAGAAGACAGGCTTCCAAAAGAGGAAACTTGTTAGATGTTAATAAAAAAATACATAATTAATCGCGGCGATACCTGGGTTGGGCCATGCCTATGCAGTATTCGTGAGAGGATTAAATTATATACTATTAGTCAATAAGCAATAGTACTTAAGATTTTGCCGCAAATCGGGGTTGGAAACACAATTTTTGGTCAGGCGACGCTGTTCATAGTGCACCTGTAATGTCGTTATATCATGTCCGCTTGATTACTTATTAAACCCGAAGAACCCCACCCCGCCAAAGCTATGCTTTGTCTCCCCTCCCGAAGAGCGGGGAGGGGTTAGGGGTGGGGTGCAATGACTGTGAGAATCATAACTATTTATCCGGACATGATATTATCCCTCTTCTGTCACTTTCCGGAATAAGCAAGTAGTAAATAAACTAAACTATCCAGAAGCATAAGAGGGTTTAAATTGATTCATTGCACTAAT
>NZ_JBALFH010000002.1:0-113902 GCF_036917095.1 Nostoc sp.
TGACCAATGACCAATGACCAATGACCAATGACCAATGACCAATGACCAATGACCAATGACCAATGACCAATGACCAATGACCAATGACCAATGACAAATGACCAATGACCAATGACCAATGACCAATGACCAATGACCAATGACTAATTTTGTTCTTCTGCGACACGTTTGAGGCGGCGGAGTTGGGCTTGCATATCTTCTTTTGTCCAAGAAGCAGCAAAGGTGTTGAAACCCCAGCTAACTAAGGGGTTAGGGATATCGTACTCAAAGCGGTTCAACAGAAGCGTTCCCTTTTCTATGGGTTGACATTCCCAGCGATCGCGCCCTTGAAAAAATCCCTTAAATTCCCAGACTACCAAACCCGGTTGTCGTTCTACAACTACGCTATTCAAGGTGGGTTTCAGTAGAGGAATTTGAATAATAAAACGACTTTCACTGCCAACATCAGTGCTCCAAGCTGTGCCCACAGGTTCGCAACGGAGAACGGGGTTGAGCCAACGGTGCATCAGAGCTAAATCGCTAATACAGCGCTCTACCACCGTAGCTGTAGCATTAATTTGAATCGATTGTTCCAAAACTTGGGACATTCTATATCTTTGGTGCTGTTGCTGCAATTAGAGTAACGCAAAATTCAGCACTGACAGTAGATTAAATCAAATATAAGTAACAAAGTCAAAAATTACTCTTAATATCAATGCCATAGATGTATGTTTTTACTGGTAAATTGATAGGCAAAACACTTACTCAGTGTTTGCGGCGAATACTTAAGCTTAATTCCCGAAAACGATGAACACAACTTGGCAAGGAATAACCCAGGTGATAGGAGTTGAATATTTGGCACAATCGCCCAGCCTGCAACCGGTACAACCAGCAGTGAATCAAGGAATCGCTGATGTACAAGGTATTGTTCAACAGTTGATTCTGTTTACACCCCGTCTGCTGGGGGCAGTGGCAATTTTGTTAGTAGGTTTGCTAATTGCCTTCGGCATGGCGGCACTGACACGAGGAATCCTCAATCGTACAGACATAGATAACCGCATTGCCGCAGGGATAACGGGTCGTCAAGATGTTCTCCAAGTAGAGAAATTTATCTCCGGCATAGTCTTTTGGAGCATTCTCCTGTTGACGGCGGTAGCTGTTTTACAGGCATTGGATCTGGAGGTAGCGTCTCGACCCCTGAATATTTTTCTCAATCAACTTATTGGCTTTTTGCCAAAGTTGGTTGGTGCGGGAATCCTTGTGGTAACCGCCTGGTTTTTGGCGACCATTGTGAAGATTATTACTGTGCGCTCATTACAGGCATTTAACCTGGATGAGCGTTTGAATCCAGAACCAGAAGACAGGGCACCCAGCCTCAATCAGCTGTCTCTGAGTGAGACGATTGGTAATGCTCTGTATTGGTTTATATTTTTACTGTTTCTCGCTCCAATTTTAGATACTCTCGAACTCAGGCAGGCTCTACAACCAGTACAAGCTCTCATTACAGAAGTTCTGCTAATTCTGCCGAACATTTTAGCAGCGATATTAATTGCCGTCGTTGGCTGGTTCATAGCTAATGTGGTACGGCGGATTGTAACAAACTTGCTGGCGACAACTGGTATCGACCATTTAGGTAGTCGCTTGGGATTATCTGCGGCTGCGGGGGTGCAACCTCTATCGAGTATTCTCGGCACAATTGTCTATGTTCTGATTTTGATTCCTGTGGCGATCGCAGCGCTGAATGCCTTGCGAATTGATGCGATATCTATACCTGCGATCGCAATGCTGCAACAGGTTCTCAATGCTCTACCTGCCATCTTTACAGCCATAGCAATTTTGATTGTTGCCTATTTTGTCGGGCGCTTTGTAGCGGATTTGGTTACAAGTATCCTCACTAATTTAGGGTTTAATAACATTTTCACTATTTTGGGTCTGACAACACCCAGCAGACGAATCGTCGTTTCAACAGAATCAACAACCCCCCCGATTCCAACCCGCACGCCATCGGAAATTGCAGGTATTGTTGCCTTAGTGGGTATTATGCTGTTTGCAACGGTGGCGGCGGTGAATATCTTGAATATTCCAGCCCTGACAGCATTAGTGTCTGGTATTGTGATTATATTCGGGCGGATTTTGGCAGGATTGGTAATATTTGCCATTGGCTTATTCCTGGCAAATCTGGCTTTTAATATCATTACCAGTTCCGGCGATCGCCAAGCCCAGATTTTGGGACAAGTGGCGCGAATTGCCATCATTGTTTTAGTCTCTGCAATGGCACTGCAACAGATTGGAGTTGCCAGTGATATTGTGAATTTAGCCTTTGGACTTTTACTAGGTGCGATCGCAGTTGCTATTGCCCTAGCCTTTGGTCTTGGAGGGCGCGATATTGCCCGCGAGCAAGTTCAAGAATGGCTAAACTCTTTCAAAGGTAGAAACTAAAAGTTGATGAAGGCGCAATTTCATCTGTAAACAAAGAAAAGTACAACCATAAGCATCAGTAGTGGATAAAATCTATCGGCAATTGTGCTTAAAGGGTTGAAAGTTAGAAGCTTAGAAACTCGGAGTTTGAGTATAGAACTCGAAATGTCAAATTCTGAAGCTCAAGTTCCGAGTTTTGAAGCTCAATTTAATCGTATTTTCCGAGCCATCTTTTTTAGCGGCGTAAGTGAGAAACCCCTTAGTCTTATAGTCTAATCCATTAAAATATGTTTGTTGATCGCGGGCATTACCTTTCGAGATGAAAGAACATTCTCCAAGTATTACCGCATCATAGAAGGCATCGAAGATTTTGAACAAATGCCTTGGCTACCCACAGGATATGGTTGCTGGTAATGGGTGCACAGTAAGGAAAGCTGGGGAAAAAGTAAGGACGCGTAGGCACAGCCCGTCGTAGACATTAGACCTCTTGCAAAAGTTCACTAACACCCCACCCCCAGCCCCTCCCCGCGTGCGGGGAGGGGAGACTTTGACGTAAGTCAAAGGCGGGGTGGGGTTCTTTTTTTGATTTATGCAAGAAGTCTATTGCAAGAAGCGCGGCATAGCCCATCGCAGCAACAATCGATTGTCCCAAAATTACCAAAAGCCTTGCTGATGTTGGTTATTGAAGTGATGAGTGCCGTGTTGGTAGAAAATCTTGACCCAAGATTTGATTTGGCAAATTTTGTGTTATAAAAACCACTTTTATGGGAAAACTTAAAATAATACCCTGTGTTAAAAAGATTGACTGTAATTCGTCAGCCAAACTCGAAAAATTACAACATTACACAACAGGAGTGTTAGCCTGTGCATGAGTTGAGAGAATAACTTGACATTCTAAATAAAAATTATTAAGCGTAACACTTATGGATTTACTTATCAACATTCTTAAACGTTTTTGGATAATTAATTGTTTCGGGATATTTGTTTTATCGGCTTGCACACCCGCATCATCCCAAGAAAAAATCTTAACATCCAAAGAAGGAAATTTTACTATCTTAATGCCAGGGGCTATTTTAGAAGAAGTTAGTTCTCCAGCAAAAGGGATTAATAACCGGAATTGGGTAACTATTAAAAGCGAATCTATATATTTTGTGACCTATTCAACTCTTCCCAAAGAAATAGCTCCGCAGAGAATTCCAAAAGTTTTACAGCTTCTAATTAAAACTGCTAATCAAACAAATTTTGTTCAGGGTAAACAAGTATCTCAGTCTTCCGTTAATCAAAGTGGATATACCTGTCAAGACTTTACTTTAATGGGCAAACCCAGTACTTCCTTGCAAGAAGAAATTAAGAAAAACGGATTAAATATCAATAATAAATTATTATATCAGAGAAGTCTGCTTTGTATGAAGAAGAATTATACTATTGAGGCTGTAATAATAACCCCATCATCTGAAGAACTAAAAACCAATGGGGCATCTTTTATTAAATCGCTAAAC
Organism: Nostoc sp.; assembly: GCF_036917095.1. Lineage (GTDB taxonomy): Bacteria > Cyanobacteriota > Cyanobacteriia > Cyanobacteriales > Nostocaceae > Nostoc. Next base: position 3,897 of record NZ_JBALFH010000002.1, read on the forward strand.
CTCAAACCATGAAACTATTTTTTAGTACTTTGCATGAGCATTGCTGTTAGTATATTTGCAACTTTCTGGCTTGGACTACATAGACTTTACCCTGCGAATCTCTTGGTGCGATCGCTCCCATAGTTTCTGCGAGGTGGCGGGCTACCTGATGCCGTCGTCTGTCGCCCAATGCCACAACTGATTTATTAGGATTGCTATAGTCGGATAGTTCAATTTTTAAAATTAGCATACACAAACGATATAAATTTATTACTATCTCTTTAAAATTTTTTGGAAGTAAATTCGTCATTAATGCTGAGGTGGTTCTCAGTTTTATAAAGAGAAACTGGATCGAACACTCCACAGCACAAATGAAAGGTTACTAAAACATGGATTTTATCAACCAAGCACAGAAGTTGGCCGATACGGTTAGAGATCGAGGTCAAGAAGTAGCCAACAATGTAGTAAACAGTATAGATGAGGTAGTTGATGGAATCAAGAATGCTACTGCCGATATAACTACTTCAAGTATCCATGCAGTTAATGATTTACAAACTTTGTCAACCATAGCAGCACAGTCAAGTTTTGAAACTATTCAAAATGTTAGTAAAACATTTGAAGAAACTGCTGTTGGAGTTGCTGCATCTAGTATGGTTATGGCTGATGCTTTGCAAAATTTACCAAAGACAGCTGCGGAATTAGCCCTAGAGATGCCCAAGATTGCAAATAGGCTGAGATATCGTGCTGGTATTCGGGTGGGAGACTTCCCCCGCTCTGATGCGGATGTTATGAAGCTTTTTGAGAAAATTCCTGGCACATCAAAATTTGGAGCCAAAGAAGATACAATTCGTCAATTTCTTAGAGATAAGCAGGGTAGCCACATCAATCCACGTTCCAAAGGTGGATCGAATGGTGCTGATAATATTCTTTGGGAAGTAGGCGTTGACAATCTCCGTCGAGGTGCCAAAGTCATGACCGTTGGCGAGCAGTTCTATATTCGGGTTTATAATGCGGTAGATTCTATTGTCAGCAATTCTGGAACAATCGCTAAACTTGGCATTACTGCAACGGGAACAGCTGTTCTCACTCAGGTTGTAGTAACGGCGATTTCCTACTCTTTGGATCTTTATCGGGGCGATATTACTGTTGAAGAGTATAAAAATCTAATTTTTGAAGCAGCAAAGGCAGCAGGTATTGCTACACCAATTGTTTTTTTGCTCTTGGTGGCTGTGTTAGCTTTATTTCCAGAATTTACAGTCATTTTGTCAGCACCAGTGGTTGTCGCAGGCTTCAATGCTTTATTTGCTATTAGTATTGCTACACCCATTATTCAATCGCTAGTCCGTCATGTGGAAGCTGGAGGTTTTGGAATAGAAGCTGCTGATGCTTACAAGACTGCGTTTGATGGTTCTGCGCTCTGAAATAAGCTGATCCACATTTAAATTGGATAATTAGGGTGGGTGTCTCGCCCGCCCGTACCCAAAGGCGGGCTTTTCAATCCACCCGACAATATTAGATAATTTATTTGTTGAAAATCCCCAAATAATCAAAAAATCAGGTGCAATCTTTATAGATGGCAGAATATGACAACCTTTGTAAAATACTCGCGGAAAAATATCCCCGTGATTTTACCCGTTGGTTATTAAATCAAGAACCGCGAACAATTGAAATCTTAAAAACCGAATTGAGCATAGAACCGATACGGGCTGATTCCGTAACATTTCTGCAAACAGAAAATCGGATTTTACACCTAGAATTTCAAACTACAATCAAATCCCAAAAACCAATTTCTTTGCGGATGCTAGATTACTATGTCCGATTTACAAGGAAATATCAAGTTCCTGTTACGCAAGTAGTAATTTTCTTGCAAGAGACAAGTGACGAAATCGCTTTTACCGAAGAATATGTTAGCGAAGTCACAACCCACCGTTATCGAGTTATCCGAATGTGGGAACAAGATTCTGCACTATTTCTTGGCAATCTGGCATTATTACCTTTAGCACCGTTAACGCAAACAGATTCAGCGCAAGCATTATTATCGCAGGTTGCCGAGGAAATTGCTAAAATTCCAGATATCGAGACCAGACAAAATACTGCTGCTTACACGGAGATTTTAGCAGGATTGAAGTTTGAGAAAGATTTTATTCGTCAATTATTGCGGGAAGATATTATGCAAGAATCAGTGATTTATCAGGATATTTTGCAGAAGGGAGAACAAAAAGAAGCTTTTCGCTTCTTAAATCGTCAGTTAAATCGGCGATTTGGAGAAATCGATTCATCAATACTTGAGAGAATTCGAGTTTTATCTACTGAAAAATTGGAACAATTAGGAGAAGAATTTTTAGATTTTTCAAATGTATCTGATTTAGTTGCTTGGCTTGAACAAAATACAAGCAGTTGAAATAATTCGTAATTACGAATTACGAATTAGTAAAGCAAGCTTACGCGCAGCGTCTCTGAATAGGAGAAGCAAGTGGCGTGGATTGGGCTTCTAGGAACGAATATGGCTCATCGAACCTTATTAACTCCACGGCTTACTTATCACTTTCTGAGTTTTACCTTGTGGAGTAATTCATCTTTAATGCGGTTGAGAATTGAAGTCTCATCTAAGTTTGCCAAAATCCGATTAATCACTGCTTTTGGCCCATCAGGCCCCCAAGTCGCGCCATTGGCTAAATAAACTTTGGTAACTTGTCCAATACCGTAAGAAGAAACACCAGCTACTCCGGCTTGCGTGATTGCCACCGATATATAAGGGCCAAGGGCAACGCCAGCCGTAGCTGTTGCAGAGATACCAAGTAAAGTTTTCAATCCACTCAAGCCCAAATTTGCCAGCAATTCACTAGCACCGATGCCGCCCATACTCAGGGCGATTTTTTGTAGCAGTTGTACAGCGCCGGCCTCGGTCATGGAGAAGCCATAGAGTTTAGATAAACCCAAAATCAGAGCAATATCAATTACCACACTACTGAGAATATCTACCACAGTTATGGGATTGAGTGCGATCGCTAATGCCTTAGTCATCACAGCCTTCCAAATCAACTGATTAGCATTCACCTCCCGAATCATCACTTTTCGCTCTATCAACTGCTCATTTACAATATCGGCATAAAGCATGGTATTAAGAGCAACCAAAGCTTTGCCCTCACGATGCAGAATCTCCAAGATTTTCAGCTTCAGTTCCTCCACTTGGGCATTACCTGTACGCAACTGTATGCCCCTAGTACCATCAGGGCGACGAATCGCCGTTTTCACCAATGGCGATGCCGCAGCCATGACAATTTCTAGAGGTGTGAGTAATTCCCGCACCCTTTCATCCCGGATTTTGTGATAAATTGCCATCCGGTCTGCTTCTGGATACTGATCTACTTTGTTAAACACCAGAACGATTGGTTTACCTGCTTCCCGCAACTGAGAAAGAGCGGCGTATTCTAGCTTCGTCATATCGCCAGAGATCACAAACAGAATCAAATCCGCTTGTTTGGCAATCTGTTCAGCTAATGCAGCACGGGTTGCACCATCTACTTCGTCTAAACCAGGAGTGTCAATTAATTCCACCTGCGATTGACCTACACCAGGGAGAGTGACTCGCAAAGCACGTTCGGTTTCCCCAATCGCTTCCTCACTAATACTCCAATTAACAGTTTGTGCAGCACGGGTGACACCGTGCAACGGCCCAGTTTCAAATACTGTTTGCCCAACCAAAGCATTGAGTAGCGAAGACTTACCACGTCCAACCATGCCAAAAGCCGCAATCTGTACCACCATGCGGTCTAATTTCCCCAGCATGGTTTCCAAATCAGCAATTTCCGCCTCTAATCCGGTTCTTTCTTGAGAGGTGAGGTCGAGATTGGCTACCAAGTTTCGTAACGCCGTTTGTGCTTGTTTATAATTTAGTTCCGTCTGAATGTCTTCAAAGCTGAAAATAGCACTATCCAGTTCTTCCTCCCAGCTGAGAGAATTTGCGTCAGTGTTAGCAGAATCGCTTTGATCGGGTTCAGGCACGGGCAATGTCGAAGTCATATCAATTTGAGATTTGAAATTTGGGATTTTTAGATTAGCCCTGTCTCTTATCCTAGTTATTTTTAACAGAGGTTTGGGTATTGGAGACTTGAGACTGGGCTTTTCTGCAATCCCTAACACCCAATGACCAATGACTAATGACTAATGACTAACAAAAAGTCATAAACTGAAAAATGCATCTAAATAACGCGTTAGGATCTTGACTAAATTACCTGTGCGGAAAATTGTTATTGCCGGGAACTGGAAAATGTTCAAAACCCAGGCGGAATCCGAAGACTTTTTACGAGGATTTCTGCCCTACCTGGAGGAAACGCCCGATGAGCGAGAAATCGTATTGTGTCCTCCCTTCACTGATTTAAACAGTCTGTCAAAGTATTTGCATGGTAGCCGAATACAACTAGGGGCGCAGAATGTCCACTGGGAAGAATTTGGGCCCTATACGGGTGAGATTTCTGCCCCAATGCTGACAGAAATTGGTGTGCGCTTTGTGATTGTCGGTCATAGCGAACGACGGCAATACTTTGGTGAAACGGATGCCACGGTTAATTTGCGCCTCCGAACTGCTCAAAGGTTTGGTTTAACCCCAATTCTCTGTGTTGGCGAAACTAAACAACAACGAGATGCGGGAGAAACTGAATCACTGATTGCTCTCCAACTCGACAAGGGTTTGGTAGATATCGATCAAGATAATTTGGTGATTGCATACGAACCAATTTGGGCGATTGGTACTGGTGATACTTGTGAAGTCACGGAGGCGAATCGGATAATTGGCTTAATTCGTAGCCAGTTGACTAATCCAAATGTATCAATTCAATATGGCGGCTCAGTTAAGCCGAATAATATTGATGAAATCATGGCTCAACCAGAAATTGATGGCGTTTTAGTGGGAGGAGCAAGCCTGGAACCTGAGAGTTTTGCTCAGATTGTGAATTTTAAGTCAGTGTGATGTGCCTTCTTTCGTTCCCATGCTCTGCATGGGAATGCCTAATCTAGATTTATGCCAAGCAACTTGATAATTCGAGGACGCTGTTTCGAGTGGGGACAGCGAACTTATTTGATGGGCATTTTAAATGTGACGCCTGATAGCTTTAGTGATGGGGGTGAGTTTAATACTACCTCTGCCGCTTTAGTACAGGCGCAAGCCCTGGTCGCTGCTGGTGCTGACATTATCGATGTGGGCGGTCAATCAACTCGACCAGGGGCAAAGCAAATAACTCTGACGGAGGAACTTGACCGAGTAGTATCAGTGTTAGAGGTAGTAAGACCAGAAATTTTAGTTCCGATTTCTGTAGATACAACCCGTGCAGCTGTAGCCAGGGCATCTGTAGAAGCTGGAGCGGATATTATTAATGATATTTCTGGCGGCACTTTTGACTCAGAAATGTTGCCAACAGTGGCAGAGTTAGGTGTGCCGATGATTTTAATGCATATGCGTGGAACACCACAGACAATGCAACAACAAACTGATTATCAAGATTTGCTTGGTGAGATTTATAGTTTTTTGGCTCGGCAAATTGGGGTAGCAACTGCTGTGGGCATTGACCGGGATAAAATTATTATCGATCCTGGGATTGGTTTTGCTAAAAACTATGAGCAAAATTTAGAGATTTTTCGCGGCTTGCGATCGCTCGCAGCACTCAACTGTCCTATCCTGGTAGGAGCATCTCGTAAAAGTTTCATTGGTCGCATTTTAAATCAACCAGATCCCAAAGCACGAGTTTGGGGAACGGCAGCAGCTTGTTGTGCTGCTATTTTTAATGGCGCTGATATCCTCCGAATTCACGATGTTCAAGAAATGCACGATGTTTCACTAGTAGCCGATGCACTATTGAGACAAGCCGCACAGCGAGATTGTTAGGTATTACCGTTCTTCGTTTTTTTTGCCATTACCTTCTTGAGTTACTGACTCAGCTATCAACTCCTGAAACATTTCGCTTGAGTTGGCTGGGTCTACAAAGACAATTTTGGCATTACTGCTCTCACCAAGTTTTTGGCTGGCATCTACGTAATCTTGAGCTACAAGATACCGCAGAATGTCCCTACTGTCAGGATTAGAACGTAGAGCTTGAGAAATGATTTGCACTGAAGCCATAGTTCCTTCTGCTTTTTTAATCGCAGCTTCCTTTTCCCCTTCTGCTTCGGTAATCAGCGCCCGTTTTTTGATTACAGCGGCTTGCTCCTCTTCCCTAGACTTTCGTACACTCTCAGGTAGAGTGATTCTCTGAATATCTAACCGGAGAATTTCAACTCCCCAATCTGACGTTATATTATTCAACTGGTCTAAGATAGCTGAGTCCATCTCCGATCTAGAGACATTGGTCTGCTCTAGGGTGTTCTGAGCAATGATTTCCCGAAGTGTGGTTGTAGTTAACTGTGTCAGTGCCCCTTGCAGATCCTCAATAGCATAAAAGCTTTTTTCAATATCTCTGATGCGCCAATACACAATAGCGTCCACTTCCACGTAAATATTATCTTGGGTGATCACATTTTGAGGTTTGATGTCTAAAATTTGCTCTCGTGTAGTATCTTCCATCACAACCTGATCTACCAAGGGAACAATAAAGTTCAGCCCTGGCTTAAGTTTCCGATGATACCGCCCCAGGCGTTCGACTAGGGCTTCATTTCCTTGATTAATCAGTTTTGCAGAACCTAAGGCATAACCTATAAGGGCTAAAACTATAGCAATAATTGGCTCCATGTATGCTCCTATTCAGCTTTTGGGAGGATTTAGTGTCAAGCATATGCTACTAGCTTGTCATATCTTTGAGTTTAATGTTTTGAGTCTGTAATTTTATCAACACCAGCAGCGATGTCGAGTCACTGCGCGTATTGTACATATTCTGTAGGTAGGACTGTTTTGCGGAATGCGTAGAAGCTCTGCTTCTTGTCGTCAGACATCGCTATTAAAGCACCTTGATAAAACGCTGGCAAGGACTACTTTATGTAATCAATATTACTTGTACTGTCATTTTCAGACAGCCTGGGATTTTGTTCAGTATATTCACTTAACTTAATCCTATAGCAGGTAAAATTTAGTAAATCTTGAAAAACTCCACTATAATCGGATAAAAATTGGCTTCAGCCATTAAAAATATAAAAACTTTATGGGCAGGCTGTTAATCAGACTTATCGGATTAATTCTACTTTTTACAGGCTTATACTTTTTTGGTCAAAACATTATATTTGTTAGCAGTTACTCTTCATATTTTTACCGGAAGCTACCTGCTACAGCTTCAGTTTTAGCAACTATAACAGGTGTATTTGCATTAGTTTTTTTTCGTAGAGAAACTGGTAACTTGGGATGGATTTTTCTAGGCATTGGCATAGTACTAGTTTTCTTAAGCGGTGGAATTATTTTAAAGCCAACTAGCTTATGGAATTTCATAATTGCTTTTACAGCATTAGCATCTGGATATAAATTACTAAATGAGGGCAGAATCAACTTTTAAAATCTGGAACTTTAATCATATTTTCTTATATATCTTAGTAGCTAAGATTACATTATTCCCCAACCTATAGTACAGCCATAAAAATTTAGCATTATAATTTTCCCGTCTTCTCTATTGCTTCTAAGAGTGCATTTAGGCGCTGAGATTAACATTTAGTTAAGTCCCGATTTCACGAGGCAGAAGCAGACATAACCCTTATCAACCGGACGAATAGCTTCTTAATCATGACTTTAGCTCATAGGGGTTTTACTAAGGTTGAGGGTAATATTAGAATGGAAACTATTGATGATGAGGAAAAGGCAAGAATGACCCAGGTGGTTCTAGGAGAGAACGAAGGAATAGACTCAGCTTTGCGTCGGTTTAAACGCCAGGTTTCCAAAGCTGGGATATTAGCTGATGTGAAGTATCATCGGCACTTTGAAACACCGATAGAAAAACGCAAACGTAAGGCAGTGGCAGCTAGACGCACAAGACGCTTTAAATAAATCTATTTGGTTTGCTACTGGCGTTGCTTAAGGTTATAACACCTAAAACAGGCAACAGCGCCTAAGCGTAGCTTGTCGTAGACATCGCCATTATTCTTACAAAAATTAAGCAAACTATGCCGCACCGCCAATTAGGGTGTAGATGAGCCACTTTTTCTATGTAAAGAAGGCGTTAAGGGCTTGATCTCGGTTGGATGGAGCAAGCTAAAATCGCTGCCCATCAACCAAAATAAGCACCTTTGCCAAACTTACAAGGCAGTATTCATCCAACCCTAAGACTCCGAATTATTAATGGTGCGGCTATTACAAACATTCATCGCCTTTTCTACTCCCTGCTTGAGGCTTAGTTCAATACACTCAACCACGAACTGAAGTACAAGAGACATCTGCTGATTTTCGGCCGCAGAAAATCTTCCTAGCACATGGGAAACAGCATCAGAATCATCGTTATTAGCTGCACCTTTGGGTTTACCAATACCGATTCGCAAACGGGGAAAGTTTTGGGTACTAAGATGTGCGATCGCACTTTTCATGCCGTTATGTCCACCAGCGGAACCAGATAAGCGCAGACGAGTTTTTCCCAAAGGCAAATCCATATCGTCATAAATCACCAGCACAGATTCAGGCGGCAATTTATACCAACTAGTCACCGCTTGTATTGCTTGTCCTGAGCGATTCATATAAGTTAACGGCTTTAGCAAGCGAATCTTACCTCCACCTCGGGCCATTCCCTCGCCATACTCACCCTGAAACTTGCGGTTTTCTGCTAAGGGAATGCGCCAAGAACGGGAGAGATTTTCTACAGCAGCAAAGCCGATATTATGGCGTGTTTGGTCGTACTTGCTTTCTGGATTCCCCAACCCGACAATTAGCTGGGGAATCACCAAAGCTGGTTGCGTAGCAGCTTCTGTCATTTTGGCTACAGTCAATTGATATGCAGCACTCTCCTAACTAGGTTGGGAAGAACTAGCGGTATCCTGCTCAGATTTAGCAGGATAGATTTGCTTAGGTTCCAATTCAGCAGTAGTCTTGACAGCTTCTTCTAACTGTTCTGCTTCTTTTTGAAACTCGTTTTGAAAATCTTTAGAAGCTTCTTGGAAACTACGAATTGTTTTGCCCACACTCCGGCCAATCTCTGGCAGCTTCTTTGGCCCAAAGATTAACAGTGCTACTACCATAATTACAGCCATTTCCGGCAGACCGATACCAAATATATTCATTTTTGTCTCCTGTAAACTATGGAACCACTACAGAAACTCACATATTATAAGAATACTCAATAGTTCGTGTGCGCTGACCATTAACAAAAAAACCCGGAAGAACCGGGTGTAACTTAACTTGTTATCCAAACTTGATAGCTGTCTATCCCTTAGCGTCCTAAGCTCCGCCAATCGACAAATACATCCTCAACCAACAGGGATTTATTGTAAAGTTGCAGAATAATCAGCAGAAACACGAAAAATAGCAAAATAAAAACAGCCATCACAGGGGTAGTACCCCAACCTGGAGCCACTTTCCCATACTCAGAGTTAAGTGGTTTCAGGATATCTCCCAACCGAGTCCTTTGTGCCATAGTTCACCTAATATTACTTGCCAAAGCTTTTTTTAATCTTCTGTAATATTCTATAAGAATAGCACTCATCATCTATCCCTCAATTATGGAACCCGCAATAGTTCTTAGCATTTCTGTGGCTGCCGTGGTGGTTGCCATTACTGGATTGTCGATTTATACCTCCTTTGGCCCTCCTAGCAAGCAATTGAACGATCCATTTGACGATCACGAAGACTAAAAGAGTCATTAGTTATTAGTCATTAGTCAGTGGTCTGTGGTCTGTGGAAAACCACAACTTACCGCTGACACGGCACTAGTGGCTCACTCCAACCTGGAATTAATCGCTGGTATTACCTTGAAACTAGCGATTTTCCAAGGCTGTATCGTTACAATTTGTTGCCCAGATGAGAATTCAGTAGTAGAGGAACGCTCTAACAAATCTACTGTATCTCCTAGATTCAACCCCAAATCACTTTGCAAAGATAACTCGGCTGTTTCTCCGTGACATTCATAACACCGCAGAATTAACTGCTGTGGGTCATCCTCTGATGGTTTCAAAGCCATCAAGATTAAATTTTCAGCTGATAAATCTAGGAACTTCGCCCCTTCAATAATACTGTTAGCGGTAGCGGGGCGTTGAGCCAGTGCTGTTAGCGGTAGTGAGGCATTAGGCCAGTTGTTAGTGCTGAGTGGATTCAATATGACTTGCAACGGTAGATTCAATTCATAGCCACGCCGTACTGTATGGGCTGATTCCCAGCTACCAGCATGAGGATACAAGGTATATGTGAACTCGTGAAAACCTCTATCAGCCTCTGAATCTGGCCAATTAGAACTGCGTAGGAGTGTCAGGCGGAGTTGATTTGGTTTGCTGTCGTAACCATATTTACAATCATTTAGCAAACTAACTCCGTGAATACCCTCCTGTGTTTCTCCTGTCAAATCAGCCCAACGTAAAGCGGGAACTTCCCATTTTGCTTGTTCTACAGGGGTTTGTGGTTTCGTTGGGCGGCGAATCGCGCCACAGGGAATTTCATAGGTAGCAAAGTCTGCTTCGATATTTAGAGGAAAAGCAGCTTTCACTAATACATGATTTTCTTGCCAATTAACGGTAGTAGCTATGTTTAGCAGAGGTGAACCAGCTTGGAGAATATAGTCTTGGCAAAATTCCGATTCTCCCAATTGACGCACTACGCGCACGCGACTTTGCACCGGGCCTTGTTCTAACCACTGAATAGATAGAAGATTTGTTGAGGGTAAGGGATGTTGAGCGTAATTGGGGTCTATATTCCAAGCATCCCAATATTGACCACTATCTTTAAAAGCTTGTAGTTGATTACCCGCCCCACTCAAAACCTCTCTTTGATAAGCTTTATCAAAAACACTTGATAAATCTCCGGTGTCAGGATCTATAACAACTCGGAGGAATTCATTTTCTAAAATCCAGTCTGGGAGGAGTGCGCGGGATAAGGGAGATGAGGGAGATGAGGGAACAAGCCAAAATATGCGGTAGCCAACGGGTGGAATTTCGGTGGCGAGGAATAGTAGAGTTGATGGTTCAGATAATTGGGAGACAAGCTGCTTTCCAGAAGCATCGTAAATCTGCCATTCCTCTGGCGTGGGTAAGGCTACAGAGACTACCTCAGAACGCTGCCAATTGAGAGAATTGAAAACGAAAATAGGCAAACTATCGGGTTTTGGTGGTTCTGATAGGGTAATGTGAGATGCGATCGCTAAAAGTGATTCTTGTAATATCTTCGTTCCTACTTGTTCCACTTGCTGCCATTGGGGCAACGCATCCGTGTAAACTTGGGTAATTGAAGAACCAGGCAAAATATCGTGAAACTGTTGAAATAACACCAGCTTCCAAGCTGCTTCAATTTCTGCTTTAGGATATGTCACACCACAGCTTACGGTTGCCAAGGTAGCAAATAGTTCAGCTTCATACAATAAATTTTCACAACGACGATTCCAACGTTTTTGATCTGCGTGGGTAGTATAGCAACCGCGATGGAATTCGAGGTATAGTTCGTCATTCCAGATGGGGAAGGGAGTGGGGGCAGGGGAGGCAGGGGGGGAATCATGATTATTAACAGACGCGATGAATCGCGTCTCTACAATTTGCTGTAAATACTTTTCAGCCGTCGTGAATTCGATATCTGGGAAAAAAGGTGACTTTTGCCAGCGTTGGGCGGTTTCTAACATATCACGGGTGGGGCCGCCGCCGTGGTCGCCGACACCGGGAAGCCAGAGAGATTCTGGTAAACTAGTTTGGGATTGCCATTCAAGAGCGTAGGATGCCATTTTTACTGGGTCTATAGCTTCACCGATGGGTGCAGACATCAAACTAAAGACTTCACTGCCGTCAGGCGATCGCCACCAAAAAGCCCCATAATCAAATTTAGTAGTATCATTCCACCGCAACTTCTGGGTGACAAAATACTCAATTCCGGCATTAGCGAAAAACTGCGGTAAAGTTGCACAGAAACCAAAAGAATCTGGAACCCACACCACAGTCGAAAGCTTACCAAATTTTTCCTGAATGTAGCGCTGACCATACAATAGCTGACGGACTATTGATTCACCTGCAATTATGTTGAGTTCCGGTTCCACCCACATCCCGCCAACAACTTCCCAACGTCCAGCAGCTACCTGTGCTTGAATTGCCCTAAATAAATCTGGGCGATGTTCCTCAATCCAAGCATAAAGTGCGGGAGTCGAATGACAGAAAATTAACTCAGGAAAATCTGCTTGCAACTTCAAAACCGACTCAAAAGTATTTTGCGCCGCATTCCAAGTTTCACTTACAGGCCATAGCCATGCTAAATCTAAGTGAGCATGACCCAATAAGAAAATTTTAGATTTTTGATCCCCCCAACCCCCCTTCAAAAGGGGGGCTAAAATATCGGATTGAATTAAATTTTGGCGTAGAGATAAAAACGACTTTACCAACTCTCCCTTTTCTTCCTTCGTGTCCTTCGCGGCTTCGCGGTTCGTAACCTCCCCCACCATCGCTGCCAAAACATCCAACCTCTCCGGTGCAAACTTTTCTAAATAAAGTTGCACCACAGCTAACTCATCAGCCACAAAACCCGGATCGGGATTATTATCTACAGTAGACTCATAAACTAGGAGCGATCGCACTAAAGCACCATCACAATGTCCCGGACTCACTAACCGCAAAGCCACAATAAACTCTTCCCCAGGCGTCACCCCATGCCCCAAAAGCACTCTAGGCGAACAATCAAATAAATCACCCTCCAGCACTAACTCCCCATTCACATAAATCTCAGCAGAATCTGCCCACCAAACCAGCGCCAGCCGCAAAGATAACCCAGTTAAAGGATAACCCTGTAAATCTTGGGGAACCACCAATCTTTGCACTAGCCATAACACTTTTTTCCCGCCTGTCCAAGCTATATGTTCTTTAGCATTCAATTGGACAGGTTGCCAATGAGACAAATCAGCAGTTACAACATCAGTAATAATCAGGTCAGATTCCTGGTATAGCCAAGTAGACTGAAGATTAACTTGACAAAAAGAGCGCAGTTGCTCAATTGCTTGTGAGATGAATTTGGTCTGGGATTGAGAGACAGTCGGGGTCATATATTCGCTAAGATGAGGTGTTGGTCGTTTTTATTGTTTGGCGCGAGTCTCACAACTGAACAAGACTTGAACTAAAAAAATTACTACTATGTCTTCTGGTTCCTCTGGTCGTTATCAAAGCAGACTATTTAACTTTGTCCACCAGCAATCTCGGCGGGTGACACAACAGTGGGAACACACCTTCCGGCATTTGCAAGTTGCCACTAAGTGGGGTGTGGAGGCACTACTTTACCCAGTGTATCTACTGTTTCAGTCATCTGAATCATCTGGGAAAACGCTACAGACCAAAGAACCACAAACTAGACCAAAGTTACAATCAAATGATACCGATTTACAGCCCGAAGCTCTGCCAAATGTTAATAGCCCCATTCAACATGTATTAGAAGCTGTTCATTATCTGTCATCTGATGAAGCCACCTCTACTGCGGCAAAAACAGTTGAAGCTTTCAATCCCTTGGCTTTCTTGGGAGCTTTTCAGCTGAAATTCGTTGATAATAACGCTAATCTTACTCAATCATCAAATATTACAGAGAATCAAGCCGGAAGTCTCAATCCTTCACAGCTAAAAAATGCTCTCAAGCAGCATCTTCCAGCAGTGCGGGGAATCGCCACAAATTTGATGAATCGTAGTTTAGTACTTGTAACTGCCGACAATGAAATTTTAGATATTTTAACACCCCAGCAGCAGGCAAGATTAGAAGAACGAATTATTAACGAAGTTGCTAATTACTGGCAGTGCTGGCGGTTGATTATAGCTAAAAAAGAAACAGAATTATTACCACAAATTAACCATTTATTAGCAAAACTTACTGACGGAAATACATCTAAAACTCCAGTTTTAGCCGAGGGTACACCAAATAATTTACTTAATCCAGAGGGATTATTAGCATTTATAGATATAGCCGTTGCTAAGTTGGAATCAAATGCTTTAGTTCCAGTGCAAGAACGTAGCCAGGAAATTGTCCAAGTTGCCCAAACTCAGTTAAATATATTTCTTTATGGCAAAGAACAATTAGCTGCTAAAGGAGAAATTGCAGCCACTGCTGATGGTTTGGAAACTCATACACTGAATCTTCAGGCTTTGATTGAGGCGGCACTTAATTACTTTTTTGGTGTTGGTAATAGAAAAACACTTGAGCCAACAACCAATGATAAGCGATGTCTAGCGACAAGCCGCTTTGCGTCTACGCCAGGTAAACTATTCTCATCACGCCCTAGAAAAGCCTTGTCCAAAAGCCGTCAAATGGAGAATCAGGGTTTAACAGACGACCCTTGGCTAACGTGGAGTGATTTATTTGGGAATACCGAAACTCTTACTGACAAGCCAGTTCCACTTTCTGGAAGTAAAAATCCTGCCTTAGTTCCAAGTTTATCAGTAGGGCATTTTCCACAAAAGAATTTAAGTGTAAAACAACCTAAATTCGGATCTGGCTTGGTGCGAAGAAAACAACTAACTAGTAATCTCACCTCTAGCCAAAAAATATCTGGAAAAGTCGCCTCAACAAAACAAACCCGAACCAGCGTTTCACAAACTAAAAGCGAGAGTCGTAAAGGGGATTTGCAACAGCAGTTTCATCAAAACAGTGAAATTGAGGCACAGCCAGACTGGATAGAAACTAAAGCAACTTCAGTTGGCTATGAGAAGCACCCCTTAGAGCAACTTCTGGAATGGCTTGATTATGTTATGCTCTGGCTAGAAGAGAAATTTGTAAATATTTTTCAGTCGTTGCGGCAGCTATGGCAGGGAAAATAATACTAATTCGTAATTCCTAATTCGTAATTCGTAAAATCTTATTTTGGTTTACAGCTTTACAGATGTAGCCTGATTTTGGATGATTGGTATAAGCTGATAGATATTTTTTAATAAACTATTATATTATTTACAATTTTTCAATTGAAGGATAATTTTGATTATCTATAATTTTATTGGTGGTTGTCTAAGTGAAAGTTATTGTTTACTGTAAATACTTCAATTTCAAAAATCCACTAGATAAACCGAAAATTGAGACATTTGTGGTAAATGTGCCTCAAATTCCTAAGATAGGTGAAACAATTGTAGTTGAAAGAATTTCACCCCAAAAGCAGTTTGTAATTATCTTTGAGTACATTGTGACAGCAGTGCAATTTAATGCATCAAGGGAATCGGCTGATTCAGCAGATGCTCAGGTAAACGCATTTTTGAACCATTGTTGGGAGGGAACATCAAATTTTAAAGTTACAAACTTTTTAGAGCAATAAACCCTCACCACAATATGTGATTCAGAAAATAACGTATTTATTGGGAAGTCCCTTATTTCTATGGCTACCAAAAAAATCAGGGTATAGGCAAGTTGTTAAGTTGCCTATACCCCAATCCGTTTGGGTTGAGCGCAAGTATTCCCAAACATTAAAAGTTTTAAATTGCACAATTAGAGCGGGCTTTTTGTCCCACTCCACAAAAGTTTGATTTTATTGAATTATGCAATGTTTAGATGTTTTCAACTTAGTCTAAGTCAGTGCCTGAGCAACTGCTGCCGAAAGTGACTCGTTTGCTGCTTGCTTCAACAACTCAGCTTTATCGGTCTGTTCCCAAGGCAAGTCTAAATCAGCCCGCCCAAAATGACCGTAAGCCGCGACGTCCTGATAAAAACGTCCGCCTCGTTCACTTGGTAAGTTGCGTAAGTTGAAGGTATGGATAATCCCTGCCGGACGTAGTTCAAAGTGCTGATTGATTAATTCCAGTAAGATTTCTTCATCCACTTTGCCAGTGCCAAAGGTATCCACCAGAATGCTAGTTGGTCGCGCTACACCAATAGCATAAGATAGCTGAATTTCAACTTTTTCTGCCAACCCAGCGGCGACAATATTTTTCGCCACATAGCGAGCCGCATAGGCAGCAGAGCGGTCTACCTTTGTGGGGTCTTTGCCAGAAAAAGCGCCGCCACCATGCCGTGAATAACCACCGTAGGTGTCAACAATTATTTTCCGTCCTGTCAGACCAGAGTCTCCTTGAGGGCCACCAACGACAAATTTGCCAGTGGGGTTGACTAAAAAACGTGTTTCTTGATTAGGCTTAATGTCAATGTCGCCAAAAACAGGTTCGACCACTGCTGACCAAAGGTCTTGTTTAATCTTGGCTTGTACAGCCGCCTCATCTGTAATTTCCCCAATAGTGGCTGTATGTTGGGTGGAAATTAGAATCGTATCAATGCCTACTGGGCGTCCATCTTCGTAAACCACAGTTACCTGGGTTTTGCCGTCAGGACGCAGGTATGACAATTCACCTGTTTTGCGGACTGCTGCCAATCGCCGAGCAATGCGGTGCGCGAGACTGATGGGTAAAGGCATCAGTTCTGGTGTTTCATTGCTGGCAAAACCAAACATTATACCTTGATCGCCCGCGCCAATTTTGTCAAATTGTTCGTCACTATCTTGTTCGCGGGTTTCTTGGGCGGTGTTAACGCCTTGGGCAATATCGGGTGATTGTTCGTCTATAGCCAGCAGAACGCTGGTGCTGTTAGCAGAAAAACCATTATCGGCATTGGTATAGCCAATTTCGGCAATTTTTTTGCGGGCAAGATTGACGAAATTCACATTGGCTTTGGTGGTTATTTCACCAGTAATTAGCACCAAACCAGTATTAACTACTACTTCAGCAGCAACGCGACTGCTGGGGTCTTGTGTCAGTAAGGCATCCAGAATCGTATCAGAAATCTGATCGCAGATTTTATCTGGATGACCTTCGGTGACTGACTCGGAGGTAAATAAATATCGACGAGACAAAGGAAATTCCTCCCTTCTTGAGTTTTTTCGCTGAACTAAATATGGTATTTAGTCCAACTAGCTAATTTATGAAATCATAACAATATTTACACCTCAGTAGTTACTATCTTCTTGATATTGATAAAAACTACTAGCTATAAGGTAAGTATCTATAAAGAAGACCGATTTATGCTAATTATTTTATGGCTAAAATGTATTTAATAACACAAAAAAAAAGGGACACACAGAAGCGCCCCTCCAAACTTTGACACAAACACTGCTGCTTTTAAACCTGAATCGCTAACTTTGCTTCGGTAGCTGTCAACCGCTCATAAGCAGCACGCATCTTCAAACCTGTAAGCACTTGGAAGAAACCAGTACCATTATTGGAACCTGGATACTCGCGGTGCTGGAGTAATAAGTGAGTCAATTCACCCTGATATTTGGTGGATGTATTGCTGAGATGGGTTTCGATATAAATTACTTCTTCCAAGTTGTCAAATTGACCATCGACCTCTAGTACTGAGACATAGCGGCCGTAGTAAACATCTGAACCGTAGTACAGTTGCATACCAGGGTAGGAACAGGTCAGCTTGCGTCCACAAGGAGTCCAATTAATTGTTGACCCTTCATCAAATAGGTAGGTTGGATCGAAGCCTTCCTTACCTTCACGTTGGAGCATACGTACCCGCAAGACTCTGCGCTCCGTATCGTTTTTGATCAAGTTCGTGGGTAATACTTGGAGAACTACATCGGCAAATTCTCTTTGTGGTTCGATAAACTTATCAAAGTCAGGTTTGCGGGAATTGATTTGCGCTAACACATCTTCGTAGCGATGACCGCGTTCAGCCATATCTCGCTGGATTTTCCAGGCTATTTTGACTTCATCGCTAATGTCAAAATATACACTGAAGTCGATTAGCGATCGCACCCGCTCATCATATAAAGGATGCAGCCCTTCAACAACTATAATGTGATTCGGTTCCACCCGCTCTGGCGGATCGATCAAGCCGGTTTCGTGGTTGTAAATCGGCTTATCAATCGCTTGACCGCTTTTGAGCGCTTTAATTTGCTCATACATCAGGTCAAAATTGTTTGCTCTGGGGTCTAATGCCGTTATCCCAGTTTCTTTACGCTGTTTGCGATCGAGGGAATGATAGTCATCCAAGCAAATGACTGTCATTAAATCTTCACCAAACAAATCTATCAAACGACGCAAAAACGTAGATTTACCGCACCCAGAGTCTCCGGCTACTCCAATCAGTACCACGCGTTCCGGCTTACTTGTCATAAATCTCCTCTAAAATACTAAAATTGTCTCAATATTTTTTCACACAGCAGATTCTGAAGCCAGGAGTTTACCCCTTTGGTTTATCCTGCGTTCTTGCTACCTAGCACATCTATAAGACACCAAGCGGGTAGGCAACAAAGTAATTAAGTCGCTACTCGTCGGACTAGCCTGAATGTTGGTGCCGGTAAGTATTTAATCCTAGTGGTATATTCGATTTTAACAGAAGGGGGTATCCCATACAAGATTGCCCTCAAGAAGAATTAGCGTGGTTCATCAATCATTTTTTCTTGATTTAGTTGTTAATTTAAAAATGGGGATCGGTACCGCCCATCAGCGTTGCACCTTTATCAGAACGCTACTTCTGAGCCTATATAATCAAGACTATAAGGTATAATTTATTATTGCCGCTAATTTCTCGATCTTCCTAAATTGTAATTCCTGCTCGACAATACTTAATATATTCAAAGCAAAAATCTATCCAACGAATGAGCAAACAACTTGCATTAGTCCAATTATGGGCTGTAAATTGATGGATATGCTCCTATAGAAGTGTTGGTGTTATGGCAAAGTACTGATAAGGTTGACAGATTTTTCACATCAAGTGAAACTAATTATAGTTGCTTAAATCACGGTTCTCTATGTCGTTATGTTTGTAGCTGGAGTTGTCCTAGTCATGTAATTATCCATAGACAGGTCATGAATATAGCTAACAACATTCCAAGAGAGTAGTAGATTTGGAAAAGTAAAACCTTCGGAAGAAGACCTTCTGGGATTGCCATTCTTGATTTAGACCCTTGGAGTAGTCAAGCGCAATCGCAATTTTTGAAAGTCAACACAGCAGTAGCTTCCACTAATCGAAGCAGGCTTTCTACAATATCTGCCCCTTTAAGTTGCTCATTGGGTAGTAAGGTAAAAAGCTATCTCCCTAATGGGGGTGGTAGTTAACGAAAAAAAGATTAAATTGACTCATTATTAACATTCTCCACAAGACTTATCCTTTACCTTAGAAGGTGAACAGGTGTGTTTTTTGCTATGCCTGCATGTCTTTGGTGAGTGTACTTAGCAAGGCATTAATTTAATGATGCCGTTTTTCCTTCTTTCTCCAGTTTTGTGAAACGAAAATCCGCTAAACTAAAGCTGGCAAGGTAGGGGAATAGTTTTTTTTTGAAAAACGGTTAAGTAAATTATCGGAGTGGTAGAACGAATGTACAATCAAGGTGCTGTTGAGGGTGCTGCCAACATAGAATTAGGTAGCCGCATCTTCCTTTATGAAGTAGTGGGTTTGCGTCAGAGTGAAGAAACCGATCAAACTAACTACCCAATTCGGAAAAGTGGCAGTGTGTTCATCAGAGTGCCTTACAACCGGATGAATCAAGAAATGCGACGTATCACTCGTCTAGGCGGCACAATTGTTAGCATCCAACCTGTAACTGCGCTACAGCCAGTTAATGGTAAAGCCTCATTTGGGAATGCTACAAGCGAAGTCAGCGAGTTAGCTACATCTGGGGAAACTGCTAACAGTGAAGGGAATGGTAAAGCCACACCTGTAAATGCTCATAGTGCTGAAGAGAACAAGGACAAGAAAGGCAACACCATGACTCAAGCGAAAGCCAAAAAAGACCACGGTGACGTTCCTGTTAACACTTACCGTCCCAATGCTCCGTTTATTGGCAAGGTAATATCTAATGAACCGCTAGTCAAAGAAGACGGTATTGGTATTGTTCAACACGTTAAATTTGACCTATCTGGCAGCGATTTGAAGTATATAGAAGGTCAAAGTATTGGGATTATTCCCCCAGGATTAGACAAGAACGGCAAGCCGGAGAAACTCAGACTATATTCTATCGCTTCGACTCGTCATGGCGATGATGTGGATGACAAAACAGTATCACTGTGCGTCCGCCAGTTGGAGTACAAGCACCCAGAAACTGGCGAAACAGTCTACGGTGTTTGCTCTACGCACCTGTGTTTCCTCAAGCCAGGGGAAGAGGTAAAAATTACCGGGCCTGTGGGTAAGGAAATGTTGTTACCCAATGACCCTGATGCTAATGTCATCATGATGGCAACCGGAACAGGTATTGCGCCGATGCGGGCTTATCTGTGGCGTCAGTTTAAAGATGCAGAAAGAGCAGCTAACGCAGAATACCAATTTAAAGGATTCTCTTGGCTAATATTTGGCGTACCAACAACTCCAAACCTCTTATATAAGGAAGAACTGGAAGAAATTCAACAAAAATATCCTGATAACTTCCGCCTCACTCCTGCTATCAGCCGCGAACAGAAAAATCCCCAAGGCGGTAGAATGTATATTCAAGACCGCGTAGCTGAACACGCTGATGAATTGTGGCAGTTGATTAAAAATGAAAAAACCCACACCTACATTTGTGGTTTGCGGGGTATGGAAGAAGGTATTGATGCAGCCTTAAGTGCTGCTGCTGCTAAGGAAGGCGTAACCTGGAGTGATTACCAGAAGCAACTCAAGAAAGCCGGTCGCTGGCACGTAGAAACATACTAAATTAGTCATTAGTCATTGGTGAGCCAGTGCGGTCTTGGGGGTTTCCCCCATGAGTAACTGGCGAACCCGAAGGGTCATTAGTCACTTGTACTGAGCGAAGTCGAAGTATTAGTTTTAGACAAAGGACGAAGGGCGAAGGACAAATGACGAAGGAAGCAGGATAATCAGTAGGTAGGGCAAACGCTCTACCTACAATTGTTATTGGTGAAATTGGGTGCAAAATGGGTGTGAAACTAGGAATACTGGGATTAGGCACCGTGGGAACGGGAACAGTGCAGTTGTTGCAAGATAGCGCTGGGCGTCACCCATTGTTGCAAGAGATAGAAATCTATCGGGTGGGAGTGCGATCGCTAGATAAACCCCGTGCAGTAGAATTGTCTACGGAAGTGTTAACTACCGATTTAGAATCAATTGTCAACGATCCGGCGGTAGATATAGTTGTCGAGGTGATGGGCGGACTGGAGCCGGCGCGATCGCTCATTCTTAAAGCTTTAAGTAATGGTAAGCATGTAGTCACCGCCAATAAAGCAGCGATCGCCCGCTTTGGGGCGGAAATTTTCACAACTGCAAATCAAGCTGGCGTATACGTCATGCTGGAAGCTGCTGTGGGTGGTGGGATTCCGGTGATTCAACCCCTGAAGCAATCTTTAAGTGTTAACCGAATTCACACTGTAACGGGTATTGTTAACGGTACAACAAACTACATCCTGACGCGGATGCAAACGGAAGGCAGCAACTTTAATGATGTCTTAGCTGATGCCCAACGTTTGGGTTATGCTGAGGCTGACCCCACGGCTGATGTTGATGGCTTAGACGCAGCAGATAAAATTGCTATCCTGGCATCATTAGGCTTTGGTGGACGCATCAACCTAGAAGATGTTTATACTGAGGGGATTCGGCAAGTGAGCAAAACAGATATTGCCTACGCCGAAAAATTGGGATTTGTGATTAAATTGTTAGCGATCGCTAAACGCGATACTCCCTCATCTCCCCTCTCCGTCCGAGTTCATCCTACTTTAGTGCCCAAAGCCCATCCTTTGGCTAGCATCAACGGCGTTTACAACGCCATTCTTGTGGAAGGAGAACCAATTGGGCAAGTAATGTTTTTCGGCCCCGGTGCTGGTGCTGGTGCAACCGCCAGTGCCGTAACATCAGATATCTTAAATTTAGTTGCTGTCCTCAAAACCAATACAGTAGTTGCAAATCCATTATTAACTTGCGGACATCAGGAATACTGTCAAATTGCACCGATGGCAGAATTGATAACTCGGTTTTACGCCCGTTTCCTCACCAACGATCAACCTGGAGTTATCGGTAAATTGGGGACTTGCTTTGGTAACTATGGCGTTAGCTTAGAGTCAATTGTCCAAACTGGCTTTCAAGGGGAACTTGCAGAGATTGTGGTTGTTACCCATGATGTACGGGAAGGCAATTTTCGGCAAGCTTTGGCAGAAATACGGGATTTGTCAGCGATCGAAAGCATTCCTAGCTTACTGCGTGTACTTTGAGATTAATGTTTTAGCGATCGCCGTCAGGCGTTTCCCTAGACTAGAATACTTAGTTTTTTTCAGATTTCTGTTTGCATCTGTGCTTGCTAAAATCAAGAACAAACCTCACTCCTACGCGAGGGTAGCCCTATGACTGCAACTAATCCAGCTACTAGCATCACACTCCCAGACCATACGCAGCTACCAGAGTCTGATGGCACTTTCGTGTTCGCGAAGCGTGCCGGAGGCAAAAACTTCCAGGAACATCCCCAAAGCATTCTACTAACTGAGTCCATTAAACCAGTATTGCAAAAACGTCATCCTGACGAGCAATATTGCATAGGTCAAGACAGTGGTATATATTGGCGCATCACCGATCCACCAGAACGAGGTGCAGAAGCTCCCGATTGGTTTTATGTACCAAATGTGCCGCCTACACTGAATGGGCAAATGCGCCGCTCTTATGTGCTTTGGCAAGAACACATTGCTCCGTTGATTGTATTGGAATTTGTCTCTGGAAACGGTGCAGAGGAACGAGACAAAACTCCTTGGACGGGTAAATTTTGGATTTATGAGCAGGTGATTCGTCCTCCCTTCTATGGCATTTATGAAGTGAATAAAGCCAGTGTGGAAGTTTATCACCTGATTGAAGGAGAATATCAACTTTTAACAGCAAATGAACGAGGACATTATACTATTGCCCCTTTGGGAGTTGAGTTAGGCATTTGGCTAGGAGTTTATCAGAATGCAGAATTACCTTGGCTGCGCTGGTGGGATTTGCAAGGTAATTTGTTGTTGAGTGGCGAGGAAAGAGCTGAACAGGAAAGCCAAAGGGCAGAATTAGAAAGCCAAAGGGCGGAATTAGAGCGTCAAAGAGCCGATCGCTTAACTGCTCAATTGCGATCGCTTGGTATTGAACCAGAAGCCTAGCTTTTGAGAAAGTCTTGGTAGCCTTAGCCTAATGGCAAGCTAAACTAAAAAACAACCCTTACTCCTGCAAAGGTAGTCTTATGACCTCTGCAACTGATCCATCCACCGCCCTCACTCCTTTCCCCGACCATACGCAGCTACCAGAGTCAGATGGTACTTTCGTGAAAAATTGGCAAGAGCATCCCCAAAGTATTTTACTCACTGACTCGATTACACCTATCCTTAAACAATTACATCCTGAAGGTGAATATTGTATAGGTCAGGACTTAGGTATTTACTGGCGCTTGACAGATCCGCCAGAACGAGGAGCAGAAGCACCAGATTGGTTTTATGTAGGAAATGTACCGCCCTTGCTCGATGGACAAACACGAAGGTCTTATGTACTGTGGCGAGAATTTATTGCACCCTTGATTGCCTTGGAATTTGTTTCTGGGGATGGTAGTGAAGAAAGAGATAAAACTCCTTGGAAGGGGAAATTTTGGATTTATGAGCAAGTAATTCATCCGGCTTTTTATGGCATTTATGAAGTGAGTAAAGCCACTGTAGAAGTTTATGAATTAATTGGTGGACAATATCAGTTATTAGCAGCAAATGAACGCGGACATTATCCGATTACGCGCTTGGGAGTTGAGTTAGGTATTTGGCAAGGAGTTTATCAAAACGCCGAATTGCCCTGGTTGCGTTGGTGGGATTTGCAGGGTAATTTGTTGTTGACCGGTGATGAAAGAGCTGAACGAGAATCTCAACGGGCTGAACAGGAAAGACAAAGAGCCGATCGCTTGACTGCTCAATTGCGAACGCTCGGCGTTGAACCGGAAGCCTAGATTTTTAGCTGATTGGGATGAGAAAAACCCCTATTGATTTATACCGTATGGGAAATGCGACTTCTTCGAGAATAGATAACATTCGTTCAAAAGATATTGAAACTTACGAAGAAGATGGTGATACTTGGGTTATTGCAGGTTCAGGTGGAATTTCAACGTTTGCAGTTCAGGGGGTTGGAAAGAATTGGTGGAAGTTGGATAGGGGAAGTAATATTCCCAACGAACTCCGTTTGGTGAATGATTACGGCAATCATTGGCTGTGGGAACCAAGCTACACTATGCGAATGGAAGACTACAAGACTGCATTAGGGTTAGTTGGTGAGGCATTTTATAAAGTCAATTAAGGGAGTTGTTAAACGTGAATTTTTCTCCTAAAGCAATTCGATTTATTGTTGAGGCGCTAGAATATCGAATTGAAGCTTATCAAAAGCAATTAGAGACAGAGAATTTAAATGATGATGAGGTTTCAGATGTCACCAATGACATGATGTTTTTGGAATCTTTGTCGCAAGAATTAAAGAAGGAACTCTCAACAATTGCGCCATCCGTTTTTTAACTTAATTAATGGGCGAAATTGCGATCGCTTGGCGTTTAACCAGAATCCTAATCTGCAAGCGAGATAAAGGCGCACCGAGCTTCGCAAAAATTAAATAAGAGTTCGATATTGCAATCAAGCGAGAAGCGCGATATTAAATTCGGGCGGTCGTTTATTGAATTCGGGCAGTCGTTTATTGAATTCGGGTGGTCGTTTATTGAATTCGGGCAGTCGCTTATTGAATTCAATCGCTTAACAGCTACAAAATCTTTTGCCAGTTAGCTTCTAGAGCTTGAGTAAGCTATGTATCGGTATTAAAAATCTTATGTCCTAACCATCCCAAACTCAAGCCTAGACTACAAGTGCTAGCTAAAATTAGAAAAGTATGAAGCTTGCTAAAAGATTTTTGTAATTTCTCTCCAGCCGAAGCCACAGCCCAAATCACAGCCCAAGTCACAGCCATAGCCCAAGTCACAGCCACAGCCCAAGTCACAGCCCAAACCCCAGCCACAGCCCAAACCCCAACCACAGTCCAAGCCTCAATCCCAGCCACAGCGCCACCCACAGCTACAGCCCAAGCCACAATCCAAACTATGTACGGTGCTTTAAACGCTGCTAACAAGTAGGCTATCAATAGGTAGCTGAATATAACACCAACCAACCAGTCCCAGGGAATAATTCTACGTGATTTAGTCGCTAACATTGTTAACCATACCTGCATCGACTGAGGGCGATCTTTTGCCTCCAGCGCCATACCCTTGAGAATTGCTTGATTTAATTGATCGCTGATGCTTGGATTAATTTGTTTAGGTGGAATCAGGAAAGTATTGTCTAGCTTGCGAGCCAGAGAAGTTGTAGGGCGTTGACCTGTCACCCCATAATAGAGTGTGGCAACCAGACAGTAAACATCGACCGTTGGATCTCGACTACCTCTGCTCATCTGCTCATAGGGCGCAAATCCCTCATGACCTGCAATACCCTTTGAACTCAAAGTTTTAGGCACGAGTTCTTTAGCAATGCCAAAGTCAATCAGAACTGCTTTGCCATTACTCCGCAACATGATATTTCCGGGATGGGCATCTCTGTGTACTAAACCTGCGTGATGCACCACCACTAAAGCTTCCCCAATCTGGCGGATACAGCGTACAATCTCTGCTTCTGGTAACGCCCCTCTACGTTTTACTGCCTCAAACAAATTTTCTCCCGGTACAAAATCCATCACCAAGCAGTGGATAGTACCTTCCTTAAACATTAAGTGTGTTTTATAAATAATACAGTTTTGCAGAATTTTGCACAACACACAATAAAAGTTGAGCTAAATCTACGGTGTTTTTGTAGATGATGGACTGGGAGACTGTGACGGTTGATTAGATGGGTTGAAAATAGGAATCCAAGAAGGTATGGCTGCAAGTAAGCTTACAAAAACTGCGATCGCAGCTATCACCACTCCCCAAACCTGAATTTTTTGCTCCAAATTTGAGTTAGTGTTAGAGGATACAGTTGAGACAGACTGAGGAGTTTCCCCTGTTAACCCCAAAGAGTCGAGCCATTCTCGCATTGATTGAGGACGCTGCTTAAAATCTAGCTTCATCCCTGTTAGAATTGCGCGGTTGGTGCGATCGCTAATCTGAGGATTATGTTCTTTTGGAGCTACTAAACGAGCATTATCTACCTTCCGTTTAAACGCATCCACTGGTGTTTTTCCGGTCAGAAGCACATAAAGAGTTGCCGCCAGAGAATAAATATCGCTATATGCCCCTGTTGGTTTAGTATGTTGAGCATAAAGCTCAGGGGGTGTAAATCCCTCAGAAGTTTCCTTGGTTCGATTTGTGGTTAAGATGTGGTCAAAATCCAGAGCTAAACCAAAATCGATTAGCACCGCTTCAGGTTGTCCATCTCGCACCCGCAAAAAGATGTTTCCTGGATGTACATCTCGATGAATTAATCGATTTTCATGCACAACTATTAAGGCTTCACCAATTTGCTGAATGTAGCGTAGTGCTTCTTGTTCAGAAAGAATTTGTTGGCGACGATCGGCTAAACTGACTCCATCTACATACTCCATTACCAAACACAAACGGTCTGCTTCCTCAAAGGAGTCTAATACCTCCACAATATACTTATGCTTACACTTTTGAAGCTTTAAAGCCTCCCGCAAAAACATTGTCTTTAGCCGTTCGCGCTCCGATTGGTTAAGGGAATTTAGTAAATCATCATTTAAAGTTTTAATGACAAAGCGATCGCCATTCTGATTTTTGACTAAATAGGTGATGCCAAAGCGTCCTCTTCCCAACTCTTTTTCAATGGTGTATTTTCCACCTTGCAAGCGATCGCCAGCTACCCAAGCCATCTTTGCAACTCCCAAAATACTTTGATTAATTCTCACACAAGAGAGCCTTAATAACTTGAGCCTAGCTTTGTAGAAAGACTGCGATCGCTCCATCTCCTCTTCCACTGTTAAACTAAAAAACAACCCTTACATCCTGCAAAGGTAGCCTTATGACCTCTGCAACCGATCCATCCACCGCCCTTACCCCGTTCCCAGACCATACGCAGCTACCAGAGTCTGATGGTACTTTCGTGAAAAACTTTCAGGAACATCCTCAAAGCATTCTCCTAACGGACTCGATTAAACCGATATTGCAAAAACGTCATCCTGATGGGCAATACTGTATTGGTCAAGATAGCGGTATCTATTGGCGCATCACTGACCCTCCAGAAAAAGGCGCAGAAGCACCAGACTGGTTTTATGTAGGGAATGTACCACCTACTCTCGATGGGCAAACGCGCAGGTCTTATGTACTATGGCGAGAGTTTATTGCTCCATTGATTGCATTAGAATTTGTCTCTGGGGATGGTAGTGAGGAGCGAGACAAAACTCCGTGGAAGGGGAAATTTTGGATTTATGAGCAGGTGATTCGTCCTCCTTTCTACGGCATTTATGAAGTGAATAAAGCCAGCGTAGAAGTTTATGAATTAATTGGTGGACAATATCAGTTATTAACAGCAAATGAACGCGCACATTATCCCATCCATACTTTAGGGGTTGAGTTAGGGATTTGGCAGGGACAATATTACAATATGGAATTACCTTGGCTACGCTGGTGGGATTTGCAAGGTAATTTGTTGTTGACTGGTGAGGAAAGAGCCGATCGCTTAACGGCTCAATTGCGCTCTTTAGGCATCGAACCAGAAGCATAGATTTTTGGATAAAGGGTTATGGCAAGAGTTACTGACACAAGACTTTTATCGCTTAAACAAGTTAGTTAGAGCTTTGCTGCTTAACATTTTCTGCTGGCCCCACATTTGCAATTTCATAGCCAGTGGGATAGCTGGGGATAGGAGAGTCAATATAAAAATTAGGCTGATTCCGAGGTGGGAATAACCGGATTAATTTAGCTCGAATTTTTAGTAGACTTACCATAGCCGATCGCAGCAATGGCGAGGGATAGGGAAAACCAAAGGCATTGAGCATTGTGTCATCAAGTAAAGCGTAGATACCTGGTTTGATGGAAGAACGCATCCACGAAGGAAACCAACTCAAAAATAAATCGCGTGTAGCTTCTCCAACTCGACAATTTGTATCTGAATAGCGGAATTTTTGGCGTTCGTAGTCAAGGTTATAGCGCTCCAATTCTTCATAGCTTTCAGGGATATTCTGAATCTGCATTTGCTTACCTACTTCTCGCCAGAAGTAAAAAGACGCTAATTTTTCTTGTTCGCACATCAGCCGCCAACCAAACCGCGCATTCCAACGGATAGGCTCAAAAATGAATGTTGAAAGTACATACAAGAAATCACCGTTGTCAATCTTGAAGCGTCCGTGGAGGGCATTCATGCGTTGCAGGGCTTCTTTGCCGCGATTGCTATCATAACCCCACTTAATCATCTCTCCAACAATTATTGCCGTATCATCGTAGCGTTTTTGCGGACAATGGGTAAATTCTCCTGTCTGATTCAGCAATTTAGAAATACTAGGAACACAATAAGTTCGCATCAAAGCAACTTCGAGCGATCGCGTCATATCCCAAGGAAACTCATAGCCGTTCATCAAGTTATAAATCCGGCAATGATCTTGCACTGGATCGAGTTGCTGAATCAGGTGAAAATTTTTATAGCGATTGAGAAGCATCTGAAATTTCTCTGTATAAATTCAGTTATTTATTCACATCTAGCAACCGCGAAGTTTGTAATCTACTCATCCACTTCTCTAAATAAACTCGATTATCTTTTTGCTCATTTGGATCTTTAGTATCTAAAGGATGAGGCATCAGTCCCAAAATCGTTGCTGTCGTCACACAAAACATCGATTTTTGGAAACTTATACAAATTTGTACCCGCAAATCATCTTCACCCCGAAGGCTGCGACGATAAATTTCGTGCAAATACTCTGGAAGATAATGACGCATATCCTGCATCAACAACGTCGGAGGAATACCCGCGCCACCTATGGGTAAAGGATCGGCATACAATGCGCCATATTCAAATCGGGTTTGATCTGGGGGGATTTGATATCCTTGGGCATTGTATGAAACTGTACCGTGGAAAGGAGTTCCTCGGAAAAATACTGCCTCTACATAAGGTATTGCTGTATCTGCTAAAAAGGTCAAACCAACGCTTTTGGGAATGATTTCATAGACCTCACCTCGAATTTTTACGGCGTAGGTAATTGGGTTTGATGCATTTGCCACTAACCCTGCTTTAATGTGTTCTACAACTTGGGGAATCGATTTGATTTCGCCTCGGTCATAGCGGTCTGATAAGTTGAGGAACATATCAGCCATGACTCGCCAGAATTGACCTAAACCGGTGTAGTAAGCAGAGACGCGCAACTGTTCTGTTAAAAACTCTGGAAACAGTTGGTTAATACTCGAAATGAAGGGATTATTTTTAAATTTTGCAGCGATAACAGCTTTCGCTCTTTCTTGAAATTCTTGTGTATCTAAATACGTATCTAGTCCACCACCACCGTGCCACATCATGCCTTTCATGCAATACTCGGCATATTCAAAATTAATTCGGTCA
Source organism: Nostoc sp. (assembly GCF_036917095.1). Classification (GTDB taxonomy): domain Bacteria; phylum Cyanobacteriota; class Cyanobacteriia; order Cyanobacteriales; family Nostocaceae; genus Nostoc. The sequence goes on from NZ_JBALFH010000002.1 coordinate 33,339, forward strand.
TGCCACCAGTGACGGAATAATTTCTGAAAAGAAACCTCTCCATTAAAGTATTTAAAAAATGGGAAAAATATTAAAAACTGATGCTCGGCAATATAGTTAAGATTTTTTGAGTAGGCATCTAACACTACGCCATAGCTTTTAAGAATGCCAACTACTTCCAGCACATTTTCTGGACTATCGGGGAGTAATGCCTCTCCTTTTTGCAGACGTTCAATATACTCAGCTAAGGGATTACGAGTAAGTTTCTTTTTAATAGTTACCATTGCCATCTCTCCAAAAAGTATAGGGATTAGGGATCGATCGTTAGTTATTGGGCATGGGGCATTGGGCATTGGGCATGGTTATTCTCCTTGTCCCCTTGTCCCTAATCCCTAATCCCTAATCCCCAGTCACCATTGCTTTATCCAAGGACACCGTTGCTACTACGTTTTGGGTATTTACCATTGCTGTAATTGTTGGTTCAGTCCAGCGCACTAACCAACCAGGTTGAATGCCCAAAATCACAATCAGCACAGCTAAAATTGCAGCTGGGCCGCGATCGCTCCAATACACACGCGGCAAGTTGGTAACTTGTGCAGACAAGCGGCCAAAAAAGGCGCGGTTGAGCAGGATTAGGAAGTAAACCGCAGTTAAGCCTGTACCAATCATGCATAGCAAGGTTTGCACTGGAAAAACTGGAAAACTCCCCCGATAAACTACAAATTCGGAAATAAACCCGACCATTCCTGGTATACCAGCGCTGGCCATGACTCCCACAACAATTAAGCTACCAATTACGGGCATACCCCGTTCTGGGTTCAGCAGTCCTTGGAGGACTTCTAAATCCCGGCTTCCGGCTTTTTTATACACAACCCCTACCAGCAAAAACAGCATTGCTGAAATCAAGCCGTGACTAATCATTTGCATGACAGCACCCAACACGCTTAAAGGTGTAGCCGCCGCCGCCGCTAAAAGCACATAGCCCATATGTCCAATGGAGCTGTATGCCACCATTTTTTTCATATCGGTTTGGGCGATCGCACAGGATGAACCATACAGTACACTTACTACTGCCCAAGTCGCCAACCAAGGAGCGACATAAGCCCAAGCTTCTGGTAACAAGTTCATGCCAAATCGCAGTAAGCCGTAAGTTCCCAACTTCAACAGCACCCCAGCTAACAGCACTGAAATCGGTGTGGAAGCTTCAACGTGAGCATCTGGCAACCAAGTATGGAAAGGAACTAAGGGAATTTTAATCCCAAAACCTATCAAAATCCCTGCTAGCAGTAAAAGCTGTGTCGCTAGAGGTAGAGTCGTAGGGTTCAAAGTTGATAGTGCAAAGTTAGAAGAACCACTCAGCCAAACCATGCCGAGGAAACTTGCTAAAATCAGAATTCCGGAAACGGCGGTATAAATGAGAAATTTTGTTGCAGCATAACCCCGCTTTGCCCCACCCCAAATCGCTATCAATAGATATAGCGGGATTAGTTCCAATTCGTAAAACAGGAAAAATAGCAGTAAATCCTGTGCCAGAAAGGCTCCAGTCACCCCAACGCTTAATAATAGTATCAAAGAGTAATAAAATTTAGGACGCTGTAGGGATTCATCGCTGCTGTAAATGGCAATGCAAGTTAACAATCCATTCAAAGCCAGCAACGGCAAAGATAAACCATCTATCCCAAGGTTATAATTCAAGCCTAAAACATCTACCCAAGGGATAGACTCGGCAAACTGTTGAGTAATTTCCCCTGGATGGAACTGAATTGCTAGTACGATTGTCCACAAGAAAGCGATACTGGCAAAAACCAAAGCCACCCCACGGGCGAATTTCCCACTGATGCCAGAGGGCGAGAAACCAATTAAAGCTGCGCCGATTAACGGCACTAGAATTAAAACACTAAGCATAGACTTCAGGTAAGGGGAGTAGGGGGAGCAGGGGGAGTAGGGGGAGCAGGAGGAAAATAAAAACTCCTAACTTCTCCCTCCTAACTCAGCACCTAGCAATGTTAAAAAGGCAATTTATCTAGTAAACCCAATGACCAGCTGATGAAAAAACCCAGGACGCTGACAACTGCTAGGATGGTCAACATATAGCCCTGAGATTGCCCAGAAATGCTGTATTTTAAAGTTTGTCCGCCGAAAATTGTCGCAAACCCAACTAAGTTTACTAAACCGTCAACCAAGTAGCGATCGCTCCAAGCAGAAATTTTAGATAGCAGTGCTACTGCACTTACCACCGTTACGCGATAAACTCGGTCAATATAAAAATCATAACCTAACAAGTCTTGCAGAAATCTCCACCCCAAGATTCTGGATCTTGACCAAGCTTTGTGTAGATGAACTGTCGATCCTACACCTACGCCGAGGACGGTAGAAGCAAACAATGCTAACGCCACATACCAATTAATACTTTCCCAATCGGGTAGCAAGTACCATTGCTGTAGCATTAGAGGTAAAAGCAGAGTCAATACTGTGAGAATCACCATTGGCAAGGCCATCTGCCAACCAACTTCTGGCGTGCGACGGGTCTTTTGTTGCGGTTTCCCCCAGAATACTAATCTGAAGACTCTGGTCAAGTTCAATGCTGTCAAGCCATTGACCAATAATAAAACCCCAATCACCCAAGGGCTAATATTCACAAAACCGTCAGCCCATGCTAACATTGCCCAAAAACTTCCCAATGGTAGCAGTGTCACCATCCCCGCTGAACCGACAACAAAAGCAGTGGTGGTGGCTGGCATCCTTGACCACAGACCGCCCATTTCTGTTAAGTCTTGGCTTTGGGTAGTCAAGATTACTGAACCAGAACTCATGAACAATAATGCTTTAGCGATCGCATGAGCTAACAGCAACATCAAGGCTACACCCCCTTGCTGCAACCCCACCGCCAAAAACGCTAACCCCATGTATGCACTGGTGGAATGAGATAGCGATCGCTTAATGTCAATTTGAGCTATGGATACTAATGTTGCTCCAATCGCTGTCACCGTTCCCATAACTACCAAGGTATTCAAAGCAATTGGCGACAGTGCTAACAATGGTTGCAGTTTATACAACAGATAAGCACCACCAGCTACTACTAGTGAGTTTCGCATTACCGAGGCAGGGTTGGGCCCTTCCATAGCCTCATCTAGCCACAGGTGCAGTGGAAATTGGGCGCATTTACCAGCAGGCCCGGCAATTAACGCCAATCCCAGCAATGCTGATGTCGTTGGACTTAAATTAGCTGTTTGTGCCCACTCGTATAAATCCGAAAAGTTCAAACTGCCAGCAAAGGTGGAAAGCGTCACCACAGCCATCAGCAGCAATAAGTCTCCCACCCGTTTAGTCCAAAACGCATCCCGCGCCGCTGTCACTACTAGCGGTTGAGCATACCAGAAGCCCACCAGTAAGTAAGTCGAAAGCGTCAGGACTTCCAAAAGCGCATAGCTAACAAACAAAGAATCACTGATTGCTAGACCACTCAGCGCTGCTTCAAAAAATCCCAGCAGCGCAAAAAAACGCGCCAACGACCAGTCTTTTTCCATGTAACCCAGAGCGTAAACTTGTGCCAGTAAGCTTAACCCTGTAATTAAAACTGTTGCTCCAATGCTGACTGGCGATAGTTCTAAGCTCAAAGATAAGTCCAAATCCGCGGCTTTGAACCAATTAACCAGTAAGTTTTCTGGTTCTCTATCCCAGATATTTTTAAATACCAACAAGCTATGGGCAAAAGCCAAAACGGTCGTTAACAAATTGATGTATGCCGCAGGTCTTGGCCCTGTTCGCCGAATAATTCCTATTCCCCACGGCAACGTCAAAATTGCACCCAATAGGCTATATAAAGGCACAAACCAACTTGTTGAAAATAGAAATTGATTCATTTAAATTTACCTTGACGACTCAGCCTTGATTTTAAAAAAGCTTTCAGACAATTATTTATTTTAATAAAATTAATTTAGTAAAACTTCAATCTTTTTTTTATTATTTATTCTAACTAAATTATTACAAGTATTTTTACTTTAATTTCCCCTATTAAACTTCGGTAAAATATAACTTTACATACGCTAAAGCATTTACTTGTCTTAACCTCACCTCCATTTTTACATTTCTATTTCTACTTTGAGCAAACTACTTTATACGATATATTTGAAAAAATTATATATTTTTCACCTAGTCATTGTGCATATAACGAAATTTCCCGAAACATAGAGACAGCATAAGATACAGCCCCCGCTCGCCCCTCGGCAGATGGAATTAGCCTTGGTTACGAATGTCGTTTTGTAAATGTGATAAAGAAATTATAAAGCATAAGTGGGTGCTCTAGGAATCAGTAAACTTTAATTGCCCAGAAGCACAGATAAATATTTGTTAAGTTTTTTAAAACTTTCTTATCATAAACTATTATAGTAATTTATATTGCCAGGGACGCCAAGCTTTCCTATGCTTAATTTGGAAGTGTTTTCTTAGCTTAAGATAAAGCTCTCCCCGTCAAAAATTTCAAACGACAGTACAGATTGGATTAATTTTGTAGGAGTTCTGCGGTGCCAATTGCAGTTGGAATGATTGAAACTAAAGGCTTTCCAGCAGTCGTAGAAGCTGCTGATGCGATGGTGAAAGCCGCCCGTGTCACTTTAGTAGGATATGAGAAAATTGGTAGCGCTCGCGTCACCGTGATAGTTAGAGGAGATGTATCGGAAGTCCAAGCTTCTGTAGCAGCTGGGGTTGAAGCTGCTAGAAGAGTCAATGGTGGTGAAGTCTTATCCACTCACATTATTGCTCGTCCTCACGAAAACCTAGAATACGTCTTGCCGATACGTTACACAGAAGCTGTGGAACAGTTCCGCACTTAAAAGCTGTTTAAACAAAGTAATTAACGCTCTTTGCCTGATTGAGCATCACTTTTGTCCAAGGCTAAAAACTTTAAAAAGGGATTAAACTAATGTCAATTGCAGTAGGAATGGTTGAAACGCTAGGCTTTCCAGCAGTCGTGGAAGCTGCTGATGCAATGGTGAAAGCTGCCCGCGTCACTTTAGTAGGCTATGAAAAAATCGGTAGTGGTCGGGTTACAGTGATTGTTCGGGGTGACGTGTCAGAAGTACAAGCTTCCGTGGCCGCAGGTGTTGAATCTGTAAAGCGAGTTAACGGCGGACAAGTGCTATCTACTCACATCATTGCTCGTCCTCACGAAAACTTGGAATACGTACTGCCAATTCGTTATACCGAAGACGTAGAGCAGTTCCGCGAGAATGTGAATGCAATTCGTCCTTTCGGTAGAAGACCGTAATTTTTAATGCAAGTTGCCAAAGTTCGCGGCACAGTAGTTAGCACACAAAAAGACCCAAGTCTCAGAGGTGTAAAACTACTATTGTTACAATTAGTGGATGAAGATGGAAACATCCTCCCACAATATGAGGTAGCAGCAGATAGTGTGGGGGCGGGAGTAGATGAGTGGGTGCTTGTCAGTCGTGGCAGTGCTGCTCGTCAAGTTATAGGCAATGAACAACGACCATTAGATGCAGTGGTGGTGGCGATCATAGATACGATTCACGTTGAAGACCGTCTCATTTACAGCAAAAAAGATCAATATCGATAGTCAACAGTTAGAGAAGTGAGGAGTTATGAGTTAAAACTCATAACTCGTAACTCCTAACTTAATAGAGGAGGAATCTCGCGATGGCAGTCCGCAGCACGGCGGCACCCCCAACCCCGTGGTCGAGGAATTTAGCTGAACCCAAAATCCATGAAACTGCCTTTGTCCATTCATTCTCCAATATTATTGGGGATGTACGAATAGGTGCAAATGTAATTGTTGCTCCGGGGACTACGATTAGAGCGGATGAAGGCACACCTTTTTATATTGGTGAAAACACCAATATTCAAGATGGTGTTGTGATTCATGGATTGGAGCAAGGTCGAGTAATTGGCGATGACCAAAATAAATACTCGGTATGGGTTGGCGAAAACGCTTGCATTACCCATATGGCTCTAATTCACGGACCAGCTTATGTTGGGGACAATTCCTTCATTGGCTTTCGCTCCACGGTGTTTAATGCCAGGGTGGGTGCAGGTTGCATCGTGATGATGCACACTTTAATTCAAGACGTAGAAATTCCCCCAGGTAAGTATGTACCTTCGGGAGCGATAATTATCAGCCAGCAGCAAGCCGATCGCTTGCCAGATGTGCAAGATCGGGATAAAGAATTCGCTCATCATGTGGTTGGGATTAATCAGGCTTTACGAGCTGGTTATCTCTGTGCTGCGGATAGCAAATGTATAGCACCCATTCGGGATGAGAATGCTAAATCTTATACAGGTAATGGTATTACTGTTTTAGAGTTGGAAAGGAGTAGTGAAGTGTCGAGCAATAGCTTGGGTGCAGAAACAATAGAGCAGGTGCGCTATCTATTGGAGCAAGGGTATAAGATTGGTACGGAACATGTAGACCAAAGACGGTTCCGCACGGGTTCTTGGACTAGTTGCCAACCAATTGAACCGAGATCCATCGGTGAAGCGATCGCAGCATTAGAAAGCTGTGTAAGAGACCATAGCGGCGAGTATGTCCGGCTATTTGGTATTGATAAAGATAGACGGCGCGTATTAGAAACCATCATCCAACGTCCAGATGGTGATGTTAAACCAGCTACCAACTTTAAGGCTCCTGCTAGTCGTGGCAATAGCAGTTACAGCAGTAATGGGAATGGTAACGGTAACAGTAACGGCTCTAGCAGTGGCAAAGTCAGTGGCGAAACTGTAGAGCAAATCCGCCAACTTTTGGCAGGTGGTTACAAAATTGGCATGGAACACGTAGATGAGCGCCGCTTCCGGACTGGTTCCTGGACTAGCTGCAAGCCAATTGAAGCAACTTCCACCAATCAAGTAATTTCCGCCTTAGAAGAATGTATAGCAAGCCATCAAGGCGAGTATGTGCGTTTAATCGGCATTGATACCAAAGCCAAACGGCGGGTATTAGAAAGCATTATCCAACGTCCAAATGGTCAAGTAGCCTCCTCTGGCAGTCAGAAATCATTTACTAGCAGTGGAGCCTCCACAGCGGGAACAGCTACCAGTAATCGCTTGAGTAGTGAAGTAGTAGGCCAACTCCGGCAGTTATTAGCTGGCGGCTATAAAATTAGTATTGAACACGTAGATGAGCGCCGGTTCCGCACTGGTTCTTGGACTAGTACCGGTCAAATTCAAGCCTCCTCAGAAAGAGAAGCGATCGCAGCCGTAGAAGGACACCTCGGCGAATACGAAGGAGAATATGTCCGCTTAATTGGTATTGACCCCAAAGCCAAGCGGCGGGTATTAGAAACGATTATCCAACGTCCAAATGGTCAAGTAGCCTCCTCTGGCAGCCAGAAATCATTTACTAGCAGTGCATCCTCTGCTACTCCTACAGCAAAAGCTAGCAGTACTCGCTTGAGTAGTGAAGTCGTAGACCAACTCCGGCAATTATTGGCTGGCGGCTCTAAAATTAGTATTGAACACGTAGACCAACGACGGTTCCGCACTGGTTCTTGGACTAGTACCGGTCAAATTCAAGCCTCCTCAGAAAGAGAAGCGATCGCAGCCGTAGAAGGACACCTCGGCGAATATCAAGGGGAGTATGTGCGTTTAATTGGTATTGACCCCAAAGCCAAGCGTCGGGTATTAGAAACGATTATTCAACGGCCATAGCAGTGCTGAGTTAAAAGTGCTGAGTGCTGAGTTAATACTTTAAAGACACCAGTCACACCAACTGTAAACTCAGATTTTAAAACACACTCAGCACTGGCTCAACGCCCCGCTAACCCTAACAGCACTCAGCAATCAGCACTCAGAACTTCATCCGGCTTCCGAGGTTAAAATTTCCATGTCTGTGCCGCCACTGCGCCTCAGCAATAACTTTGATTCTTACATTAGTGGTGAGGTGACTATTCATCCAAGCGCGGTACTTGCACCTGGGGTGATCCTCCAAGCGGCTGCAAACAGCAAAATCATCATTGGGCCGGGGGTCTGTATTGGTATGGGATCGATTCTCCAAGTCCATGAAGGCACCCTAGAGGTAGAAACAGGCGCAAACCTGGGAGCCGGTTTTTTGATGGTTGGCAAAGGCAAAATTGGAGCAAATGCTTGCATTGGTTCAGCAACAACAGTTTTTAACTATTCAGTTGAACCTGGACAAGTAGTACCACCGGGTTCGATTTTGGGAGACACCAGTCGGCAAATTGCCCAAACAAACCAATTGGAATCATCTACAAATAACCCAGCTTCTCCAAATACACCACCGCCCAAGGAAGAGGAAAATGGCTCAGGTGGAGTTAAGGAAAAGGTAATTTCCTCAACTAACTTCTCAGCTTCGGCTTTTGTGGATTTCAAACAAAATAAGTCGATTTCTTACTTTAAATCTCCCGCCACTCCAGAAAGTCAGTCTCCTCCCGTGGAGGAACCGACCAATGATACTAACTCCACCTTGGAGGAAGCCGCCCAACCGTCTACAGAACATAGCTCAGACCTCAGTCAGCCAACCACAGAATCCCCTAACGGTTTTGGGACTCAAATTTATGGGCAAGGGAGCATAAGCAGACTGTTGACTACATTGTTTCCTCATAGACAATCATTGAGCGACCCAAACTCTGACGATTAGTCCGAGTAAGTGTTAATTGTAAGTTGTCGGCTTTTTCCGTATTTTGGAGAATTCACATGGAAACATATAATCAACGGTCTATGAGTTCCAGCCAGGGAGCGAGTAGTCAAGAGACCTACCAAGATACTGCTTTGGGTTTAGTTTCTACCCGCAGCTTTCCGGCCATAGTTGGTACGGCGGATATGATGCTGAAATCAGCGGGAGTTCACCTAATTGGGTATGAAAAAACTGGTAGCGGTCATTGTACTGCGATCGTCCGGGGTGGAATTGCTGACGTGCGTCTGGCGGTAGAATCAGGCGTGCAAACGGCTGAACAGTTTGGTCAGTTGGTTTCTAGTTTGGTGATTCCCCGACCTTATCCGAACCTAGATATAGTGCTTCCCATCACAACCCGTTTCACCAAATTGATGGAAGAAGGCAATTACAGCCGTTTGAGTAATCAAGCAATTGGTTTGGTAGAAACGCGAGGATTTCCTGCGATGGTAGGAGCGTGTGATGCCATGCTCAAAGCTGCTGATGTTCATTTGGCAGCCTATGAAAAAATTGGTGCGGGTTTGTGTACAGCGATTATCCGTGGTTCCGTAGCCAATGTAGCGGTAGCAGTGGAAGCGGGAATGTTTGAGGCAGAACGCATTGGGGAATTGAATGCAGTGATGGTAATTCCTCGACCGTTAGACGAAATGGAGCTAACCTTGCCATTAGCAAGATGCTGGATAGAAGAACGCGAACCGTTAAACTTGCCAGTAAATATTAAAGAGCAAGTTGCCGAAATCGAGGTACTAAGATTACCAGACTTAACCAAGCTACCGACAAAAGTTAAAGAAGAATTATGGAATGATGAATGATGATAGATGAATTTTGGAAAATCCTCATTCATTATTCAGCATTCATCGACAGAGTGGAAGGGATCTTACGCTTTTGCTGTTCTTGATAATAGCTTCTTGAATCCATAAATTAAATACCTTTATTTGAATATAAACAATAGAGTTCTATCTATGATAGAACTCGTAACTTTCTGTGAGCATCACTATATCATTTGCCAGTGTTCAGCAATACTAGTTTTATATCTATTAATCGCTATATACAGGAGAATCACCCTTGAACCAAGCGACGCTGCACCAGTTAAAGGTGTTCGAGGCGGCGGCACGGCACAGTAGCTTTACTCGTGCTGCTGAGGAATTGTTTCTCACCCAACCTACCGTTTCTATGCAGATCAAGCAACTCACAAAATCGGTAGGGTTGCCATTATTTGAGCAAGTGGGAAAGCGGTTGTATCTAACGGAAGCAGGACGGGAATTATTTGCCACATGTCGGCAGATTTTTGACAATATAGCCCAGTATGAAATGAAGGTAGCAGATTTAAAAGGGCTAAAACAGGGACAATTACGCTTGGCAGTAATTACAACAGCAAAATACTTTATTCCACGTTTGTTAGGGCCCTTTTGCGAACTTTATCCAGGGATTGATATCTCGCTGCAAGTAACGAATCACGAACAAATTTTGGAACGGATGAGTCAAAATCTGGACGACTTATATATTATGAGTCAAATTCCAGACAATATAGATGTGACTTGCGAACCATTTTTAGAAAACCCTTTGATAGTCTTTGCACCAAATAATCATCCGTTGTCCAAAGAAAAAAATATTCCTATACAACGCTTGTCTAACGAACCTTTTATTATGCGAGAACCAGGTTCAGGAACTCGTCGCGCCGTCCAAAAGCTATTTGAAGAACAAGCGGTGACGGTAAAAGTCAAGCTAGAATTGGGAAGTAACGAAGCAATTAAACAAGCGATCGCAGGTGGTTTAGGAATTTCTGTTTTATCCCGTCATACCTTACTATTAGACGCCTCAGAGTTCAGCATTTTAGATGTACAACACTTCCCGATTCAGCGACATTGGTACATGGTTTACCCATCTGGCAAACAGCTATCTATCGTCGCTCGTGCCTATTATGAGTATTTATTAGCTGCGGCAAAAAATATTGTCCAGCAAAATTCCAATCCTGCTTCTAGTACGCTTGAACCAACTCACGGTTAAAATAATTTGTAATTATGAATTACGAATTACCTAAAGGGGTTGACGGTTAAGCCGGGAAACATTGACAATTAACCAGCAGAATCATTAAAAAAGGGGGAAAACTGGCAGTGGTTAACCCGGAAATACCGTCTTGGCGCAAAACAGTACAAAGCGAGATTGTAGCTGTTACCGTGTATTCTGACAGAGCACTGGTTACACGGCGGGGTGTAGTTGATTTAACAGGAATTGAACAGGAATTAGTCATTACCCCACTGCCAGAGACTCTAGAAACGGAGTCTGTCAGGGTTAGCGGTACAGGGACGGTAGGGGTGCGCTTAGTGGGGGTTAGTAGCGATCGCATCTACACTACTGAACCTGTAGCGGAGCGAGTCGCACATTTGACAAGGCAAATTCAGCAAATAGAAGCAGAAAAACGCCATTTGCAAGCTCAAGTCGATGCTTTAGCATTACAGTCTAATTTCATTGCAGGCTTACGCGAAAAGACAGAAGAACCCTTTTCACAGAGTTTGTCTCGGAAAAATCTCAGCCTCAGCGAAACTTTGGATTTTTTGAACTTTCTTGGAAGCCAGTATAGTGAATATGCGATCGCATCTGGAGAGTGCAAAACCCAACAGCAGGAGTTAGACAAACAACTGCAAGCACTCCACACCTCATTGCAAAAAATCCAAACACCTCATCCTAAAGAGAGTTTTAGCTTAGTTGTCGCAGTTGAAGTAGCGGGTGAAGGCGAATTTGAATTAGAGGTGTCTTACATAGTAAATCGCGCTAGTTGGAATCCACTTTATGACTTGCGCTTTAGCACTACCAGCGATATTGTACATCTAAGTTACCTTGCAGAAATCACTCAAAGCAGCGGCGAAGATTGGATTGGGGCAAATCTTACCCTTTCTACCGCTAAACCAGGATTAGGTACACTTCCACCCAAACTTGAACCCTGGTATATTGATAGCCCACTTCCTCGAAGAATACGACAACGATTTACTGCCCAGGCACCACTGCTGCCTAGCATACCAGAGCCGCCTGCTTCTGCTGCCAGAGCAGATTGGCAAGAACAAGACGAAGTTACAGAAGATAGTCTCATCCCAGCAGAAACCGTTACAGCAGAAGTATCTAAAGAAGGGAGCGTAGTTACCTTTAAATTGAATAGTGGTGGTAACATTCCCAGTGATGGCGCACCCCATAAAACTACAATTTTCAATGATGATTATCCTTGTAGCTTTGATTATGTAGCAATGCCACGCTTGGTAAGCTTTGCTTGTTTGCAAGCTAATGTGAAAAATAGCCCGAATGGTGCGACTTTGTTACCAGGTAAAGCGAATATTTTCCGCGACAATGTTTTTATTGGGACAACTCAGTTAGAGAATATTGCACCAGGGCAAGAGTTCAAACTGAATTTAGGGATTGATGAAGGTTTAAAAATTGAGCGCGACTTAGTTGAACGTCTGGTAGATAAAAGATTGATTAGCAACCAGCGCCGCATTACTTATAGCTATCGGTTGCTAATTACTAACTTACTAGACAAAGAACTAAATCTAAAACTAACTGAACAATTGCCAGTTAGCCGCAACGAGCAAATTAAAGTGCGCCTCAATCGCTGCAACCCACAAATTCAACTTGGTGAAATGGGGATTTTAGAATGGCAATTAACTTTTCCACCTCAGGAGCGACGAGAAATATATTACCAGTTTAATATTGAACATCCGCCTGAATTAACGGTGATTGGGTTAGATATTTAGAGTCGCGGTTAGCGTTATTATTCAACTGTGTTCCCGAAATTAAGTAAACAAATATTATTAAGTATAACTGCCAGCAAAAGCACTCACCTCTAGGAGACACCGAAAATGAATGTGCTGGTTCGAGAAGCACGAGTGGATGATGCTGCCGCGATTGTTAGCATTCTGAACCCAATTATAGAAGCTGGTGTATATACCGCGTTTGATACGCCGCTCACAGTCGATGCCGAACGTGAGTATATTTCAAATTTTCCCCAGCGTGGGGTGTTCCATGTCGCTCTGCGCTTACCAGATCGGGCAGTTGTTGGGTTTCAAAGTCTGGAACCATTTGCAACCTTCACACATGCCTTTGACCATGTGGGAATCATCGGAACATACGTAGATATCTTATACCAACGACAAGGTATTGGTAAGAGTCTATTCGAGGCTACTTTTGAGACTGCTCGTACCAAAGGATACGAAAAGATATTAACCTACGTTCGCGCCGATAACGCAGGGGCGTTAGCTAGCTATCTCCAACGTGGTTTTCACATAATTGGGACGGCGCAAAGACAGGCTAAAATCAAAGGAACGTATGTGGACGAGATCATCATCGAACGGTTTTTATAAATAGCGTCTGCGCTCCTCACTGCTACGCTAAACTTATAGCACTGAGACACTTGCCGCCATGTCTGTCACCAAAGATTTTGAAGTCCCAAAAGATGTTATATTTCCGCCAGGGGATTTATATAGTGACGAACCGCCTTTGGAAACTGACTTGCATCGGCTACAAATGACACTGCTCATCCAATGCTTGGAGTGGTTGTGGCAAAATCGCAATGACTTTTATACATCGGGTAATCTCACTATTTATTACAGTCCACGCCAGCGCAAATCAGAAAACTTCCGGGGGCCAGATTTTTTTGTGGTACTGGGGACTGAACGCAAACCCCGTAAAAGCTGGGTTGTCTGGGAGGAAGATGGCAAATATCCCAATCTAATCATAGAAATCCTCTCGGATAGTACAGGTGATACCGATAAAGGCTTAAAAAAACAAATTTACCAAGATATCTTTCGCACACCAGATTACTTCTGGTTTGACCCGGAAACCTTAGAATTTTCAGGGTATCATTTGCTTGATGGTAAATATCAACCCCTGGAACCCAATTCCCAAGGCTGGTTGTGGAGTCAACAGCTAGGTTTGTATTTAGGGGTTTATCAAGAAAAGCTACGCTTTTTCACGCCTGAAGGAGAACTGGTTCCCACACCCGAAGAAGTCGCACAACAGGAGAAGCAACGCAGCGATCGCTTGGCGGCAAAACTGAGAGAATTAAATATAGATCCAGATACTATTTAACTTCCACGCTGTCTTGCTTGTGCCTGTTGGCGCGAATGCTATGAATCTTCAGGAAAAACCCATTTTGGCGGTTCCGTCATTTTTTTCCGCAGACGTTCTTGTGCCAACTCCAACATTTTGTCTAAGGGAGTCTCTTCAATAAATTTTGCAGTGGCCTCTCTAAACTCGATATTGGGGCATTTATCCCCTAAAACACAGCCGTTAATGCAGGCTTGGGCGCAGTTAATTTTTTGCTCCACAGTAAATTCCTCTCTCTAAAAGTTATGAGTTGTGAGTTATAATTTTCACCCCTAACTCTTTACTATCAGGCATTACCCTCCAGGTAAATTTTACCTTGCCAGTTGCCATCCCATTAGTCTAAATACTTACCATTTAGAAAGGTATCGGTTATGAGTTATGATTTTGACTCCTAACTTCTCACTCTTATGAAGGGCGCTCATGTCAGAAGTTTTTGCCACTACTGGAACCATCGCTGCGATCGCTACTGCTGTTGTCCCCCAACAGGGTAGCGTTGGTATTGTGCGAGTATCCGGTTCCCAAGCAATGGCGATTGCCCAAACTCTTTTTCACGCACCAGGGCGACAAGTTTGGGAAAGTCACCGAATTCTCTACGGTTACATTCGCCATCCCCAGACGCAACAAGTGGTGGATGAAACGCTGTTGCTGCTCATGAAAGCACCCCGTTCTTACACCCGTGAAGATGTAGTGGAATTTCATTGCCACGGCGGAATTATGGCAGTGCAGCAGGTGTTACAACTATGTCTAGAAAATGGCGCTAGGTTAGCCCAACCGGGAGAATTTACTCTCCGCGCCTTTTTAAATGGACGATTGGATTTAACTCAAGCCGAAGGTATTGCCGATTTAGTAGGAGCGCGATCGCCCCAAGCTGCTCAAACTGCCTTAGCTGGTTTGCAGGGAAAATTAGCTCATCCAATCCGGCAGTTACGCGCTAACTGTTTGGATATTTTGGCAGAAATCGAAGCTCGAATCGATTTTGAGGAAGACCTTCCTCCGCTGGATGATAAAGTCATAATATCAGAAATCGAGAAAATTGCCGCAGAAATAACTAGATTATTAGCAACCAAAGACAAAGGTGAGTTGCTACGCACTGGTTTAAAAGTGGCAATTGTTGGGCGTCCGAATGTGGGTAAGTCGAGCTTATTGAACGCTTGGAGCCAGAGCGATCGCGCCATTGTGACTGACTTACCCGGTACAACCCGCGATGTGGTGGAATCGCAGTTAGTTGTCGGGGGAATTCCCGTACAAGTGCTAGATACAGCCGGGATTCGAGAAACAACCGACCAAGTGGAAAAAATTGGGGTGGAGCGATCGCGTCGTGCCGCCAATGCAGCAGATTTAGTCTTGCTTACCATCGACGCTTCATCTGGGTGGACGGAAGGCGATCGAGAAATTTATGAGCAGGTGCAACATCGTCCATTGATTCTAGTTATTAACAAAATCGATTTAGTAGAAGAGAGCGAAAGAAAAATTATTCTATCCCAAATCCCAAATCCTAAATCTAAAATTGTCACAGCAGCAGCAAAAAATCAAGGTATTGATGCTTTAGAAACAGCAATTTTAGAGATAGTTAAGGCAGGAAAAGTTCAAGCGGCTGATATGGATTTAGCCATTAACCAAAGGCAAGCAGCAGCCTTAACTCAAGCTAAAATTTCTTTGGAACAAGTACAAGCAACAATTGCCCAAAAGCTACCCCTTGATTTCTGGACAATTGACTTACGGGGTGCGATTCAAGCGCTAGGAGAAATTACCGGAGAAGATGTGACAGAATCAGTTTTAGATAGGATTTTTAGCAAGTTTTGTATTGGTAAATAAATGAGAGATTGGCAAAGGCAAAATGCAATCCAGCATTTATACAAAAGAAGGAAAAACGAACCGCAAAGGACGCAAAGGACACAAAGGAATGAGAGTTTTAGAGAGTTATTGCGGAAGCCCTATATACTAATATTTGTGAAGTGTCACTCTTATTAAAATTAACCTACAATTGATAAAAAATGTACATTTCAATTCGCTACGTCATCACAGCGAGAGAAAAATTGCTACTTATTTTATCTCTGGCTAGGAATATTAAATACCGCCACAAGTAAACTAAATTCATATGTCTTTTATCGATGAAATTAATCCTGTAAACGCGTTGATTGTGGGAGCCAGCCAAGGTATTGGTTTGGGTTTTGTCAAAAAATTGCTACAAGATGACAGAATAGCCAAAGTTTATGCAATTTCTCGCCAACCGGAATCAGCCTCCGATTTAATAGCTCTTGCAAGCGAACATTCTGAGCGATTAATTTGTATAAAGATGGATATTACTGACGAATCGCAGATTATTGAAGCGGTTAAAAAAATACGTACCCAAGTTGATAAACTGCATTTGGTAATCAACTGTGTAGGACTGTTGCATGAAGATACTTTGCAACCTGAAAAAAGCTTAAGACAGATCAATTCAGAAAATTTGCTGCGCTACTTTCAGATAAATAGTATTGGTGCTGTCTTGCTAACTAAACATCTATTGCCCTTGTTTCGTCATCGAGAACGCAGCGTGTTTGCCACTATTTCTGCTAAATTAGGCAGTATTGGCGATAACCAACTTGGTGGATGGTATGGCTATCGCGCTTCTAAAGCAGCACTCAATATGTTGATGCGAACTGCGGCAATTGAGTATAAAAGAAGTTGTCCTCAAGCATTAATAGTGACATTGCATCCTGGTACAACAGATACGCGCCTTTCTCGTCCTTTCCAGGGAAATGTACCTGCGGAAAAATTATTCACAGTGGAACGTACCGTTACCCAATTATTGGCTGTGATTGAACAGCTTCAAGAAGGCGATAGTGGAGAGTTTTTCTCGTGGGATGGAAGCCGATTACCTTGGTAACTGCGTTACGCTTGTGCTAGTGAAATTTACGTTACTTGTAACCAAAGCCTATGAAGTTTTTTGTGCCAGCAGCCAAGGATGATATTAAAGCAGAGCAGGTGTATAGTGCTTTTGCTCGGTCTGTTAAAGCACCAATAACCGAAAAGCGTATTTGGAAGTTACAGTGGCGCGATCGCGAAATTGATATGGAATGCGAGGTAGGTAAACCTTTACCATCCTCTTATCAAACAGGGAAAGAGCTAGTTATGGCAATCTTTGAGTGCGAAAACCTTTATAAGATTTGTACTCTTACCCGTGGAGGAGTAAAGGGAGAACCTATTTTGGTTGGCAAAAACTCTGTATCCTCAGCAACATATTTTTCAGATAATACAAACAATTGACTCTACATTTTAAGGTGCGATCGCTTGTTTGATAAAAGTGGATGCGTAGGCGTAGCCCGTCGTAGACATCGCCTTGGTAGCATAGTTACTAAGAACTAGGAAACTCTAACTCAGCGTTTCCCCCTCCTAACTGCACCACCTCAGATGGTAGGTGTCGCTCCAACCAATCTTCCAAATCAGCCATTACCTCAGGGTAATTTAGGTCACTCTGAATTTCGTGATAGGCTCCCGGATACTCGATTCTCAGCTTATCTGTGCAGTTTACCCGTTGGTAAAAGATGTCGCTTCCCGCAGGTAAAGCAACTCTGTCTGCACCGCCGTGGAGAATCAACAATGGTAATTGCCAATCACCTGCGCGAGCATTAATCCAATCAACTGTTGCAAAGAATTCTGTAGCCAGACGGGCACTAGCAAGGGTATGTCGCAATGTATCCTGAGCGATGGCGGCTAAAACCTGCCGATCTCGTGAAGCAGTGCTTATGTCAATGCCTGTATTCAGGGTGAAACGCGGCCACACCCGTGAGAGCATTTTTCCTAAAAGCACGCGGATGGGTGAAACCCCAACTTTCCCCAAGGTTGGCGCTAGAGCGATCGCACCCTGCAATACTGATGCTTGTTGGGGATAGCGCAGAACGTAATCTAAGACAATCACCCCGCCTAAACTATGACCCAAGAGAAAAACTGGGCATCCAGGATTCTGAGTCTGAATTAACTGTAAAAAGGCTCCCACGTCTTCCCGAAACTCACTCCAAGCGTTGATATAGCCTTGCTGACCTGATGAGCGTCCATGACCGCGCAAGTCTAAGCCGTAGACGGCATATTGTTTGGGTATCAAATGTTGAATCACATTACTATAGCGATCGCTGTGCGTTCCAAGTCCATGCACAATGGCTAATATTGCCCGTACTTTACCCTTTGGATGCCAGCTTTGATAATACAGGTCAAGTCCTCCAACACCTGGAAATCTGCCTTCTCTACGAGATGCTACGCGATCGCTGTAGTCAATCATAAGGTTAATTTTTTACATATTTTCTCAGCAAGCTACTAATAATGTCAACATATTAAGAGTTTTATACTTAACTCCTGTTTTTGTTTCAATACACAGAACCAAAAAACTTCCAAAGCCACAACTGCGTAGGCATAGCCCGCCGCAGGCATCGCTGCTAGAACCAAAGAAAGCAACATTGTAACCAGCGCTTTTAACCACAAACCCAGCTAATACATTACTCAAAGTTGCACCAAAGCCAATTGCACAGAACCTCATATAGCCCGACGGAGCGCGGAATTTTTGCTATTTAATCGACGAAGCGAGTAGGGTAAAGTATTGCAGATTTGCAGGCGATTAGGAGAAGCAATGCTGGAGTGCAATAACAATAAAATTCCCGACTTCTGATAAAGTCGGGAATTTTAGCCTTTCGAGTCAATCTGAAGAAATCCTATTTTAAATAATAACCACGAACAATACTTGACTGATTAGTGACCACAGTTAGTTAATCAGGTGTGCTTTTATTTGGTTACTTCTGCTTTGTTTGAGTCATTAGATGGAGCTAATTCTGTCTTCTCGGATTGCGTCTCACTGGTTTGTTGCAATTGGTTGAGATGAATGTTGTTTACTTGAACAATAAAGTATTCTAATGCCTGACTTGCCTTTTGTTGTTGTTGGCTTTCATCAGACACATCATAGCAACGATAAGGCGGAGTTACTCCCAATATAAACTTCTCTTGTTCAGCTTCTAATAATTCAACGGCTGTGTTAGCAGCAAGCGAATTTTTCTGAAAAGGAAAAGAGGTAACTATACTGGCAACTATAGAAGCAATCGCTGGGCAAAGCACGGGGAGCCACTTGAGCCAAGCTTGTCCTGCTTCTAATTTGTCTACCAGAACTAAAATTGGTGTGACTCCTGATAAAATTACTGTCGCAATTTGCAAACCATAGTAAAGGTTTCTTGATACACCTCGAATTTTTTTATAATCGTCAATCAAGTCTTGACTGTATTGTAAAGCCTTCCCTCTTGTCAGAGTCAGCGTATCTTTATTCCAGGAATTAGGATTGGTCAATAGATAACTATAGAGTTCCGCTTTTTTGGTGAGTTCTAACTGAGAAGCGGCCTTCTTATAGTTCTGAAATACTTGTCTATTGATAAGCAACAAAAAAAACACAAAAGTTAGAGATACGGCTCCAGAAATTACAACTGTTTTATCATCTGAAAAGAAAATAATCACTAGTCCAGAAGAGACAAAAGCTGCCAGCAATAAATACTCAATTACCTTCAAGTTAAACAGCTTTTTCTCATCTGCTGGGGAGGATAAATTTTCAATCCTCTCAGAAATCTTACTTTGGTTTTTTTGGTCAAGATTAGTTAATTCAGCATTAGTCATTGGCTCTTACTTAATTAGTTATCGGGTGAGATGTAGCAATAAAAGGCATAGTAACAAATACAATTGGTTTGAGGGGTAGAAGTCAGGATAAGTTCGCTGGAGAGCAGCTTTAGTATAAAATAGCTAACCTTCTAACTTTTGCTTAGATATCCCTTCTATTAAGGATTTCAGGTCGTTTCTCCCTTGCCAAAACCTTTGAGCATCTGTTATTAACTCCCACTTTGTGATTGACTAGTTGGCTTAGAATGCTTTACAAAAGCCAAAAATGTTTCTTTTGGTTGAGGTAAAATCATTTAAATCCAGTAAGTCTAGTCAATCCCAACCATACATATATTTGATTGATAATGCAAGGGTTTTACCTTAGTAATTTTACGTATATAAAACCATTTTTTTTACATAAAACTCTGACTAGTTCCAAAAAATATATTACTATGATTTGCACTTTGCAATACTTGAATTGTTTTTTTGGGAATTTTAACCCTATCTGGGGTGTTAAGCTGTCGCGTAGAGATTGGCAACACCTATTTCCAGAGAAAGTTATACAAGAGTCTGTGATTTATCAAGATATCCTTCAACAAGGAAGACAGCAGGAAGCGCTAGCACTGATAAGATGCGAACAATTGCAGAAATTAATGAGAAAATTAGCCGCCAACGTGCGGTAGTGTTGACAACTGAAGAATTAAAAGCACGAGTTGTAGAAATTGGTGTTACTAAAGCTGCGAAAGAAGTTGATGTAATTACCACTGGCACGTTTGAGCCAATGGAATCAAGTGGTGCAATTATTAATCTGGGGCATACTGACCCGCCAATAAAAATTCGCCGCTGCTGGTTAGATGGCGTTCCAGCATACTCTGGTTTTGGGGCAGTAGATTTATATTTGGGTGCGAGTTGTGCTGTGGAGACGACAGACGGGGAGGAAGTCCGAGAACGTGGCGGCGGTCATGTAATCGAAGATTTAATCGCTGGTAAACCTATACACGTAAAAGCGCAAGGACAAGTAACAGATTGTTATCCCAGAGCAACTTTTGAAACTACAGTTACCAGTGAAACGATTAATCAGTTTTACTTATTTAATCCGCGCAATCTTTATCAAAATTTTATTGTTGGTGTAAATGGTGGCGATCGCCCCCTCTTCACCTATCTCGGCCCTTTACAACCGCGTCTGGGAAATGCCGTTTACTCTAACCCCGGTGCTATTTCCCCCTTACTCAACGACCCCGATTTGCAACTCGTTGGTATAGGTACTCGAATTTTTTTAGGTGGTGGTATTGGCTATGTCGCCTGGGAAGGCACTCAGCACTTCCCCTTGCAAAAGCGTTTAGCTAATCGTACACCGATTGGGCCTTCCGCCACTTTGGCTTTAATTGGTGATGCCAAGCAAATGGATGCTCATTGGGTGCGGGGGTGTTACTTCAAAAGCTATGGTCCCTCATTGATGTTAGGCGTTGGTGTACCACTTCCTGTATTAAATGAACAAGTAGTTGAATACTGTGCCGTGCAAGATAAAGACTTAGTAGCCCCAATAGTGGATTTTTCTATTCCCCGGCGCGTCCGTCCCACTTTTGGTTTGGTGAGTTACGCTCAACTCAAATCTGGGCGGATCGTCATTGAGGGCAAAGCAGTACGCTCTGCCCCCTTAGCCAGTTTATTTTTTTCTAGGCAAGTCGCCCTAGAGTTGAAAAAGTGGATCGAAGCAGGTACGTTTACCCTGACAGAACCAGTTTCCCCAATTCCGATGGAGCGATCTTTTCTACCCCAAGACCGTCGGACGGATTTTTGATCGTGGGGACTAGGAAGTAGGGGGGGGAGCAGCAGGGAGCAGGGGGAAAATTCCTCTCCTCTGCACCGTTCCCCTGCCCCTCTGCCTCTTCTCCATGCCCTATGCCTACTCTTGAGTCGGTTTCGGTCGCTTGATGGGCTTAGGAGCGGGTGTTTTGGGTATAGGTTTTGACACCACAGGGGTGTCACCGCCTGCGCCTGTTTTCTTAATAGGACGCGGGGTTTCGCCACTACGTCTGGGGGGGAATGGTTTTCTACCACCAGCACCACCAGGGCCACCAGCACGAGGACCACCTTTGAATGGTGGTCTGCGTTTTTTGGGCAAGTCAGCGATCGCCTCAGCTTTTTCTACGATCAAAACGTCAGCTTCTCGCTTGGCTTGGAAGTCCCAGAACTTGCCTACTGCTTTGGTGGTCAGCACACCCCTCAATTTCAACTTAAAATACTTGGGTTTGTCAGTTGGTTTGCGTGCAGCCTGTCTAATTTTGACTACCAAGCTTTTAGCATCAAAAGATTGGTATACTACCTCACCACGAACAGAAAAACCACCATCTGCAACTTCTGATGAGGGGATTACGGGAATTGTGCTTAATTCAGAGTTTTCGGATAAGCCATCATCGGGTGTTTGTAACTCTTGCAACTCCAAGTCTGACTCGTCTTCATCTGTTGAGTTTTTAGCCAGATTTTCTGGCTCCCAAACTCCGACGATTTGGATGTGCAAGGTATCATTCTCTTGTCTTGTACGTGGATATACTACCCACAAGTGTTCTTTTTCTAAGTCTAGGTGATTCTTGACTAAGCTCATAATCCGGCCTAGGAGGACGGCATTGAGTTCTACACCATCGGTAGTCAGCAGCGTACCTTGAGTAAATTGTTCGCTGCTAGCATGATAGCGACCTCTAACTAACCCGATCGCTCGATATTGCATCGGCTCACTGGGAGGCGGAATCGGTTGCTGTCGATTGACTAAGTTCCCATTTGAGTCAGTCTCAATGGGGTTAACAGGCGAATTTTCAGGTTTAGAGGACTGGGCTGTTATATGAACGCTAGCAGCTGCCCCTATGTTAGTTGGGCCCTGGTTAGAGGCAGAAGAATTGGAGGATTCAGGCAATGGCATCAGGTCGGAATTCATAAAAACTCCTTGCGGCGGAGACACATCCCATTGTGGGATTTTACAAAGGCAGCTGGAAAGAGCATTTGTGCGATTGATGAAAGTATATTTGCTTTTCACAAAGTCACACTAGGGTACTCTATACAATACTAAAGGCGCTAAATTGAGTGTATAAACACTAAATGTGTAATTTAGCGCCTTTACACTAGTTTCGGAAGCATATCATAGCTACAATTCTGACGGCTCCTCCTAAAGTCATCACTTACTTTAGCAGTGTAGATAGTTAATTGTTATAAAATTCACAGGTAATTGGCGGTATTCCGCAAAGTTTTGGAAAATTTTAACTTTACGATTTGTGTAAATGATAATGTCATTAAAATTTAGGAGAAAGACAAAACTGTGTCTCAACCGCGCAATCGTTGGATAGTTCAAGTCGTCTTGGCGCTGGCAATTCTTGCTTTTGTGGGTGTTTCGGTGATTCCCATAATTGGAGCATTTAATAATACGCCATCCTCAAGCCAGAATGCAGCTAGCACCAGAGGCACTTTGACTTCCGCTGACCAAAAATCAAAACTGGAAGACGAAGTACGGGGTTATGAACTGGTTTTGCAAAGGGAACCAGAAAATCAGACTGCGCTTAAGGGTCTATTACAGGCACGGCTGCAACTACTGAGTCAAAAAGAAAAAAATGAGGTTAAACCAGCTGATATCCAAGTCGTCATTGAACCTTTAGAAAAGCTAGCCAAGCTCAATCCCGAACAGTCAGAATATTCAGTGCTACTGTCTCAAGCCAAAGAGCAAATTGGCGATCGCGAAGGAGCTGCTCAAGCTTATCGCTCCTTTTTGTCTACAAAACCTGGCGATTTGAAAGCTTTGCAAGGAATGGTGACTCTGTTGATCAGACAGCAACGCCCAGAAGCAGCCATTGGTTTGCTACAAGAAACCCTTTCTAATGCAGCCCAAGCAAATACAATTCAGCCTGGAAGTGTTGATACAGTAGCCGTGCAGGTGCTATTAGGTTCTGTTCATGCTTCCCAGAAACGCTACGCTCAAGCTAGCTCTGTATATGACCAAGCAATTAAGAAAGATCCTAAGGATTTTCGCCCCGTTGTGGCAAAAGCGATGCTCTTGAAACAACAGGGCAAAAACGCAGATGCAAAACTTTTGTTTGATAGTGCCGCAGCTTTAGCACCTGCTCAGTACAAAGATGAAATTAAGAAGGCAGCAACGGTTTCTCCCATTCCTAAACCTGCTGCATCTCCCGCGCCTTCACTGGAAAGTACGCCCAAGTAATGGGCATTGCGCATTGGGCATGGGGAACGGTGCAGAGGAGAGGAATTTTAATTTTCCCCCTGCTCCCTGCTCCCCTGCCTCCCCTGCCTCTTATCACGCTCCCTCAATGGCAGCAACGACACCAAAGACTAAAAACAGGCATCCGCCAATCAGGGTGAGTTGACGCTCAGAAATGCGTCCGGCAAGCATTTTGCCGCCGATAACTGCGATCGCAGCACAAATGGCATGTCCTAAAATTGCACCTATTGTGACTCCAATGGGATTATTACCTGCTGCTAGGGCAATAGTGGCAATTTGCGTGCGATCGCCCCACTCTGCCATAAATGTCAATACAAAGGCTTCTATGATAATTGCCAAGGAAGTCTTTTGCTTTGGTAACTCCAAATCTGCTTTTTTCACCGCAGCTTCGGCTTCTTCTACAACTTCTGTATCACAAGCAGCAGGAGACATCTTACTAGCGTCATATAACAGCTTGAGACCAAAGGCAATAAACAAAGCTATTTCGGCGTAATGAATATAACTTTTTGGTAACAAAGATACCGCTTGTCCAAATAGCACCGAAAGAATTGTCATCGCGGCTAGAGCGGCTGTGACACCTATAAATACCAGCCGCCGCGAGTGGTGCATTGCCAAAATCACAGCAATAAAAAATGTTTTATCGCCTAGTTCTGAAACTGTTATTAATAATAAACCTGCGGTAAAAGCTGTTAACACTCTCTCAAGCTCCTGAAAAATCGTTTACCGATGTGAAGCTTGATGAGAACCAAAAGACCTCACCAAGTTTACACTTTTCGGTGTGAACTTAGTGAAGGTCTCGCTTTCAAATATTTATTACTTGCCATCTGAACCAGGCTCATCGCCAGTATGTTGATTCAGATGTACTGGCTTTCAACTTTTTTGCCAGCAGCTACTCCCCTTCTATGCGATTGCAATTATACATATTTTTCATATAGATGTCAAGGGAGTAGGGGATGAAGAGGTATTACTGTGGAGTGAAACGGCGTATACAGACCAATTTCGATGAGGTTCTCCCACTCCACCTTCGCGTAATCATGACTTTGCAATTTTTCTATAGTTGTTTTTATCCATTGCAAGTAGTCCGCATCATATAGGGTTTGGGAATGTGCCTTTGGGGAAGACATGGCAGTTTCCATAGGAAATGGTTAGATAATTTCTCGCATCTCTTTACTATGATTGTAGTCTGGAAGAATGCTTGGGTGTAGCCTGTCGTAGACATCCCACTCATACTACAACTGCGTAACCTATTGGTTGTGTAAAGTAAAACTATCAATAAAGTCAGAGGTGACGTAATAATCACCTCAACCATTACTTACCTATACATAATGTCAATTCATTCAAAAAAGTGGATCTATGAATTGATGAATCATGCACAAGGGTAACGCTAAATCCTGTTCCATCACGCAAGTCCAACCAACTTTGCGCTTAATTGCCACATGCGATCGCCTTTTTCATCATCGCGGGCTTGAGGAGAAACTTTTTGAACAAAGGACTTGCCATCTTTTTTCTGGCGATTTCCCCAACTCCAATAAGCACCGGATTGATTATACTCAGGGTCGGCAACCACCGCAGCAACCCGTTCTCCCGCCAACTCCTGAGACACGTATCCCCCAGTGATGTACTTCTGGAATAATGGGAAGATTTTCTGAAACAGGGGATAGTGGTTTCTAAATAGCGGCGTTTCTGCAACACATCCCGGATAGAGAGAGTTGAAGACGATACCGGTTGATTCGTGATAGCGCTCATGCAGTTCCCGCATGGTTAACACGTTGCAAACCTTGCTGTCTTTGTAAGCTTTGACTGGTTCAAATTTCTTGCCATCAATCATCGATATTGGCTCTTTAAACCCTTCTGCAAAGCCCTGGAAATCGCCTAAGTCTGGACGCGGTGGAATCTTACCGCCCAATTCGTCTGGATTGTGGGTGACAGTTCCCAAAATGACAAGTCTTGGTTCTGAAGATGACTTCTTCAGATCCTCTAGCATCAGGTTGCATAAAAGGAAATGTCCAAGATGATTTGTAGCAACGCTCAACTCGTAGCCTTCTGGGCTTCGCAGTGGCTCTTTTAACAAAGGCATATAAATTGCGGCATTGCACACTAAAGCATCTAGGGAGTTGCCGCTTGCCCGAAAGTTCTTCACAAATTGTCGAACACTTTCCAAGGAGCCAAGGTCAATATGTATGCTGGTATAACTGTTGTAGGGAATTTCCACAGCTTGGGCAGCTTTTTGTGCCTTCGCTAAATCCCGACAGGCCAGCACCACATACCATCCCCTTTCAGCAAGAGCTTTTGCAGCATACAAACCCACCCCCGAAGAGGCACCCGTAATTACAACCGTTGACTTCCTATCCTGTGCCATTTTATTGAGACTCTGTTAATCACCTTTTAGTATCTCCAGGATTTTACATCACCGAGTTGTACCAATATTTATTTTTGTAAATACGAGTTTAATATTTGGTAATAAATTAAGCATTTAAATTAAGGTTTATAGCTAACTTATTTGCGAAATATTAAGCTCATATTCATCTTGATACTCAATGCTCACAGATAACTTTTAGGTAGGCGATCGCAACTCTTATTTGAAAATATTACTCTCAAGATTCCAATTCGCCATCATTAAAAGACCACTCCTTCGGTTTTTCAGCTAATGAGAGAGGTAAAGGATACTCACACTCGTCAGAAGTCCACCAATGGCGCGATCTGAGAGTGTGTGTAATTGCATGATGGAGTATAAATTTCTCAGGTGATGGCGTTGCTAGGATATTTTGAGCGCGTGGCTGCGGAGTTTTCCAATCTTTTCTACGTTCGGGATTGCGAGTAATATTTTTTGTAATGCACTTACCTGTCTGAGAATCAAGTTTAGTTATTGATTTTCCATCTTTGGTAGTTTCTTTTTCGTATCCCCTTACTATCCAAGCTTGATAACGGCTCATCTGTTTAGCCAATTTGTTAGTCCGAGACTTTTCAGCAATGCTTAGGACTGTTTGAGTAAACGCAGTTGTATTCAGATGGCAGTTTTGTGGAATAAACATTCCTTTTGTAAAAGAGGCTGTACCTTTTATGAATGTTTCTTGCTTTGTATTAAGTCCATATCCTTGCGGAACTTCATTATTCATTCTGTCACGTACACGAACAATGTGAATTTTGTTTGTCGGTGGTTTATCTGGCTCGAACTTGCTGTCTTGTAACCAAGTCCAATAGCTGCGAGCATTTTGACCGTGAACAAATAGATATATATCGTCAGCAGCAGAGTATGTCTGGCTCAATGTAGTCAGCATATTACTGATAACTTGATCGCAATTAACCTTAGATGTTCTGTGCTTTGCTAATTCGCAAATTGTATCAGGCATGGTTCTAAAATGCAGATCCCTCTGAGGTAATAACACTCTGACTTCATTCTTATAAATTGCCACTAAAATTGGCTCATTAAAACTTTGGCTTGCTGTTGTCTGGTTCCGCCGACTTACATACAAAGCAGCATAGACAGTGTTATCGTCAGGAGTTGATAAAGGGTAATTTAGGTCGAATGGCAAAATGGCATCCAGAATTGCAGCAAGAGCACGATTATAAAGATTCTGTTGCAAATCTTCGTCTGTTCTGGCTTCCCCAGTTTCATTATTATCTACCTTCTCTGTGGACAAGATGCACTGAGGAATAAAATTGTATTTAGGTAAAAGAGATTTTAGATAAGGTTTTGGATCTTGATTACCACGATATCTAGTATGGTCTGGAGATAGAATTTCTATGATCATCGGCATTGGATGTTCAGGTTGATTCTGCTGCCCAAATTCTCGAATACGACGGTCATTGATAATTGTTCGACCGTTTCTTTCTATCTCTTCTAAAGGATCGGCTAAACCTTCGGATGTATAAAACTCTAGATTGAGACTGTTGCCAAAGTAATGCTTGGCAACGAATGCAAGAGCGTCTCGGACTTCTTCTGTGCGGTAACGTACTTGAATAGTTAAGTTATTTGCTCGTTCAGCTAAGAATACCTGTAAGTTTCTACTAATATCGGGAAGTTTTCCCTTGGAAGGTCTATTAATAATTGGCGTGTCTTGAAATCGCTGCTTAATGGATTTATTCAAGTCTGTCTTAACAGTTATCTTTTGCCAGGGAGGAGAAATTATAACGCTAGGTGGTAATATATCTTTGATTTGTTTAAGTAATGTTCTCTCGTCCTCAAAAGTAAATCCTGTTCCCCATCCCGCCTTCTGATAGACTCGTGCAGGAACCAAAATATCTGTCTGGTCTGTTTGAAGAAAATTTAATGGGTTTGCCAAGACATCCGTTATGTTTGGAATTTGCACTGATAAACGTTCTAAAATTTGGCTCACCTGTCGGTTTTTCCATTGGGGGACATACTCAGTTCCTTCCCGACGGTAATTTGCTTCCAGAACCGTAAAGGCATTTGGCTGTAGTAGGTTGTAGTCTCCTAGCCAAGATCGTAATCTACGAACATAGCATCTTGTAGTACGTTTCTCTAACCGAATATCTGAGTCCTTTCCTTGTTTAACTATCCAACGCTTCATCTGAAAGTGAAGGTTGATTTTTTTAGGATCTATATCACTTTGAGTTGATATAACAAGCGCCACAGATGCTCGATGACCATGCGTATTTGAAAACGGCGGCCAAGATACAAGTTCAACAGTATTTCCGCTTCGTCCTGGGCCAAATAAAAACTTGAATGAATTTTCTCCTAGTTGATATTCGTGCTTGCTGAGTTCCCACGCGATCGCCCAAGAAGGTGCCCAAAATTTGAGATGATTAGGTGCTGCTTCAGTCCAATGAAACTGATCGACACTGCAATATGGTTTTAACGCTTTATGTTCTGATTCTGGGTAGCATACTTCAACCCATCTCTTGAATATAAGAGCTAGAATCTCTGGGTCAACTTCTTCATAAGCCAGAAAAGTAGCGGGGTTTGGTTCGCCATTAACCATCAACTTATTGTCGATAAAGCGGATCTGTGGCAGCAATAATCGGATCGTATTAAGTAATGAAGTTGTTGGGGCGTTTTCTTCAGGTTCTCCATAATGGGTATTAAATTTTTTTAAATTGGGAAACGGCATCACAAAACCAGTGATATCCCTGACCAATTTCTCGTTATATTCAAGGTAGATGGGCTGGTAGTAATTAATACTCAAAGTTTCACTCCGTGAATGAAATGGGTTAGTCGAGTTAGCGGGTAATAAACTGGCCCATACAGGGTTTTGATCAGCCTTCCAGAAGCACCACCTTTATTGATTGCGCTGCCCAAGAGCTTGCGGGCAGCTAACAAAATAGAGTTTTGCTCCGAATCCCCAGACGAATTTCCCTTTGCGGTTTCTGGCATAAACGCGGCATCTACAAACCAGACAACTGTTTTGCGACCACCGCGAGTACTACGTCCGATTAATTGAGTTAAATTAACCGTTAACGTCCAGATAAGCGGCGTTTTGAGCGCAATTTTAGCGATTTTATCAGGTAATCGAGAAAAAATTTGCGGGATTGTAAGAAAAGTGTCTCGTGCATGTCGAGCATGTCTCTGAATAACCTCGACGGCTAGTTTGTCGATGATATCTATCGTTTCCTTATTAACCCCACTGATAACTGTTTGATTATCGTCTGGGCTAGGGTGCTGTCTAACAGCAATCACCATACCACCAAAGTATGGCTCTCCAGTCAAGGGATGCATCATGTTAATAGCACGAGATATAGCACCCATTGGCGCAATTAAAAACTCCTTACCACGGCCTGGAAACTCAGTGAGTTTAGACCGAGAAACCTGATCGTCTGAAACCCAGCGACCATCTTGAACAACGTAAGATGCCCTATCAAGATAGGGATTTTTTAGAGAATTG
This sequence comes from Nostoc sp., assembly GCF_036917095.1. Lineage (GTDB taxonomy): Bacteria > Cyanobacteriota > Cyanobacteriia > Cyanobacteriales > Nostocaceae > Nostoc. Next base: position 62,725 of record NZ_JBALFH010000002.1, read on the forward strand.
TAAAACGCCTTAGCTTCTGCATAGCTATTTGTCACAATTAGCAGATTTTTGCGATCACTACCAACATTTGCTGCTAAATAATCTTGAAATTGCTCAAGTAGTGGCTTACCTTGTTTGCTTTTACGGCAAAGTCCTGCAATCATCCGACTAATGTTCTCCTGCCGATCATCCCCTTGACTACCGGAGATAAAGACAGGATTTCCTGCATCATCGACAACGGGGCAATAAAAGAATTCACTGTCATGCGCTACCGCTTTAGACTTCTCAGGAGGCGGTTCAATTAACAAAGTTGGCTTTAATTGCACATGAAAAGGATATGATTGTTCAGTATTTCCTGAGTAACTAGTTGCTGATGTAACTAACAAATTTGCTGGAGTCAGCCCATCTATGCTGAAGATAGAATTCCATTGGCTTAGAAGTGACCTACCCAAGGCAATCCCGCGAAATATTCTAAGTTGTCTGTTGAGGAATTGAGCGCTAGTTACGGAACCAACAGGAGAATTAGGTAACAAGCTTTCAAAGTCACTTGGAGGGGTCATTGGTAAGGTAGATTCCAGGTCAACGCTAGCGTAACCTCTAGCAGATACGTGTTTACCTAATGCACCTAATACATGGGCTGCATAAATGGCTAGTTGCAGTAATTTAGCAAGGTTGTCTATGAAGCGCTCGACATCAGATTCTAGTTGTTCAAATTTAATATCCCATCGCGTTGTTTGAATAAACTTTTTGCAGTTAGGATGGGGTACTGTAGTGAGCAAGTCTCCTGCTAATAATGCTCCAGAAACTAATGCTAAACGTTCTGCAACTACTGTGTCACTAGAGTTAAGACCAATGGTGTCAGGGCTAACAGGATTATTTTGTATTCGCTTAAAAATTTCACGGTAGCGATCGTAGTTACGCTGATATTTAGATAAGGTTTGTTTTCGGATTTTGTTAGCACTACTTTGAACATGTGCTAATCCTGAAAGTTGTTCAGCTAATTTATCAAAAAATGTCCAAGCTGTAAATAATCTTCCTTCCTGGGTATATGCTTTTAACAGGTTTTCAATTTCTTGACGGGAACTTTTACCTTTAATTGTGTTTGTAATATTTCTCATCAAATACATTAAAGCCCCAATTCCTCGGTTGGCTAAATGTCGTTGATCTTCTGACTGTTCTAAATAAGGATCGCGGTATCTCCCTGGCACAACCACTTCGCCTTCCATCAGACCATGTACATGTTGATAAGATTCAGTTCTTGTCCATGTATCTTGCAACAAATCGAAAGATGCAAGTGTCTCTGTAGGATAGAAAATTTCATCTAGCTTGGGTTGAGCAAGATCAACTTCATCAATGATTAACAAATCTGTTGTTAGTGCTAAATATTCAAGGATGGTAATATTTTCAGTCAAATTGTGTGGAGCAACTTTCTTCTGAATAAACCCTTGTAAAGTTCCAACTATGAGTTGGGCATTTTCTAATGTATTAGCTTTAATATGTCTGGGACAGATAGGAGCTAGGGGACAACTATAAACCTTATTCGGATCATTAACATCTTGTAGCTTGCCGAAGCATGGTGGTCTGCTACGCTGACCACTTGATGTTTGTGGAATCTGAGGCTGTGCCAAGCTATACAATGGACAGGATTGTGACAGCCATTTGAAACCAGGATGGGTGAAAGGCTGCTGTTTGTTACTGAACATTACAGCCTGATTTAATCGGCTGAGGTGCTTGTGTCGTTCCGATTCTCCAATAATCGGAACTGCCCTGATCCCAACTTTTTGAGCAAATTCAAGCCAGTTTTGTACTTCACCTACACTATTTGTAGCAATCGCAACTCTTTTATTGCTATCTACCAAGAGTGCAACTAGGCAATCAATTAGGGTGGATTTGCCACTTCCAGTCGGGCCTAAAATATGACCTTCTCCATCAATAAAAATCTCTCTAGCTTCTTGATCCTGTTGAATATCCCAATAGGTTGACTGATTAAGTATTTGCCCTGCGTCGTACCCTAAAATAGGTTTCAATTCAGTTCCTTTCTTAATCAAATCAGCTAGGGGTATTTTGATGGACTGACGATCCTTGGAAAGATTAATGCTGGGAATTTGAGTGGCATACTTTACACCAATATTGGCAATTTCTTTTGAAATTCTGATTGTGCGCGTCTGCTGTGGATTAATGTTGAACTCGTAGTCACCAGCCGGGGCTGGTCTATATTTCGTTTGCCGAAACTTTAATGGCTCTTGAGTCAGCAGCCTTTCGTATAGGTCATACCGAGCCAATGCCATCTTTTTAGTTGGCGTAATTTTGTTGCTTGGGTAGTCGATGTCAAAACCTAGCCAACCAGAAGCCGAACTTTTGGCAACGTCATCATAGCTACGGAGAGCAATTTCCCAGCTAATTGAACTACGGAATTCTGGCGCTAAATGGCGTAGATGCTTCAAGATATCCCACTGTGCATCTGTCGTACCTGGCTCTCGGTAGCCTTGCATCAGTAAATGTGCTTTCCGAATAGCTTGGTCAGGGAAATGAGTCCACAGAGCATGAAGCATTAATTCTGTACGGGCAAAATCGGAAAATTTCATCTCAATCGGTGGTGATTCACCTCCCATTACTTTTTTTAGCGCCTCATTCAAAGTACTGCTATCTCTCACTTCAAAACTCCCTTGACACGCTTAATTAATTCTGACTCTGAAAAAACAGGCAAATTTCCCTTATACCGACTTTTAAAAGCTGCTTGGTATGCTAAATTTGTCCATCGGTAATCTGGGATTACAAAGAATGATTGAGATTGGCCAATATTTGGAATCGTATCTTGATTTAATTCTCTAGCTAACATGGTGGCGCTTCCCCAATCTTTCGCGTCAATTGCCCAAATATCTCCAGTCGGTAGTGTCACTTTCAGATCAGCCTTGTCTAGTTCTGGCCATAGTTCTACTTGCAATCCCATTTTTTCGAGAGTTCGAGCTAAACGCAATTCTATGAGCGAAGGTCTAATTAGGCAGATGACGGTATCTTCTATCGGTGCTCTATCTACTCGTCCTTCTAATGGTTCACAACAGCCTTCGATATCTCGTGCGGCACAATCCAAATATCCACCGCAAGTCTTGCATAATGGCATTGACTCAGATTGCGGTGGTGCATCCCGATATGCTTGCATCAATAGGTCTAAAACTGGATCGATATCAGGATTATTAGAGCGAAATAAGGCAATTATTAAATCCGAAGGAAATGGGTTCTCAGCAATAAATCGACGGAAAAGTGTGTAGGTACTGTGGGGTAAGCTAAGTCGTTCAATTTCTGCCATTAGGCGTGGAATGTAGCTTTGATTCTGCTCTCGTTCCAAATTTAATGCGTATCTGCTAGCCCAAGCTTCGCATTCTTCTGAGGGGCGCGTCATATTTCCAATTAATGGGTCTTCAGGATAATCGACGAATTCGGAAAAGTCTGGCTCAACTGCCTCTACTGACTTTCTGGCCCCCTCAACCATACACAATATAGCTGGATGTCGCATTTCCTCATCCCGCAGTATCCATTTCAAACTCAATCCTTGAAATGCTTCATATAATGGCTGTGGAAACGGTTGTGAGTCCTCGACTAGATAAGCTGGCTCACCTCGGTTAATGCGATCGCAAATCTGCACAAGTCCTTTACATAACTTGATGAGCAGAATTTCATCCTCACTGAATTGCATATCCAGACTTTTATATAGCGATATTGACCGTTATTTTAATACGTTTGAACTACTTTTTAGACTTTAAGAATATTTATAATCACGTTATTATTCATCGAGGTAGACTAAATGTTTATAGCCCCCTCGATTTCCCATATAAATTTACCTTTAACTAATACTTCCGCTCTTTTGGCTCAAACATAGTAATCGCCACCGGACGATATTGAATGTCAATTCCCGCAGGTGAATAGTAAGCCATTGTGTGTTTTAGAAAGTTAGCATCATCTCGCTCGGAATAATCTTCGCGGAAGTGTGCGCCACGGCTTTCTTGACGATTCAGGGCTGATGCTAAAATCGTTTGTCCCACTACCATCAAACTTCGCAATTCTAAGGCTTCCACTAGTTCGGTATTCCAGCAGCTACCTTTGTCATCTAAATAAATTTGTGGATATCGCTGTTGTATTTCTTCTAGTTTGTGCAACCCTTCACTCATTAATGCCTCAGTGCGGAAGACGCCACAGTAATCAGTCATACAATCCTGGAAGGCTTGACGAACTTGATTAATGCGATACTGTCCTGGTTGTTCTAACAAAGCTTGGATTTGTTGCTGTGCTTCCCTTACATATCGTTGCTCATCCACAGAGGGTAACTTACGTTTTTGTACAAATTGTGCGATCGCAGCCCCAGTTCGCTTACCATAAACTACACACTCCAGCAGAGAATTACTCCCCAAGCGATTCGCTCCATGTACGGAAACACAAGATGTTTCGCCAGCCGCAAAGAAAGCCTCAACTAAACCATCGCCACTACTGCGGACTTGCCCATCAGTATTAACTGGGATACCACCCATACAATAATGAATTGTCGGGCGAACTGGCATAGGTTGAGTTACCGCGTCAACGCCTACTAAACGGTGTGCTTCTTCCCAACAGAAGGGGACGCGACTCATAATTTTTTCTTTGCCCATATGACGTAGGTCAAGATAGACAAAGGGGCCACCAGCACTTCCATCAAGATGAATACCACGGCCGGCGCGAATTTCGTAAGCGATCGCTCGTGAGGTAATATCACGAGGAGCTAGTTCCATGCGACTGGGTGCATAGTTCGCCATAAAGCGATCGCCTTCACTATTGATCAGATACGCCCCTTCACCCCGTACTGCTTCTGAAATCAACACGCCTACGGGATATAAACCAGTGGGATGAAATTGGACAAATTCCATATCTTCAAGGGGCAAACCTGCGATCGCAGTCATTGCCAAACCATCACCCGAAGAAGCGTAATCATTAGAGGTGGTGTTATAAACGCGACCATAGCCCCCCGTGGCAAACATCACCGCCTTGGCTCGCACCACCTCTATACGTCCATCCAAAAGATGGAACATCACCACACCCTTCGCCTCATTTTCTTCCAAAATGAGACGCATCACATACCATTCTTCATAAACTTGCACCCCATAACGCCGCAAATTGTTAACCAATTCGTGCAAAATCGCGTGACCGGTCTTATCAGCGGCATAGCAAGTGCGGTTGTGGGAATGTCCGCCAAAAGCCCGTTGGGCAATGCGCCCATCGGATAAGCGAGAGAACAAAACGCCCATGTGTTCCAAGTCAATCACCACATCTGGCGCTTCCTGGGTGAGAATTGCCACAGCATCTTGGTCTGCCAAGTAATCAGAACCTTTGACAGTATCAAAAGCATGTGCTTTCCAACTATCTTCTGAATCAACATTTCTCAGCGACGCAGCCATACCACCTTGAGCCGCCACCGAGTGGGAACGAATTGGGTGGGTTTTGGCAACCACAGCAATATTTAAACTGGGGTCAGTGCGGGCAATTTCCACAGCAGCGCGACATCCCGCCAATCCACCCCCGACAATAATCACATCGTGTTCCAGCATAATTAGCCCCTGATTGCAAACCCTGCTGTTCTATTGTAGAGAGGTGATTAATCAGGTATGCGTTGCGATTGTTGTCGTGGCGTCTCTACAAAAAAATTCCCTGCCTATAGACAGGGAAGTTATTACAAATTTTTAAATTAGAAGTGAAAAGTTAAAAATCAAGAGTTATGGGACAAAGGGAGTGACTCATAACTCATAACTCCTAAATCTTTAGCTAGTTGCTTGCACAGGTTGTTGCTGAGACACATTACCTGGCATAGGTTCCATTTTGGTTTCAGGCCCTACAGGAGTGAGTTCAATATGATTTAACAAGGTAGTGACAAACGCAAACAACAAGAAAGGTAGCGATAACAGAACGACCAGACCCGCTGTTGCTAAAGCGTACACGGGTCGCTTGGCACCCATTAGCGCCAAGGCTGATGCCAAACTTAGGGTAATTGTAATCAACCAAACAATTATTTGACCGTAGATATCACCGAAAGTCAGGGTACAGACAAACCGATACTTTTGAATATTATTTCCGATCATCAAATTTGCCTCAAGTCTCTCCTAATAGGTTCTACGTTAGAACCATGTTTGTCTTGTAGACAATTTCTAAATATTTTTGCAAGCTTTGTAATATCACTTCACAATCAACTTTTATTGTTACAAAGCGCAATTCCTAGTAGAGAATGGCGTAAACCAACCATAGCCTACGGCAAGTCCTTCTCCTGTAGTCGTCAGAGTTGCTATGCTGTTGGCGTCCCTTGCGCGTGTCGCAGGCAAGCCTCTCATTCACGTTAGCGTCTTTGTTCGTGTAACATTGACCATAGGAGAAGAGAAGGCTTTACGCTGTGCGATCGCTATCATTGACGCTTGTTCGCACAGCGTCTAGTAGAGAAGTGATGGTAGGTAGCTTGTCACTCGAAAGAAGCTTTTGCTTTTGCGCCATGTATCATAATTCATAGCCGCAGTGTGCTTGGCTAAGACTTTTTATTTTTCTCGTATTTATTGAAACAATAGAGTTATCATTTTGTCGTTCCAATTAATATAATCGCTATAATTTCCCTCCAGACGCGATAGTCTCAACTAGCCCCAGCACTTATGAAGTAAAGCAAAATGGTTTTGACTCCTCAACAATTAGAGTTACAGCACAAATGCCAATGTGCTGAAGAGTTCGCACAAATACTAAGAAAGCTCAGTGTTGATGTAGACTAAGTTTTTTGATAAAAGTTTTCGCAATCCTGATGACCTCTTTAACAAATAGACTCTTTGTCTAAAGCCAAGAGAATTTTTGTCATCTGTCAAATTCCAGATATCCAGGATAAAGTATTTAATTTTTTGCTAGTAAATATTAAGTAGATAAAACCAGTAAAGTCAAGATGTAAAAACCAATTTTTTGGTGTTAAATTTTGAGTATTGCCCGAATTTGTTGACTGAAATCAACAAAATCCTTTATTTTCCGTGGCAATATTGTTCTAGGAGTGAATGTGAATAATATTTTTCTTCGTAAAGGTGTGTTTTGGTTGCCAAGTATCGCTGCTTTTGCAGTCCTGAGTAGCGGCTTATCTGCAAGTGCCCAGACAGCTGACAAAGCGAACAGTCAGGCATTAAACGAGCCTTCCGCAACCGTCGCGTCTCCCAACGAGTTTAGTACAGAACTAGACATTGCAAGTCAAAATGTCTCTCCAAGTGCCCAGACAGCTGACACAGCGAGCAGTCAGGCATTAAACGAGCCTTCTGCAACCGTCGCTTCTCCCAACGAGTTTAGTACAGAACTAGACACTGCGAGTCAAAATGTCTCTACAGAAACAACTGAGACATCTACAATCACAAATTTAACTAAGGTAAAAGAAAATGGCAGTGTAACGCCTACACCTTTTCCAGGCACAGTGGCAACCTCATCTGCGACACTCACTTCTGAGCCTGTGCAACCGACTTCTCAAACTACTACTCAACCATCTGCTCCCAAAGTGGCGCAATCGGATATTGATTTAGGTAGAACGACCCGTGGCGGTAGCAGCTATGTTGGCGTCGCTGCTAACATTGGTGTGAGTGGTGGAGACTCATCTTTAGGCGACGGTAACTTTGCGGTAGTTAGCAAAATCGGACTGACAAATTCTATCTCTGTGCGACCCTCAGCCGTATTTGGTGACAATACTACAGTTCTACTTCCTATCACCTACGATTTTTCCTTCAAGTCAGCAGATGCTTTTACCGAACCCTTAGCTATTGCACCTTACGTCGGAGTTGGTGGAGCTTACAAAACTGGTGATGATTCGCAATTAGCCTTTTTGGTAACTGGTGGCATTGATGTGCCTCTAAATTCTCAATTTACGGCAACGGCTGCTGTGAATGCTGGATTTTTTGATGAAACTGATATTGGCTTGTTGTTAGGAGTTGGTTACAACTTCACTGGCTTTTAAGAGTTAGAAGTTATGAGTTAGAAGTTAAGAGTTCGTAATGTTTTACTCCTAACTCTTAACTCATAACTCCTAACTTTCTACTTGGGGGTAACTTTGTCAATTACCTTGATTTTGCCATCGTCTCCTACTGTCCAAACATCGTAAACACCGACGACATCGCCGTTAGCATCAACATCTACATTGCCACTTGCTCCTTGGTAGTTAATCTTAGTGCCAGCTTTAAGTAACTTCAGCCCCTCGCAGACATCGGTAACTTCTGTGCCAGGCCCATCAGCCACTTCACGGATTTTGCTAGCTATACCAACACCTGTATTTTCCTTAGCAGCTTGTGCTGCCAATATCAATAAAGCAGACGCATCCCAAGCTTGAGGAGCGTATTCTCCTGGCGCACCACCCTTTTTATCCTTCCACAATTTGTTGAAAGCTTCTAGTGCTTTGCCATCGGAACCGGGTACTGTACCGATCGCTCCAGTTAAAATAAATTTATCACCATCTTTGCCAACTTGTTCTGGAAAAGTAGGTGATTTCACCCCATCTGTCAGTAAAATTTGCACTCCCTTCGTCACACCTTGCTGATAGGCGGCTTTCAAAAACAGACTACCAGTTTCCGCATAAAGCACAGCTAGGACTGCATCTGGTTTACCAGCAAAAGCAGCGGACGCTTCTGTATCAAATGTCTGGGCTTTTGGGTCATAGCGGACAGGCTTACCTTTATTAACGACAGTTCCACCCAATTTTTCAAAAGTTTGCACAAATGCTTTTTCAAAGCCAACGCCATAGTCGTTATTAATTACAACTGTAGAAACTCGCTTGAAACCCTTTTTTCTGGCAAGTTGGGCTAAAGCTAGTGCTTGGTAGGTATCAGGGGGAGCAGTACGCGCCCAAAAGCCTTTATAGTCGCCTTTTTGGGCCTTTTCAGTAAAGACAGGACTGGTACTACCAGGGGAAACTAGCATTACTTTATTCGGCGTGGCAACAGAGACTGCTGCACTAGAAACGCTACTGGCAAATGAACCAACTACACCTGCTACTTTATCTAAAGTTGCTAGTTTGGTCATCCCAGCAGCACCATATCTGGGGTCGGTTTGGTCGTCTACTTGCACCAAAGTAACTGGTTCGCCATTCACCCCACCGCAAGCGTTGACCGTATCGACTAGTAAAGGGACAGAACCTAGCATCTGCTGTCCAACAGAAGCTAAGTCACCTGTTGTCGGTAACAGGGAACCAATTTTTAGCCCTTTAGCACTGCTTGTGGTAGTTGAGTTTGCCGCTGGGGTAGCGCTACTTCCATTGTTAGCTGTGCCATTGGGGGTACTATTTTCGCTACAAGCCCCAACTAGGAACCCAATTGCTAGGGTAGCTATACTGAAGGTTAAGGCGGCGCTAATTTTTCTCATAAATAACTTTGACTCCTTAGATATTTAGGAGCCTACAAGTAAGATTCAAACTAGATTTCTCAGTTAGCTGGATCTTATCAGGACTCCAAAAGATAAATCATATCATCCATCTTTAGGAGTAGAAATATTTACCACCAGATTAGTATTACTGTTATACACAGAATATGCTCTGTGTATTAAAAGCTCGAAAACGGAGAGGGAGGGATTCGAACCCTCGGTACGGAGTTGCCTGCCGTACAACAGATTAGCAATCTGCCGCTTTCGACCACTCAGCCACCTCTCCATGACTCACGAATATCAATGTTACCAGAGTTGCTCTTAAGAGTCAATAGTCATTTTTCATTGGTCATTGGTCATTAGTCATTAGTCATTAGTCATTGGTTATTTATAAAACTTTAAGGACTAAGGACAAATGACTAATTTTTTAAAGGACTTGCGATCGCATCCAAGCCACGGGCAAAGTGCGTAACTTTTTCCACTGGGGAACGTAAGCCCTCTGACTGAATACATCGTAATCGTTGCGTTCAATCGCTTCCAAAATCTGACCGTACAGCATTGATGCTGCCCACACAGGCCAACGGGCATCGGATGCTAAATAAGTAATTCCCTGGTCTGAGGTGGTATAGAATTGGCGGGCCCGTTCGATTTGAAAGCGCATCAGCGCCCGCCAACGATCGTCTACCACACCTTTGAAGAAGTCTTGCTCGGTGTAGTTGAATTTTTCCAAGTCCTCAAGGGGAATGTAGATTCGCCCCCGTTTGGCATCTTCTCCCACATCCCGCAGGATGTTGGTGAGTTGATTGGCAATTCCCAGAGCGATCGCTTCTTCTGTGGGGAGATATGGTTGTTTGTTCTGACGCCACGGAGCGGTGTATATGGTGCTATCCACACCCATAACTGCTGTTGACATTAAGCCAACAGTGCCCGCAACGCGGTAACAGTAGAGGTATAAGTCCTCAAAGGTTTCATAACGACTGCGATATAAATCCATGCGCTGACCGGCAATCATATCCCGAAAGGGCTGAATGTCCATCGGAAAGCGCTGGAGGGTATCAGCTAAAGCGACATCGTAATTTTCTAATGGCTGTCCCGCAAAAATCGATTCCAGCTGCTGTTCCCATAGGTCTAGGGTTTCTGGCGTGGTAATAGCAGATGCGGGCCCATCTACCAATTCATCTGTACGGCGACACCAAGCGTAAATTGACCAAATAGATTGACGTTTTACCGGACTCATGAGCAAAGTACCCAGGTAAAAAGTCTTGGCATACTTTGCTGTGAGATGTCGGCAAAGTTTGTATGACTCGTCTACAGAGACCAGCGTTTTCATGCGCGGGGGGGAATCAGGCAGTTGCAGCATTCGTTGCGGGCGGTCGGGTGAGCGTTTGCAGGTTTGAGGAATTTGCTACCGGGAGAGCCTCAGAAATTGCCTGCGCTGTCAGCTTACCAGAAAGTACGGCACCTTCCATACTGCCTAAGTAGCGTTGCATGGTATAACTTCCGGCGAGATAGAAGTTGGCAATGGGCGTAACTTGTGCGGGACGGTACTGTTGACGACCAGGGGTCGCTTTGTAAACTGAACGCGGCGTTTTCACCACATGAGATTTCAGCAATGTTGCTGGATTGTCTCCCCCAAAGTGGTCGGGGAAAAGTTTTTCCAATTCAGCAAGCGTTGCAGCCACAATCTCCTCATCGGATTTGGCAATCCAATCTTTTGCCGGAGCTAGAACTAATTCCAGCATTGAGCGATTGGGGTTGGCGTATTCACGGCAGGTATTGCTCATATCAGCATAAACGCTTAGGAGGGGCGATCGCGAAAAAAGTAGGTGATCGATTTCTGTAAGTTTCCGGTCAAACCACAGATGCAGGTTAATCACTGGTACTCCTTCTAACCCTTCTAGCTTCTGGAAAAACTCCATAAGCTTCCAAGGTTTAGGCAACATCACTTTCAAAGGATCGACTGACATGGCAGATACATACACATCAGCCGTCAAAACTTCATCTTCTGCCCCATTTAACCCTCGAATCAAATATCCTTTCACCGTGCCATCGGCGTTGAGCAAAATTTCTTTCAAGGGGGCATTCAACCGCGCTTCTCCACCGCGTTCTGTGATGTAATCTACGATCGGGCTGCATAGACGTTCTGTAGGAGAACCATCCAAAAATGCAATCTTGGAGCCATATCGTTCTTGGAGAAAGCGATTCAGTGCAGTTAAGAGAATCGTTGCTGAAACTTCATCAGGATTGATAAAGGTGAGCGCTTTACATGCAGCGATAAAAACATCACTAGTTACCCGCTCGTCAACACCTTGCCTTTTCAACCACTCTAAGAAGCTGTACTTATCCATCTCTTCAACATACTTCTGACCCCGAACTACTGCGGGAAGGAGGCCAACGGCAAATCGAATTTTTTGCTCCCAAGTCAACATGTCTTTGTTGCGAAGAATCGATGCAATGACGTTGAAAGGAGATGGAATATCTGGAACGTCAAAACGTGAGAGTGTCCCAGGCTTGTCTGGTTGATTAAAAATCAGTGTATGCTCTTTCCACTGGAGTCTATCTTCAATGCCCAACTCCTTGAGCAATTGGAGCATATTAGGATATGCACCAAAGAAGGCGTGTAACCCGGTTTCGTACCAGTCGCCGTCAGAGTCTTTCCACGCCGCAACCAGACCACCCAGTACGTCCCGGCTTTCCAAGACAATGGGAGTATGACCTGCGTCCGTGAGATATTTCGCGCAGGAAAGTCCTGCTAGACCAGCACCCGCGATCGCTACTCGCATTTAACCCTAATGCCCTTCAATATTTCTTAACGGTTTAATCGTTCTCATTATACGTTGCAATCTGTTACATTTGGCAGTTATTGTGCGATCGCTTCCCCAAAAAACTTTTATCAAAGGGAATTTTACCTACACATAACTACCCAACAAAATTACTAATACCATTGTTGGCAATAGGTTATAGCGAGTATTTTATCTAGATTTAGGTGCAGCAAATTTAGCGAAACAAAAGTAATTCCTTTGACAGAAAATAGCTAATCTCAAAAGTAGTTGATTTCTTTGTGAATCCGTGTATCTAATCTGAGAAAATATCTAGGGTACTGATTATAGACTGCTATTAAACACCTCAGTTAGGTAAAAGATTATGAGTGGATCGCAGGAGCTAAAACACTTTGGACATCACCTGATTTTAGGTATTTCCGGCACTACACTAAGCGATGACGATAAACGCGCACTCAGTGAATTAAAGCCGATTGGGGTGATATTTTTTGCTAAAAACTTTTTGGATGGCACTCCATATCAGGTTTGGTTAGAAAGCTTCAAGGATTTAAACGACCAGATACGAGAATATGCTGAACGTGATTCAATGTTTATGACTCTGGATCATGAAGGAGGTCGTGTAATTCGCACACCAATGCCAATTACGCGATTTCCTCATGCATTGTTGTTGCGATCGCACGCCTATGAAGTAGCAAAAGCCACAGCATTAGAACTAAAATCACTGGGAATAAATTTATCATGGGCACCTGTAGCAGATATTTTTTCCCATCCCCACAACCCTGTGATTGGGCCTCGCGCCTTTGGTAACACTCCCGAAACTGCTACTCAAGGTGCGCGTGATTATTACCTTGGACTTCGAGATTCAGGAATTTTGGGATGCGCCAAGCACTTCCCCGGACATGGAGACACCAGTAAAGACTCTCACATTGAGCTACCAATACTGAATTTAACTCTAGAAGACCTGCGACTTCGAGAACTTATACCCTTTAAAACCTTAATCGAAGTACAGATTCCTTTGATTATGACTGTCCATATCTTATTTCCCAAGATAGATCCTGATGTGCCAGGAACGCTTTCTCAGGCTATCCTCAAAACCATACTTAGAGAGGAACTTGGCTTTGAGGGAGTAGTTGTATCTGATGATTTGGATATGAAAGCGATCTCAGATATATTCATGAAAGCTGGTACTGTGGCGCGGTCATTTAATGCAGGCTGCGATCTGTTTATTGTGTCGCGTAATATTAATTCATCATCTATTGAAAGAACTTATCGGATTGCTGAAGATTTCGTAGATTCCCTCAGTAACGGTAGCTTAGATGAAGCAGTCGTAGAAGCAGCTAGAGAAAGAATTGAGAAACTATTGGCAGTAACACCGCAATATCCCGTAAGTGCTCTGGATAAAGATATACTATTGCAACATGCTGAACTAGCGATCGCTAGTTCCTATTCATAACCCAAGTGCATTCAAGTTGCATATTAGCGATTGCCAAAAGGCTAACTAAGATTGCATTTCTTATTTTGAATTTTAAATTTTAAATTTTTAATTATTTAGTGGGTGGTATAGGGGTCGAACCTATTTCTGCGGGTTAAAAGCCCGCTGCACAGCCGGTATGCCAACCACCCTAGTTAATTTGAAAAAAAAATGAGCAAGTGCAATTTGTAATACCAACATTAGATATAAATCCACCAGGGAGGTACTGCCCCTCCTATTTCTGTGTTATCAGCACAGCGCCTCGCTTTTCGGCTTCAGGTGGAAAAAGAGGAAGATGGAGGAATCGAACCCCTACAGTTGCCCGTACTCCAAGGTTCAAGCTTGGTTGCCGTCCATTCAGCAGCATCTTCCATTCAGGGGTATCTGACGGGGCTTGAACCCGCTATGACTGGTTCCACAAACCAGCGCCTCGACCACTTTGGCTTCAGACACCAAAAGTGGATACTGGTCGGATTTGAACCGACATCTTTCTGCTTGCAAGGCAGACGCTTTCCCAGTTAAGCTACAGACCCATTAAACCAATTCGCAATTCGCAATTCGCAATTACGTTTTGTGACGGGGATTTAAACCCCGACACAAAACACGCTGCTTCCATAAGCAGGGGACTTAAACCCCCAAACTTTATTAAATAAGTTACCAGTTAACAGTTCGTTCGCGTTGGGGTAGCCTGCTGTTAGACATAGTGCAATCGTAATCTACAAACTCAGTTTATTTACTGCTATAAAGTTTTGCCCAATAACCTCTAGGAGGTTTCTCAATCTCATAAGCTTTACACCATTTTTCTACTGCCTTATCACTTACACCAAAATCTTGAGCTATGTGAGCAGTTGGTTTAGTCCATACTAGCTCGTGTAATTCTTCTTTAGATGGACGTTCAACCTTTCTAGACTTAGGTCTTGCCGAATAACGCCTTTTCATTTTTACTCGGCTTGCTTGACGTTGAAAATCTTTAATATTCCCGTTGAAAACGTTTGATTTAATTTCGAGAAAGTCCTCCCACCAATAAAAAGGAGAACTAATATTGGGTAGATCGGTTCTAATTATGATACCTCGGTAATCAAAACTGGGGTAAATAACCCGATCTTTATCTGGTAAGTAAATGGCGTAGTAATCAAAATCATCTTTCTGATACTGGCGTTTATGATTTCCATGCTTATCATTCCATGATGTATTAGCGAAAATTCGCCCAATGCTAGAATATTTAACCTGGATTTTCAGAAAGTTATTTTCCTTCCATGCTACTAAATCAAATGGCAAGTGTTCGCAAATCAAAGGGGTGAAAATTACATAACCTTTAACAGTCAAATCAGCTATGGTTTTCGCTACAGCTAGGTCTGCTTTTCCTTTTGTATGATGAGTGTTCATGAATTGAACCTAAATAATAAGAACAAATTTATCATTATTTAGGTTCAATTATGCCCACCCACTGAGTATGGCGTACTCAGATGCTACCGATTACATCACACCCGCAATGTTCAGAGCGGACGGCGAGATTTGAACTCGCACGAAGACGGTGGAAACGTCTCATGCTGCCGTTACATCACACCCGTATCAAGCTGGTAACAGGAATTGAACCTGCAACCTACTGATTACAAGTCAGTTGCTCTGCCAATTGAGCTACACCAGCACTAATTTTGGTGACGGGGGCAGGAGTCGAACCTGCCGATATTCAGGTTATGCAGCCCCACGAGCCACCGTTGCTCTATCCCCGCATATTCACCAATACCCCTGACTGGATTTGAACCAGCAACCTCTTCGTTCTAGGCGAAGCGCCTCTTCCGTTGGGCTACAAGGGCAAAGTCTGAGTGGCAGGGATTGAACCTGCGACCTGGAGTTCCCAAAACTCCCGCGCTCCCAACTGGGCTACACTCAGATATTTTGGTACTCCCGACAGGATTTGAACCTGCAAAAACTAGATCCTCGGTCTAGTGCGTCTTCCGTTCCGCCACGAGAGCTTAGTACCCCTGACAGGATTTGAACCTGCAAAATCTGGACTCTGATTCCAGCACGTATGCCAGTTCCGTCACAGGGGCATATCGGGATGGCAGGATTTGAACCTGCGACTCCATGCTCCCAAAGCATGGCTTCTGGCCGCTGAATTACATCCCGTTGGTACTCCTGGTGGGAGTCGAACCCACAACCAAACAGATTTTAAGTCTGTCACCTCTTCCAATTGGGCTACAGGAGCAAATTTTGGTGCTCTTGGTGGGAATCGAACCCACAACATACCGTTTTTGAGACGGCAGCCTCTTCCAGTTGGGCTACAAGAGCAAGTTTGGCAGCCCCGCCAGGACTCGAACCTGGAATCTTCGCCTTCAAAGGGCGCTATGTTGCCAATTACACCACAGGGCTTTATTGCCAGGGCAGGGTTTGAACCTGCAACCTCATCGTTCAGAGCGATGCGACTTACCAATTCGTCCACCCGGCAATGATTGGCTGCCTCAGTAGGACTCGAACCTACAACCGCGCGGTTAACAGCCGCTTGCTCTACCGTTGAGCTATGAGGCAACGAAGCCCCCCAGGTCGGAATCGAACCGACGACCTCCTGTTCTTCAGACAGGCGCTAACTACCAACTGAGCTACCGGGGGATAAGGAGGAGAGATAGGTTTTACCCAGTGGACTGGTTTAATTCAACTCGAATTAGCCACTCCATCATCTCTCCCATGTAACGAGAGTGGAGGGATTTGAACCCTCACGTCTTCAGTTTCGTAGACTGAGATGTTATCCAGTTACACCACACTCTCAAAACGGAGAGAACAGGATTTGAACCTGCGACGGATATTAACTACCCGTTTCCTCTTAGCAGGAGGACGCTTTCAGCCACTCAGCCACCTCTCCATAGTGGGTCGAGCAGGATTTGAACCTGCGTGCAAAAAAGAACAGTTTTACAGACTGTCGCCTTCAGCCAGACTCGGCCACCGACCCATAATCATTCCCTCGACGAGAATTGAACTCGCATCTGTGCTTTGAAAGAACACTGACTTAACCATTAGTCCACGAGGGCATAATTTACCGAATTTTAGATTTTGGATTAAATTTATTAATCTAAAATCTAAAATTGTCTGACACAGGGACTAGGATTTGAACCTAGAACATCGGATTTGGAGTCACGAGGTGTTACCGTTACACCATCCCTGCATTTGGTGGCAGCGGCGGGATTTGCACCCGCATATACCAGGGTATGAACCTGGGGCTTTGCTGATTAAGCTACGCTGCGACAGAGGTCAGGGCGGGATTTGAACCCGCGCTAATCGGTTTTGCAGACCAACGCCTTCAACCACTTGGCTACCTGACCATTTGGGAGTCCCGACGAGATTTGCACTCGCAATCTTCAGTTTGAGAAACTGACGGCTTAAACTATTCGCCTACAGGACTACAACCAGGGTGACGGGACTTGAACCCGCAACATTTCCGCAGACAACGGAACGCTCTAGCCAGTTGAGCTACACCCCGATTTTTGGGAATCTGTGCCTAAACTTTTAGGTTTTTAGGCACAGATTTTGTTGGTGAACTTGCCCATTTCTTATTTAGTTTTCAAGGTTCAGAAAATTTACTGTTAGAAACTGTTAGGAAAACAACCAACACTCTAGGTAGCAAGCCTGTTATGTATTACGGATGTATTCAGTGGTTTTGATGAGTGCAAACTTAGAACTTTTTTCGTTTATTGCCTCTACTGCCGATGGTTTACAAGTAGAAACAGCTTTGTTGACTGGGGACTTTGGTTTATTCCAACGCCTGTCCTTTAGTTGGATGTAGAACATAAATTTGACTCTTGAGAAGCTTTGTCTTTCGCCTCACTACAAATATACTACAAAATACTACAAGAGGTGTCAAGGGGTTTTAGAAAGTTTTTTTGAAATTGTCTAGAAAAGCTTCTGCGCTTAGATTTGACCTTGCTAAACCCTCTGAAAACTAAAACTACAGCTTATGATTGGTTGATCTTTAAAAGCCTGACGTGACAGACAACTCCTTGAAGCGACAACAGATAATTAGTATTGTCGCGATCGCCTCTACGATTACAGCTTGTAGTATCACCCCACAACTGGGGTTGAACAAGCCTTTAAGCAAAATCCATATTGCACAAGTTCAAGCTCATCCAGCAAAGGGCCAAATTAATGCCCAACTACCGCCAGCCAAAGTAGAAAACCCTACCTTTACAATCCCAGCTAAATTTCAAGGAAAAACTGTTTATCAGGTGCATCCCAGGAATAACGAGAAGGTTATTGCTCTAGGCATTGATGATGGGCCCTGGCCGAAGACAACCCTAGAAATGCTGGGTATCCTGAAGCAAAATGATGTTAAGGTGACATTTTTTTGGGTAGGACAAGCTTTGCAAGCAAATCCCGACCTAGCCAAGCGTGAGGTAGCCGAGGGACACGCCATTGGCAACCATACTTGGCATCATTGGTATCGGCGAATGGATGAAGCTACAGCCAAGAGTGAAATCGATCGCACAGCCGACCTGATATACAAAACCACAGGAGTTAAAACTGCTCTGTTTCGTCCTCCTGGAGGCTTTTTAAATAACGGACTAGCCGCTTACGCCAAAAGCCAGAAAGACGCTGTAATTATGTGGTCGCTAACTTCAGCTGATACCGATCCTCACGCCAAACCGCAGGCATTTGTAAATAATGTCCTGAAAGGCGCGAAACCTGGTTCTATTGTTTTAATGCATGACGGTGGTGGCGATCGCCAAAGAACTGTAGAAGCTTTGCCACAAATCATCAGTGGACTCAAACAGCAAGGCTACCGATTTGTGACAATTCCCGAATTGCTACAAATGGAGCAATAAAGGTGAGAAATTCTCCTCACCCTACTATTTCGTTTATTCACTCATGACAGAAGCACTACTTTCTTGAGCTTCTTGCCAAAGTTTGTGCAAAAAGAACTCAGCGCGATCGCTCATAGTGGTAACGAACACACCGACAGCATCCTTAGAACTATTTGATAGCCAAGAACCCCGCAGGGTGACTTCCATATATTCGGCATCGCAAGCACAGAGGGCGATGATTCCTCTGTCATCTCTTTTTACCTCAGCCCTGAGTACTTCTACTCCTGGCAAATCAACAGGAAGCAAAAAGGAAGCGGTATTGGGTTCAATGCATAAACCTTGCCCAACTCGCAGGGCTAAAATCACTCGCTGTGCTACCCATTCTTCTAGCGACAGAGTGAGACATTCCAAATCAAAACTGCTTTCAGTGTAAGTTAATTTCAGCATTCCTTATGCTCTCCTGTTATTCCAGGTTTGCTTGCATATCTATCCAAAACTGTTCGGCAAAAGAAATCGCGGGGTGCATTGGTGCTTTTGGTTTGGTACGCAGTTGCATACCAGCTTCAAACAGGGTGCGATCGCCTTTACGGGAGTTACATCTCTCACAAGCTGTGACTACGTTATCCCAAGTGTGAGAACCGCCTTTAGAACGCGGCATCACATGATCTAGCGTTAAATGTTTGGCGCTGCCGCAATATTGGCAACTGTGATGATCTCGTCGCAACACTTCCCGCCGATTCACGGGCGGAACTTTCCACATCCGCTCATTGGAAGTGATTGTCAAGCGAATGTGTTTTGGTACATCAATTACCAGACTGGGTGAGTGAATTTGCCATCCGCCTTCTGTGCTAAAACCCAGCGGTTGAGCTTTGTTGCTTACTAACAGCACAATCGCCCGCTTGATATTGACCCGGCACAGTGGTAAGTAATTTTGAGAAAACACCACCACAGATTGCTCTAACACTTGCATTGCGTTCGCGCCGCGCATGGAAGATATCGTCACAGCTTAACTCCTTATAAAAAAACCCCCGCTTCAAGTTTTCGGTGAAGCGGGGGTTAGAATTGACCGGAAAATTTTCTGGTCTCATATCGGTACAGTATTTCTTTGCCTGTACCCCCCGCTTTGTTCATCTAGTTCTGGTTTCGCAATCAGCGCACTAATGCTGAGATATCTAGATTCATAATTACCCTCTGTGATTTGCCCATGATTCCGGCTACCATCGCCCATAAATAAATACTCCACTTCCATAGCAGCTGATTCCCAACCGGCTCGGCAATTGGTAGCGCAAAAAGAAGTGGAGATGGGGTAAATGGATTTCACAGAAAATTTCACCTATTGAACATTCCTTTAAACATACTACACTTGTATTACTATCCTGTCTATACCTTTAAGGAGAAAAAGTGATGCATACGATCGCCCGCACCCCAACCACCGATATGGAAGTTACCAGCATCCGCCTAGAGCGGGAACTCAAAGATAAACTCAAAGAAATAGCTGGGAATCAGGGATATCAAGCTCTGATCCGAGATATCCTTTGGAATTATGTCCAGCAAAAATCAGGTGAGTGGAAGCCTCGATTTTCGCGAACCGACATTCGAGCTAGCATAGCTGCCACAGCTCAGCAAGAAGAACGCTGTGTACTCACAGGTCAACTAATTCAACCCCAACAACCAATGTTGTTAGGACTGACGAGGAATGGCGATATGGTTCCTCTGAGCGTCGAGAGTTTGGCTGGATAGTCTTATATTTAGGCAAATGCAGCCCAATTATTAGTAAAAATAATTGGGCTGCATTTAAAATTTAGTAAAATTTAGCTTCATTGATATTTTACTGAGAGTTACGGAGATAAAAGAGTAGCTTGTTAAACCTACTAGCTTAAAAAAAAAATTCATAAAAATTTATTAAATAAGTTAAGTGATTTTACGCGATCTTAAAGGCGATTTCGCTGTAATTCCAGAGAAATTACGGTTTATGTATACTTACAGACAGGATAAAGTTAGTAGATTATTTCAACATAGAGCAGCCAAAAATAAGCTAACTTAGGATAACTTAAGTATTTACTTACTTATGTAACAATGTAGCAATTTGCTTGATCCAGTGCTAACTTGGCCATCTGAGAGAGAAAAGGGCTATAACAGGTGAGAGAAAGGATTCATACAAGATTTATCAATTATCAGGGTGTAGCAACACAACTAACGGTGAAAAATATGCCAAAAGGTTGGGTGCAAAAACAATGGTGTTATTATCCGAGGGCGTGCCAAGAATGAAAAAGCCTTTATCGTCGCCGCCACATTACGTCGATGACATAGATCGACTACAACCTTACCAAGTTAAGCTGATGCAGCATCAGGAAGAACCTGCCCGCCAGTTGGTACAAAAGATTAACCAAATCATTGCTAATACCTCGGCGTCGGCATCGATGCTGCAAGATATTGCCCAATTACTAGGAATTGTTTTTAAAGTAGATTGCTGCTGCTTGGTTTCAGTAACGGGTGAGACAACCGAGGGAGCGACTACTACTAATTGGTGTGCTGATGAGTATCTAGGGTTGCCACACCCAGAAGAGATGTTTTCAATGGAACAGTTGCTTATGCACTCGCCAGTGCTGCAATGTGCTGCTGAACCATTGACTATTGAAGACATTTCTCTAATTCACAACAGTCTGGTAATTGGTTGTCAATATTTGCCACTACCACTAAAAGCAGTTTTGGCAATTCCCACCCGATTTGGTGGCAATAATAATGGGGTGATTAATCTGATTAAATTCCAACCTTATGATTGGAGTGAATCAGAAAAACAATTGCTCAAAGAAGTGGAGTCAGCTTGCGCGATCGCTTTTTCTCGCGTAGCACAAGCCCAGCTAATTGCTCATCAACAACAGGATCTGCAAAAGAACAACCAGTATCAAAGCTTGATTAAGCAATTAACTATACTGAGTCGTAGCAACTTGGAGCTTAATCAAATGCTCCAGTTAATTATCGCCTCGACTGCGGAATCTTTACAGGCAGATCGGGGTCTGCTTATACTACTTAAATATACAGATCCACTATTTAGGACTCAAGCTAAAAAACAAATTCCTAAAGCTAAAGCTAGAGTAATCGGTGAATGGGCTAAGGCAACACAAATTTCCCGCACTACTAAATCAGAGTCCTTAGATGAGTCTTTCTTGCTTTCAGAGTGTGGTTTATGCCAGCGTGCCTTCATGGAATCTGGAAAAGCTGTAATCTTCGATGACTATACAGACCAAAATGATACCTCGACAGCTGCTCCATTATTTGCAATAGAGGAATTGCCTGCGGTACTATTAATGCCATTAGAGAGTCAAGGTAAAATCTTAGGATTCTTGGTGCTACAGCAAGCTGTCACTCGCAATTGGCAAGCAGCAGAAATAAATCTTGTGGAAATGGTTTGTGCTCAAGTAAGTAACGCCATAATTCAATCACAGACATTGCGCCAAGTCCAAACATTGGTAGATGAGCGGACGGCGAAACTACAGAGCAGTCTGGAACTCCAGGCAAAATTGCATGAAAGAACACGGCAGTATGTTGAGCAGCTACGGAAACTCAACGAACTCAAAGATGAATTCTTGAGCAACATGAGCGATCGCTTGCGCTATCCTCTAACAAACATGCTGATGTCAATTCGTAACTTGCGTTTGCCAGGAATAGCAGCAGAACGTCAAGTTAGATATCTGGATATCCTAGAGCAGGAATGTACAAAAGAAATCAACTTGATTAATGACTTGTTGACGCTCCAAAAACTAGAGTCGCCTCACGAAGCCCCGCAATTAGAATCTATAGATTTAAATACTAGAATCCACGATATAGCAGCATCTTTTGAGAAAAAGCTCGCAGAGAAGGGATTAAAGATTTCTGTAGATTTACCAGAGGAATCGCTAAAACTGCAAACTGAACTGGAAAGTTTTGACCGCATTCTTCAAGAGTTATTAACAAATGCCTGTAAATACTCAGATCATGATACCATCGTGCATTTGCAAGCTGCTCACCAAGTAGATCGACAAATCGATCGAGTTATCATGAAGGTAACCAATACAGGACGCGCCATTTCTCAAGAAGAAGCGACCTATATCTTTGACAAGTTCCGTCGCGGAAAAGGGCGCTGGACTCCAGGAACTGGCTTGGGACTTGCTTTAGTCAAGTCTTTAGTGCAGCATCTAAATGGAGCGATCGCTGTTGAAAGTCTCCAAATCTCGGATTCCGAACAGAGCGAAATTTGCTTCACCCTGACTCTGCCCCAATTTTCAGACGAAAGCAAACCATAATTCTGAAAGTGACTAAAAAACAGAACACAACAGAGAACCCTGATTTCCAGTCTCTCTCTGATGACACCAACCTGGAAGGGGATTTGCCTGCTGATACAGTTGCTTTGGCAGCCAAAGTAGAAGTTGAAATTGAGAAAATAGCAGAGCGACAGCGGCAAATTACTGCTAAAGTCCAAATCCCCCAACCAGTGGAACAGATTTGGAAGGTTCTGACAGATTATGAAGCCTTGCCTGACTTTCTCCCCAACCTCGCCAAGAGTCGTCTAATGGAACATCCCAATGGTGGCATTAGACTAGAGCAAGTAGGCTCCCAGCGCTTACTGAATTTCAACTTTAGTGCGCGGGTAGTTCTGGATTTAGAAGAATACTTCCCCAAAGAAATTAATTTTCGCATGGTAGAGGGAGATTTTAAAGGCTTTTCTGGTAGCTGGTGCTTAGAGCCTTATTCCCTCGGTGAGTATGTAGGAACAAATCTTTGCTACACAATTCAAGTTTGGCCTAAACTCACTATGCCAGTAGGAATCATTGAAAATCGCTTGAGTAAAGATTTGCGGTTAAATCTTCTGGCTATTTACCAACGTGTAGAAGAGTTAGCCAAGCTTTGAACCTTATGTATAGTTAAACTATCATTCAGTTTTGTCCCTGAATGATAGTTTAATTTCGCAGATTTCCAGCAAAAGTATTTTTTGCTTTTTGATTGTTTTTAAGTACCCCCAGGGGAATTCGAATCCCCGTTACCTCCGTGAAAGGGAGGTGTCCTAGGCCTCTAGACGATGGGGGCATCGGACTCAGACCTTTTATAAGGTAACCAATTTCCTAGCCTTTGTCAACAGCTTTTGCCAAAAAAAGTTTATGGCGGCTAAACTGGGTGGAGGCAAAAGCTTGAAAAGGATACAAAGACATGGAGACACGTAAAAAAGTCCATAGAAGCTTATGCGGGAAGCCGCAGGTTGCGTCAGTGTCCGGCGATCGGAATTTAGAGGGACGCCCAGATAGAAAAAACGCTAAATTCAGCAATGAACAAAGGGTATGATGTTGTACCCTGTAGAGTTAATATCTAAAATTTTTATACAAAAGATTTTGAAAGAAATCGCTCAAAATCTACAAAATGGAAGCATCTTTTGAAATCACCCTACAGATGGCGATCGCCGTCCTTGCTGGCATTAGCGCCCAAGTGCTGGCTGCATACTTTCGGATACCCAGCATTGTCTTGTTATTGCTGTTAGGCATCCTCTTTGGCTCTGATGGCATTGGGCTGTTGCATCCCCATTTACTAGGCACTGGGCTGGAAGTTATTGTCGCCCTAGCAACGGCCATAATTTTGTTTGAAGGCGGACTTAACTTGGATCTGCGAGAGTTAGGTAGAGTTTCAGTCAGCCTGCAATTGCTCGTCACTTTAGGAACGCTGATCACATTGCTCGGTGGGAGTATGGCAGCCCACTGGCTGGGAGAATTTCCTTGGAACATAGCTTTTCTCTATGCTTCCATAGTTGTGGTTACAGGCCCAACCGTTGTTGGCCCTTTGCTCAAACAAATCAATGTAGATCGGCAAGTGGCAACACTTTTGGAAGGTGAAGGGGTTTTAATTGACCCTGTAGGGGCTATCCTTGCCTTCGTTGTCCTCGATACCATTTTGAACGGCGATGCTGACCCCATTAATGCGATCGTCGGTTTACTAATGCGCCTGGGTGTTGGCGCGGCAATTGGTGGTGCTGGCGGTTATCTGATGAGCTTGATTTTCAAACGCGCCAGTTTTCTGTCATTCGAGCTAAAAAACTTAGTGGTGTTGGCGATACTTTGGAGCCTGTTTACCTTATCGCAAATCATCCGCAGTGAATCGGGAGTAATGACAACAGTAGTTGCAGGAGCAGTCTTTGCTAACTCCTCAGTCCCAGAAGAACGTCTGTTACGGAGCTTTAAGGGTCAGCTGACAATTCTCAGCGTCTCGGTGCTATTTATCTTATTAGCTGCTGACCTATCCATTGCCAGTGTGTTTGCTTTAGGTTGGGGTAGTTTATTAACTGTTTTGGTATTAATGTTTGTCGTTCGCCCAATTAATATCCTCTTGTGTACCTGGAACAGCGATCTCAACTGGCGACAAAAACTGTTTTTAAGCTGGGTTGCTCCTAGAGGAATTGTTGCTGCTTCTGTCGCTTCTTTTTTTGCGATTTCCTTGACCCAGCGCGGCATTAACGGCGGAGATTCCATCAAGGCTTTAGTTTTCCTGACAATTATCATGACTGTTGTTTGCCAAGGGCTAACAGCAGGCTGGGTTGCTAAATGGTTGCAAATCACTTCAAAAGACGTAACTGGGGCAGTGATTGTGGGTTGTAATCCCTTGAGTCTTTTGATTGCCCGGTTCTTTCAAGAACGGGGAGAAAACGTGGTGATGATTGATACTGACCCCGAATGTCTTGTGCAAGCCGAGGCACAAAATCTGCGGGTGATTGCCAGCAGTGGGCTTGATGCTGCTGTTTTGGAAGAGGCAGGACTTGCTTCTATGGGTACTTTTTTGGCTATGACAAGTAATGGTGAGGTGAATTTTGTTTTGGCTCAACGGGCAGCTGAGGAATTTAAACCCCCGCGTGTCTTAGCTGTTTTCCCCCGCGATCCGCAAGCGAATACCTCGGTTAATAATAAAGTCAATCAAGCTTTTATTCCAGATTTAGCAATTAAAACTTGGAATGAATATCTGAATGATGGGCGCGTCAAGTTGGGAACAACTACGCTAAACGATCTGGAATTTTCTACTCAATGCGATCGCATCCAAGAAAAGATTCGGACTGGGGTGTTGATACCGCTATTGGTAGAACGAGATGAACGCTTACAGGTAATGCCAGCTAACCAAGATTGGGAAGTTGGCGATCGCATTATTTACCTGTTGCATGACCCCAGACCTAGCCTTTTAAAACGCTTATCTGGTGCTACCCAATCCACTCCCCTATCTTTAGAAAAGTTACCGGAAGTTGAAGACCTATCCCTCGCCCAATTGTCTCAATTTTCCGCTAGTGAGGCTCCTGGGGGATGAGGGGATGGGGAGGCAGGGGGCAGGGGAGAAGATGCTGTAATTTCCCAGCAATAGAGGGTTTCAGAGCCTATAAATTTATTTATGCTTAATGTTAAATATTTATTTCGAGATGCATAGCACAAGAAATAATGTGTCCAAAATCAAGTCCCTAAATTTATTTATGGGCTTTTCCCCCCTGCTCCCTGCTCCCTGCCCCCTGCCCACTCTTTATTAGCCTTGGGAAGGAATAAATCCGCCTTCTGGTGGTTGTTGTAAATTATCAATTTCTGGTCTTAGCGCTTCTTGATACATTTGCCATTCTTGCCACAGTAAAGCAGATAAATGCACTATGGCAAGAATTAAGGTCGCCACAGAAATTAGATAACTGTGGATTGTATAAAGGTGTTGGATTGTAACTGTGTTAATCGCTCCACCCCCAGTTAGGATGTCGCGCAATTGTCCACCAATAAAAGGAATCGCTTCGATGGTTCCTAGTTCAATGTTAAAACGCCAGTATCCTTCTTGAGTCCAATCTAGGATCATCGCTGTCCAATTCAGCCCGATCGCACTTAAGGTAAGCAAAATGCCGCTAATCCAAGCAGCCAGCCAACTCTGGCGAAATTGCCGACCTAAAAACATCACCACAATTTGAATCAGAGCGATCGCAATTACCGCGTTACCAGCAATATCATGCGCTCTCCAAAACAACCAGCCGTATGGCAGTTGTGTATTAATCATCTTCAATGAGTTATAAGCTCCGCCTGCTGTCGGTTCATAGTAAAAAGAAAGCATTACTCCGGTAGAGATATAAATTAAGCACAAAGTCAAAATCACGAACGATATTATCGTCGCTACTCGTCGCAAAATCCTATCGAACTGGGTGCTTTGCATAGCTCACCCCTCCTGTTCTTAACTAGGTATTTATTCTTATTACAATTTTAGCTAAGAAATATTAATAAATCTTGCATTACCCAGAAAAATAAGTTTTTTAAATCAAATATTGCACCCAAGTTTTTAAAGGTTCTGGCGAACCATACCAAATCCCAGGACTTCTTGGTGAATGCCTCACACCTTCAATCACCAGATTTTCTGCTCCTTCTAAATGAGCAGCTTCAATGGGTGTAATGCCATCTCCCCAAGTGTTGCCTTTACCGCAGGTTAATTGGTAACTACTGTAAGCTAACCAGCTACCAGGCCGCCTTTCTCCAAAGATAGTTTTGCCAGCGACGCAAACGTAACGAACGTTTTTGTAAAAAGCTCCTGGGTAGTTATTGTTAACAAAATCTAGATTGGAGCGCGTCCAGCGTTCTTGACTAATATGGGGTGTACCCAAGGTGATGAGAGTAGCAATCAGGGGATGCGCTTCCCAGAGGGATGGTTTAAGATTACCTTTTGCCAAATAAGGCTTTTCGCCCATGTAGATGCGGGATATCCAACCTCCGGCTGAGTGACCAATCAAATTAATTTGAGTAGCATTGTGTTGCCGCAATGTGTGCTCGATCGTAAGATTGAGTTGTTGCAGAATTGGCGTTATAGGTCTTCCTCCAATAGTGGGTAACCAGTCACGGCGTCGCAGTGGTACTGTAACCGTGGGAAAATCTAACTGTTGTAGGAATTGTTCTAGTTGGCGGTATGCGATCGCGCTTTCTAGATATCCAGGCAAAATAACTGTCGGTAACGGCATTTTAAATTTTGGATGCAATGATTGAGGGTTTGAACTTTTTTGACGAAGAAGTAGTCAGAAGTTAAAAGTTAGAATTGCGATCGCATGACTGACTCCTTTTATAAAAACCCAAATAGCTTTCGTGAGCTTTAGGGCTAGAATGCCAATAAAATTGTGCAATTTGCAACAGTTTTAGGGCTGCTTATGTGGTAGTATTTTCACATAGGGAGTAGTCTCGGACAAGCAAGAGTGCCATCTATTACATAAGCGTAGTTGACTGGGAAACAGCAGAAAAAACAAGGCAACTTCACCAGATGTTTTAATGTACTCAGACTTGTGCATTCACTTAAACTTGATAAATATCCCAAAGCAAATATAAATTTTAATTGTGTGCGTCATAAGAATAAAAAATCAAAAGTAGTGATTTCTCAAATATCTCTTTAGCAAACTCAAATTTATATGATCCGGGATCGTTGATTGATTAAAAACTTGAATAAATGGCAATTTTGGCGTTTTGATTGCCAGCACAGAAAGTTATTATCCCTTTAGAGGGATGCATATCTTGCCATATCTTGCAAGATAGTCGGAAATAGAAAATCGCTAGTCAACTGTAACTGAGTCGAGTGAACGAGAACACCTATGTCTTACGTCTCCCTGCTGAAAAATATACCAGATATCTTAAGCCAGCCAATTGGGATAGCAGCTATAGCCTCCCTTGGCATCCACGGTGCGATCGCCATGCTTGTGCCATTGATGCCTATGGAGTCTAACAAGCCCAAAGAAACAGCATCTTCCAAAACAGTCGGATTATTGGAATTGAGCCAAGCCGACCAAAACCGTTTGCCGCAAACCACACCCCAAGTTGGTTTACAACAATTACCTCCAATAGCAACACTTTCTGCTCCTAACTTTAACGCCCAAAGTGTATTGCCGCCATTGGCACCAGGGGCATCTGGTCAACTAGGAATGCCTCCGCTATCCCCATCATCGAATAATTATCCGGTTTCTTCCTTACCTTCAAGGCAGACTTTGCGGATGATTCCTAGTGACAATTTGCGATTTGACGCCTCTAAATTTGACAGTTCTAAATACAATACCAACGTTAAATTTTCTCCATCAGTTCCTCGTGTGAATGTCAGTGACACTAAATACGAGCCACCTAAGCTGCTGGCTGCAAACAGATTCCCAGAATTGCAGTCGCGGCAAATACCTGATGATATTATGCAAAAGCCGCTGCCTGTAAATAGATTGCCAGTATTGCAGTCGCAGCAAATACCTGATGATATTCTACGGAATACCCAATCTCCAAACTTATCTGACACTACCTCCGTTGCAACAGTACAGGGAAATAGGGCTTCACAAATGATGCAATCGGGTAATGATGTGTCTAGAATTGCTCCAAACCCGCTGATAACTTCTCTAAAACAAGCTCCAAGTAGTGGGGATACTTTAATTGGAAGTAGGGTAAGCACGCCCCAGACAGCCGATTTATCGGCGAAGGGAACTCAACTGGCGATGATCGGCCAGCTAGACTCCTACGCGAACCTGAGAAAAGAAGTCCAGCGAGAATACCCGAATGCTGAACAAAAGCCAGTTATTCGTCAAACATTACCTGCGGATAAGCAGAATCTTGAAGGGGCTGTTTTAGGTGTATTAGTGGTAGATCCTGATGGCAAGGTCTTAGATATCAAGTTTCAAGACAAGTTAGTTTCCCCAGAATTGAAATTAAAAGCAAGGGAATACTTTAACAAGCAATCCCCCAAGGGAGATAAACAGATCAGTTCCTATCCATTTAACCTGCTTTTCCAAAAAAACAGTAGCAATACTATTGGAACTACTCAACAGCTAAGACCTTCATCATTATCTGCGCCGGGAATCAATAAGAATCAGCTTACCCCCTCACCAACAGCTACTTTTAAACCATTACCCAATCTGCAAATCAGAAATAGCCAGCCTGCGTCTTCAGCAACAGGTACTCTCAAACCATTAACTGCACCAAGAGTCAATAGCAATCAGCCTGAGTTCTCACCGATAGCTACTCCCAAACCATTATCTGAACTGCCAATCAGAAATAGCCAACCTGCGTCTTCACCAGCAGGTAATCTTAAACCATTATTTGCACCGGGAGTAAATAGCAATCAACTTACGCCCTCACCAGCAGTTACCTCTAAACCATTATCTGAAAATAAGAGTCAGTCTACAACCTCCGCTGCATCCGATCAAAAATTAGTAGAACGGCTGCGCGAAGTGAAGGAAAACAGACAAAAATCTAATTCAGAACAATAATCACCCGCTGGTGATTTTGGATTAAGAAGAAGCTAAAAGTTATGAATGATAAAGACTCTGAATTTATCATTCATCTTTAAAATATCTTTTTTGGGAGTTGACGAACTGGCGATCGCTAGTTCGTCATATTCTATATAACTAAGTTTGAAATTCGTTACAAGCTTATACCTATAAATACACTTAGGTATTTCCAACAAATAAATTCTCCAATTTTGTGGGGTGGGTATCTCACCCGCCTTTAATTAGTGGCGAGATGCCTACCCCACAAGAAGTATACGGTACAGTTACTTTACCAGCCTTGCTCTGCATTCTGAAAAACGTAAGCAGCTACCTCCAGAATCTCCTCAGGACTTAACTTGCCTTTAAAGGCAGGCATAGCATTTTTTCCATTTTGTACTTGGTGGATAATCGCCTCGATGGAGTCGCTATCATAATTTTCTAGGTACTTTGACAATGCTTCCTGTTTCAAGGTCTTCTGGCTGATAAGGATATTTCCGCCACCTATATGGCAAGAAGCGCAGTTAGCCTCGAAAATTTTAGCACCGTTGGATATTTCGGCAGCTAGTGCTGGACTAATGAATGTCAATTTGAATAAAGCGATCGCTGACAGTAGAATTAATAAAAGTATTCTCAACAGAATTTCCTCGCAAGAAGCCTCCAGCAAGAGTATAAACGCGATTAATCCCTAATTAAGTCAAAATTGATCGAAATTGGCGGTAACGAATTCATCCTTCCATCGCCACAGGTTGGTTAGCGTCTTTGGGGAGGACAGAACTCGTTACCGCCATTTATTCGTGTGGCGTGTTGCTATAAGCTAATTTCACTGGTAAATCAGTCTTGTGTCAACGGCGATGTTTTTAGCCTTGGACAGTAACTGTACCGACCATGCCAGCACCACGGTGGGGTTCGCAGTAAAAGGTGTAGTCACCAGCAGGTGCGTCTGCTGCAAAGGTGGTCGTTTCCTTTTGACCAGGACTCATGAGCAACTTTTTATGAGACAGAGATTTAGCTAAATCGGCGCTCTTAGAGGGGTTTTTGGCAGCATCAAACACAACATTATGGGGAGGAACTTTATTGTTCACCCATTCAATGGTGTCACCTGGTTTAATTGTCAACTTTTTCGGTTCAAATGCCAGCATTCCTTTATCGCTACCCAATTTCACCTGGTAAGTTTCAGCCGAAGCGCTGGGAGTAAAAACAGCGAAGCTGCTAACAACTAAAACGATAGTCAACACAGCTAAACCAAAGCGTCGCCAGCTTGCTGAAATCAATTTCATGGCTCTCTCCTAACAAATAATTTTTTTCCTTTTCTCATTTTAAATAAAATCAACACCAAATATGACAATCTGTCATAGATACAATTTTTTTTTTAAGAATGGCGAGTAATTTATTGCAAAAAGCTATGCAATCAGTAATAAATTCTATACTCCCATAGCCCAAAAAGCCTGTGAATAAAGGTAAACAGAAAAATAAAATATTTTTATTTTTTCTTTAGAAATATTCTGGTTTTTTAAAACTTTTTTGTGCGCCAACAGGAACATTTTGTGCTGTCGGTAAAACTAGGTATTGGGGACTAGGGATTAAGGACTGAATTCTTTTCAATCCCCAATCCCCAGTACCCAGTACCCAATATCCAGTACTAATTTTGGGATTTAGTAGTAGATTTTTCCGCCTCCCCACTTAGTGCCAACGATTTTGGGTTGTAACAGAATATGACCGGCGATCGCTTCCAAGTCGTCATCCGTCAGATTTCGCATTGCTGTGAAAATATCTGCACTCTTGATACTGGGGTGGATTTCGGAAATCTCTTCTTCCCCGTCGTATGTAGTGGGATTTTTCAGGTAATCCACCAAGCCTTCAACATTATTACGGTTGGGTGTTGCCAGTGCCAGATCGTCTGGAGTGAGTCCCACGTTCTGGTTTGTCTTGGTAACTCCCCCAGCATGACATTGGGCGCAAGCGTAATTAAATAAGCGTTTGCCTTCTTTGACTTGTTTCAGGCTGAGTACGGTGGTATCACCCTGAGCATTTAATGGCACTGTTCGGGTAGCTTTGTCCAGTTCCACTGCTGTCGCGCTACCGACAAGCAACTGAAACGAGAGAAAAACAGTAACCACGACAACGCCAATTAGTCTTCTAAACATGTTTCCCCTTAAAAATTTATGACGCTCAACACAGCTAAGAAAGCGATTCTCAATCTCCAAGCTGTTAATAGCTAATGACCCATTGTTTTTTGTCATTAGCTATCAGTGATTAGCCAAAGCCCGAGATAACCCTTCAGGTGACCTCGTTATCGCCCTCCAAGTCGCTAGTACCTTTTGGGCGTGTTTCAGACGATATTTGGGAAATAATTGCCTTTGCATCTTCTAACGCCAAACGGGTCTTTTGGTGTTTGTAGGCGATTCCCAGTTGGTTGCACAGAGAAAACACTTTTTCTACAGGTATACTGTAGTCGGCTGCTATCTCTGCGATCGATAGGTCTGCAAAACCCATAATGCTTGTTAACTGATAGATAGAGATTGAGTCGCTGTAATACCAATATCACGTTAGGAGTGCAATTTGTTGCCCAAAATACTGTTTGGGGATCGGGAGGGGGCAGGGGGAAGGGAGCAGGGGGCAGGGGGCAGGGGGAGCAGGGGGAGCAGGGGAAGAATTTTTAACTCTTGACTAATGACTAATGACTAATGACTATTAACCCTTTCCCCCGGTAAAGGTGACGCTTTGAATAAAGTAACGATTAAAAAAGGCGTAAATACCTAAAGCTGGTAGGGTGAAGACCATAGAAGCCGCCATAATGTAGTTCCAATAGCTGATATATTGACCCTTGAAGGTGTTCAGCCCCAAAGGGAGGGTAAACATTTCTGGGTCAAATAGGATAACTATAGGCAGTAAAAAATTATTCCAACTCCCCATAAACACAAAAACTGCCTGTGCTGCTAGTGCTGGTTTTGCTAAAGGTAAGACAATATGTCGGAAGATTCCAAAGGTATTTAAGCCATCAAGTTGAGCTGCTTCTTCTAGTTCTTTAGGAAAATTAACGAAAAACTGTCGCATCATGAAGATAAAAGTGGCATTAACCATGCTGGGGACAATCATGCCTTGGTAAGAATTTAGCCAGCCGATCGCTTTTAAAATCAAAAATGTGGGAATTAGAGTGATTTGTGTGGGTACTGCCAGTACTGCCAAAATTAAGAAGAACCAAAAGCGCTTACCTACAAAGCGCAGTCTTGCCAAGGCATAACCAGCCATTGAATTTAACAATAAGTTTAAAAGAGTGACGCTGATGGCGATCGCTACACTGTTGAACAACCAGCGCCAAAACAGCGGTTCTTGGAGAAAGATTTGTCTGTAGTTATCGAGAGTAAAATTTTTGGGGAGAAAGTTGGGTTCACCGCCGACAATCTCTGTTAGCGGCTTAAATGAGGCTGAAAGTGCCCAGAGAAAGGGAATTAGGGTAACGATCGCATAGAGTGTCAGCAAGACATACAACAGGGCTTTGAGCCAGGAGAAGCCAGAAATGTTAGTCAAATCCGTTCGCCTCCAAAAAGTCGCCGCTGAATCAAAGTGATGGCAATGATGACTGATGCTAACAGAAATGCGATCGCGGCTGCATATCCCATTTGTAAATTCCGAAATACAGCTTGGTAAATTAGCAGCACCACAGTTAAGGTGGCGTTGTTTGGCCCGCCAGTACCGCCAGAGAAGATGTAAGACTGGTCAAAAAGCTGAAAAGTCCCAATCACCCCTACTGCTACCACAAAGAAGGTTACAGGCCCAAGCAAGGGAAAAGTAATGTGGATAAATTGCTGCCACCCATTTGCGCCATCAAGTTCCGCCGCCTCATAAAGCGTTTGAGGTATATCTTGCAATGCCGCCAGATAAATTACCATGAAAAACGGCGCGGTTGACCAAATGTTCATCATCATAATGCCTTTGAGCGCAACTGCTGGATCGCCCAACCAGTTATAAGTAGGTAGCCCCACAAAAGCGAGAAAATCGTTTAGTAGCCCGTCGGTGTTATAAATCCACATAAAGATCAGCGTCAGCACTGCTGAAGAAGTGACTGTTGGTAAAAAGTAGAGAATGCGCCACCAGTTTTTACCGCGAATCCCAGAATTCAGTGTTACCGCCAGAATTAAAGCTAGGACAGTTTGAGCTGGCACAACAATGGCTACATATTCGGCTGTGTTTCTCAAAGCAATCCAAACCCTTTCATCTTCAGCCAATCGCGTAAAGTTCCGAAAACCGATGAACTCGTACTGAATACCGCCAAGGAGTCGGACTTTTTGCAGGGAAAGAAAAACGGCGTAGAGAATGGGTAAGACTACAAAAGTTCCTAAAACCAAAATAGTGGGCATCATAAACATATACCCAGCCAAGCCTTCGGTGATATTCCATCTGGGGTTTCTGCGCCGCCTGTTAATTTCAAACACTACTAAACCTCCGCTTAATCCCGCACTAACCCGACTGTAGCGATGGGTCGTGCATGATTATTTATCGTACTCCTGTAATAAAAATATTTAACCTGATTAAATGAGTCTCTATCTTTGGAAAGCTTAGACGCAAAACAACGAGTTAAGAGATATTGCTTGTATAAGTTAATTGTATATGTGACTTAGGGAACTATATATTTAGTTTCCTTAGAGATGCTAATTAACTCGACTCAAGCAACAGGACACAAAATGTCATATACAACCTACTTACGTTCGATTAAAACTGAACTCCAAAGAACTGGGAAAACTCAAAAAAACTTACGAGTCAAAACTATCATAGAACAGTTTGGTTATCAGCGTAGAAGTCAATCATTCATAGATAATTTTAATACTGCTCTTGATGCAATGGGGCTTTGTGCAAGTCCTGAATTTGATTTGTATATTCCATTAGATACAAAAATAGCTATTTCTATTAAAGGTGTAGAACCAATAAATCAAGTAGCTGAATCTCAACTAATTTCACCCTCACTAAAAGAGGCAATTTCAGTCAAGCATGATTTTTTCTACTACTTATTTGATTTCGGCTATGAACAAGAATATGAACGATTCCAAGCATGTTTAGATTCTCAGCAGCCAGTAGGTATTTTTTTGATTCCACAAGTAGAAGATTTCTTCTGTGATATTGTTGTCAAAATCTTTAATTATGAATTAATTAGAAAATATCAGTATAGCGGTTATAATAGTATACCGAAAGTTGCCAATAGGAAAATTCCTACAAGTATTGCCTCAGAAGATACAGATTGTGAAGATGAGCAAGAAAAACCCATCTCCGATGCTGGTATTTTTCAGTTTTATCGCTCAACGATGACCAGCATTATACTTGGTAATACTGGTTTAGAGTTACTTGATTCTGAAAAATTCGATCGGCAATTTGAGCAGATATCTCTATATGCCAATAAATATAATTCCGAACAGTTTTTTATTTTATTTCATTGTCCATCGGTATTAGAAATCCAAGCTCATCAGCAAGAAGATGCTTTAGGATACTTGGTAGATAGAGTTGCCAGTAAAATTCCTTTTACTTTTACTCTCAGGTGTAAATATCCAAATCAAGCCTCTATTGAATATGAAGAGGAAATATACGCCCATTTTCGTTTACTTATGGAACTTCCATATTATCAAATAGAAGAAGATGATGCATGTTTGCGAGATTACTTTATAGAATTACAAAAGGCTCAAATGCAGGCTGAATCACAGTTATTTTTAAAGATGAAAAATGAACATTTTTACACTCTGAAGTGGCAACAAGAAAGTAAAGAATATATCTATCTCAAGTACTTTGCTATTAAAACTTTGGAAAATCTAGGATATGGATTGTCTAATATCGGCTGTGAAGTTGAGTTGACTTCTAGGGATGAGGAAACAATAGATGAAGATCCATCAGATTCAAATGATTATGAAGATTACCAAAGTGAAATCATCCAAGTCTATGTAAAAAATCAGATAGTGGTTGAGATAGAAACTCTCAAATACCAAGATTTTCAGGATGGTAATCTCTTTTTAGATCCAATTAAAAGAATTTTAAGAAAATCAAAAGTATGGCCGAATAAACTAGAAAGTCTTTGGTTGGTAATTCCCGGTTTTGAGATAGCACGCAACTATTACCAACTAAAAAAAGCTAAGGAAATATTAGAATATAAGTTGTCTGGATATTATGGCGATCGCTTCCAGGTTGTAATCATGGCTCCTGATTATGAAAAACACCAATTAGTCCCAGTATCATTTGACTCTATCGATTATCCATCTTTTGAGTATGTGGCTAAAAAACCTAGTTTAGTACAAGCATATCCAATTACTAACCGCATCAAAGAATTTAAGCTTGATTTTAGCCAAGTACAAGGGTTAAATCAAGAAAAAGAAAAACTAACTAGACTCCTAAAGCTGCAATCTAAAGGATACAATAGTTCAATTGGTGGAATTCTTTTCTATGGCTTACCAGGATGCGGTAAAACTCTACTAGCAAATGCCTTTGCTAATGAGTCTGGGAGATATTTCTTTAAGTTCTCTCCTGCTGATCTTGTCAGTGTTTGGATAGGGCAAAGTCAAAAAAATATTCGAGATATCTTTGCTCAAGCTAAGAAAAAATCTCCTTCACTTTTATTCATTGACGAGTTAGACAGTATTGGATTTAATCGTAACGAAGACAACGCACACACAGACCAAAAAGCAACTATCAATCAATTACTCATAGAACTAAATAATCTTCAGAATAGTGATGTAATTGTCATTGCTGCTACTAATTATTTGAGTGGCATTGATAGAGCTTTGAAACGTTCTGGAAGATTGGATTGGAAAATTCCTATTTTCCCACCTTCTCAAGTAGAAAGAATAGATTTATTCAAACATTACTTATCCAAAATTGATATAAATCAGCTAATTATTTTTGAAGTATTGGCGGATAAAAGTACGAGATTTACTTCATCAGATATTGAGTTAGTTTGTCGGGAAGTTAGAAATGCTATTCTCCTAGAAGAAATAAGTTCGGATTTGACAACTTCAGATGTGATTACTTACATCAATAATCTGCAAGATGGTGGCTTAAGTCTGAATGAAGAACAAGTCAAAGAATTTTTAGAAGAGTGTAAAAGAATGAGTGTGAAGAGTCCTAAGTTAGAAGCTCTAAAACTAGAATGGGGATTGTATTAGGCTAAGAAAAATGGCGTAGGCGTAGCTTGTCGTAGACATCGTACCTTTTGGCAGTGTTGAAAAATAACTTTAGGAAGATGCTATATTTTCATCCTCGTAAACTGCTAGTAATAAGTATAAAAGTAGTAGCGATCGCCTACATTTCAACTTGTTATATAATCCTGTTCCTGAACCCAAACAACTTTTATTAATTCCAAAAGCAGGACATTTCCAAATTTACCAGCCGGGAATAAATTCGTATTTGCAAGAAATGCAAAAGTTTATCGAAAATGTGGAGTTTCGCCAGAAAATGGATAGTGAGAAATAGGACAATTTTTAATTGCTTAATTCATTGTTTTAATTTGCTGATTTGCTTCATTCTCTGCCTTCAGCATCGCTTGTTTTAATGGTTGTTGCCCCAACAAGGCGCTGACAAACTGATTTTCAAAGTTATTTACGATGCCTACGGCGGGCTACGCCTACGCACTTGGATACTGTAGCGTAATTAACACCCGCGACTAATGGCGATCGCAATGAGTCTTGGTCATAGCCAGTAAATATTGAGCAATAGTTCATGCTATGTCCTATTAGAATATGACTATAGTCATGACTACGGTTATTATGAAATCAATTTCCAAAAGTAAACTCAAATCTCAACTTCTTGAGTTCTTGCGACTTGTAGAGTCAGAAGGAGAAGAAATTGTAGTTACCGATCGCGGTAAGCCAGTGGTGAAAATTTCCAAATACGCACAAGCACCTTCAACAGAAGAGTTATTTGGGGAAATGCGCGGTAAAGTGAAGTACTTTGAGGATTTAACTACACCAACCACTGAGGAATGGACACAATTGTGAAGATAGTCCTTGACACTTGTGCCCTAATCTGGTGGAGTTTAGATCCAGCCAAACTTTCTGAACAAGCTAAAGAAGCGTGCAACCAGATGGAAAGGGATAAAAATGGTCTTGTCCCTTCCATAGCTATATGGGAAATTGCGATAAAAATCAAAAATAAAAAACTAGATTTAGGAGTCAATCTTAACGATTACGTAGTGAGGCTGAAAAAGTCTAGTACCGTTCAGATTATACCCATTGATGAAAATATTTGGATGGAAAGTGTCAATTTAGAATGGGGTCATCGAGATCCAGTAGATCGAGTTGTTGTTGCACTAGCCAGAAGTAATCAAGCTGCAATAATTACATCTGATAAGGAAATAACAAATTTTTACTCAGAGGTGATTTGGTAGAGGCAAGAAAGATTACTTACTTAGACTAAGCATTACTCCATCGCCTTAATTTGCTGATTTGCTTCATTCTCTGCCTTCAGCATCGCCTGCTTTAATGGTTGTTGCCCCAACAAGGCGCTGACAAACTGATTATCAAAATTATTCACGATCGCACTTGGATATTGACCCACCTGCCACGGTGTAGCATAATTAACTCCCGCGACTAATGGCGATCGCAATGGATCTCGATCGTAGCCTAAGTTCTTGGCCACTGATTTACGTGTTGGCAAAGCAAAGCCTGTTCCTGTCCATTTTTGCATTCCTTCTTTACCCGTGAGATAGGAAATCAATTCCCAAGCTTCGGCTTTGTGCTGTGCAAGATTATTCATCACGTAGGCAACGGTAAACACCATCGTCCCTTTTTTATCATTAATACTAGGCACTGGTGCGGTAGCAAACTCTAGTTGGGGAAAGGTTTCAGTTAAATAGGGAATTGCCCAGTTACCTTCAATTACCATTGCTACTTTACTCTGACCAAACATTTCACTACCTGAGTTTGTTCCTACATCAGATTTTTGGGCAGATGAGCGGTCTTTTTGATACTGGTTTATTACTAACTGTAAACCCTGTAAACCTGACTCACTGGCAAAAGTAGCATAACCATTTTTATCTACGAGTTGTCCGCCAAAGGCTTTAATTTTATAAGCCTGACGCGCCAATTCAGGAATTTCGCCAAACCCGTATTTGTTAAGTTTGCCTGTCAATTGTTGCGAGTAGTTACGTAATTCATCCCAAGTTGCTGGCGGATTACTTAAGCCTGCGGCGGCAAAGGCTTTTTTGTTATAAAACAGAGCCAGGGTTGAATAGTCTTTGGGAAGACCGTAAATCTGATTTTGGTATTTGAAACTGTCAAGTAGGGCATCCTCAAAATCTGTTAGGTCAAATTCGGGGGTGATGTAACTTTCTAACGGTTCTAAGACATTCTGACTCATTAAGAAAGGAGCTTCCAGCGCATCCAGATAAAATACATCGGGCGCAGCTTCCCCAACTAAACGAGTTTTGATTACATCCATGTATTGGTCGGAAATTACCTCATATTTGACCTTAATAGTTGGATGTTGTGCTTCAAAGTCTTGCAGTACTTGTCTCAACAGTTTTTGCTCAACAGGAGAGCCTCCCCAACCACTAAGTTTGATGGTGACTGCGGTAGATGCTAACGGTTTGCTTGGCAATTGTAGGCTTTGACAAGCAATAATAGCGATCGCGATCGCCATCACCAAAGCCAAAAAATTAAATAATCCTTTATTGTTCACAAACAAATAATATTCTCTTTCCTCGCTTATACCTTGTGTTATTAAGGAATGATATTTTACTTATTTGAAATTTTGGCTGAAAATTGCAAGCTAAAATAACGAAAAATTATCAGCAATGCTAATTCAAGCATACTGAGTCCCTTTCCAACCTGATTTGTCCGAGGATACTTCACCCATAATTTATGTTGATGGATTCTGTTCAGATTGAAACAACTGCGCCACTGACTCTGGAATTTACCCAGATTGCCTCACCACCAACAGCAATCTCTTCAAACTCTCGAATTCCCAAGGATACTATTCGCACTAGTTTAAAAGCTTCCACTGCGGATTCTGTCTTAGCAGCGGTTTACTCCCTTGGAACTGGCGGGATTTTACTCAGCAATTTCTTGGTGGAATTGGGTGCTAGTCCAGTGGTATTTGGGATGCTGTCCTCTATCCCCATGTTGGTCAATCTCATTCAGCCGTTAGGTGCTTACTTGTCTGAACGCAGCACCAGCCGCTTTCAATATGCTCTTCGGACACACGGAATTGGTCGGCTGCTATGGCTGGTTTTAGTAATTGGTATTGTAAGTGCAAGCTGTGGAGTAATTAATACTCACCAGTTAGTGATATTGACACTCTTGATTGTTCTATTCAGCAATCTTTTGGGGGGACTAGGAAGCGCATCGTGGCTAACTTGGCTAGCAACCATCGTTCCTCGGCGATTGCGAGGCAGGTATTTTGGAACACGCAATAGTGCCGCTAGTCTGACTAATTTGATTTGTGTACCAATGGCCGGTCTAGTTGTATCACATTGGTATGGGGGATCTCTACAAGGTTATGGGGTAGTCCTACTGGTAGGCATTGTGTTTGGGATTGTGGGATTGGGGTGTCAATATTTCCAGGTGGATATGAATCCGCGATTGCAAAACACTTATTGTGGTAAGTTACCTCAAACAAGTGAGATTCAGGCAGAGGTCGTAAAAGATGAATCTTCTGAAGT
Organism: Nostoc sp.; assembly: GCF_036917095.1. Lineage (GTDB taxonomy): Bacteria > Cyanobacteriota > Cyanobacteriia > Cyanobacteriales > Nostocaceae > Nostoc. Next base: position 102,992 of record NZ_JBALFH010000002.1, read on the forward strand.
ACCTCAATCAATTCATCCGCCACAAGACCAGTTAACTAACAGCGTCTGGAAAAACTCTAACTTTTTGAGATTTCTGCTATATTTCAGCTTCTGGACGCTTGCTGTTAACCTCAGCAGTCCTTTTTTCAACCTCTATATGCTCGACACCCTGAATTTGGATGTGAGCTATGTGACTTTCTACAACAGTCTTCAGGCGGGGGCGACTTTGCTGATGCTCATCCTGTGGGGAAAATTAGCAGACAAGATAGGCAATCGTCCCATCCTCATCTGTGTTGGAATTTTGGTTGCAGCCACACCACTGCTTTGGCTGGGGATTGGTGTTAATCACCTTGACATCTGGTTGTGGTTACCCCTGTTACACATCTTGCTTGGAAGTACTTGGGCGGCCATTGACTTGTGCAACAACAATATACAATTGGCGATCGCACCAATTAAAAATCAGTCTATCTATTTTGCGATCGCAGCTGCCGTTGCTGGAGCGAGTGGTGCTTTAGGCATAACTATAGGCAGCTTCATCGTCCAATTTGCTCAGTTTGGAGGCTTATTGGGCTTGTTCGCCCTCTCTAGTCTATTTCGATTAGCAGCACTTGTTCCACTCATGTTTCTTCAAGAGCCAGGCAGAGGATGAGAAGAATGAGGAGGATAAGGTAGTATTTTCTCCCTTTTCTTCCCCTTCTTCCCCTGCCTCCCCTGCCTCCCCTGCTCTACTCTGCGGCAGTAGAAGTCAAGGACATTGTTTCCCACAACACCATATGAGGTGTTGTTAATACAGGCTGGTGTAGGGCAATCAGCTGGGCTAGAGTGTTCTTTAATTGGGTACGGGGTACGATATCATCAACAAAACCGTGCTGGAGCAAATCTTCAGCAGTCTGGAAATTTTCGGGTAGTTTTTCCCGCAGGGTTTGCTCAATCACTCGCCGACCAGCAAAACCAATGGTTGCCTTGGGTTCTGCCAAAATTAGATCGCCCAACATCGCAAAACTAGCGGTAACGCCGCCCGTTGTCGGATTGGTTAAAACTGGAATATATAATAGTCGGGCATCTTTATGGCGCTGTAGGGCTGCGGAGATTTTCGCCATCTGCATCAAAGAGAGCATTCCTTCTTGCATTCTCGCGCCACCGGAGGTGCAGATGATAACTACAGGATAGCGTCGTTGAGTTGCTTGCTCAATCATCCGGGTGAGTCTTTCTCCCACGACCGAACCCATACTACCACCCATGAAGCGGAAGTCCATAACCCCAAGGGCAATGGGTAAACCATTGATTTGACCTAAACCAGTTCTAACCGCGTCTATTAAGCCAATTTTATCTTGTGTTTCCCGGAGGCGATCGCTGTAGAGTTTGCGATCGCGAAATTCCAGCGGATCGGTTGGACGCAAATGCTCGTCTAGCGGTTTCCAGGTATTATTATCTATCAATTGACGGATGCGCTCATCGCTGTCTACCCGATTGTGATGACCACATTCGGCACAAACCATCTGATTTGCTTTCAAGTCTTTTGTGTATGCCAACACGCTGCACTTAGAACATTTATGCCACAAACCATCAGCAATTTCACGTTCTTGGCGTTCGAGGCTGGTAGATCCTGATTTCCGTCGATTTGCAAACCAATCAAATAGAGACTTTAAACCGCGTGATTCTTCGTTGTTAGCCATTTTTTATTTTATTTTAAGTGGGCATGAGGTCGAAAACATGTCAAACCGTATTGGGTTGTCCTTAGCCTTTTGTCATTTGTCTTTATTAATGACCCTTCGGGTGACGCTCCTGCGTCGCTACCGCTTTGCTAACGCCAGTTACTCATGGGGGAAACCCCCAAGACCGTACTGGCTCACTAAAGGCTACATCGTCAAACTACGCTTTTAAGCAATTCAGACCTTAATTTTCATCTTTGGTTGCCAGCTTAACGAAAATACTTATGCCAATACAAGTCTCTTACTCTTTATTTTCAGCAGACTTAATTATATGGACGTACTGACAAAGCCATGAGAATACCAACCTCCAAATTAAGATGCTCTCCCTCTCCCACCCAAATCAATGATTCATATTGCTAGGTTTTGAACGATCGGCATCTGTTGCACTAGTGTGCTTGCCAACGGTTAATCGTCGTTAAGAGGGTAATACAAGTCACAAGCAGAATATTATCAAAATATGAAGGGTTGATGGGGTAATGTTGGTTACAGTCACGAATTATAAAGAAAAGGCAGGGGGGCAGGGGGGCAGGGGGCAGGGGGAAAGGGGGAGAATAATAAAATTATCTCTTTCTCCGGGAGCAACGCGAAAGAGCGAGATCCTCGTGAAATAGGCAAGGGAGGCAGGGGAAGAGAAAGAACTAAATGTATAAGTAATCTATTTCGGTAGTAAAAAGTACTAAAAATGTCTCTTTATTCCCCCTGCTCCCCTGCTCCCCTGCTCCCCTGCCCCCTGCCTCTTCCCCCCTCCAATTCAAGACGCTGGAAAAAATAACCGCAGGTAGCTAGACAAAATGGCTTCGCCGCTAAACAGAGCGATCGCAGATCCTAAAGCCAGAAAAGGGCCAAAAGGCATCTTTTGTCCTAAGCTTTGTCGAGATGTCTTTTGACTCGCGGTGCCTCTACGCATAATGACAGCGCTACCAATTAACGCTCCCAGGAAACAAGCAATAAAACTAGCCAAGAGTAAATATTTCCAGCCTAACCAGGCTCCCATCATGGCTGCTAACTTGGCGTCACCTGCACCCATTGCAGTTTTACCAAAGGCAATTGAACCCAATAAGGCGATCGCATCAAATAACCATAAGCCCAAGACTGCACCAACTATTGCCATCATCAGGTGATTTACCAATGCCACAGAACTAGCCTCTGGTAAAAAACCAACCACCATTTGAAACAAAATCCCCACCACTAAACCCGACTGAGTAAGCGGATTGGGTAGAGTCATTGTATCTAGGTCGATAAGCGATAGCGCCAATAACCAACTACAAAAAGCCCAATAGCCTATTGTTAAAATCGAAACTTGAAATACTAAAAAAATCAGCAAAAAAATTATGCCCGTCACCCCTTCTACCACGGGATAACGGACAGAAATTTTGCTTTTGCAATATCGACACCGCCCTCTTAATGAAATCCAGCCGAATACTGGTACATTGTCGTAAGCTTTTAGCTGGTTTAAGCATTTAGGACAACGAGAAGGTGGCCAAAGAATTGACAACCCAGCAGGTAGCCGATAAACAATAACGTTGAGAAAACTGCCAATAGATGCACCCAAAGCAAAGACCATTACACTCGCCGGAATGGCGAACAAAATGTCCATACAGTCATTTGTCCTTTGTCAATTTGTCCTGTGTCATTTGTCCTTTGTCATTTGTCCTTTGTCAATAACAAATAACAAATAACAAATGACCAATGACCAATGACCAATGACTAATGACTAATACATGTGTGATTCAATTTGACTTAAGGGCACAAAACATTCTTGAGGTAACAGAACTGGTTGGTTAGTAAAAATAACCTTACCTCGATGAGTCACACGATTAATTGCTACACCGGAAGGTTGCCCAGCTATTTCGGGATGAACTTCACAGTGAGTATAGTATATTTGCCCAGCAGCTCTGATTACAGCAGGATCAATCAAAGGCGATTGGTTCTTTGGGGCGGTAAAATTTACTTGACCTTGTCGTAATGCGTACACTATCGACTGTTATTTGATTGCTAGATTTCCCTTTAGTCTACCCGAAACTTATAGCAAAGGTTGCCAAATTGCCCAACTTGCATTATTTAATTATTTTTCAAGAGCTAAAATCAGTGCATCGCCCATAGCGCGGCAACCCAGGAGATTTTTTCCTGGAGAAATTATGTCTCCGGTGCGATCGCCTTGTTCTAAAACTTGCAATACGGCTTGTTCGATGCTATCTGCTGCTTTTGGTTGGTCTAAACCGTAGCGCAACATCATCGCCGCACTCAAAACCTGTGCTAGAGGATTTGCCTTATCCTGTCCGGCAATATCAGGGGCGGAACCATGAACTGGTTCAAATACACCAGGCCCAGAAGCGCCCAAACTAGCTGAGGGTAACATCCCAATACTACCTGTGAGCATGGCAGCAGCATCAGAGAGAATATCACCAAACAAGTTGCCTGTAACGATGGTGTCGAACTGTTTGGGAGCGCGTACCAACTGCATAGCCGCATTATCTACATATAAATGAGAGAGTTCGATATCTGGATATTCTTGAGAAAGTTGGGTGATGCGATCGCGCCACAACTGAGATACCTCTAATACGTTCGCTTTATCCACCGAACAAAGTTTTCCACCGCGTTTTTTTGCTGCTTCAAAAGCCACCCGCCCAATGCGTTCAATTTCCGACTCTGTGTAAACCATTGTATTTACACCGCGTTTCTCACCATTTTCTGTGGCAAAAATCCCTTTAGGTTTACCGAAGTAAATCCCACCAGTGAGTTCGCGCACCACCATAATATCCACGCCTTCGACAATTTCGCGTTTCAAAGTGGAGGCATCGATTAGCTGGGGCAAAATTTTCGCTGGGCGCAAATTGGCAAATAATCCTAAACCTGCACGTAACCCTAACAAACCTGCTTCTGGGCGTAAATTGGATGGCAGGGAATCCCACTTATAGCCACCAATTGCTGCGAGTAATACAGCATCACTGTTACGGCAAGCCTCTAGAGTGGCAGATGGTAAAGGTTCCCCTGTAGCGTCAATTGCTGCACCACCGATGAGGGCTTCTTGGAATTCAAACTTCAGATCGAATTGCTTCCCTACGACTTTCAGCACATCTACCGCCACTGCCATAATTTCAGGGCCAATGCCATCGCCGGGGAGTAGAGTAATGCGGTAGTTCTGGGTCATAGCTCGTTATTACTAGGTAAATGCTTGCAGATTAAATATCATACCTAGCAAAATGTACTGATGGAGTTTTTAATTTATTTGGGTGCGGCTCTAATGTAATCATTTGGGATTGGATAAAACCACTATCGGACTTCTGTATCCCTAGTTGAGCGGATCGAAACGCTGCAAGATGAGAGCTATGAACACCACTGGCAAACCTACACCCATGCAAATGAGAGCTTGGATAAATGTTAAAGGTGTGGTGTCAAACACTTGATTCATCATGCTCCACTGACTGAACAGACATTGTAAAATCACCACAACTACAATTCCGATCGCAGGTGCATAAGCTACGGGTGTGCGTTTACCTTGGATTCTCAGTTTACCTTGGATTCTCACGACTAGAGATGGTAAAAACTGGGTAATGCTTAACAGGTAAAAGACTTCTGCTGCCACCAATCCATTAATCGCCATCGTGCGAGCTAGGGCTTCATTGCCTGTAGTTTGAAGTATCCATTGAAACACCCCAAAAATTACCACCCAATTGAAAGCAGAAATCGCTAATATGCGCTTAAGTAAACTACCTGATAAAAGCTTTTCTCTAGGGTTGCGTGGTGGTTGCTGCATCACCTGTCCAGATTTTGGCTCAAAGGCGAGGGGAACAATCAACCCTACTGAACTGACCATGTTGAGCCAGAGAATTTGGATTGGTAAGATGGGAAGCACGGTTGCTAGGAGAATGGCAATCAAAATCGTCATGGATTCGCCAACGTTGATCGGCAGCAAAAAGGCGATCGCTTTTCGTAAGTTGCGATAAACCCCGCGCCCTTCCTCCACAGCCGCTTCTATTGAGGCAAAGTTATCGTCAGTTAGAAGCATATCCGCCGATTCTTTAGCAACCTCTGCCCCGGCTATGCCCATCGCTACACCAATATCTGCCTGTTTGAGAGCGGGAGCATCATTGACACCATCTCCAGTCATGGCAACAATTTCACCCTGAGACTGCAATGCTTTCACCAGATGCAATTTTTGTTCTGGAGCAACTCGCGCAAATACCATACCTTGTTCAGCTGCTTGAGCAAATTCTTTTTCATCCATCTGAACTAATTGCCGTCCGGTGAAAACTTGTGCTTCAGTCGAGCAAATTCCCATTTGCCGGGCGATCGCAGCAGCTGTTAGCGCGTGGTCGCCTGTAATCATTTTTACCTGAATTCCCGCAGATTGACAGGCTTTTACTGCGGCGATCGCTTCCTCACGAGGCGGATCGATTATGCCCTGAAGTCCCAGAAACACCAGTCCTTGATCGATATCATTACGATCCAAGGATCGCTTAGTCGCAACTTCTTTGCTGGCAAAAGCTAGCACTCGTAACCCTTGGTTTGCCATACCAGCAACTTCCTCTTCCACTGTGGCAGGATTGAGTGCAACCTGTTGTCCTTGAGCATCGAACATGCGATCGCATCGTTGGAGAATTGCCTCTACAGAACCTTTGAGATAAATCATATTCAGCGATCGCTTTGCATCTAATTCATGCAAAGTCGCCATGTACTGGAATTGGGACTCAAAGGGAATGGTGTCTATTCTAGGTAATTCTTGCTCTAGATTGGCTTGCGTCAATCCCACTTTATTGGCAGCCGTAATCAATGCTCCCTCAGTTGGGGTTCCTACTAAGTCCCACTGTCCATCTCCCCATTCGATTTGAGAATCATTGCAGAGCAATCCTGCTTCCAGGGATTCCCAAAGAGCAATATGTCCATCTGCATTGAAATCAACAGGTTGTTGATTGATCAAGATTTCACCGTCTGGGGCATAACCAATACCGCTAACGGTGTAATGTTGTCCACCCGCATAAATCTTTTGAACCGTCATCTGATTCTCAGTTAACGTCCCAGTTTTGTCAGAACAAATAACAGTGGTACTTCCCAAGGTTTCTACAGCAGGTAGCTTGCGAATAATCGCCTTACGTCGTGCCATCCGGGAAACTCCGATCGCTAAAGTGACGGTAACAATCGCAGGTAATCCTTCGGGAATCGCACTGACTACCAGAGCCACACTCGCTTTGAAAACATCAATCCAAGATTCGCCTTGTCCTAATCCGACTGCAAATGTCAGGGCAGCTAAACCTAAAATGACATACAACAAGCTTTTGCTAAACTTGTCAATATTTCGTGTCAGCGGTGTTTTCAGATTTGTGCTGCTTTCAATTAACTGGGAGATGCGACCGGTTTCAGTGGCATCTGCGATCGCTACTACAATCCCTTCTGCCTGTCCAAAACTAACGAAACTTCCGGCATACACCATATTGCTTCGTTCGGCTAATGGTGTTTCGATAGGCAGTGATGCCGTTGCTTTCTCAACCGGAACGGATTCGCCTGTTAAGGCGGACTCGTCAACTTGCAAACCACGCACACTTAATAACCGCAAATCAGCAGGTACTTTATCCCCAGATGCCAGCAATACCAAATCACCAAGAACAAGTTCAGTCGAAGCTAGACGGGTTTTTTGACCATCACGAATCAAAGTTGCTTCGGTAGTCACGGCTTTGGATAAAGCTGCGATCGCACCTTCTGCTTTAGATTCTTGAATGTAGCCAATGATGACATTAATTAAAGTGACACCAAAAATTACTCCCGCATCTAGCCAATCTCGCAGCAGCAGCGTCACCACTCCCGCCGTCAGCAAAATATATAGTAGTGGTTGATTAAATTGCTCTAAAAATCGTAGCCAAGAACTTTTTCCACTTTTACCAGTCAGTTGATTTGCACCCATCTGCTGGTGTCGTTTGGTAGCTTCTTCATGGGTTAAACCTGCTTCTGGATGGCTGGCTAACGTTTGCACAACCTTTTGTTTGCCCAGAGTATGCCATTCATAGTTGAGTAAATCTTTTGTTGTCTGGGCAAAAGTATTTGTAGCGATCGTATTTGCTGTCATCTCAGTCTCCAAATAGAAGTAACCTTTAAACTAATTCGTAATTAAGACTCATCAGATTTAATATCGATTTCTCTGTTTGAATCTCTACCTTTTTTTCAAATTTGTGTTACTAACGAGAATCTTTTGCTAAGTTCATAAACATGCCACTCTCGCACACCCCAGTAACGGAGAATAGATTCTGCTTGCCAGATTTCATCTGCTGTTCCTTCTACCTTCACCAAAAATTTTTCTTGGCAGGTGGCTGGCTCACAGAGCCTAGCTTGCCTTTCAGGAGCAAACCAACCTTGAAATGCGCCATAAACACTGCCAAAAATCGCACTCGCTCCACCCGCCAGCAGTGTACTCACCACAGATTCAACCGCTAATGCCGGCCCAAAACCGGGAATAACTAATACGCCAAGTCCAGCTGTTAGTGCCAGGAAGCCCCCGGCTGTTCCTCCTGTAATTGCACCTGCTTTAGCACCTTCGAGCGGAGTTATGGGATGTTTTCCCGCATTAGCATCCTCGTGCAATTTTTCGTCTTCAGAGTCTAAAGTAAACACAGAAATTTTTTGCATGGGAAAGTCAATCGCTCTGAGTTCATCAAGCACCTGTGTTACAGCCTGACGGGTAGAAATGATGCCAATCGCATTTTTAACTGCACTGAAATTCATCACAAAATCTCCTATAAAAATCAGTAAGTTTAAAACGAAGCTTTATTAATCTCCAAATAGCAAAAAACTATAGTTTTATAGTGTGAGCTTGAACCGTATTAGTTCGGGTATTCGTTTTAAACCTCAGTTGGCTTAGTTTCGTTTCTCTGCTTCTTTTCCAGGATTGCTGATGAATGTGAACGAAAAGTGAATAAATCGTTTATCTACCTAATTTCACTTTTAAATCACATTTGTGCCTCAAGCTAAGAGAATGTCTGAAAAGTTTTTTTGTATACATCTCACCCTTGGAAAGAGATCCCCCTAAATCCCCCTTAAAAAGGGGGACTTTAAGACTCTTTCCCCCCCTTTTTTAAGGGGGGTTAGGGGGGATCAAGAAATATTTGATACTTCTCAGACATCCTCTAAAAGACAATACAAAGTAAATGAAGTAGTTGATTATTGGAGTTGGATATGAGCTTTAAGAAGATTTTGGTGGCAGTCGATGATTCACCTGCTACTGCAACAGTGTTTGCAAAAGCGCTGGAGTTAGCCCAAAAAGATGCTGCTCAGTTAATGATTGGTCACAGCATTGAGCTAGCAGCTTCTAGTCAACTCACTGTGAACTTAGTAGACCTGGAAATAGAAACACAACAGGCACAAAGTTTACTCCAGTTGTACTATCAGAAAGCGAAAATACTAGGCATTATGGCAGAATCCAGTTATCAAACAGGAGATCCTGGTACTAACATCTGTGATTTAGCCCGGAGTTGGGGAGCAGATTTGATTGTGCTTGGTCGTAGAGGACTTAAAGGATTTGCCGAACTTTTAGCAGGAAGTGTGAGCAATCACGTCGTTCATCACGCTCCATGTTCCGTCCTGGTTGTTCAACGTCAGTAATTCCTTGACAACTGTCTAGCAACCGCCAGAATTTTGCTGTTCAAACGTGAGTTTTCCACACAATAAACAATGTAGCTTCTTCGTAGTGGTCTGTCCCATTAATTTTGCGCGGTGAACTAACTTTTAATTTCTTTTCTTCTTTCTCTTTCTTTGCGTACTTCGCGTCTTTGCGGTTCGTTCCTCAAACCCCGCAGAATTAACGCGATTAACCAGTAGTCCACCAAAAAAATTTTGCGAGTTTTATTTTATGGTAAGAAAATCAAGTTATTTTCTTACCCTGCTTTATCTACCATCTTTCACCCGTAATTTTTGGGTTTATCGAGTACTAGGACAACAATACATTGGGTTATTTTTAGCAGGAATAACCGTTTTTATTCTGGTTTTCCTATCAACTCATACCCATGAAAATCTATACTGAAATCGAAATTCAGGCATCCGATAAGCAAGTATGGAACTTACTCACTGATTTTGCCAGTTTTCCACATTGGAATGTGTTTATTCGTCAAATTAATGGTTCGCTGAGTGAAGGGGCACAGCTAACTGTTCACTTTCAGCCTCCGGGTACAGATATTATCATCTTTCGCCCGACTGTGATTACGGTAGAACCTAATCGCAAATTGCGCTGGTTAGGGCACTTTTTGATCCCAGGATTATTTGACGGCGAACACAGCTTTATCATTGAACCGCTAGGAAGCGATGTCTACGACGGGCTACGCCTACGCGTCCGCTTCATTCAGCAAGCATCTTTCCAGGGCTTACTAGTACCTCTGCTGGCTCGTCGATTAAATATTGACATTCGCCAAGGGTTTGAAGCCATGAACCAAACATTAAAAACCAAGGCAGAACGCATTGAACTAGGGACTGGGGATTAGGGACTAGGGATTGGGGACTAGGGATTGGGGACTCTTAAGATTTCGGATCGATGTTATTCCACAACCTCATAGCGCACTAACTTTCTAACATCCTGACGGGGTAGACTTAGTTCTTGGGCAATTGTCGCTTCTATTTGACTGAATTCTATTGTTGGAAGTTCTAATTCCAGCCGCTTCAGGATGGGGTCTGCTGTTTCTACTTCTACCTGGGTAATTTTTTTAGTTCGGTTGACGGCGGCGTTAATGAGCAAGACATTGACTGATAACCGTGCTTCAAGTTGAGTATCTGACTGAAGTTTTTTTTCTGTAGAGTAGGGTCGGTTTAACTCTTGAGCAGCTAGGAAATTACAGCCAAGCCAAAACACAACCGCTACTAGTGGTAGAGGCAACCAAAATTCTAATCCCAGCCCTTGCAGCCAACGTTTCACACTACACCTGCCTGTGATTTTGCTTGGTTATACTTCGCACCTTCATTCTGTCTTGAAATAGGGAACAGGGAACAGGGAACAGAAAAAATATTTTTATGCCCTCTTTGTGGGCAAATGCCCGTGGGGGTCTATTAATATTTGTGCAAGAGGTTTATTGCTATTTCGGCGTACCCATTTGCTATTTCGGCGTACTCATTTGCTATTTCGGCGTACTCATTTGCTATTTCGGCGTACCCATTTGCTATTTCGGCGTACCCATTTGCTATTTCGGCGTACCCATTTGCTATTTCGGCGTACCCATTTGCTATTTCGGCGTACCCATTTGCTATT
>NZ_JBALFH010000003.1:0-94391 GCF_036917095.1 Nostoc sp.
GCTTCGGTTTCAATCAACGAACCGCACAATCTGGGCGTGCGACTTTCACCGCACCCAGCTTCCGATGTTCTCAGCTTGCGCTTTTGCTCATGTGTTTGTAATCGTGGCAACTCTCATGAATTGCTTCAAGATTATTTCTCTTCCAGTTGGCGTGATTTCCATCGATGTGATGCAGATGAATCCGTTCCTCATCAGTGAATTTCAAACCGCAGGAAGCACATTTATGGTTTTGCTTCTTAAGGGCTTTAGAGGTTTCACCGTCGTAGAGTTTACTGTTACGTTCGCTCCAGTAGGCAGTGTCTCCGTCGTAAGGGGATTTTATTCCTTTGACTGAGATGTGTTTGTTTTCGGAGTTAGGAACTGATGGGAACGCCTTTTTAACTAGCTTTTCGCTAGATTGGCGTGTCTGTTTTGATTCCTTGTTGAATACCTTGTAAGTTCTATGGCTTAGGAACCAAAGGGAATGCCTTGATCCGTCCATCTTACAGAACTTGTGGTAATTCCTCCAACCTCTAACTACCGGGGCTAGTTTCTCAGCCTTTGTGGTAGCACCATAATTCGAGTTGTTGACGATGTTTTTTACTTTCTTACGGAATGTTTTGAAGTTATCCACTGAGGGGGTACTTCTGAATCTTCCGTTTCTCTGGACTTTAAAGTGCCATCCGAGGAAATCAAACCCATCTGTCGTGGCGGTAACTTTGGTCTTCTTTTGGCTTACATTCATTCCGCGATGGCGGAGGAACTCGCTGATTCTTTCAAGTATTTCTGTTGCATCATCTTCGGGTCGGAGTATGATAACCATGTCATCCGCGTATCGGATTGATGGCTCGACAATTTTCTTTTCTGGAGTGTTGTCTGTGATACTTTTACCGCAGCTGTATTCGTTGTGGTATCTGTGTATACTCTCGATTCCGTTTAGCGCGATATTTGCTAATAGTGGGCTGACCACTCCCCCTTGAGGTGTTCCCTGTTCGGGGAATTCTGGGTTTACTCCAGCCTTGAGGCATCGGAATATTCCGAGTTTTAAGCCTTTAGGAGCAATGAGTTCATCCATTATTGCTGAGTGATTAATCCTGTCGAAGCACTTTTCAATATCGAGTTCGATTACTCGTTTTTCTATTCCTTTGCAGGAAGAGCGTAGGTTATTGTAGATGTATCTTTGTGCATCATGAGCAGAGCGCCCAGTTCTGAACCCGTAACTCCTGGCGTGGAAAGTGGCTTCGTGTGCTGGTTCGAGTGCGTATTTTGCGAGGCATTGCCAAGCTCTATCTGCGATGGTTGGTATTTTTAGCATTCTGGTTGTCCCGTCCTTTTTGGGGATGGGGATTTCCCGTAGTCCTTGATGTTTCCAATTTCCGTTGTTCATTTTCAGTAGTTCTTCAAGGTTGAAGCGTTCTTCAAATGAGAGGGATTTCTTCCCATCAATACCAGCCGTCTTTTTACCAGCATTTAGCTGAGATACTTGTCTAATTGCAAGAAATCGAGCCGAGGTAGATTTTAGAATAAGCTTTTGGAGTAACCTAGCTTTCCGCTTGTCTCCAACTTGAACAGCTTTAAATACGCGCTTTTGAAGGCGGAAAAGATTTCTGCGGAATTTCTTCCACGGTAATGCTCTCCAAGATTCACTAGTATGTTTACTGTGTCTAATCATTTTCTCTTCTAGAGTTTGTATTTTCTGAACACCTCAGACCAATTACGGTCTGTCCTACCCGAATCAGAGGAGTTCCGTATCTCGTCTTACCTACCTGGGGTTCGACTTTCCCCAAGACCTTTGATTCGTTTTTATTCGTTCCCTCGGTGAGATTGATTGTTCCGTTAGATGTAGCCAATTCAACTACTGGATTCCCTAGACTCTTTGCCGATACTATGGAATTGTTCGGCGGGAATGCACTCCAGTGAGGTCAGGGGGTTTTGCGTTGCGCCCTGCCTGCTGGTAAGTCGCTTTTATAGGCTCTGTTTCATCATGGGAACTCCCTGTTAGCGCCAGTGTCAACCCGCAACGGTCGTCTGATTGCACCCTGTTCCCAGCTTCACTCTACAAGAACCGAGCTTGTTCGGTGTGGGCAGATAAGGAGTCAATTCTGAGTCTGAATGGTAGGGCTTTCACCTACATCAAACCGAGAGTTCAGCCTTTAGTGACAGTAATCTGCTGTCAGACTGGATTAGTTATTTACGGACTGAATGCCGTGATTCACTAATCAACGAATCGCACTTCCATTACAGCCCACACACCAAAACCGTGCTGTTGCCAGTGTGTAATAAAAAATTGTAATATTTCCTGGGTGACTTCTTTGACCCAATCTTTAGGTATAGCCCCTCTAGGTGAATACCTCATAACTGCTGGGTTGCTCGAAATGGGAGCAAGTTCATCTAGGTCTTGAGGAGTATAGGGTCTTAGTAATAGTCTTGCAGTTTCTATCTCAGGCATGGTATCAGAGTAGGAAGACAAACGCTACTTTAAACAAGCGTATTTTTTTACAAACATTAATATAATGCTCTTACTATGAGCATCTACCAATCTCTCAAAAAATCTTATACGCAACATCGTCGGAGTGAAAATGACTGGCGGTTGTTTTTGCGTTTAGTGCCTTATGCGCGTCGTAGCGGACGACTGTTAACGCTGTCGATGTGCCTACTCGTACCGCTGGCGCTAGCTAATGCCGTACAACCACTGTTGATTGGCCAAGCTATCTCCCTGATTCGCAATGAACCAAGCACTTACGAATTTCTCAGGAATCGCCCCTTGTCAGAAGGGTTAAATATCCTAGAGGGATTATTAGTGATTGCGATCGCAATCGGATTGATTTTGACAGGTTTCCAAGGTTATATAGTCCAAAAGCTAGGGCAACAAATTACCGCAGCAATTCGCCAAGACTTATTCCAGCATGTGACATCTCTAGCAGTACGCTTTTTTGACCGCACGCCCGTAGGTAAATTAATTACCAGAATCACCAGCGATGTGGAAGTGTTAGGCGATGTCTTTTCTACTGGGGCAATTGGCATAGTGTCCAATTTGTTTTCCATGCTGGTGACTTTGGGTTTCATGTTTTCCATTCAATGGCAACTCACTTGCTTGCTGCTATTGATGCTGATACCAGTTAGCTGGGTGATTGTTTCCTTGCAGAAACAGTACCGCCAAGCCAATTACAAAGGTCGGGAAGAACTTTCTATACTGAACTCACAACTACAAGAAAATGTACTTGGCATTAACGTAGTGCAGTTGTTCCGCAGAGAAAAATTTAATGCTGAATTGTTTCGCGCCACGAACCAACAGTACACTCAGCAAATGGATAAAACCATCTTTTATGATGCAGCGGTTTCAGCAACCTTGGAATGGATTGGACTGATTGCGATCGCAGGTGTTTTGTTGTTGGGTGGTTGGTTACTGTTGGGAAAAAGCTTGACTTTTGGAATATTATCTGCATTTGTCTTGTATGCCCAGCGATTATTCGATCCTTTAAGAGATTTTGCGGAAAAATTTACGGTAATTCAAGCTGGTTTCACAGCCATTGAACGCGTAGGCGATGTATTAGATGAACCGATAGAAATCCGCGATCGCGCCAATGTGCGCTTCTCAATATTTGATGCTAAATTCGGTTATATAGATGAGATACTTGCAAATCTAGAATCCCCAGACCTGACTTCCCCGCCTGAACTAGGAGAAATTCGCTTCGAGCGCGTCTGGTTTGCTTACAAAAATGATGATTACGTAATTAAAGACTTAGATTTTACCATTCATCCCGGTGAAAAAGTGGCATTAGTCGGCCCCACAGGTGCGGGTAAAACTTCGATCATCCGTCTTTTGTGCCGCCTCTACGAACCCACCCAAGGACGCATTCTCATAGATGGCGTTGATATTCGAGAGGTACCACAGGCAGAACTGCGGCGTTACATGGCAGTAATTCTACAAGAAGGGTTTTTGTTTGCTGGCGATGTAAAAAGCAACATTTCTTTAGGAGATGGTTATACCATTGAACAAATTCAACAAGCAGCAGAAGAAACCAACATTGCCCAGTTTATAGAAGAACTACCCCAAGGCTACGATACTCAACTTCGAGAACGGGGTACAAATATTTCTAGTGGTCAAAAGCAACTTTTAGCCTTTGCGCGGGCTGCCATTCGCAATCCTCAAATTTTGGTACTAGATGAAGCTACCGCGAGTTTGGATGTTGGTACAGAAGCTTTAGTTCAAGAGGCATTAAACCAGCTTTTGCTCAGACGTACCGCCATTATTATCGCTCATCGCTTGTCTACAATTCGCAATGTAGACCGGATTTTTGTTCTAAAGCGCGGCGAATTAATCGAACAGGGAAGTCACGAGCAACTACTAGAACAAGGAGGGCTTTACGCCACCTTGCATAACTTGCAGATGTTGGGAACTTAGGATATTCTCAGAATAATAATCCCAAGTTTGAGATTAGATTATCAATTTATTAGATAAATCAGGAATTTTGTTATTAAAAAAAACCCTACTATTGATTAATAGTAGGGCAAATTTTTTAATTTTGTCGTTTTCTCAAGCTTGCTAATTAAGTAAACATTTCAATTTAAAAAATTGCTAGATATTACATACAATTAATAATTGCCAGATAGACCATCTAATCTATCCCTCATACTTTCAAGCCTTCAGCTTATGTTTACTTTTTTAGGTATATATAGAGCTACAAAATTAAAATCCCCGATTCCGGATTATGCCCTCAATATATTAAAAGCAACTTGATGTCAGATAATTGTAAGCTGGGTTGAACGTAGTGAAACCCAACCTACATTTCCTTGTTCAATCAAATCTCTTGCCTTCATGGGACAGGCTTGCCTTCTACCTTACCGCCAAAGGCGGCGTTGATTGACCTACTACTTTTGGCGCATCAACTCGCAAACTCATCTGCTCGCAACGCACAGTTAACCAAGGCTGACCTAAACCTATTCCAGAAAAAGGACTTTCGGCGGGGATTTCTAATTTAGAACCAATCAAACCCAACACAGACTCAAATTCAGCAGGGAATATTAGCAAATCAGCACCCTTGGCGCTGAAAGCAGAGGCACTTAACCACTGTCTCCATGCCAAACTTTGTTGATTATATTTAAGACTACACAGCTTCTGGTTTCCCTGATGCACAGTAACATGCTTTCCTTGTTCCCAGGTAAATTCAGCTAGTTCCTTTGGTAGCCCCCAAATTTCTCGACCGCCAGCCATCGAATCAGCATTATCTACATAAATGTGAGAAATCCAACCACCGATTTTCCTTTGGTAATTAACCACAGCTGGGGCAATAATTAACTCGCTGTACTCCAGTACCGAGCCTGACCCATAATTAGATAAATAGACGCTAGCGAGAGTTTTACCAGGCCATACAGAAATAATTTCTAACTCTAAGGGAATCAAAGGGCGCACTTGGTCAATATTTACCAAATGCAGAGTTTGAATCGCATAGCCCTGAAGTGTCCAAGGTGCTTGTGGATATGGCATAAGAGATTAACCGGACTTTATATAATTCGTAACTCCGAACTCCTAAAAAAAAATCCCCACTCAGGGGTTTGCCTGAGTGGGTAATATGAGGTGGGACAAGATAATCTTCCCAAAAGAAGTAGGGAAATTATTTGCTCTCTGTAAAGTCAGCGTCAATCACATCGTCGCCGCTACCTGAACTAGAAGTAGAACCACCACCACCATCTTGAGGTTCAGCACCAGGTGTAGCACCACCACCAGCTTGTTGATAGATGTTGCTACCTACAGCAAATAGCGCTTGTTGCAATTCTGGGGTAAGCTTCTTGATTTGCTCATCGTCTTCTTTAGCAACTGCTTCCCGCAGTTCTTTCACCAAACCTTCAACTTTGGTCTTGTCAGCAGCGGGAACTTTATCGCCCAATTCTTGTAGCTGCTTCTCAGCTTGGTATGCCAAGGAGTCGGCTTGGTTCTTGCGTTCAATCTTCTCACGCCGCTCTTTGTCAGATGAAGCGTTTTGTTCGGCTTCTCTTACCATCCGGTCAACATCATTTTTATCCAGAGTGGAAGCGCCGGTGATGCTGATGGACTGTTCTTTACCAGTGCCTTTATCCTTAGCAGTCACGTTAAGGATACCGTTAGCGTCAATATCGAAGACCACTTCAATTTGAGGAACGCCACGTGGTGCAGGAGGAATACCATCAAGGCGGAAGGTTCCCAAACTCTTGTTATCGTTAGAGAATTCGCGTTCACCTTGAAGGACGTGAATTTCTACGTTGGTTTGTCCATCCACAGCAGTGGAGAAGACTTCCGATTTCTTGGTGGGAATTGTTGTATTGCGGGGGATAATTTTGGTCATCACGCCGCCCAATGTTTCCACACCCAAAGATAGCGGTGTCACATCTAACAGCAAGATGCCAGTTACATCACCAGCCAGTACCCCAGCTTGAATAGCTGCACCAACTGCTACGACTTCATCAGGGTTCACGCTTTGGTTGGGGTCTTTACCCAATACCTGCTTCACAATCTGCTGTACAGCAGGAATGCGGGTAGAACCACCAACTAATACCACTTCATCAATATCGCCTTTGTTTAACTTGGCATCCCGAAGGGCGTTTTCCACAGGAACACGACAACGGTCGATTAAGTCGGAGCAAAGTTCTTCAAACTGAGCGCGAGTCAGCGTTGTATCCAGGTGCTTGGGGCCATCCTGGGTAGCAGTGATAAATGGCAGGTTAATTTCTGCTTGAGTGACGCTAGAAAGCTCAATTTTGGCTTTTTCTGCGGCTTCAGTCAGACGTTGTAAGGCTTGTTTGTCTTTCCGCAGGTCAATACCTTCGGCTTTCTTGAACTTATCAGCTAAGAAGTCAACTATTTTTTTATCGAAGTCGTCACCACCAAGATGAGTATCACCAGATGTGGCTAGTACTTCAAAAACTCCATCTCCTACTTCCAGCACGGATACGTCGAAGGTACCACCACCAAGGTCAAATACGAGGATGGTTTCGTTACTCTTCTTGTCAAATCCGTATGCCAGAGAAGCAGCGGTAGGCTCGTTGATAATCCGTAAAACTTCAATCCCGGCAATTTTCCCAGCGTCTTTTGTCGCTTGCCGTTGGGAGTCGTTGAAGTATGCGGGAACGGTGATTACAGCTTGGGTTACGGTTTCGCCCAAGTATTTGCTGGCATCTTCAACTAGTTTGCGAAGAACTTTTGCAGAAATTTCTTCAGGAGCAAATGCTTTACCAGCGATTGGACAATCTAATTTGACATTGCCGTTATTGCTGAGGACTTTGTAAGAAACTTCCGTAGCTTCGTTACTCACTTCGTCGTAGCGGCGTCCGATGAAGCGTTTGACTGAGTAAAACGTATTTTCTGTGTTCATCACCGCTTGGCGTTTGGCGATTTGACCAACCAAGTTGTCGCCATTTTTCGCAAATGCTACTACTGAGGGCGTTGTCCGAAAACCTTCAGCATTAGCAATTACTGTGGGTTTCCCACCTTCCATCACTGCCACGCAGGAGTTCGTTGTTCCTAAGTCAATTCCAACTACTTTTGCCATTTTAGGTGCTGGCTCCGTATAACTACAAATGAATGAATGAATGAGAATATAAAGGACTAAATTTTGAACCAACCGGGTCAATAAGTCAGCCAGTTCAGCATCAATACCTTTGATTTGGCTTTTCTGGGGTTAAAACTCCAGATTATGCTGATATATATACTGAAGCTTAGTGTTAGCCAGTCCATGAAGGGTGGTTTCCCGAACCTTGCTTAGGACGGTTAAACTACCTAAATAGTTTTTTTAGTTGTTTCATGGATTTATTGCCTTCACTCTGTCTAATGTATGGGAATTAATACTTTCAGTAATTAGGGTGAACCGTAACGCTAGAGTGGTGTTTGCCGTCTTTAGAGGTAATAAACTACAGAAATACTGAGAATTGGGGATTGGGAATTGGGGATTGGGCATGGGGCACTGGATAAAATATGACTCAGCACTTAGCACTCACTCAAGCCCAGAGAAAAGAGTTTCCCAGCCAATCACAGGCGGTCTTTGTCCCTGGTTGACGATTTCAAAAATTTTCCTAGAAGTACTTGGGTGAACAAGGCATTCCACACAAGCGTTTGCTACATCAATCCGGCTGGTATCACCCGAAAGTGTATCCCCTGTACCTACTACCACACCGTATTTACCCCCTGTTTTTGCCTTCAGGAGGGTGTTGAGGTCGTATGAGGTATATGGCCCGTCAATGAGGCGTCCTGGGCGGATGATGGTGTAGGGCAATCCTGAATTAATAATGGACTCCTCGCCCTTCTGTTTGGCATCCAACACGCCAAAAGCATTAAGAATACTAAAAGGAAACTGATTTTTACGCTCAAT
This sequence comes from Nostoc sp., assembly GCF_036917095.1. Classification (GTDB taxonomy): domain Bacteria; phylum Cyanobacteriota; class Cyanobacteriia; order Cyanobacteriales; family Nostocaceae; genus Nostoc. The sequence goes on from NZ_JBALFH010000003.1 coordinate 8,322, forward strand.
TCCACAGGAAGAGACGAAAACGAATCGCTTCAAATTCCGGGGTGCTGCTGCTACTAGGTTACTTACACCTTGGGCATCGACCTTTGCCGGACTATTTTTTGCTTTTGCTTCACTAGATTTGGGGTTAAGGAAAGTTATTCCCCATTCAATCAAGTTCGGGGATTGCTCAAACTCCCATCGCGCAGAGGGAAAGGCAGTGGTTCCAGTACAACTAATGATGTGGCTTATATCTTGCGTTGCGGCTGGCAGTGTAGCTGGCTGGCGGATGTCACCAACGGCAATTTCCACTCTTTGGTTAAACATTTCTTCGGCTTTTGCGGCATTGCGTGTCAGGACACGAACCTTCAAACCCTTTTCTAGTAACTTGCCTACTACCAGTTGCCCCACTCCACCAGTAGCACCAGCAACTAGTACCAAATCTTCAACTGAATTAAAAGAAGTCATAAATTGCCTTTAAGATGGTCTATTGTTAATCTACTCAAAAAATGCGATCGCCTACGGCAGGGAGTAGCCTATCGCACATCGCTAAAAGAAACCCAGATTAAAGATTTTGCTAATGGCTGTTGACTCTGTAGCTTTCAGGCACACATGTGGGAATTTTAAAATCAGGGCAAACTCCCGAAAACTGATTCAGCACAGTAGCCAGCACTTGAGGTTTCGAGCAAGGAATGAAAATTAGTCAAAAATTAATTTCGGGTATTCTAGGAATGGCTACTCTGTCAGTAATAATTGGTGGGATTAGTGCTCATCAACAATTGAAAGTAGCTAAGTATCTTGCTCAACAAGAGGCTGAAGAAGTTGCTGGATTACTGGGATATTTGGTAAGTCATGAACTTGAATACCACGAAATGCGATCGCGTGAAAAAATGCTAGCCCATTTGCAACAGCATGTAGAATCGCTACACAAGCAACGTCAGCGGGATCTGGAGATTGTAGACCGTAATAAAATCATTCTGGCAGATGTAGTTGCAGAAGATATCGGTACGCGATTAGAGCACGATCGCAATAATGAAGTTGGTAGAACTATTCATGATGGTATACCCAGAACATATATTGAGACCAGTCCTGAGTACCCAAAGGGGATTCGATTGATTGCTGTTCCTTTCAAGACTGGTAAGGGTGAAATAATTGGTGCAGTCATTCTGGAATATACACCGCTTTATGAAACAGCCCTAGCAACAGCCCAAAAAAATATTGTTGCCACTTCTGTCATTAGTTTGGCATGTGGCATACTGTCACTATCAGTAGCTTATTTAATCTCTAGAAGCATCTCAAAACCAATTAAACAACTCCAGGAAGCTGTGGTAAATCTGGCTGAAGGTAAGCTGGATACCAGAGTTAATATTCGCTCTCAGGATGAAATTGGCGAGTTAGCTACCTCGTTCAACAAAATGGCAGACGATCTGCAACATTCTAGAGATGAGTTGGTCAATGCCAACGAACAACTACGAGACGAGATTATTGAGCGTCAGCAAGCAGAAGCAGAACTTCAGAAAGCTCTGAAAGAGCTGCAAAAAACCCAAATTCAATTAATTCAATCTGAAAAAATGTCGAGTTTGGGTCAACTAGTGGCGGGAGTTGCCCATGAAATCAACAATCCGGTTAATTTTATCTACGGTAACATCCAGTACACTGATGATTACAGCCAAAAGATGCTGTTTTTAATTAAGCTTTATCAGAAACATTACCCTAACCCAGAGCCAGAAATTCAAAAGGCTAACGAAGAAGCAGATATTGAGTACCTAACAGAAGATTTGCCTAAGATGTTAACCTCAATGAAGATGGGGGCTAAACGCATCCGGGAAATTGTTCTCAGTCTCCGAATTTTCTCTCGCTTAGATGAAGCTGAGTTTAAAACAGCTGATTTGCATGAAGGAATCGACAGTACGCTGTTAATTTTGCAACACCGGCTTAAGGCACAAACTAATCGTCCTCAAATTCAAGTAGTCAAAGAATATGGTGAAATACCTAAGATTCAGTGTTTTGCAGGGCAAATGAATCAGGTATTTATGAACCTCTTGGCAAATGCTATCGATGCTTTAGAAGAGTGTTTCCAAAAAGAACTTTGTCCAAATCCCTTGATTCGCATTTCTTCTGAACAGGTAAATGAAAATGTCGTCATTCGGATTATTGATAATGGATCGGGAATTCCAGAAGCAATCCAGTCGCGTTTATTTGACCCTTTTTTCACCACAAAACCAGTTGGTAAGGGAACTGGTATGGGATTATCGATCGGCTACCAGATAATTACTGAAAAACATGGTGGATCTTTGCAATGCATTTCATCACCGGGACAAGGTGCAGAGTTTGTAATTGCAATCCCGATTCGAGAAGCGAAATCAGCACAATCATCAATCTGCGATCGCCATGCCTATCGGTAAAAGTCAACGCAAGAGTTTTTCAGCCCATAAGTACGTAGGCGTAGCCCGTCGTAGACATCGCACTTAGAGGGGAAATTGCGCCCGAATTGTTCGGTTCTACCACTGTCATCAGTACACGAATAGCTATAACCTCTTAAGTAGTAGTGAAATGTCTACCCTAGACGCTGTTAGTCGCTCTTGAATTAAGGGGTGAAAGCCTGTGTACAAATGGATATTGCCAAGTCTGAGCGAAATCTTGGCTGAAAATCAATCAAGTGTAGCTGAATGTTCACCTGCTAAAGCAGAGCGGCAGTGGCGTGTCAGCCTAGCAGCGACAGAACATTTGCTATTAAATACTTTAGCAGCTGCTTCAGCTGACACAACTCAAGGATTAGTTTTAGCTGCACCAGCACCTTTATTTAGTCAGCCAAAAGTAACTCAAAGCTTACAAACAGTAACTTTTACGGCAAAACCATTTAATCCCTTGGCGCTGATGCCATTTCAGATGCCAGATGCAATCGCGTCTGTAAATGAAGAAATTGCTCCCCATGAATCGGTACTTCCCTTATTAGCTGCCGATCCGCTGGGAACAGAACAGTTTTGCTTGGTTTTTACAGATAAATTTAGATTAGTACTGGTTTTAGCAACACACAAAAACGGTAAAAAAACCTTTTCATTCTCTTTTGAGCCAGAAGTTGTACAACAGGCTTGGCGATCGCTAGGAGCAAGGGTAATGCTCGCTAATCCAGAGTTTTTTGCCCGCCTGGATGCATTAGTACAACAGTATTCTCCGGTAGCACCAGATTGCCGGATCGTGATTCAGTTTAGCCAGTTGTTGCTTCAGGAATTAACAGAAGCAGAAGAGACTAGGGACTCTTTACTAGGGACTGGGGACAAGGAGGACAAGGAGAATAACCCATGCCCAATGTCCAATGCCCAAACCTCAAATCCTGATGTGGAATTGCTCCAAGCCTTTGCTCATGAAGTTCGCACACCTTTAACGACTATTCGCACCATGACTCGTCTGCTGCTGAAGCGGCGAGACTTAGATGCCAGCGCGATCAATCGCTTAAAAGTTATCGATCACGAGTGTACTGAGCAAATCGATCGCATGGAATTGCTGTTTAAGGCAGCAGAACTGGAAACTACTGCTTCAGCAAAACCATCAAAGACTCAACTCACGCCGATGTCTTTAGATCAAGTGTTGCAGCAAAGCATTCCCCGTTGGGAACAAGCAGCGCATCGGCGGAACTTAACTTTAAATGTTGTTTTACCCCAGCAACTACCAACTGTGGTAAGTAATCCTATGATGCTGGATCAGGTACTCACTGGTTTGATAGAGAATTTCACTCGCAGCTTACCTGCTGGTAGTCATATTCAAGTACAAGTTATCCCAGCTGGAGATCAACTGAAGTTACAATTATCGCCCCAATTCGGCTGCAAAGATTCCAATAAAGCCGCCACGCCTGCAACGCCACCAATTCGCAAAGCGCTTGGTCAACTGCTGATGTTTCAACCAGAAACGGGTACGATTAGTTTAAATATCGCCGCAACAAAGCATTTGTTTCAGGCGATCGGTGGCAAACTGATTGTGCGCCAGCGTCCACACTATGGGGAAGTTTTGACGATTTTCCTGCCTTTAGAAGTTAGCAATAAACAGAAGTCAGCAGTTAAAACTTAGGAATTAAGAGCCATCAACTATTTTTGAAAATTATCGAAACAAGGTATGGGGTGTAGGGGAAAGACGAAATGCCCCATACCCCATTCAGTTAAGCACATTTATCTGTTAAGGCAGGCAGGGGGAGCAGGGGAAGCAGGGGGAGAGAATAAAAGCTAACTGTATTGCCCCATACCCTACAAGGTAAAAGCCCCTATTTTTAAATATGGAAAAAATAAATAAAGATGTGTTTCGGGATACGTAGTGCGTAGAAATACGACATCCATAGTTGAAACCCATAATTAAAATTATGGGGTTCCTGAACCTGCAACCCTATCCCCTACAGCTTCTTCATAAGAATTAACCTAAATTAACGTGAGTTCAACAAACGTCTCCCTGCCTTGAACTTGACTTCAAGTCTGTCCCTCTCCGAGTCGGAGAGGGACAGGTTTTACGTAGTAAAACCAGGGAGAGGTCTTTTTACTCGGCTAATTTATACGGACACAATCTAATACGTATAAATTACGTAAAGCTAAACAGTAATTCTGTATAAATAAGCATAGTAATAAAACCTTGACTTGTGTGAAAAGTCGGGCATATATCACCTAAGATTTTATATTTCATTAAGTTGACATATTTCTCTGAACACAGATAATTCATTTTCATCAAATAGACTTTCTTTAGCAATCTGATTAAATTTTCTGACTTGCCATCTGTAAAAATAAATGTCAAAAATGTAGAGAAATTCTGATTAAAAGCCAAGTATACATTTCTACAAAAATCAAAAGAAAAATTATGGCAAGTTTTGAAATAATAGAACGAGAAAGTTTACGTTTAGTTAAGGTAACTTTGCAAAACGAAACAGTCCGAACTGAATCTGGTGCTATGTACTATATACGTGGCAACATTCAGATGCAATCTAAAGCCCCTTCAGCAGGTGGATTTTTAAAATCCCTAGCCACGGGAGAAAACATTTTCCGTCCTACATATACAGGTACAGGTGAATTATATTTAGAGCCTTCTTTATCGGGATATCACATTCTAGAATTAGATGGTAGTGAATGGATTTTAGATAGTGGTGCTTATTGGGCCAGTGATGGCACTATAGAAGTAGGAGTTGAACGAAACAAATTTGTATCAGGCTTAATTGGCGGCGAGGGCTTGTTTCAAACAAAAGTCAAAGGTAGGGGTAGAGTGGTTATGGCAGCACAAGGCCCTGTAGAAATAATAAATTTGCAAAATGAGCGATTAGTTGTCGATGGAAATTTTGCGATCGCTCGCACAAATACCTTAAATTATCGCGTTGAAAAAGCTACCAAATCTCTTTTAGGTTCGATGTCCTCTGGTGAATTCCTCGTTAATACTTTTGAGGGAACTGGTACTGTATTGCTGGCTCCTATACCTTATTGGCAAGTCATGATGCTCCGCCAAATCACTGCCGCGCTACCAAAAACTTCTAGCTAACAATCATCGGTAAGCTTAACTCATCCTACGGCTAGCAAAAGATCATAAGTCTTTCTGGCACGCCTTTGCGATCGCTCGTTTTCTTGAATTGCTGTGGGTAAATCTAGTCATTTGTCATTAATCATTAGTGCCAATAACCAATGACAAATGACAAATGACTAAAAATTTTCATAATTCAAACAGGATTGCTATAGCACCAAAAAGTTAACTCAGGGGATAATCATAACTTATCAATCATTTTCTATTGCGATCGCTCTTGGGATATTGCCAACACTTGCCAGTTGTACTGTAAAGGTAGAACCTTCATATAATTTACTTTTCACAGAAATAGATCCGCCAGAGCGCAGCAGCAATTGCTGTACAATTGTTAACCCCAACCCAGCACCACCATAATCTTCAGTTGTTGATGTACGCACGCGATAAAACCGATCGAAGATTTTGGGAAGATCGCTTTCGGCAATACCCATACCTGTGTCGCGGAATTCTAATTGGACATAATCGCCTTGAGCACGGGCACGCACCCATACTTGACCACCATTAGGGGTAAACTTAATGCTGTTATGCAGCAGATTAATCACAATTTGCCTCAGACCACCGCTCACGCACCAAACAGATGGGAGTTCAGTTGGTACAGTGTAGGCTAGCATAATCCCTTTTTCTTGGGCTAGAGGTTGGTAGGTACTGGCTACTCCAGGCACAATATCTGAGAGACGCACCGACTCTAAAGCTGTTCCTTCTAAATTACGTTCCAGTTGCACCAGTTCCAACAAACCAGTAATCAGGGAATTTTGCTGATCGCACTGGGTATTTAACATCTGTAAATAACGTTGTCGCTGGGGGGGTTTAAGATTAGGGGAATTCAATAACGAAAGTGCTGTCTTCATGTGCGTCAAGGGTGTACGCAATTCCTGACAGACATTTCTTAAGTATTCATCTTTGAGTTGCTCTTTGTTTTGCAGTTCTTGATTTTGCTGCTGCAACTTGGTGGTGCGTACTGTGATGATTTGACGATTAATTTCATCTTGTCGCAAGAGTTGTTTTGCAAACAGTTGATTCATCAGTGCGCCTTGGGGCGCAGTTGGACAAATAAAATCAACAGGTATTGGGGATGATTCTGGCGTAATCGCTTGTTCTATACCATCTAATACTTGCTGAATTACTCTTCCCTCAAGAGTGTTTATAATCAGCAATGGCTGGTTTTTATTAGTATTTACCTTCCCCGATGTTGTCTTATTTTTGCGTTTTTTAAGTGGTCGATGAGCCAAAATTAAACTGCAAAACTGGGGCGATAACACCATCAGAAAGTTTTCCCGTCGCATTTGGCTATCTGGTGATAGGTAAACGGGGATGTGATGGGAAGATGAAAAGGATGAGGCAGATGAGGGAGATGAGGCAGATGAGGAGGTATTTAACCTTCCCTCTCCCTTGTTTCCCCCTACTTCCCCACCTTCCCCTGCTTCTTCATCTCCCTCTTTCCCACTCTCTTCAATCTGGCAAGTATAAACAAGACTAGACGCGCCTACCGAGGATTGATAACGCGCTAATTCTGATTGCCAAATTTTTTCTGGTGGTAGCTTCACCCATACAGTGGCTGCAATTTGCTGCTCAATTAGTAAGTCAATTTGCGCTCTCACCAGTGATAGCAGAATAGCAGGACTGAGGGACAATGGTTTAGGAGGCACTTGCACTCCCATAACCAGTTGATAAACAGACAGATCCTTAGCCAAAGAAACATTCATGAGTCAAGCACAAAAAGAATGAAGCAAGAAATAATTCTGTCTTCGATTTTCACCTTTATGCGTGCATTTTTTACAAAATCTCCACGGAAAAAAATATTAACTATGAAAAATTCTACGCACAGGGGGCAGGGAGCAGGGGGATGGAAAAGAGGAATTGGGGCAGGGTGAGCTTTGCAGGGGAAAAGTTTCCCCTTTTCCCCCTGCTCCCCTGCTTCTTCATTCCCCTCTGCACCCTGCACCCTGCCCCTCTGCCTCTTTTCAATGCCCAATGCTCAAATTAACGTTGTATCTTGAGTCTTTCGTGTAAAGCGTCGCGTGCGTGTTCTCGGTCGTCAAAATGGATTTTTTCAGTGCCGAGAATTTGATAGTCTTCGTGACCTTTACCAGCAAGCAACACTCCATCTCCGGGTTGTGCTTGTAAAATAGCGGTACGAATTGCGATCGCTCGATCGCAAATTACAGTTGGCTGAACTGTGTCAGGGATTCCCGCTAAAATATCTTGCAAAATCCGTTCTGGGTCTTCAGTCCGAGGATTATCTGATGTCACCACTGCAACATCAGCTAACTCAGCCGCAATTTTACCCATTTTTGGGCGCTTAGTGCGATCGCGATCGCCTCCACAACCAAACACGCAAATCACTTTTCCAGGTATAAACGGACGTGCAGCTTTCAGCAGATTTTCTAAACTATCGGGTGTGTGGGCATAATCCACAATTACGCTAATATCTTGGTCAGAACTAATCTGTACCCGTTCCATCCGTCCGGGAACTCCGGGAAACTCAGGTATTACAGAGGCTACTAACTGCAAATCTAGCCCTAAGTGTAAAACTGCTCCTACAGCTGCGAGAAGATTTTCTAAATTATATTGTCCAACTAGAGGCGATTGAAAAGCTACGTCACCTTTTGGTGTATGTAATGTACCACTGACACCATTCGGCTGGTAACTTAAATCACTCATCCATAAATCGGCGCTGTTGTCGTTGACACTGTAACTCCAAACGCGTTCGGAATCTAACGAGGCAATTAACCGCTTCCCGTAAGAATCATCAGCATTAATTATTGCCCGTCCTTTGAGATAATCAGGGCTAAATAACAACGCTTTGGCAGCAAAGTAATCTTCCATATCGGTGTGATAGTCGAGATGGTCTTGGGTAAGATTACTGAACACGGCTACATCAAATTGACAACCCAACACTCTACCTTGAGCCAAAGCGTGAGAACTTACTTCCATCACCCCGAACTCACTACCAGCCTTTACAGCCTCTGCTAGCTGCTGTTGCAGTTCTACGGCAAAGGGTGTAGTGTGGGCAGCAGTTTGCTCAAAACCTGCCCAACGAGTGTAGAGAGTTCCCATCAAAGCTGTAGCTAGATTAGCTTTAACGAGCAGAAATTCAATCAGATGAGTTGTTGTAGTTTTGCCATTTGTACCAGTTACACCCACCAGCTTGAGTTTTTGTCCCGGATAACCGTAAAAAGCACTAGCTATCTGGGCACAAGCTTGAGTTATGTTACTTGCACTGATTACCACAGCCTCATTTGTGGGAGGATTTTTTTGTGCAGCTTCAGGAGAAACGATCGCAGCTACAGCCCCCGATGCGATCGCACTTTGCCAAAATTCCCCACCATCAACCCGCGTTCCTGGCATCCCAATAAACAAATCTCCCACGCGACAAGCATGGGAATTCGTCTTCAAACCCCTAACTTCCACATCCTCCAAATTAGGATGGCTAGGCAATTGTTCTACACTGTCTACCGCCGTTAGTAATTCCCGCAATTTCATCTTGTGAACCTCGTCACCTTCTTGATCTTGCGCTTATTCTGCATTATTTTTTTCTAATTGGCTAAATACTTACGCAACATTTGCTCCAACTGCTGCACGCTAGCACGAGGTGAAGGACGCGGCAATGGTTTCTCACTCCCCTTTTCATCCTCTGCGTCCTCTGCGCCTCTGCGGTTCGATAAATAAAGTACGGGCACTTCATACTGATACTCAGCAAACCAATCTTCACGAGTCGTAATATCCCTAATTTCCAACTCGAAACTGAGATTTTGGATTTGTTCTAGCTTTTCTTGCAAGCCTTCACATAAATGACAATCGGGTTTACTGTATAAAATTAATCTCATTGTTTATTTAAGAAGTTATAAGTTTAGAATAACGAACCGCAGAGACGCAGAGGACGCAGAGAGATGAGAAGGGAAGGGTTTGATGTGGGTGAGTATGTCGATCAAATGGCGTTATTGTTGGATTTAGAGATAAGAGATGAGTATCGTGATGGGGTGGTGGCAAATTTTGAGAGAATTAGTGCGATCGCTAATTTGGTAAATTCTTTCCCTTTAGCGGAAGAAATTGAAGTAGCACCAATATTTGAACCATAATCGCTTCAAAAATAGCTATGTTAATGTTTTAGTAATTTTACTGAGTTTGCAATATAACTAACAATACTAAGATATTGACCGACTATACCTTGAAAAGATCGTATGAATAATTTCAATGCTACTAGTTCATTGAAGTCTGCGGGTGTCGGTAGATTGTTGGTGCGGTTGCTTTGGGTGGTGTTAGGATTTGGTATTGTTTCTACGCTATTATCCTTGTTGGAAGTAATAGCAAAGCCAGTTTATCGGCTACTTGCTTCTCTTGATGGACTAGTATCAATAGTTTCGTTTTTTATCAATTTAATTTCAATCGTTGTTTTTATGATTTGGCTATATCGTCTCCATGCCGATTTAAGGAATCTCTTCAAAGAATATCCGATTACGCCAGGAGGGGCGATCGCACGATTTTTAATTCCTATATATAGCTTTTGGGGAATAGCCAACACCTTGTCTACTTTTGCCGATCGATTTAAAGTGGAAGGTGGTGATTTAACAAGTTTGAGTGAAGAAGTGCGATCGTTAATCGGGCCGCTATATGGTTTTATGATCGGGTCAAATATTTTAAATCGGATCGCTCTTAAAGAAGCTGTTAAAAATCCTGAAGATGAATTTCTGCCCTTTTGGTTTTTATTCTCTTGTATTTTAGATTTAGGTCTTACCGCTATTTTGCTACAACTAGCAAAAACTATGCGAACTGCTATTATTCAAAAAGCTAAACGCGCTATCTATTAATATTTCAGCATGAATTTTGATTCAGCCGATGCCATAACAATATCAACTGCTGTACGCGAAGGTGAAGTTAGCGCAGTAGAAGTTACTAAAACTGCATTAGCAGCAATAGCAACGCGGAATCATCTATTCAATTGTTTTACGACTATAACTGCTGAGACAGCTTTAACGGATGCAGCCCGGATTGACAGGGAAATTGCCCAAGGTAATAATCCTGGAATCCTTGCTGGTGTGCCTTTTGCGGTGAAAAATCTCTTCGATGTCGCAGGTTTAACAACTCTGGCGGGATCGAAAATCAATGCAGAAAACCCAGCAGCAAGCCTTGATGCAACCGCAGTAGCGAAGCTGAAACAAGCGGGTGCTGTGCTAATTGGCGCTTTGAATATGGATGAGTACGCCTATGGGTTTGTGACGGAAAACTCTCATTACGGTGTTACTCACAACCCCCACGATTTACAGCGAGTTGCTGGTGGTTCATCGGGTGGTTCGGCGGCGGCTGTTGCTGCTGGGTTAGTACCGTTGACGCTGGGTTCTGATACTAATGGTTCAATTCGCGTTCCGGCGGCGTTGTGTGGCGTTTTTGGTTTTAAGCCGACTTATGGAAGGTTATCTCGTGCTGGGGTAGCTTTATTTTCTAGCAGTTTTGACCACATTGGCCCTTTTGCGCGTTCGGTGCAGGATATCGCTACGGTGTTCGATCTGCTTCAAGGAGAAGACGATCGCGATCCAGTTTGTACAAAGCGTCCGCCTCAATTGGTTTTATCACAACTCAAACAAGATATTTCTGATATCAGAATTGCAGTTGCTGCTGATTATTTCACCCAAGGTGCAGAACTGGAAGCTTTAGCAGCAGTCCAAAAAGTAGCTGATGCAATGAAAGTCACTGAATACGTAACCATACCAGAAGCACACCGCGCCCGTGCAGCAGCTTTTGTGATTACAGCTAGCGAGGGCGCAAATCTGCATTTGGATAAATTGCGATCGCGTCTTCAAGATTTTGATTCAGCAACACGCGATCGCTTTTTAGCTGGGGCGTTAATTCCTAGTAGCTGGTATCTCCAAGCACAACGCTTTAGAAAATGGTATCGCGATCGCGTTCGGGAAGTCTTTCAAAATGTGGATGTGATTCTCGCCCCAACTACACCAATTTCCGCACCCTTAATCGGTCAACAAACCATGATTTTGGATGGCGAAGAAATCCTTGTTCGTCCTCATTTAGGGTTATTTACTCAACCATTATCTTTTATTGGCTTACCCGTTTTATCAGTACCAATTCAGCGCCCAAATGCTTTACCTTTAGGTGTGCAATTGATAGCAGCACCATATAATGAAGCATTAATTTTACGGGTTGCGGCGGCGTTAGAGGCAAAGGGTATAGTTTCAGCAACCCCTAATTCGTGAAACTTGATGTTGGGTGTTGCAGGTCTATTGCTGAAGCAAAAACAGAACAAACAAAAATAAATTACACAAATCATCTTTGATCTCACAGCCGTTCTGTCATCTTAAGCTGTTGTTATAGATGCTCAAGCTGTGATTACAAACGCTCATGATGTCATAAGTAAACTTGAAGCTGTAGTTAATACAGCTTAAGCATTAATTATAAATACTCATGATTTTATAAATAAAATTAAAGTTGTAGTTAACACAACTTAAGCTGTGGTTATGAATGCTCAAACTGTCATTAAGAACCTATTTATAAAGTAAATATTAAGTATGGTGTGTTATGACTGTATCACAGCCACTGACCCCACCCCCAGCCCCTCCCCGCAGGCGGGGTGGGGTTCTTAAGGTTTAATAAGTAATCAAGCGGACATTGTATAACGCACCATTTCAGATATACCGCACACAAAATATAGAAATTAACAACTGTTGATTGTAAATATCTACGCAGGAATAATACTATACTCCATCAAAAGCAGCTGGATAAACAACCTTTCCCTTATACCTTTTTTGATAACTTTGCAGTGTTTTAACCATGAAAACATCCTCTGGTACTGGAAAAGGAGACTCGATTTCATAAACAACAGAAGGCTGAAAGCCAAAGCGAGTATAAAATTCGGGATGACCTAGTACAATTACTATGGCTTCTTTCTTTGCCTCTGCTATTTCTAACCCCGCTTTTATTAGTGCGCTACCAATACCCTGTCTTTGAAATTGTGGATGAACTGCCAAAGGTGCTAAACCGAGAACCTGTAGTGTTTCTTCGCCCACCAGTTCAATATAGCTGAATAAAATATGACCGACTACAACATTTTCAAACTCTGCAACCAGAGAAAGTTCGGGAATATAGCGGTCAGAAGAGCGAATTTCCTCTACAAGTTTAGCCTCGTTTTCTTGCCCAAAAGCTAATGTATTCACCTCAGCTATTACTGTGTAGTCTGAGAAAGTTTCACAACGGATATCGATCATTTTAAAACTAATTCCATAAAAACCCAGTTTGCTCGATGTTCTAAAGGAATCTCTGCTTTTTCTAAATACGGCTCGATATCCTGAAAGCCACATACACGATAAAGTGTATGTGCTTCCTTTGCAAAAGGGGCGCTGTCTAAACGAATCTTTGAGTAACCAATGTTAGAAGCTTCATTGATGATAGTTTCTATTAATGCTCTACCTATTCCTTTTTTGCGAAATTCTGGTCTTACATACATCCTTTTAATTTCGCCAATATCTTCACCAATTTTTCGCAAGCAAGCGCAGCCGGCTATTTTTGCCTCGTATTGTCCCAAAAGTAAGCGTCCTGAAGGGGGTATAAATTCGTGAAGTTGAGCCATATATTGTTCAAAGAATGTATTCACATCTAAATTAATGCTGAACTGATGGCTGAATATCAACTTAGTCTCGTTAAAATATTCCCAAAACAGTTCTTGTATATGAGATTTATGTTCGTCAGTCTCTACCTGCATAATTTTCAGCAAAGTTTATGCCTCCGCTAAGTAATTGAATAAAAATCGGTATAAAGAGAATTTACTTATAAGTAATTTGTGCTAATTAAAACTGAATATTGAGATCCTACCCAAGGGTGAGGGACATTATACATCATAAATTTATGTCGCAAATAGTACGGCCTATAGCTAGCGTAAAGTGGACAATTTGACAATCTTTAATACTCAAACCACTTGGCGTATAGTCATAATCTGTCCGCACGCAACAAGAACGCAAGACACTTAATATATGGTTCGAGAGCTAGAAAGAAAACGCCAGAGTGCAAAGTTTCCCGAAACAGCACCGGCTGCGAATCCCGTATTTTTTAGAACCTATAGCCGCCGCACAAAGGCGGGACTAAGGGAAACATGGGATGAGGTATGCGATCGCACTCTACTCGGCTTAGTTGAGTTGGGAAAGCTAACTCAAGAAGAAGCTGCCATACTGGATAAGATGCAGCGCAACTTGAAAGCTATGCCCAGTGGACGCTGGCTATGGGTTGGTGGCACAGACTGGATAACCAAACCAAAGAACTTTTCCGGCGCTTATAATTGCACCTCTACTAATCTCGAAGACTGGAGTGCCTTCGGATTAATGATGGATTTGGCAATGATGGGCTGTGGTACTGGAGCCGTCTTAGAACCACAATTTATTAACCAGTTGCCCGCCATCCGCAATCAACTGAATGTCACTGTACAAGGTGAGATTGGCAGCACTCCTGTGCAATTACGACGTGAATATACTCAAACTCATATAGAAGGCAATAACGTCACTATTCACGTTGGAGATAGCCGTGAAGGTTGGGTTGAATCATATCAAGCCCTATTGGAACTCTCCACTAACGAACAATTTTCAGCAGAAGTTGAAGTATTAGTTGATATCAGCGATGTCCGAAAAGCGGGAGAAACTCTCAACGGCTTTGGAGGAGTTGCTAATCCTGTAAAATTACCCGGACTTTATCAACGTTGTGCATCCATTCTGAATAAAGCTGTAGGACGACAATTAAATTCAGTTGAATGCTGTTTGTTAATCGATCAAGGTGCGGTAACAATTGTTGCCGGCAACATTAGGCGCTCAGCTGGCATGAGGCAAGGTTCTAGCGAAGATAGTTTGTTCGCCGATGCCAAAGATAACTTATGGCAGCAAGATGAAAATGGCAATTGGCGAATCGATCCAGAGCGCGATGCACTCAGGATGGCAAACCATACCAGAGTTTTTCACCGCAAACCCACCTTAGAAGAATGTGTTGGTGCTGTCCGCAAACAATATTACAGCGGTGAGGGAGCGATTCAATGGGCTGGTGAAGCCGTAGCGCGATCGAACATTGATTTGCTGCCAACACAAGCTCTAAAAGTTGAGTTTTTGCAAGCTTATGAACAAGGAACAGCAAAACAGTGGTTAGAAGAACGTTATTCAAATCTTGATGCTAATGAGTTAGAACATCGTCTAGCTCGCTATGGGCTAAATCCGTGTGGTAAGTGATTTTGCCTCACGTTAAAAACCTCGCAAAAACGGGGAAAGCTGAGATGCTAATCCCGTGGTAATCAAAGGAATTAAAAAGTCTTTGACACCGTACAGCGTAGAGAGTGAAACTAGATTACATGTAAAATTGTTCTCTAGAATATAATCTCTCCAAGAGTGCGGGGGTGGATGTGAAAAACACTTTTATTATCTGAAGTCACATCTGCAAAAGGTACGCGGAGCTACTGCAAATAATCAAGCAGTAGAACTAGGGGATAAAAAGCCTCTAGGGTAACAAAGAAAGGAAATCATCGGTAGTAACTTCCACTGCAATTTGTCAGAGGTTCACCTTAATCAAATCGACCCACGTAACTATAAAGAACAAGAGGAGGCTTTCACTGCTGGGGCGCTATCTGTCGCAGCACTTTTAAACCACAAATTCCTGGAACCACGCTATCAATACAGCCGGGAATTAGACCCGATTGTGGGAGTTTCTTTTACAGGTTTATTTGATTTCTTTGTCCATGCTTTTGGTGTTGATTGGCTGCGCTGGTGGGAACAAGGAAGACCGGCTACTGCACAAGGATTAGCTTTCAAGCGTGAGGAAGAAAAATATCTAAGTTTCTGGAAAGATATTGTACATCGGGTAGTTTGGGATTACTGCGATCGCCACAATTTCAAGCGTCCAAATCGTTGCACTACAGTTCAACCTAGTGGCACGAAAGCATTGTTAACTAATGCTAGTTCAGGATGGCATCCCCCGAAAGCGCAAAGATTTATTCGCCGTATCACCTTTGGCAAAAATGATCCAGTAGCCTTAGCTTGTATTGACTATGGTTACAACGTCATTCCCTCTCAATCAGATAAAGATGAACAGGGCAATTTGCTCAACGATCCCTTTGATTCACGGGTGAGTGAGTGGTTAGTAGAAATTCCTGTTTCTGTATCTTGGGCTGATTTACCAGGGGCTGATGAAATTGATGTTTCTAAGTTTTCAGTCTTAGCCCAATTTGATTTTGTCCTCCAGGTTCAACGTTGGTATGTGACTCACAACACATCAGCTACTTTGGAACTGCGTTCTGATGAAATCGAATCTTTAGGACAGCGGATCTACGAAACTATTCAGAGTGATGAGGGATATATTTCAGCAGCCCTTTTAGCTCGTTTTGATGACCTGCAATCATTCCCACGTCTGCCATTTGAACCAATAGACAAACCAACCTACGAGCGCCTGAACAGAGAGGTGAAAGCACGGCGCAAAACAGATGATTTCTGTGCAGTCTTAAGCCGCTACGATTTAGGTGAAATGTCAGAGGCTGGCCCTAGTGGTTGTGATTCTGATAAGTGTATGTTTCCCGATCAGCAACCAAGCTCATAAGGCGAAATAACATCAACTTAGGTTAGGCAATATTTATCTATTACAATAAAAAGCAGTGGTTTAATATGAAATTAAACCACTGCTTTTTATATGAATTTAAATTATCCCTTTTAACTCAATACGCTTGGGTTAAGCGCTACTTGTACAAAAACGTGGGTTTTGAGACGCGATAAATCGCCGTCTCTACAAGTGTTTTGGTCTTATCTGAACTGTATTGTCTTTTTAGTTCTTTCTTTCTTCGTGTCCTTTGCGTCCTTTGTGGTTCGTTTTTCTTCCTTCCTTCTTGTAGTTAGGTTTAGCGCATCTTCATACAGAATTGGTAACAGTAATTATTTTGCTATAAAAAAGCAACACAAAATTTCTCTACACTATTATCTTGGCAAAAGGAGTCCGCCAATGAAAGCTTACGAAATTCAAAGCAACGCCGGGATTGATGCCATCGCATTAGTCGATCGCTCTGAACCAAAACCAACTGCGGGACAAGTTCTGATTCAAGTCAAAGCAACATCCTTAAATTACCGCGATCTACTTGTCGCCCAAGGAGCTTATGGTTCTGGGCAGAAATATCCCTTAATTCCCCTGTCTGATGGCGCGGGAGAAGTTGTGGCGGTGGGGGAAGGTGTGACACGGGTTAAAATAGGCGATCGCGTCGCTGGTACTTTCTTCCAAGACTGGATTTATGGCTCTTTAACCAAAGAGAAAATGAAATCCGATCTCGGAGGCGGTATCGATGGAATGCTGGCTGAGTATGTCGTATTACACCAAGATGGTTTAGTAATATTACCTGACCACCTATCCTACATTGAAGGCGCAACCTTGCCCTGTGCAGCAGTCACAGCTTGGCACGCACTAGTGACAAAAGGCAATATTGGCGCAGGTAATAGTGTTCTATTACTCGGTACAGGGGGAGTTTCGATTTTTGCTCTCCAGTTCGCCAAGATACATGGTGCAAGAGCGATTATTACTTCCAGCAGTGATGAGAAATTGGCGCGAGCAAAACAGCTTGGTGCTGACGAAACAATCAACTACAAAACAACACCAGATTGGGAAAAGCAAGTTTATCAATTAACTAATCGCACTGGTGTAGATCATATAGTTGAAGTAGGCGGTGCAGGGACTTTGCCAAAATCATTACAAGCAGCCCGTATTGGGGGACGGATTAGTTTGATTGGCGTATTATCAGGCACAGGAAATCAAATTGACCCCATGCCAATACTTTTTAAGAGTTTAACAGTTCAGGGAATTTATGTTGGCAGTCGGGAAATGTTTGAGGCGATGAATCAGGCGATGCAACAGCATAAAATTAAACCGATTATCGATCGAGTTTTTGGTTTTGCTGAGGCACGAGAAGCTTATCATTATCTTAAAAGTGCGGCTCACTTTGGGAAAGTCGTAATTCGTAATTCGTAATTTTAAAGAGTTTAATTAATACTGTTCGGTTAAGGCAAGAGACGCGATGAATCGCCGTCAAGACAAAAGACTGATTATTGTAGAGACGGCGATTTATCGCGTCTTTGTGATGGTTTATCGGGTCTTTACGATCTAGAATTTCCATCAAAAAATATTAACCGAACCGTATTGAGTTTTTAATTCTATGTTTCAAGTGGGAATTTAAACCCCACTTGAAACATAGTTATGAATTACGTTTAAACCGCAGCGAGAGTAGGTGCAGCGAATTTGGAATATCGCTCGATGTAGAATTCCTTAGAATGAGCGATCGCTTTTACAGACTCACGCTCTTTCAAAGCATGTTTCCACTGGCGTAGACGGGTAAATTCCTCTGGTATTCCAAAGCCGCGATAATGCTTCAGTGCAGCCCAGCGCTCAAACCAGGGGAAATAGGTAAAATCAACCAAACTGATGGATTCACCAAACCAGTAAGGGCCTTCCCCAGAAAGCTTTGCTAAACCTTCCTTTTCAATGAATTCCAGGTGTTTAGATAGTTCTTGTTTAGCCTCTTCTTGTTTTTGGGGATCTGAACTCCGCAGCAGGGTAGAAAAAGCGGGAACGAACCTGGTGTTAGCAAAATCGATCCAGATGCGAGCCTGTGCCCTAGCAATGGGGCTGCTAGGTAACAGTGGTGGATTGGGAAATACCTCATCGAGATACTCGTTAATTACTGCTGACTCCCAAACTGGGTTATCACCATGAGTTAGTGCAGGCACTTTCCCATAGGGGGAAACTTTGGTAAACCCTTCAGGCTTATTCTGCAAATCAATCTCAATCAAATCGAAGTCGATGCCCTTCTCTTGAAGTACCAAGCGGGTACGGTGAGCATAAGGACAAACAACTGCACTGTATACTTTAATTTCAGCCATGTTTAAGTACCTTGGTAAATAGGACTTGTTAATCGGCATTGAGAATTGAATTTTCATCCAAAATCCCAAATCTTAAATTGTTAGTGTCACAAAACCTTTTTGAGGCGAATGTAGCGTGAAAAATTCTTGACACTAACCAAACTTTTAAATTTGACTATTAGGTAAAGTTGGGGATTGGGGGCTAGGGACTGCGTATAGGTCATTAATTATTTTCTCTCCCCCTGCCTCCCCTGCTTCCCCTGCTCCCCCTGCCTTCTCCTAAAGCCAGGGCACTTCTTCAGGTGCATAACGAAAGGCGCGGAAGACAGTATTTTGCTCTCCACGAGTTACAGGCGATTTCTCACCTGGAATATTCCGAGATGCAAAGTGGGGATTGATGTATTCCCAAACAATTTCTCCTGCAACTGTCACCTCGAATATTCGACCGTAAGCACCTTCTGTAATTAAGGTATTGCCATTCGCTAAACGTTGCGCTCCTGATATGTATGAACTAAAGAAATTTTGGGGCGGGTTGTCGGTGTATTCCCAAACTATCTCTTTTGTTTGACGGTTCACCTCAATCACACGGGAGAAATTGAGAGCGATGTTACGGCGATGTGCGCCATTGTCGAAAATCAGGATATTACCGTTAGCTAGTTCGTTCGGGAAATGCTGCTGTGCTAACACGTCATCGCCCAACGTCCAAATGATTTCTCCGGTTTTGCGATCGATAATGACAACTGTGGATATATTGCGAAAGCTCACTATAATGTTGCCATCGGCGAGTTCCCCGACGGTGTTCCCATGAGTCCATTCGTGTCGATGATCCTGGGGTGTAATCGTAAATATATCTGGATTGAGATGTTCGTGAGCGTGCCAAGTCCAAACAATTTCACCTGCTGGAGTCACTTCATAAAGCACATCAGCATAGATATCACCATCTGGTTCTGTACCTGGTACGCCGCCTTTTATCTGAGGAACCAAAGACTGGGGTATCTTTTCAATGGCGAGTAGAATTGTGTTGCCATTGGCTAGTCTGCGTCCATCGTGATGATGATCTGGATGCTTATACTCCCAGATAATATTTCCTTTGGGATCTGCTTCTAAAACAACGCCACTTTTGAATGCAGCCCACAAAGCAAAACGTAGTGGTTCTTCTGGTGGAGTCTTACCGTTATAAAAGAGGTTGCCATTAGGCAAAAGATAACCATATAAACCTGGTGGATAAGGCAGATTCCATTGGTGTACTACTTCTCCTTCGAGGTTCAGGAGGTAGACTTCACCTTGACCTGTCAGAGGCGTGAAAAGAGTATATCCTTTGAAAACTTTTTCGGGATTGTAAGCTCTTAAACCAGTACCCCGACGACGAATAGTATTCTGGTCAACTGATGTTGCTGTAAAAGTCATATTTTACCTACTAAATATCTAGTTTTGAATCTAAGAACTGGGACACAGTGCATCGCGCACTTCTACTCGTTTCTGAACAATTCCCTGTTGATATATCCAATCAGCAGCACTCTGTAAATCGGCAATCACTTTCGGTTCTAAGGGAAGCACTCCATCAACAGGTCGGCGCTCGAATGTACGCTTCACAACTTCAGGCGGTAATCCTGATACTTTTTGATATACTTTTTGATTTTCCTGGGGATGTTGATTTAGCCATTCAGCCTCTTTAGCAAGAATCGCAATAACTTCCCGAATCGCCTCAGATTTTTCTTTTAGTGCATCCCTATCGACCATATAAAGAGAGTAATGTGGCACTTGTGCAGGCAAAGGAATTTGCCGGGCATTGTACTTGAGTTCAGCGCTAGCAACCCAAGGGTCCCAAACGGCCCAAGCATCGACATGATTCGATGCCCAAGCGGGTAGGGCTTCATCGGGTTTCATGTAAACGCGACTTACTTTATCTTTGGGAATATTCTCTTTTTCTAATAGTTTTAATAGCAAATGTTCGCTGATTCCACCTCGGTTCACAATCACCTTTTTACCAATAAGATCGTCGAATTTGCGAATGGGAGAATCTGCATGAACTACAATCCCTTCTGAGTTGCGATTTGCCGGTCGGTAGGCAATGATGCAAGCATTAATCCCACCAGATAAAGCAGACAAACCAGCAATATCGCCGCCGGCTCCTAAATCAGAACTTTTAGCATTGATTGTTTCTAATACAGGTGCAAAAGATGGGAATGTACCAATCCACTCAACCTTAATATTCTTGGGAGTTAGTTCGCGTTCTAAAGTACCGCGTTCTTTTGCGATCGCAGACAAACTTCCCTTAATATAACCAATGCGAACTACTGTCTGTTTTTCAGGTACAGAACTTTGATGGTCGCTCACAGGCTTAACTGTGGAATTGACATTAGTTGGACTACATCCAGAAACTATTAAACTCAAGCTCGATTGGACTACCAATAGCCAAACTAATGCTTTTATTGAACCCTTCTGGCCAATTCTGAGCAAACTTTTTAAGGTACACAGCAAATGAGAATTTTTAAATTTACTCGCCAATGATTTACTGCTCCATAAAACTAAGACAATTCCAGACAAAATGCAAATTGCTAATGAGAGCCAGAGGCTTTCCGAAGGCGTTACCAAGCTGGAGCCTGGTAACGAGGTATTTTTAATTTTTAATTGTTAAGGTGCTGGGTTTGGAGACTGAGCATGAACTATATCCAACTCTTCCAAAATGTCTTTGTTGAGAACTACATTCACGCTTTCTAAATTTTCTTTGAGTTGTTCGAGTGTGGTAGCACCAATAATTGTGCTAGGCACAAACCAACGACTCCGTACAAATGCCAAAGCTAGATGCGCTGGACTGAGTTGATGGCGCTTGGCAATTTCCACATAAGCTGCTACTGCTTGATTTACTTTTGGTTTGAGATACCGCTGACCAAAATTTTCAAACAAAGTGACTCTTGCTTTCTCTGGTTTGCCGTTTAGATATTTGCCAGTCAAGAAGCCAAATGCCAAAGGACTATAAGCTAGTAACCCAATTTCTTCGTGATAAACTGCTTCTGCTAAGGCTCCGTCAAATACTCGATTCAGCAGGTTGTAAGCATTTTGAATGGAAACAACTTTCGGCAATCCCAATTGTTTAGCAGCGTTACTAAACTGGGCAACTCCCCAAGGGGTTTCATTACTCAAACCGATATAGCGAATTTTCCCAGCCTTAATTACGTCGTCAAAAACTGCTAGCTGTTCAGCAATGGGAACCGTTTCTCCCACCTGAGTCGGATCGAACACCGTTTGCCCAAACCGTGGCACATAGCGATCGGGCCAGTGGATTTGGTACAGATCGATATAGTCTGTCTGTAATCTTTTTAGACTATCGTCTACGGCTTGTTTGATATTATCACGGTCAATTGCTTTGGCTCCACCACGTACCCATTTAAAGCCTCGACCAGGGCCAGCTATCTTAGTAGCTATAATAAGTCGATCTCTTTGTTGACGCTTTAACCATTCCCCAATATAAGTTTCAGTTAATCCATAGGTTTCGCCACTTGTTGGCACAGGGTACATCTCCGCCGCATCAATAAAGTTGACTCCTTGGGCAATAGAATAATCTAGCTGTTCGTGGGCTTCTTCAATGGTATTTTGCTGTCCATAGGTCATGGTGCCCAGACAAATTTCAGAAACTTTTAAGTCACTCTTGCCAAGTTGGTTATACTTCATTTTTCTGCGTTGTTATTCAGTCGATTGAACAGTGATATTTTTGTTGGAGATTTTGCATTTTGTCAAGGGCGCTATTATTTTTGAGTAAATTAGCTCCAAACAACGCTGGATTTGGCACTAAGCCAATATAAATTTTTCAGCAAATTATTGATTTGCTAATACTACTAAAAACTGATAGATAAATCGTAGTTAATGGATATAGTTGTTTATTATTGCATAGATCAACCAGATAAGTAAGTTAGTTTGGAGTAATAAAAACTCTAAAATTGTAGTAAAAAATACTTCCTTTTATTGAGTATTTGTAAAATGGACTGTTTTAGCCTGAGTGCATACTACAGTAAATTAGTAGATTTACCGTAGTATGTCAAAAAATCTTAAGATTCTTCTAGGATTAAGTCTTAATAAATCTTTATACTTATATACTTGGTTCTAAGTAGCTTGTCTTCACGCAAATTAAAATATACAAAACTACTTGGGATAGTTCACCTCATATTCTGGAGGATTTGCTTTTGCTTATCTATATCAAAACGGTTGATAGCGCACTGAAAAGTTAAAGCCATTATCTTGCAGCGAACTACCGCGATCGCTTGTTCCCACCAATGGTACACCGTAGTCTGCACGCAATATCAAACCCCTAAAAGGTTGCCAGTTTAAGCCCAACCCTAAACTAGCAATAGTTTGCACATCGCCATTTATATCGCGGTTATTCCAAGCTGTACCGATGTCAAAAAATGGTATTAGCTGTAATGTTTCCACATTCGATGCTAGGGGAATACGAACTTCTACACCTCCAATTACCCCATTGTCAGCAACAAATTGATTTTGGTTATAACCGCGCACTGTATCAACTCCCCCAATGCTAATTTTTTCTAGCGAAAGTAAGGAATCAGGAGTAAGTTGAGTGTTAACTTTGGCCAGCATTAAGATGCGGGGAGATAGCTGTTGTACCCATTGGAATTGTCCTATCCAGCTAAAAAAACGCCCGTCAGTACCACTATTGTTGACAGTTGCATCTATTGCACCAATCCCAAAACTAAATTGCGATCGCGCCGCTAGGACACTGCTACCATTACGTTGTAACCAATCTTGGGAAAAGCGAATTACTGTAACTTTTGATTCCCCATCTTCGGGGCCTTCAGTAAAAGAGAAAGGGATATCATTGAGTATAAAGGTTTGACTGCGCCGTAAATCGAATGCCAAACCTAAAGCAAATTCTCTATTTGGGGTGTGCATTAGCGGTTGACGGACGTTAAAAGAAAGGGTTTCGGCTTCGCTGCGGATATTTAAATCACGAAATACGCTTTCAATAATGCGGCTAGCGCTGTTGCTGTAGCGAACACCAATAGTGCCATCTAGGGCATTGAAGGGAATAGAATAATTGATATTGTAAATGTCTAAACCTTCACTACCAGCATATTCAGCATTAAATTTATCCCCAAACCCTAAAAAATTATCGTGAGCAATAAAAACACTCCCTTGTTCTGAACCAACGCTAGGTGATTGGTTATTTGCAAAGCTCACCCCAGGGTGAAATGGTGGCGACTCGGTAATTGTCACCTGTAAAATATTATTTCCGGGAGTGCTACCTGCGGTTAACTCAGCATTAACTCGTTCAATCGCCGGATCGAGTTGTAATAATTGCAGCGCTTGTTTGAGGCTTTTTTGGTTTAAAGGTTTACCTGTAAAGCGTCTAATCCGGGAACGTACATATGAAGGATGTAGTCTTTGTAACCCTAAAATGGAAATTCCTTCGAGTTCGCCTTCCACAACTTGGATTTGCACAACACCGCTAGCGATATTTTGATTGTTGGGAATAAATGCACCACTGGTGATATAGCCTTTTTCAACATAGAGTTCAGTGATTTGCGATCGCAGTTGCAATAATTGCTCAAATGTGACTTTTTTATTTTCTAAGGGTTGTTTTAACTTGATGATTTCATCTTTTAAAACAGAATAGCCTGTGATTTGAATTTCTTTGACAAAGAAACTTTCACCGCTAGGAAAAGTTGTTTCGGGTAGATTTTCCTCTGGGGGTGGTGTGAGTACAGAAGGTTTTGGTGTCGCTGGTGTGGGAGGAAGGGATGGCGATGGTAATGGTTGAGGTATAGTTTCTTCCACCTTCCCTGGTGTATCGGGGGGAATT
Organism: Nostoc sp.; assembly: GCF_036917095.1. Lineage (GTDB taxonomy): Bacteria > Cyanobacteriota > Cyanobacteriia > Cyanobacteriales > Nostocaceae > Nostoc. Next base: position 32,517 of record NZ_JBALFH010000003.1, read on the forward strand.
GTTACTCCGGGTGGGGGTATCGATTGTGCAAATACTGCGAGTGGAGTAATGCTAATGCAGGTAAATAATATAAAAAAAAGTTTTTGAAGCCAAAGGTAGGAACTCATTGTTTATCTACGATTTATAAAGTCCATGATTTTTCATTGGTAAGTGTTTTAGATAAATTTACGCTTTGTAATATACTTTTGTTTATTCCCACCAACTAATTTAGCGATCGCATTAATAACTTCAATATTTAACAAGTATTATCAATTTAATTAAAATACCATAATAGTTTGCTTGATGATTGGATATTTCTGCAATCATCAAGTTATGATTTGTTTATACTAATATTTAGAATTTACGCATTGATAAATAAGACAATAAATGCAGTAAGAAAAGAATACGCAATAGCGCAAGCACTGACTATGCAATATTTCTGTTTAACAACTTCGACTCAAGATTAATTGCCCATTGGGTAATCGATATACTCCCTGTGGCTCAATAATTGGATCGCCTTTTTTCCAGGGGCGCGATGTTGGTTTAACAGTACGCACATCACCAGTTGTGTAGGGTGAAACAAATCCATTACCGGGACTATAGCGTAAAGCACCGGAACCTGTGATCGTAAAAGAGTTTTCTTGCCGCTTTGTGCCGCGTGAAATGCAGCTATTGGCAATGAGGGCGTTGGTATCGATGACGTTTAGTGATAATCCGGTAAAGCTGTTTTGAATAAAACTGTTATCAGGTGCATTGATATTTGTGACACCCGAAACGCCTAATTCCGAACGTGCAGTAATATCACTATTCTGGGTTGGTATTGTCCGCGACTCGATACCGAAGATTCCTTGCGGCGAGTCGATTTTGATTTTTCCACCAGTTCCAGTGAAGGCGTTAGCGCTGATATCGCTGTTTTCATTGGGAACTGCAACAATAAATCTGGAGTTGATATTGATGTTACCGCCATCGCCACCTAATTTTTCTGTACCTGCGCTGGTGGAAATTTGACTGTTGCGACGGAGTAAAAGTAAATCGCTGTTGATGTTGATATTACCACCGTTACCGGATGCAGTTTGGGCGTTGAGTTCGCTTTGGTTGTCTAAGGTTATTTTAGGTGAGTTGATTTCAATATCACCACCCTTACCTTTACCTTGTGCTCCCACCCTGCTGAAGATACCAGCATTACCTGCAAGGGAAACAGCATTTTTTGCACTCACTATGACATTCCCCGCATTCCCTTCTCCTGAAGTTGAGGCAGAAAGTTGAGCGCGATCGCGTAATGAGAAATCACCAGAATCGATGTTAATCTTACCCCCATTGCCAACTGTTCCTATGTCCACAGTACTGCGAATCCCACTGTAAAAACCGTTTTTCTCCCCAGCAATATCAACGGCACCTGTTACTTTCACATTGACATTGCCTGCATCGCCGATTCCTGCTAGTTGAGTATTAGATGCACTACGAGTACTGGTTAGCAGTTGAGCACCATCCGTGAGTGACAGGCTTGCAGCATTGATGTCAATATTGCCACCCTTACCTTTACCTCCTGCTTCTACCCTGCTCACGATGGCAGCATTACCTGCAAGGGAAATAGTATTTCTTGCACTTACTGTCACATTCCCTGCATTCCCCACTCCAAAAATTAAGGCAGAAATTTCAGCGCGATCGCGTAATGAAAAATCACCAGAATCGATGCTAATGTTACCCCCATTGCCAACGGCTCCTGTGTCCACACTACTGCGAATCCCACTTTTAATACCGTTTTTCTGCCCAGCAATATCAATAGCACCTGTTACTTTCACATTGACATCGCCTGCATCGCCTATTCCTGCTAGTTGAGTATTAGATGCACTACGAGTACTAGTATTGAGTTGAGCACCATCTGTGAGTGACAGGCTTGCAGCATTGATGTTGATATTACCACCTTTACCTTTACCTACACCTCCTGTTTCCACCCTGTTGATGATGTAAGCATTACCTGCAAGGGAAATAGCATTTCTCGCACTCACTGTCACATTCCCCGCATTCCCCACTCCTGAAGTTGAGGCAGAAAGTATAGCGCGATCGCTTAAAGAGAAGTCGCCAGAATCAATAGTAATGTTACCCCCATTGCCAACAGCCCCCGTTTTCACATTACTGCGAATACTGCTATCAGAACCAGCAACTTTGATTTCTCCGGTAGCATTTAGCGTAATATTCCCTGCAACAGTCTCAGGTGTCCCCGAACCTTCAGAGATACCAGCATCAAGGCGACTTCCGCTTAATATCTCTATATTCCGGGCGTTGATAGCAATATTACCGCCACCAACAGTTACTACAAACACACCCGCTTGATTGCTTAATGATACATTTGCACGAGTCACATTAAGAGGGAATTTCAAGCTGAGATTCTCACCATTGAAAACAAGATTAATATTTCCAGGTGCGGCTAACCCTCCTAACTCAACTCGTCCACCGTAAGCATTTAATTGTCCCCTATTCATGATGACGTTACCACCTACCAGCAGTAAACTTTTACCATCTCCTACTCGTAAGCCAAATGCATCAAAACCTGCGAGATTTTTTTCTATTGGTGCTACTGAGTTATTTTGAATCTCTGCATTTTGATTAAGCTGATTAAACCACAACGCCGAAGGTTGAATTGTCAACAATTCTGGTGCTTTCGGGTTTGTGGCACTGAAAACACCTTGATTCCCAAACTGTACTCCATTGGCTGTTGTCCCGACAAAACTCCCCTGCACATCTAACCGTGCATTCTCCCCAAATAAAATTCCATTGGGATTAATCAGAAACAAATTTGCTGCACCATCAACTCCCAATGTCCCAAAAATATTTGACGCATTCCCACCTGTTACCCGCGTTAATATATTTTCTATACCAGCGGGGTTGGTAAAATACACGCGTTGCCCTTCTTTAATATTAAACTCGCTGAAACTATGAAAAAGATTGCTGCCGCGTGTTGCACCACCATTAATTATCAGATTTTGATTGAGTCTTGAAGCTTCTACACCGAGTGTGTTATCGGGTGTGATTTGTGCCTGCACTGGTGAAGCTTGGCTTAATGCAGTGGATATTATGTATAAAGAAAGAATAATTTTTATACTGGATTTTCCCAGATGATGTACTTGATTCATAAGTAATTTACCTCGGATAAATTAAAATAAAATTTACAATCGGGTAAACGACTGGGTAATAAAATCACCTTTCATGTAACTATATTTGCATGAATTGTATGGTGCGTTAGCGAAGCTCGCCGAAGGCATCGCATGATGGTGTATGCCATTTTGCAGAAAACTGCATACCTTTCAAAAGCTCAGTTTTCGATGCCTATTTCTGTTAACTTAAAAATAAAAACTACATCCGCATAAGTATTTCCTTTATGAATTGGCTGGGAATAACTGGCGATCGCCAAAACAACCTGTATAAAAAATAACTAACTTATACATTACTAAATTAAAATATGAAATTCCCAAAGAAATATCTCAAACCATTACTCTTTAAGCCTTTGCAACTATCGTTTGCGCTTTGCGTAAGGTTAATTCATTTCTTTACCCAGCAACACCAAAAACTAAATCGCGATCGATTTCTCAAAGTATTATTTTTGGCAACCCTCGTAATCTGTTTATTGTTTGGACAAGTTGTATCTGCACAAACTCAAAATGCTAGTGTACTGGTTGAACAAGGAATTAAAGATTATGATGCCGGAAATTTTCAAAATGCGGCAAAGCACTGGCAAGAGGCATTAAATCAGTATAAAAATAATCCATCAGGTACGGCAGTTGTAAATGAAAATTTGGCGCGTGTCTACCAACAACTAGGACAAAACAAAGAAGCTATTGAGTCATTATCGGCGGCAATTCGTGACTATGGAGCGGTGGGAAATATCCAGCAAGTGGGACGAATGCAGTCAGAACTTGCCCAAGTTTACAGCAATTTGGGACAACCTCGCAAAGCGATCGCGCTTTTATGCGGTCAACTGGTAGATAAGTCGAAAATCTCAGGAATTCAAGAAAGTCAGAAAATAGAATGCACTCCCGAAAGTGCCGAACAAATCGCCACCAAACACAACGACAAACGCGGTAAGTTTGCGGCTTTGGGAATTCTCGGTGAGGCATATCGGTTAATTGGAAATTATGACCAAGCAATTCAGTATTTACACGTGGCGCAACAAGTTTCTCCAGAATATGACTTTTTGGTGTTAAATAGTTTGGGTAATGCTTACAGAAGTCGCGCTCAATTGCATGAATTAGAAGCCAATTCTGCAAAGCAAGCTGGTATTGTTAGTAAAGAAAACGAATTTAGCAACAAGTCTGCGGCAGATTACAACCAAGCCCGCGAATATTTCCAAAATAGTATAAAACTTGCTCACCGCCAAAAACAACCTTTAGCAGAAATGCGGGGATTATTAAATTTAATTCAATTGGGTTCCCAAACAAAAGTTATCAGCGATGAAACCTTTAATAATGCTCATGAAGATGCTTTGAAGATTCTCAAAGATTTATCCGATTCAGCAACAAAAGTTTATGGAGCAATTGATTTAGCATACTTGCAGCGCCATTCTCAAGGAACTTCGCCCTTTACCGACTGTCAAAATCAGAAAGTTTCATCGGATAACGAAGCATTGAATTTGCTGAAAATCTCAGTATTAAGTAGTAATCACTTACAAGACAATCGCCTACAATCTTATGCGAATGGTGCTTTGGGACATTTTTGGGAATGCCGTCAAAATGAAAAACAAGCATTAAAATATACCCAATCTGCAATCATTGCCGCAGACAAAAACTTGAGTGCAAAAGATAGTTTGTATTTGTGGGAGTGGCAAGCCGGACGGATTTTAGATCGACAGAATCGCAAAGAAGAAGCGATCGCATCCTATCAAAGAGCATTTGAAACCTTGGAAGATATCCGCCAGGATATTTTGACCGCAGAGCGTGATGTCCAGTTTGACTTCCGCGATGTAGTTCGACCATTGTACCGCACATTGGCACAGTCGCGGCTCGATCTGTTGGAAGTTGGTGCAATTGCAGACAAACAACGTGCCAAGGAATTATCGCAAGTAGTCGAAACCATCGATGCGTTGAAACTGGCAGAATTACAGAATTATTTTGGCAATGATTGCATTTTGAGTGGGTTGAATCCCAAACCGGTAGGCGAACTCCTCGAAGAGAATAGTGCAGCGTTTAAGAATACGGGGTTTTTAAGTTCAATAATTTTAGATGGCAAAACCGGGATATTATTGCAATTACCCAATCAGACAACCAAATTTAAGTGGGTAAAAGACCCCAATCAAGAGGGTACAAATAAGATAGTTACCAACGACAAGCTACAGAAAAAAATTGCCGAGTTTCGTAGCGGACTAATTAGAGGAGAAATACAAGTTAACTACGATACAACAACTGCGGCACAGCTTTATGATTGGATAATTCGCCCTTTTGCTGAAGATATTAAACCTGAGACAATCAAAACCCTTGTGTTTATTCAGGATGGATTTTTGCGTAGTGTGCCAATGGCAGCACTTTACGATCGCCAAGAAAAGAAATACTTAGTCGAAACCTACGCAGTTGCTACAACTCCTAGTTTACGACTTACCACACCCAAAGTACGCGATCGCAGTACGCAAAAGGCATTAATTTTGGCTTTGACACAAAAAGCCACAATCGACGGAAAAGTTTTTGATGCGCTTTTTTCAGTTCCCGAAGAAGTCGGTGCAGTTAAAAGTCTATTTCCCAATTATACCGACCTGATCGACGATAACTTTGTCCCTGAAAGTTTTAAACAAAAACTTGAAAAAACAACATATCCCATTGTCCATATAGCTAGTCACGCTCAATTTGGTATCATTCCCAAAGACACCTTCATTGTCACAGGCAAAAACCAAAAACTCACCATCAATCAATTAGAAAACTCACTGCGAAACCTCAACAGCAAATCAGATAGCGTTGAACTTCTCGTACTGACTGCGTGTGAAACCGCAGTTGGCGACGATCGGGCTACACTAGGATTAGCTGGAGTTGCATTACAGGTTGGCGTTAAAAGTGCGATCGCATCTTTGTGGAGTGTCACAGATGCATCGACAGCCGAACTAGTCAAAACATTTTACACCAACTACCACAACGCGGGAATGAGTATTGCAGAAGCACTGCAAAAAGCCCAAATTAAGATGATTAATGCTAAAAAATTACCGGAATCTGAAGGTATAAATATTAAGTATGATAACCCAGTATATTGGGCACCAATGATTGCGATCGGTAATTGGCTTTGAAAAAGATCCCCTTATATCATGTCCGCATAATTAGTTATGATTCCCATAGTCATTGCACCCCACACGCCAGATGCTCCACTTGGGGAGACCCCAAGTGGAGCACTGGCTCCCCTTAATCCCCTCCCCGCTCTTCGGGAGGGGAGACAAAGCGTAGCTTTGGCGGGGTGGGGTTCTTCGGGTTTAGTAAGTAATCAGCCAGACATGATATTATTTCTCGCCGCCGGCGAGAATTACGAATTATTTTAATGACATTCTCGACTGAGAACCAACCGTCCATCAGCAAGTCGATAAACCCCTTGTGGTTCAACTATTGCATCGCCTTTTTTCCAAGTCCGCGATGTTGGTTCAACATTACGCACTTCACCAGTCGAATAGATTGAAATTAATCCATCTCCCGGAGTATTACGTAAACCACCAGAACCAGTAATGAAAAATGTGCCCCCTTGCTTGGAACTGCGTGAAACACAACTATTGGCGATGAGTGCATTAATATCAATGAAGTTTGGAGATGCACTAGTAAAGCTATTTTGAATGGAACTGGTATCGGGTGCATTAATATTTGTTATCCCTGAAATACCAAATTCTGAACTTGCAGTAATATCGCTTTTTTCGGTTAGTTTTGTCCGCGACTCGATACCGAAGATACCTTGCGAGTTGATTTGAACTCTTCCACCGGAATCTGTGTATGCATTGGCGCTGATGTCGCTGTTTTCTTTGGGGATGGCGACGATGAATTTAGAATTGATGTTGATATTACCGCCATCGCCACCAGCTTGGCTTCTACCTGCGGTGGTTGAAATTAAACCGCGATCGCGCAAAAATAATAAATCAGCGATATCGAGGTTGATGTCACCACCATTACCTGCATTTGTCAAAGAAGCGATCGCACTACCTTTACCAATAATTTCCAGAAAATTAGCCTTAATTCTAATATTTCCAGCGTCACCCGTACCGAGGCTGCCGGAGACAATTTCAGCATCATCACGTACACTAAGGCGATTGGTAGTAATATCTATATCGCCACCTTTACCATTAGCCCCTTCGTCAACTGATGATAGTAAGCCAGTTGCAGACTCACTGTCTGGACCAGTCAAGATAATGCTATCAGCTTTTACCGTTAAATTCCCCGCGTTTCCATTTCCCTGAGTTCCTGATGATATCTGTGATTCTTCTTGTACATTTAATAGTTGAGTTTTGATGCTGATATTGCCTGCATTGCCTTTAGCTTCACTGTCAACCTGAGTTGTGATATTACTACTTCCGCGTAAATCAATAAGATTAGCATTAATCGTAATATTTCCCGCATTACCTTGACCGAATGTAGAGGCAGAAATTTGTCCGTTATTGCTGAGGTTTAAGCGTCTTGTTGTCACATCAATGCTGCCCCCAGAACCAATACCTCCAGTTTGCAATTCGGCAAATACGGATGGTGCTGAACCATTTAATCCTTCTCCACCAAGCCCAGTAATATCAATAGAATCAGTGGCACGAACCACCAAATTACCCCCTTGTCCTTGCCCCAGTAATACTGAGGTTGATATGTTTCCACCATTACTCAACCGCAAGCGTTCTGTATCAATAGTTATTGTGCCACCCCGCGCATCGGTATTACTTCCCTGAACATTCGAGGATAAGTTACTCATCTCAGAAAAACCCCCAAACCGAGACAGAATTTCTTGTGTTAGAGGATCGGACAAAATTTCTTCCGCACCAGCTTGACCTAGTGGAGCCAAGTACTGTTCTTTGGGTACGAAAACAAACCCGTCCAATTCTACATCTTTGGCACGAATGTTAATATTCCCGGCATTACCACTGCTTTGAGTGGATGTGCTGCTTATATGTCCTCCTTGACTGACAGTGACTCGCGGTGTTTCAATCGTTACATTACCTCCATTTCCTGAGCCAGAAAATGTATCACTTGATACATAGCTAGAGAAACCGCTAATATCTACGTATTCACTAGCTTTAATAAAAATGTTAGCTGCATTTGCACTGCTAAAAGTATTCGTACTTATATAACCCGCATCTTTGAGATTGAGTCGCTGGGTTTCAATGGTGATATCCCCTGCTGTTGCTTGAGTTGTAGTTCCTCGTGGTATAGCAATACCCGTAGATATATTACTCTGAGTCACCTCAACCGCATTCCGAGCCTGAATAAAAATAGAACCGACATTTCCACCACCAGATGTAAATGCTGTCACTCCCCCTGTTGGGAAATTATTTTGGACTCGGAAAGTACCCGTTTCAATCCGCAGATTACCTGTTGAACCCGAACTCGAGCTTAGAAGTCCTAAAGAAGCTTGGTTAGTGATATTGACAGCATCTGTAGCTCGTATTGTCAAGTTCCCGGCGTTACCTACACCCCTAGATACAACAGAGACAAAGCCACCATTGATGTTAACGGACTCCGTAGTATTTAAAGTCAGGTTCCCTCCATTGCCTGTACCACGACTAGATGTAGAGATAATACCGCTATTTTGTCCATCTCCATCTCCAGTAATTGTGATTTTTCCGGCATTGATTCTAACATCACCACCCGCACCCGTAGCTGAACTACTACTGATGGAAAAAATCCCACTCCTGTTAGCAAGAGTTACTGCATCGCTGGCTTGAATTTGAATATCACCACCCTTTGCTGCACCAGAAGTAGCACTCTGAATTCCAGCGCCGTTATTTAAATTAAGTTGAGTCGCATCAACAACAATTGAGCCGCCATTGCTACCGAAAATAGACGAACCGTTTAGCCCAATCTCGCCCCCAAATAGTTCAATTGCACTATTGCCACTTGCAACGATGAAGCTACTATTCGTTAAGTTGATGGGTGCGCGTCCGAAATTTTCTGGAAACTGAAAACCCAATGAGGAGCGATTGACATTTAGCCCAACAGTTGTATCTCCAGTGACTGCTCCCAATTTCACTTGTCCATTTTGAGTAAACAAATAACTACTATCCAAGGTAATTTCACCGCCCATAAGTGCTAAAGTGCTACCAGATCCAACAGACAACTTATTCACTGCTTGACTAGTAATGCTTCCAGGTTGCGAACCAAACTGCAAGCCAATTGGTACATTGATAGCCAACAACGGCGGTGCTTGGGGATTTGTAGCGCTAAACTCTACGCCATTGGGAAATACTAAACTATTTGCTGTCGTCCCCAAAAAAGAACCTTGTAAATCCAAACTGGCATTTTTCCCAAACACAATGCCATTGGGATTTAGCAAAAACAAATTCGCATTACCTAATACTCCCAAATTACCGAAAATATTTGATGAGTTCCCACCAGTAACGCGAGAAAAAATATTTGTTATTCCTTGCGGATTGGCGAAATAAACACCTCGACCAACACCGACGTTAAAATCTTGAAAACTGTGAAATAGATTAGTACCACGAGCCGCACCGCCTACGATGCCGTCATTATTTTGATTAAGAGGAATGACTTGCGATCGCTCTATCCCAAGAGTGTTATCGGGAGTTAACTGAGCAAAAGCAGGATGAATAGAAACTGTGAAACCTATGGTTAGCTCGGCTAACGCTCCCACGCACCCTAGCAATCCTGCTACACCAAACCGCAAAATTTCCACCATTTCTATTCTTCCCACTCCCTCTATATTTTTTCGCTTGAAATTCTCTCGATATCTTCGATACGTTGCTTAATGATTTTGATATCGACTTCTCTTCCTGTGGGGATTTCAGACTGTGCGAGTTCTTGAACTAAAGTCGATCCAGTTTGACCCAATTTACCATTACTGGTTGCTTTCAATGCTTCTTCAAATGCTTCATACCACAGTTCATTTTCAGCATAATAATTTACGGTTTCTGGGATGCTAGCAAATCGATTTTTAGCAAGTGATTGAGGATTTATGACCGTAAATTCTGCATTACTAACAATTGGACGCGCTTCGCAGTTAATTGCGATTTGCCAGAAATATGTTTTACCTACAGTTAGTTCCGGATAATCGGTAGGAAGTTTTAGTTTGTTGATCCCGATTTTTGTTGGTATTTCTTTAATTTTGCCGATTTGTTTAACGGTTGTCGCTGAATCGAATTCAAAAATTTGGAATTGCACGGTTTGGGAACTTGACATATACCAAGCAAACATTGGACGGGTGGAAGCGGTTTTACCGATAAATGTCTGAGGTGCAAGCTGTGTCAAAGGGATACCGCTACTCGAACATCCGCGCGAACCACCCGCACGGGAATATCCACTGGCCGGTTTGCGATCGCGTGGTTTAAACTCAGCATAGGCAGGGACTGCGCTAATTAAAAAAACCACTCCCACAACTAAACTTGTAAGTCTGCGGCTGTTTTGCCAAAATCCTAAATATTGATGACTCATGGTAAATGCTGTTAATTTTATGGTTATTTACTAAAATCTTGACTTCTCGGTACCGGGTACTAAAGAAGAAATGATGAGTAAGATTTGCTTGGGGTATAAATCGCCAGCCCCCAATTCAAAAACTGAAATTACTTCGTAGGTTTCCAACTAAGTTCGCATATTGTCCCGCGAGGGGAAAGCGATTCTCGTCGAAACTCTCCTCCTAATTGTTTGGCGAGTAGTTTAGAATGTTTTGTCCCTTTATTTTCGAGATTTGATTGAATCCCAGAACCGTTATCTTGGACGGCCAATTTATATTTATTTGCAGCATAAACACCTGTTGCTTGAACACGCTTTACTCCTTGGGCATGTCTGCCAACATTACACAAAGCTTCTTCCAGAAAAAGGCAAATTTCCCGTTTTGATTCCCTACTTAAATACTTATCATCAATCGGGTCAAAATTGCGGATTTTTACTTTTAATGTTTTAAAATATTCAAAATCATTCCGATCTAATGTACTTGAATAAACTTCATATAACAAATCATGAAGCGGTCGGTTCAATTCGAGGATCAATCCGCTTCCTAAACGCAAACTCTCTTCCTTTGTTAATGTTTCAAGTTTGAGAAACTCGCCAATTCCCCGAATTTCTCGGTCGAGCTTTTCAAATTGTCCCAGCAGCTGTTCATAGGGTACATCTTTAGCACGCATGTGCTTTAATCCATAGGCGAGGGTTTGTAGAGGGCCATTATGAATTAGGGTAAAAGTGTGATGAATTGTGTTTTGACGTTCGTTAATTTGCGATCGCAAGAATTTATCGTGCTGGTAAAATGCAAAAGCACTCAAGGCAACCCCATTCACAGCTATCAAACTGGGTGCTACAGGAATCCATATACCCCACAACCACAGCATCACATACCCGCAGCTAAACAGACAAACTCCCGCGAGAGCAACACTAAGTAGATTTTTCCAGACAGATTGAGTCAGCCGTCCGATAACGATCGGCACAAAACCCCAAATAATTATCCATGTGTATTCTCCCATATCTCCCAAACTCTGCAACATTGGGCGACCATCGATTACAGTACTGAGAATTTGACTGATAACGTGAGCATGATAGTCAACACCGTAAATTTGACCCTTTAATTCTAATGTTGGCAAAGCAGAGGTATAAAAAATATCACCGCCGCTCAGATTTCGGTTGCCAACTAATACAATGCGATCGCGTAACAATTTTGCATAAACTCGATTGTTTTTATCATTGAGGATATCGCGCAGCGATACAACAGAAAAAGGCTGATAATTATTGCGGAAGTTCATCAAAATTGACAATCCCCCTTCCCCATGATTAATACCCACATATCCACCAAAATTATCAGTGATTCTGGGCAATTCAGTTCCCTGAATCATTATTGTATTCGGGTCATTTTTACCGGCTTTCAACTCAATATTTTTTGCTTTTAAGTACCTAATAACTAACTGTAATGCTAAAGAATATTTATCTTCATCGTCATTTTTTGGGTTTGTTGTATATAACAAATAGCTTCTAATTTTACTATCTGCATCATTAAATAAATCAACAAATCCAATTTGTTCGGGTGGCAAACTTCGGGGGGGAGGAATCTCTGCTGGTGGTAAGATTTTTTCAATACTAATAATATTAGTATTTTTCCGCAATACCTTGGCGAGTTGTTCGCCACCAGGTTCAACGGGAACATTTTTGAATATATCCAGCCCAATTGCTAGCGGTTTATAGGTTTCCAGTTTTGTGAGTAATTCTGCAATCTTCGCATCTGGAACTGGATATTGCTTAACCCATTCAATATCTTTTTCGTCAATCCCCACAATTACTACACGTTCATCGAGTTTTTCTGCGGGGCGCAGACGTAACATGGTATCGAGGAAAAGCCATTCCAAAGATTGCATTCCTCCAACCATACGGATCGAGATTACCAATATCAACACCAATAGTCCCGGAAGTGCAGCAAAAGACCATAATCCAAATTCCTGGTAAGTGCGATTCCAGATTCTCCTTCTCATCTAGTTTTTTCGGTTTAATTTTCCCCGCGCGGATTAATGCTCTTTTTTTACTCTCGTCAGATGAAATTTAAAACCCTATTTTCACTCGCGTTAATGGAACTTAGACAAAAAACATCGAAAAAAGAACCTCAAATCTATATACAGAAATACTTTGACATCGGTTTCCTCAGTTCCTTAATAGATCGATGTTTCAGCTATTTGTTATTGTACTTACCCTGCATGGGTTTAAGGCTTATTTCTCCCTCAAAAATGTTTAAGTTTCGTTAGTCTACCTGCGCGGACTTTGCCTGTGTAGCCGTGACTTCCAATCGCCTCGATTATTCTCTCTTCAGGTCAAAAAAGAGTATTAATCGATTAAACCTTCTTCACGGGAACGAACTTCAGTTTGGATTCGCATATTCTTACCACCTTGCTTGCAGTCTTCAGGATATACCCCCAAAACATCCTGGATCTTCGTCCAGTAAGTCCGCACTGCTCGTTCTGATTTATACATTCGATCGGCGATCGCTCTATCTGTTAAACTCTCTTCAAAAGCCAACCTCAACACCTCCAACCATTCCGGTTTAAGTTCGATCCCCATTTTGATATCTTTCGTATGAGTTGCACCATGAAGTGACAAATTAACCCGCATTAGCATTTTATCTTCGGGTAATCCTTTGTCTGCGATCGCAAACCCACCTTGATGATTATCAATCTCGTGTTTAATCCGAATTAAAGCTTTCACATAACTAGTTTGCACCATGAAATTCTGATGGGGATATTCTTTGAGCAAATTTTGCAACAGCTTAATTCCGGTATCAATTTCTGCTATATTCCCTTGGCGATCGGGAATTGATAAATCCATCACAATCAGGTCAAACTGATGACATTGAAGTTGATAAAGTGTCTCTTCTCCAGTCTGAGCTTTAATAATAGCAGCTTCGGGATACTCTCGACTTAATACATCGAAAGTACCAGTCAAAATTAATTGATGGTCATCGACAACAAGAATATCCAGTTTTTTTTCCAATGGTAAATGTCCATAAGCTCGATCTTCTTTCAAGCTTACCCCTACCGTATCTATACTTGTGTTCATTTAAACGAAAAGCTCCCTTAAGCTTTACAAAAAATCCTGTACTTTACGGTGTTTACCTTGAGATTCATATTTTGCGCTTTTTATCCCTAACTCTACTTGTTGAAGTATGCACCTATTTTAATTTGAGATCGATTTTCAAACTATGCACAAAAGTGCAAATCTAGACAGCAAGCCTAAATTCAAAGGGCAATGGGAGCAACGCGATTATGTGACATTGGTGGGATTTCTGGTTAGAAATGAAGCTCAGTATGGGTATGAACGATTAGCCATAGGGTAGTGAAGGCACTGCGGATTGGCTTGCCTAGCGCGAACATTTCCAATTTTACTGTAAATGTAAATGGTAGATACCGATAGTGTTGTCGAAAAATCTCAGCTAACCGCAAAAGCAACCAAAATTAAAGTCGCGATCGCTATTTCTGACTGGTAACGAGGCAGGGCAAGGCTTTTAGCTTAACAAGCCTGCACTGCATATGATAGTCAATGTGTAAAGTGCGTAAGTCCTACAAAATTTCCGCGCCGCTTGTAGTACCGCTGTGACAAATACTTGCGTCAGTCGCGTTTGGTATAATTTATCTAATACTCGAAGCTTTTGTTGTTTATTAAGACTAGATTCCTTCTTAAGGAATATATCTTTACCCTTAATCAATCGAGCTATAAATTATACCTAATTGGACTGACTTTATTTTTTCGGTAACTTTAATTGTTAATATAATTACTCGTTAACCTTCTTTATTACACGAAATATATCGATAATTACTCGTTAACCTTCTTTATTAGACGAAATATATCGTGTGTGTCAGCGTAGCTGGGATTATCTATCACAAACATTTTTTGAATTGGTATTACTTGAGAACTTAGGATAAATTTGGGAATGTGTTGGTGACTTACCAACTTAGCTAAATTATTCAATTTACCTAACTCATCAAATCTTCATGTATTTGAAGTATAGTTTATCTTTTACAGTAAAAATAATGGGAATAATAAAATAAATCGGATTAAGCAAATTAGTTAGCTATGAGCCAAATATGTCCTATCTCCAAAACCTGTGCTTGTCGCAATGTTGCACCCTGCCGGACTAAGGAGGCAGGTAGGCTCTTTCTCTGGTTCCCCGTTCCACATACCCTAAAAAAAGTCACCTCCTACCTACAGCAGTTTGCCCTTAAGTATGAACTGATGCACGAGCGACCAGGTTTGAGTTTGGACTGTAGACCCGGACAGTCTTTAGAAATTGCCTATAACCTGGCCCAACTACTTGCACCAAGAGAATTAAAAGAGACGCAAGTCCTTTTCATTCGAGGCGCTACCCAACCTCAACTCCACGATTTTAGCGACATAAGCTCATTACAACGCTTCATTAAGTTCAACCAATCCGACTGGCTGGTTGAAATGCTGGCAACGGAACGATTCACCAGTTACTTTCAACCAATTGTCTCAATTAACAATACATCGGAGATTTTTGGATATGAATCGCTCTTGCGAGGAGTGGATGAAAAAGGCAATTTAGTGCTACCGACACCAATTCTGGAATTAGCAACCGAAGCTGGACTCTTACCACAACTCGACCAAGTGGCTCGCCTCAGCACAATCACTCAATTCAGCCGCCATCAAGTGAGTGGGCATATCTTCATCAATTTTTCACCAACGTCACTTTATGACCCAGCTTTTTGCCTACGGACTACGGTAGAGGCAATTGATACTGCCGGCATTTCTCACGATCGGGTTATTTTTGAAGTCGTGGAGTCAGACAAACCTCAAGATTTAACCCATCTCAAGACAGTACTTAAATACTACCGAGATGCTGGGTTTTTAGTCGCCCTTGATGACCTCGGTTCTGGCTATTCTAGCCTAAACTTGCTGCATCAGTTACGTCCAGACTTTATCAAGCTGGACATGGAGTTAATTCGAGATGTGCATCAAAACCTGTACAAAGCCTCGATTACTGAGAAACTTCTAGAGATTACTCAAAAGTTAAATATCCAGACCGTTGCTGAAGGAATTGAGTGCATTGAGGAACTGAACTGGCTGCGAAACCGAGGTGCAACTCTTGCTCAAGGCTATTTGATTGGTAAACCCAGTGCAGTACCTGTCACTATAACTCCTCGCCTCGATCCGATCGCATTAATAGCATCAGCAAATTCTAAGGTGATTGGACAGCAAGTTCAACACCAAAGCGAGTCTGAGCGAATTGTTGCGGCTGTGACGCAGCGCATTCGACAATCGTTGGAGTTAGACGAGATTTTGCAAACCACAGC
The DNA here is from genome assembly GCF_036917095.1 of Nostoc sp. Lineage (GTDB taxonomy): Bacteria > Cyanobacteriota > Cyanobacteriia > Cyanobacteriales > Nostocaceae > Nostoc. The sequence goes on from NZ_JBALFH010000003.1 coordinate 48,439, forward strand.
AGCCGAAGTCCGACAACTGTTTGAGGTAGACCGAGTGCTGATTTACCAGTTTCAGCCAGACTGGAGTGGGTTAGTTGCTGTAGAATCCTTAGCAGAAGAGTGCATGTCAATTCTGGGATTTCACGTCATGGATACATGCTTTCAATCCACGGGGGCAGCCTACTATCAACAAGGTAACACCAGAGCGATCGAAGACGTTGAAAATGCGAGACTATCGCCGTGTCATGTTGACCTCCTCCGAAGTTTGCAAATCCGAGCAAATCTTGTTGTGCCCATTTTGCAGCAAGAGCGTTTGTGGGGACTATTAATCGCTCACCAATGCCGTAGTCCCAGACAATGGCAGCAATCTGAGATTAACTTGTTTACCCAGTTAGCAGGTCAAGCTGCGATCGCTATTCAGCAATCAGAACTTTACCGCCAATTACAACAAGCAAACCAAGAATTACAGCGCCTTGCCTGTTCGGATGGTCTAACCCAAGTGGCAAATCGTCGCTGCTTTGATGACACGTTCAACGCCGAGTGGCAACGGTTGGCACGAGAGCAAGGTTCGCTATCTTTGATTTTGTGTGATGTCGATTACTTTAAGCTTTACAACGATACGCATGGACATCTGGCAGGAGATGATGCACTCAGACAGGTTGCCAAGGCAATCTCTCAGGCAGTTAAACATCCCGCAGATTTAGTTGCTCGTTATGGTGGAGAAGAGTTTGCAGTCATTTTGCCGAATACTGATATCGAAAGGGCGATCGCAGTTGCAAGAGATATTCAAACTAATGTTAGTGCATTACAAATGCCTCATCCCCATTCTCAGGTCAGTGAATTCATCACCCTAAGCCTTGGTGTGGCAACCATCACTCCTCGTAGCCAATTAGCTCCTGCAACCTTAATTGCTGCTGCTGACCAAGGACTCTACCAGGCAAAAGCACAAGGAAGAAATTGTGTGGTGCAGATGGACTGTGAGGATGCTGACTGAATAATTACTAATTCATAATTCATAATTTAAAGACATTGTACAGAGTGAGTATTGGCATAGAATTAATCGCACTCGAAAGAAAAGAACGGAAATAAGATGCGTTTCCCCTGTGAGCCGCCAAAGCATCTGTTCAAATTTGCAAATGCCGTCTATGATGCGGTAGTACTTGGAGTTGCTTTAAAATAGCAAAACTTGACTTGTTTTCCCAGGTTCCTAAGCCTTTTATACAGCAGCGCTCGTTATGATAAGCGAAATCGATCGACTCTTAGCTGACTGGAAAAATAAAATTCAAGTAGTTAGCCAAAACCTGTTTGATTTACAAGAACTCCCAGTATATCAACGCCTTTGTGGGAGTCCTGGTTTTCCTAAAGTTCATTTGACAGGCATTACTGCTCAAAAAGTGACTCCAGCGTTGTCGGCAATGAACGATTTATTTCAGTATTTTGACCTATTGGTGCAAACAATAGATCGAGCCAGTAGATTGCGGCAGCAATTACCACGATTTTTGGCAACAGAGCAAAAAATCGATGAAATTAAACAACTATTAACAGGCACTTCGATTCATCTGTCTGTTGTGCAAACGCCATTAGCACAGAGAGAATTACTGACTGCGACTCAACAAGCAAACGCGATCGCTCCTGCACAATTATTAGAAGTAATGACTCAGGCTTTTTCTGTAGCCAGAGATGCAGTTCTAGCGGTTGATGCCGCTTGGACAAATCTAGAATTTATACTCAAAGATGCAGAATCGCAAATTATCTTAGGGCAAAATTTAGCCGCATCACTCAATCAAGCCTCTAGAAGTGAACTGGTACAAGCTCATGAAGCGATCGCTTCCCTACGAGAAAGAATCGAGCAAGATCCTTTAGGAGTGAGCGCAGAGATAGATCGGCAAATCAAACCTTTGTTGGCACAAGTTAAACTAGTCTTAGAGCAAGCCCAGAAACAACAGGCTCAGATACAAGAGAAACTAGCGATCGCTCACAATTTATTAGAACAATTAATTAAACTTCACTCACAATCTATTGCTACTTTTACGGAAAGCCAAGAAAAAGTTTTGTATCTAACACAGCACGCTCCATTAGCCCAAGAGCAGATAGATGCCCTTAGCCAATGGCTCACCCGCTTACAAAACAAGCTAGAGGAGGGTTTAGTTAGTCCAATTATGCTCGGTTTAGATAATTGGATTGCCAAAGCCAGAGAATACATAACTGTAGAACAACAGACATACACAGCTAATAGTACTTTGTTACAAACTCGTCGGGAGTTACGCGGACGACTGGATGCCCTCAAAGCGAAAGCCTTAGCGCGGGGATTGATTGAAGATATTAACTTGGTTGATTTGGCCGAAAAAGCAACACAATTCCTCTATATGCGCCCAACTCCATTAGACAAGGCATCGGAATTAGTTTCCCAATATGAAAAACGTTTAAACAGCCAATTCTAGGGGAACAATAAAGCAGATATCTGGTGAAAAAGACCGGGAGAAGAATAGCCAATGATTTATGACTATAGATTTAGGAGACTTCAATGAACAGTCTTCGCTGTCTGCGGAATGGATGTACTGGCACTATTGAAGATGACTACTGTAATGTCTGTGGGTTAGCAGCATTAAAATCTCTTGATGTCAGCCAGAAGCAAAATGCCTCACAAACACTCAGAAGTTCGCCAATTACCACAGCCACAGGTTCCTCTCCATTAACCAATCGTTCCAAGGGTTCGCGGCGTACCAGTAGCACTTCTGCCCGTAATAGCCGCAGACAACTAGGAGCAGGATTAACTTCTGTACCAGAACTACCTTCAACAGAACCAGAAAACGCGATTATTCCTAACCCAATGGTGCCGGAGAATAAACGCTTTTGTAGTAATTGCAATCATTCTTTGCGACGAGAAAACGGATTTTGCAGCAAGTGTGGGCAGAAGTATTCTTTTATTCCAACTCTGAAGCCTGGGGATTTAGTTGTCGGGCAATACGAAGTCAAAGGAGCGATCGCCTATGGTGGTTTAGGATGGATTTATTTAGGCTTCGATAAAACTTTATCTCGCTATGTGGTGCTGAAAGGATTGCTCAACAGCGAAGACGCATCCAGTGCAGCCGTCGCTGTGGCAGAAAGACAATTCCTAGCAGTAGTAAAACACTCCAATATCGTGGGAATTTATAATTTCGTCAACCACGGTAACGAAGGTTTTATCATCATGGAGTATGTGGGCGGTAAAACCCTCAAAGAAATCCGCAAAACTCGCGGGGCGTTACCCGTCGCAGAAGCGATCGCATATATTCACCGCATCTTGGCAGCTTTTGCCTATCTACATTCCTTGGGGTTGGTATACTGCGACTTCAAGCCAGATAACATCATTGTCGAAGACAACGACGTAAAATTAATCGACTTGGGTGGCGTTCGTCGCGTTGACGATCCCGATGGTGATATTTACGGTACAGTCGGCTATAGCGCTCCCGAAGCAGGCGAAGGGCCAACAATCGTTTCCGATTTATTTACCATTGGCAGAACTTTGGCGGTGCTACTCGTCGAGATTAAAGGTTTTAGTAAAGAACATTTATACACACTTCCCAGCCCCCAAGAAGAACCTTTATTTGCCCAACAAGAATCACTGTATCGCTTTCTGATTAAAGCCACCGCCGAAAATCCTGATGACCGATTTCAGTCAGCCGATGAAATGGCAGATCAGTTATTGGGTGTACTGCGGGAAGTTGTCGCCATCTCAACCAATATTCCCCGTCCCGCCACCAGTAATCTGTTTGGCGGCGATATGTTGGCCATTACCCACAGTGGAAGTTTTGAACCAATTAAGCCAGAATATCAGCAATTACCTATACCAATATTAGATGCTAGCGATCCGGGCTTTAATGCAGTGCTAAATGCCAGCGCGATCGCCGATCCAGTCCATCGAGCCGTCGGTTTAGATGTTGTTGTCAAGCAATTCCCGAAATCAAGTGAAGCATTGTTGCGCTTGGCAAATACCTTAATTGATACCAATGATTATGAAGAAGCAGAACAAGCTATAGCCCAAGTCGTAGCCAAAGATCCTTGGGATTGGCGGATCTTTTGGTATCGCGGGCGATCGCTGATGGCGCAAAATAAACCCATAGAGGCGCAGAAAGCATTTGACCAAGTTTATTTTGATTTACCAGGAGAATTAGCTCCCAAACTGGCGCTGGCATTAGCCGCAGAACTTGCCGAAAATTACCAATTCGCAATTAAAATGTATAATTTGGTATCGCGCACCGATCCCAGTTATGTATCAGCAGCTTTTGGGTTAGCACGTTGCTTTTGTGCCACTGGAAATCGCAACGATGCTGTGGCAGCTTTGGAAAATATACCGCAAACTTCTAATTTACATACACGAGCGCGAGTAGAAATTGCCCGGACTTTAATTAATAGCGATCGCTCGGCTCCAAGTACTCAAGAACTCAAAGCCGCTTCTGTCGCCATTGAAGCACTGACTTTAGTTGGTAGCGATCGCTATCGTCTGACTAAACAAGTATTAGAAACTGCTCTCAATTTAATCGCCTCACGCCAACTCCAAGCTACTGCTGATTTAACAATTTTGGGACAGCCATTACAAGAAGTACATCTGAGAAAGGGATTGGAAAAAGCCTTACGCGATATGGCGCACCTCGCAACTCAAGACGAAAAAATCTCTTTAGTCGATGAAGCTAATCGGGTACGTCCCAGAACCCTAATTTAAATAATTCGTAATTCGTAATTCGTAATTCGTAATTAAATTTTTCTTCTTTCCTTCTTCCTTCGCGCTCTTTGCGTCCTTTGCGGTTCGTTCCTTTTTTCATCTGTATTTGACAGACCACTAATGAGGGGAAATTATGCAGTGTATATGCGGTGCATCCATCTTAGCTGATGATAAATTTTGTGAAGAATGCGGTACGCCCTTAACGGCTAGCAAACCGCCAACTGCGATCGATAAATGTGAAAAATGTGGTGCAGGAATCGATCCTGAAGGCTACTGTTGCCAATGTGGATTTCGTCAAGAACCACCAGTACATGATTGGTTAGAAGTAATAATTAATTCACAGCTAGCCGGAATTAGCGATCGCGGACTCAAACATAACCGCAATGAAGATTTCCTCGCTTTACAACAACTCAATGGCAGCCAGCCAAATATTCTCGTAGTTTGTGATGGAGTTTCTAGCTCCGAAAAACCTGACTTAGCAGCTCAAACTGCTGCTGAAAGTACCTGTCTAGCTCTAGCTAAGGCGTGGGAAACCGGGGAAAATCCCGATTCGGCAATTAAATCAGCTTTTGCTACTGCTTTAGCCAATGTATGTAATATTTCTTATAGAAATAGTGGAGATTTAGAACCGCCATCTACCACTATTGTGGCGGCAATTGTTCAACAAGACATCGCGACTATTGGCTGGTTAGGTGATAGTCGCGCTTACTGGATTTCTGCTCGCAGTTACCAACAATTGACTCAAGATGATTCCTGGTTAACTGAAGTAGTCGCAGCCGGAAAAATCAGCGAAGCAGAAGCTAGACAATCTTCCAAAGCTCACGCAATTACGCGCTGGCTGGGAGCCGATGCTGTTGAGGATGCTGTTCCCTCAATTGTGAAGTTTACTATTCCTGGTTCTGGATATCTGATTTTGTGTAGTGATGGATTGTGGAACTATACCTTAGATGCAGCACATTTAGCTAACCTAGTGCAGCGATCGCCCGATAAAGATGCGCTTGGCATATCTCGCACTCTTGTAGAGTTTGCTCGTAATCGTGGTGGACATGACAACATTACCGTTGCTGTTCTCTGTTTATGAATTAAACTCTCATACTCATAAAACAATACAGTTCAGTTGAGTATTTTTTCCTTCTCTTCCTCCTCTCTCTGTGTCCTCTGCGCCTCTGCGGTTCGTTAAAAAAACCCTATTCAAACAAACAAAACACTATGTCTCATCAATTTAAAGCCGAAGTTTTTCAAAACCAATATCTACCCCAAGGAGCCAGAGAAGTTGATGCCATTATGACTATTACCGTCGAAAAAGGTGATAGTGCGATCGCAACTGAACGCAATGGCAGACTTTTTGGCATCATCTGCGACACATCCGGTTCAATGGGAGGTGACAAGATATATGCAGCCAAAGATGCAATGACCAAAATTGTAAAATTGCTCCCAGAGGATGCCCATTTCTTCATCGTCACCGGTGCTGGTAAAGCCACTGTAGTTTTTCCTGTTTCTCCAGCCACGACAGAAAAAAAGCAAGAAGCGATCGCAGCTATTAAGAGTACTGTAGCTAATGGTGGTACTCTCATGTCTACTTGGTTGGCTCAAGCCTTAACACAATTTAAAAAGATGCCTAGCGCAGTTCGCCAAGCCCTACTACTCACCGATGGGCAAAATGATGACTCTGATGAGAAATCCTTGAAGAAAGTTTTACTTGAATGTGAAGGTGTCTTTCAGTGCGACTGTCGGGGAGTCGGAACTGATTGGCGAGTTGTTCAACTTCAAGAAATTGCCAGCAAACTTTTAGGGACAACCGATATTATTCCCAACGCCGCAATGATTGAAAGTGACTTTCGTGCCATTTTGGAAAAAGCCATGAGTAAAAATGTCAGCGATGTCGCTTTACGTTTATGGACACCGCAAGGAGCCAAAGTCTTGTTTTGTAAACAAGTTAGTCCCGATATTGTTGACCTTACCCACCGCCATAAACCTGTCAAGCCTCAGATGGTTGATTACCCCACTGGAGCTTGGGGAAGTAACGAGTCTCGTGATTACCACTTCTGTATCGAAGTCAATCCAGGTAATATCGGCGATGAAATGTTAGCAGGTCGAGCTAGTTTAGTATACACCCTCAACGGCATAGAAACTAAAGTTGCAGAAGCACGTATTTTGGCAACCTGGACTGATGATGAAGCCAAATCTACCAAAATCGATCGGCGAGTTGCTCACTATACTGGACAAGCAGAACTGGCTCAGTCAATTCAAGAAGGATTGGAAGCTCGTGCTAGAAATGATATTGAGCTTGCTACTGCCAAATTAGGCAAGGCAGTAAAACTAGCCCATGAATCAGGGAATGAAGCCACAGCCAAACTGTTGAAAACCGTAGTTGAGGTAGAAGATGCACCGACAGGAACAGTCCGGTTGAAGCGAGAAGTAGCCAAAGAAGATGCAATGGCATTGGAAACACGTTCTACAAAAACTACTCGAATTTCTAAATCTCCGAATTAGTTGTTATTGGTAAATCCAAACGACTTATGCCAGGTTAAAAAATTACTTCAGTAACTATGTCAATCTATAAATGTCCTAAAGGACATGAATCAACTGAATTAGATTTTTGTTCGGAGTGCGGTACTAAAATTTTGGGTGTACCTGAACTTCAATTCGCCCAAACAACAATTGACTCAACAGTAACGCCAACCAAAGCCACAGAAACTTGTCCAGATTGTAGCACCGTCCATGAATCAAACAGTGGCAATTTTTGTGAAATTTGTGGTTACAACTTCGTCACTGGGGCGCATGGTGAAGTACCCATTGTCAAACCCACCCAAGAAGAAATGGGTACGATGCGACAGGCGAATACCAATAGTTCTGGTTCTGCATCAATAGATTCCCAATTGTCAGTAGTTGATTGGGAGGTAGTTGTCTGTATCGACCCATCTTTACGCCATCCCGAAAGTCCAGAACCACCGATAAATCAACCACCAATTACATTTCATCTTAATAAGGCAATTAACCTAATTGGTCGCAATAGTCAAGTCAGAGCAATTCATCCAGAAATTGCTTTAGATTTTGATGATGCTGTCTCACACCGCCATGCCTTGCTTACCCTGGAGACAGACAATACATTAACACTGCGTGATATTGGTTCTTCTAATGGTACGCAATTAAAAGCTGTGGAATTGAAGCCGATGGTAGACGTAAAAGTTCAGGATGGAGACGAATTTACCCTTGGACATTGGACTCGGATCGCGGTGAAAGCTGTTCGGAAATTAGGATAAACCTGCAAATAAAATATATGAGTAAAATCATTGCTCTTTTAAGTAAGAAAAATTATAAATTGACGACTCCAGAACGGCTCAAGATCGGATTATACTTAACCGGAGCAACCAGTTTACTGTTACTAATTGCTATTATTAGCGCAGTTCAAGGGCAAAGACACGCGATCGCAACCGTTGGTGAAAATTCCACACCCAGCATCGTCACTGCTCAACGTCTCAAGGACGCATTTACCGGTATGGATGCTAACGTCGCTGATGAACTTTTAGTACCACCAGGACAAAATCAAGATGCAGTCAAAGGTTACGAAGAGCGATACCAAAGAGCTGCTGAAAGATTAGTCACTGCTGCTGAGAATATCAGCTACGCAGATAAAGAGCGAAAACCCATTCAGACGATGCAACTCGGCTTAGGTAACTATATAGCCCAAATTCAGCAGGCACGAGATTTTCACGCCCGCGGTGATACTAACGCTATGCTGGTTGCTTACCGCGCATCTGCGGAACTTATGGATAAAACGTTACTGCCAGCAGCTGACGAGTTAGATAAAGTAAATATACAAATTTTAGAAGAAACTTATACCAAACAAAAGGCTGTTGCTAATAATTCTTCGATCTTAATTTTTGTTGCTGGTGCAGCACTGCTGATTGTGCTAATAGGGATTCAGATATTTCTGAGTCAAAAGATGCGCCGCACGCTCAATCCTATGTTGTTGGCTGCGACAGCGATCGCCTTGGCTTTATTAACTCATACAACAGGAACGTTGCAGACTGCTGCGGAAAATCTCAGGACGGCTAAAGAAGATGCGTTCAATTCTATGCACATTCTCCGACAAGCTCGTGCTGCTGCCTACATCGCTAATACTGCCGAAAGCCGCTATTTGCTTGACCCTGCTTTTGCTACCACCTACGAACAGGCTTTTTTCAGCAATATAGCTCAAATTGCCCAAATACCACAGGGACAAACTGCTGAAACTATAGCATCTGCCTATAATTCTCAGGGTAAAAATATAGATGGTTTTAAAGGTTACATTGCTGACGAACTAAATAATATCACCTTCCCAGGCGAGAAAGAAGCCACACTCCTCAGTCTCGTTACTTTGGGTAAATACCTTGCTATTGACCAACAAATTCGCTTGTTAGAGCGCAGTGGCAAACATCAAGACGCGATCGCTCTGTGCGTAGGAAAGAAGCCTGGACAGTCCAACTGGCTGTTTGAAGAGTTCAAAAAAGCTAATGGAAAGACATTTGATATCAACCAAGCAGTCTTCGATCGGGAAATTCAGCAAGGTTTGAGCAATATAGATGGTTTTGAGATTAAAACAGCGATCGCAGTCAGTACAGTTGTGCTTCTAAGTTTCTTTGGATTGTTACCGCGTCTCAAAGAATACTCAAATTGAGATGATAATAAACGGAATCCCAATGTACCATCAATAGAACTCGTTCCTAATCGGAATCTGGATCTGAAACTCTGTGCCTTGAAGTGGTTGTGTAATACACTTCAACTGACCACCATGCTTGTCTACAATTTGATAGCTAATTGACATTCCTAAACCTGTACCTGAACCAACAGGTTTAGTTGTAAAAAACGGGTCAAAGATTTTTTGCCTTATTTTTTCTGTCATCCCACAGCCATTGTCAATAAATCGAATCAATACTTTATTACTATCTAAAACTTCAGTAGCAATGCGGATTTGGGGATTGTTATTCGTTGGCTGCTTATTTGCAGTTTTTATAATATTGCTCTCTGGCAATGGACAACCGACTACTGAGTCTCTTAAAGTATCAATGGCATTAGTTAGAAGGTTCAAAAATACCTGATTAAGTTGCCCAGGATAGCAATCGACTTCAGGAAGATCGGCATATTCTTTAATAACTTCAATATCTGGATATTTGCCTTCACTTTTTAATTTATTTCCCAAAATTAAGAGAGTACTATTAATACCTTCATGAAGATCGACTCTTTTTATGTCGGCTTCATCTAGCCTCGAAAAATTCCGTAATGATAAAACAATCTCGCATATCCGTTCAGATCCTATTTTTATTGAAGATAAGATTTTTGGTAAATCTTCTTTAACAAAGTCGAATTCTATTGTCTCAGCTAAAATCTGAGCTTTTGATAGGGGTTGTGGGTAGCATTCTTGATAAACTGAGATTAATTTAAACAAATTCTCAGTATATTCATTGGCAATGGAAATATTACCATAAATGAAACTAACAGGGTTGTTAATTTCATGGGCAATGCCTGCAACTAACTGCCCTAAAGAAGACATTTTTTCAGTTTGAATAAGTTGAGTTTGCGTATCTGCAAGTTCTTTCAGAGTAAGTTTTAGTTGACTGTTAGCTACTTCTAGTTGTGCTGGACTTGGCAAAGCTAGCGCCTGGGGAATTATCGGGACTAATGTGAAAGCTGTATAAACCGATATCAAAGCAGTCAAAGCTTTTATAAAACCAGATAGCCAATAAGTTGGATGCCAAAGCGTCCAAATTTCCATTATGTGGGTTGTACCACAAAAGATAATGAAAGCTCCAAATAATAAAAGTATTGATTTAAAGGGTAAATCCTCACGCTTTCGGACAAAGTAAACAAGGGCTATGGGAATAGAGAAATAAGCAAGAGCAATTAAAGAATCTGATATAATGTGTAACCAAACTAAGTCTGTCTTCCAGAGGTAACAATGTCCATGTGGAATAAATAACCTATCTGTAAAAAAGTTTTGTAATAGTTCCCGCATATCTTAATTTTATATAATAAATTTCTTAAAAGATTAACAATAAATTATACATCCTAGATATAGAATTGTCTCTACTAGTAAAATAGAAAGCAGTAAATTATTTAATTATTGCTAGTTGCTATATCCAATGCGGTTCAGTTAAGGCTGTGCAATGCTTATTACGAGGAAAATAGCAGGATTATTTTGTGTTCCAGTACCTCTGTGTGGTATGCAATTGGCTGGCGGTGGTTAACTGAAATCACACTTTAGATCCAGTTAATTATGAATCTGGGTCAGGTTCGGTAAGCTAATCACAAATTTTGTTTCTTCGCCAGGGATAGAATTCACATCCAAAGTTCAATCATATTTTTCTACAACAATAGATTGAGCGATCGCTAACATCGGATCTTCCAACTTTGCCAGATACCACTCAACTTCTAAGCCGACAATATACTCCAAACCTCTTTGATGTAACTCTACCAATAATTGCCGCAAAATACCGCGACTGGAAAAGGGCATTGCCTGACCAGTTTGAAAGTACTCGTCACAGAGGATAAAACCAGTGCGTTTTGCCCAAGGCACAATTTTGAAGGTATGAGGGTCAGGAACAGCCACAAGATTTGGCGCACCTGTCATCTGAGACATATCTAAGCTACCGCCCTTCACAAAGGGGTTAAATACTATTGCACCACCAGTATCAAACAGAAATGTCCCTGTGCTGATTTGCATACCGTTTTCTAAGGCGCTTAAAAATGCCTGGGGTAAGAGCGACTTGCTGCGAACAATGCCATGCTGGTCTGCCCAAGCGGTACGAATCAACAATAGATCCCGTTCTTTGACAACAGCCTCGATTTTTTCAGATGCTTCTTTTTGGATTTCTGTCCACAGGTGATGACGCTCAATAAATCCAGGTCTTTTCATTTACATTGCCTAATCATGTTCAACTGTTTGTGCCGTTAGTTTGAAATTATCTTTTATCAGGCGCTTCCATTCTTGGCGAGCGTGATTTGATTTTCGGGCAGTGGTTAAATCGGGATGAGGCATTAAACTATGATTCTGTGTTAATCACTAATAATATAGTGTCGAACACACCAGTCATTGACACCTTGACACAATCCACACTTAAGAAAGAAGCTGAAAATCATTTATGATTATACAATAATTTTATTGGCTGTATTTATAGAAGATTAGAAAAAGCTGAAAATGGCAAATTTAACTGAATTTACATTATTTGCTCCTCGCAACAAAGGAGCAGCTTTAATTGGGTCTTTTTCTGATTGGAAAGAAATCCCAATGTCGAAAGGTGAAGATGGATATTTCCGCACTCAAATAAAACTGGAAGATGGCATTTATCAATATAAATTTCGCGTTCAAACCAAAAGTCCAAATTTTAAACCTGATGAATGGATAGATGTCATCGATCCGAAAGCAACAGATGTAAATGAAACAGAAAAATACAGCATAGTCCGTGTTAAAGATGGGCAACGAATTGTTGATACTTACGTTTGGCAATACGATAAAATGCCGTTGCCTGACAATCGGGAATTAGTCATATATGAAATGCACGTTGCTGATTTTACTGGCGATGAAGTTGATTCTGACAAACGAGGCAAATATCCTGGAATAATTGCTAAGTTAGATTATCTTTGCGAATTGGGAATTAATGCAATTGAATTAATGCCAGTTAATGAGTACCCTGGTGATTATAACTGGGGTTATAAAGTTCGCCACTTCTTTGCTACAGAATCTAGTTACGGTTCAACAGAAGATTTAAAGCAGTTAATTGACGAGTGTCATGGTAGAGGCATTCGCGTATTCATGGATGGAATTTATAACCACACAGATGAAGAATGCCCCTTAATGCTGATTGACCGAAATTACTGGTACTACGAACACAAGCATTATCCTGAAGACCCAGATAATTACTGGGGGCCAGAGTTTAATTATGATAATTATGACAAAAAGTTAAATTTTAAGCCTGCATGGGAATACATCGGCGATGTGGTAAAATTTTGGATTCAGGAGTATCACATTGATGGCATTCGCTTTGATGCAGTGCGCCAATTGGCTAACTTTGAATTTCTCAATTGGCTGACTAAGCAAGCAAAAGATCGTGCTGCACCCAAGCAGTTTTACAACATTGCTGAACACATTCCCGATACAAAGACTGTAGTCAAACCAGATGGGCCATTAGATGCTTGTTGGCATGAGAGCTTTCGCTACTTTATAGTTCCATATATTTGTGGGAAATCATTTGAATTAGAACAACTCAAGCAGATTTTAGATCCCAAACAGCAGGGTTATGCGATCGCTACCAATGTGATAAATTATTTGGCAACCCACGATCGCGAACGTGTATTACGAGAATTAGGCAATTGCGGCATCTTTGATGCAGCCGCATTTGAACGAGCGAAGTTAGCAGCTACTCTGTTAATGACAGCGATGGGTATACCGATGCTATGGATGGGAGAAGAGTTTGGCGAATACCAGCAAAAAAGCGAAGATGTTACTAAGCCGCAGAAGATTACTTGGTCTTTGTTGTCAGGCGACCAGAATCATGATTTATTTGAGTATTATCAAAAGCTTATTGCTCTACGCAAGCAAACCCCAGCTTTGCAAAGTGACAATATTAACTTTTTCTACGAAAATGCGGCTCACAAAGTGCTGGCTTATACCCGTTGGGATGAGCAAAATTCTCATGTCATCGTCGTGGTAAATTTCTCCGAGCAGAATCTAAATCAATATAAAATTTCCGACTTCCCAAGTACTGAGTATTGGCGAGATTGGGTTGGTAATCGGGAAGTAGAATCTGGAGAAGATGGTTTAGTCACTGACTTACCAAGCTATACAGCTAAGATATTTGTTAATCAACTGTGAAGGGGTAACTGAAATCAAAATAGAAAGAAAAGGGTATGATTGATCGCGATGGGAGCATCTCACCTTTGCAAATATACTTGGCGATTAGAAATCGCGGCTACACAAACCAAGTCCGCCTGCGCGGACTCAAGAAATTGGAAACCCACGGAGGTGGGTTTTGTTTGTATAGCCGCGAATTCTATTCGCCAGGTCTAGATATATTTTTACGAAAGTGAGATGCTCCCGATCGCGATCGCCTTTTCAAAGAATTACTATCTACATTTTTTGTTGAGTTTCTCGATTTATTTCTACCTCAAGTAGCCAGCCAAATAGACTGGAGTTCTATTCAGTTTTTACCCCAAGAAGTGTTTACTGATGTCACCTTTGGCGAAAAGAAGGAAATTAAGTTACTGGCTCAGGTGCGTTATTCGCAGCAAACTTGTTTTTTAATTCAGCTTGAAAATCAATCTTACACTGATAAGTAGGTAGACATAATTAAATATAAAATAAATTCCTAGTTTGCAGTGAGCGATTTATCGCTCAGAGCAAGGATTACCAGGACTAAAGTCCTTACTACAAACTTTAAATTTATTTATGCCTAGATACTTACAGCATTTGCAAAGCGGATATTTAAGTATTTTGCACGTCTGCATGAAAAATATGATTTAGCAATTTACCCATAACTCTCTATAAAAGTAGCCGAAGAACCACAAAAGTTCTCTGGTAACATTCAACATTCATGCTTCTGTGATTTTGATTCCCAAACACAAATCTACCAAGCACGATAATGGCTAATGGTACGATAACATCAGCATGAAAGCGTGAATACAAAACTCCTCATCTCTCCTCAACAACTCACGTCTCTGTTAGCCCAAAATTCATTACAGACTGTCATTATCGATACGCGAACTCTAGAAGAGTATGCTATTTCTCATATTCCTCAATCCATAAACATTAGAGATTTTTTTACCTATCTTTTAGACAGTTCCTACCCAGCAGGATTAAAAAAATTACAAGAGTATTTTGCAGAAATTATGAGCAACCTGGGAATATCGGGTGCGGAACAGTTGATTGTCTATGAAGATACTTTAAATAAAGGTTATGGTCAATCTTGTCGAGCAGCTTTCTTACTGAAATATTTGGGTTGTGCTCAGGTATCTATCTTACACGGAGGATATAGAGCATGGCTCAGGGCGGCATTACCTACTACCGATGAAGTACCATTACGTGAAAGCAGCATATTTAGATTGCATCCCAACGCTGACATAATGGTGACTACCGCCGAGATGTTAGAAGCAATCGACAATCCAGCAATTATTAAATTAGATGTGCGCGACAGCTCAGAATGGCTTGGGTTGAGTTCTTCTCCCTATGCTGTTGATTTTTGTCCTCGCAAAGGGAGAATACCTAACGCTGTATGGCTAGAATGGCATCGTCTAATGACATCTGATTCGGAAATCCCCACGTTTCGATCGCCAGATGAAATCCGAGAAATTTGCCACTCAGTAGGTATTACTTCCGAGTCCATTGTGTACATTTACTGCTTTAAGGGTTCAAGGGCTGCTAATACATTGATAGCCCTTGAAGAGGCGGGAATTTCCGCCAGAAATTATTTTGGCTCTTGGAATGAATGGTCTTGCGATTTTTCACTACCGATTGATAGCAGAGTCATACAATGAGCGTGTAAGCTTGCTGATAATTAGCGGTGCCTACGCTCTTTGGGCTTTCCTTTAAGAAAAATTGAAGTTACACCGCCATGTTTCAAGGTTCTGGCAATTTGGCATCACAACTCTCTGAATTGCCGTTTAAATGAGATATCAACAGAACAGAACAGCCACAAATCGCCAGTTGTTGATCCAACGCTGTAGAAGAACAAGAGCAGCCAACTTACAGCGCTCGGTCATCGCTTCATTACAACTGGTTAGTAATGTACTAGAAAATAAATAGTAAATGTACAATGGCGTGCCCGCCCAATTCAAGCGCATAGCTTACCGCCTTCGGGATTGCTGTTGAGTTTTCCTCGCTTGATTAGAGCGATCGCGGGAGCATCCTCTAAGAACAGGGTGGGGCGCGATCGCGTACCCACCCGCAGCCTGACTTTTCACGGTATCTGGAAAACCTCACTTCTATTTCTCTCGTCCTTTAAGGAGAGAGACTTTGAATTTTCCCCCTTCCCGCGACGAGTTGGGGGTTAGGGGGTTAGGTCAATCGTTGGCTTTTCCACATAACGTGAAAAGTCAGACCCGCAGCAAGCATTGCATCGGTGGTTCTTGGAGTTTTTCGTGAAAGCAGTAAAGTGGGTGCAACCACACCCCCACTGTCTGCTAAACTCTGCTTCTAGGAAACCCAGATATCCAAATATTGATAATGTCGTTAATTCCAAATACATTAGCAACCTTTGTGGCTCTTTTCCCAATCGCCAATCCAATCGGTGCAGTTCCGGTTTTTTACAGCTTAACAGCGAGGGAAACATCATCTGAGCGTCATCAGCAGGCGATACAAACTGCCATAAATGTAGTCTTAGTTTTAGCTGTATTTTTACTAGCTGGCAGGTGGATTCTAGAATTTTTTGGAATCTCATTAAATGTGCTACGGCTGGCAGGGGGATTACTTGTTGCTCATACAGCCTGGGAAATGGTTACAGCCCGTCAACGACTAACTCCATCAGAAAATGATGAGGCTATAGATAAAGAAGATATTTCTTTTACACCAATGGCAGTGCCATTAATCAGTGGGCCTGGAGCAATTGGGGTAGTAACGAGTTTATCGATTAGTTTTAAGCATTGGGTAGACTATCTTGAGTCTTTAGCGGGAATTATTTTAATAGGTATAAGCCTTTATCTGTGCCTGTCCTTAGGAGAACCACTTATTAGGAAGTTAGGAAAAAATGGTGTGGGAGCCTTAAATCGAGTTTTTGGTTTTTTCATCTTAGCAATTGGTGTGCGGTTTATTGCCGATGGCTCTATTTCCTTGTTGAAAGAGGCGTTCCATATTCAAATAAAATAGTCTTTAACTATAATGCTATAAAATACTGGACAAAATTATTGAAAATTAAACCGACACATACCCTCATATTCAACAATTAATGTTTGATTATTTTTGTAGATATTACAATAATTATAAATTGACAATAAATGTTAAAAATTACGCAAAAACTTACAATTTATAGCTTAAGTTTAGTTTTATGTATATGCTTACTTTGCTTATTTTATTGGCAATCTATAGAGGTTGATTATATTAAACTAGAACGTCTACTTTCAAAAGGACAATGGATGAAAGCAGATCGAGAAACTAGTAAAATCATGACTAAATTGACCAAAAAGGCAGTAGATGAGCGAACGTTTTTTGGTTATTCCACCTTAGACTTTCTTGGAGGAAGAAGATATGGTATTGCTTATTCAGGTCTTTACTTATGTCAAGACCTACAAAAAGTGGACGAACTTTGGTCAAAATATAGCCAAGGAAACTTTGGCTTTAAAGCACAAAGTAAAATTGCTCTGTCTTTTGCACCAAATTTCCATCAATTATCTAATGAAGGACGACCACTAACTCAGCAATTTGAGAAACAAGTAGGTTGGGAAGATAAAAAATATATTCGCACTAAACAATGGTATAGCCAATTTCAAAAACCTGAAAAAGCCAAAGGTTCTTTACCCTCAATAATTTGGTTACTGGACATACGGCAAAATATAAAACCCCTCAAAACTTACAATGTCATTTTAACTGTAGAACGTTTTCGCAATTGTAAGTAAGCAAGTAGCAATTGCTGCCCTCTGATTTCATTTGCAGTTCGTCTTCCTGTTCAGGCAATGACTCACGCTGAACTTTTACTGGAGAAATCTCAATGACCAATGATTAAAGCAAAGGAGTCAGCAATCGAGAGACTCTCACAGCTAATTTGAACCAAAAAGGTTTTTTATCATACTCATCAAGATCGACAGCAACACAGACAGCTAAATCATCCTCTAACATCTTTTTCACGCTTTGGACAAACCCAGGCTCGGTAACAAAACCCATAACTTCAAAGTTTAGGGAAAAAGAGCGATTATCTAAGTTAACAGTTCCAATTCCTGCTAAACTTTCATCAATGACTATAACTTTCTGGTGCATAAACCCATTTTTGTAACGATACAACCTGATACCAATTGTTTCCATTTCGGTGTAGTAAGAAAAGGAACATAAATAAACAAATAAATGATCGGGTCGATTTGGTAAGATAATTCGCACATCTACACCTCGCATTGCTGCCAGTTTTAATGCTGATAATGTTGCCTCATCCGGCACAAAGTATGGACTAGCAATCCAGAGGTGAGTTTTAGCTTGATTAATTAGTTCAACGAAAAAAAGCTTACAAGCCGGCAGACGATCTGCGGGGCCTGTAGGAAGTATGAATGCAGTTTGATTCGTTTCTCGGTTAATTTTTACCTGCCAGTTAACTGAGAGAAGTTTTCGAGTTGCCCAATACCAATCTCGCACAAAGGAGTTTTGTAGGCTTTGTACAGTTGGGCCTTCGAGCATCATGTGAGTGTCGCGCCAGGGACTCAAGCGAGGATTTTTTCCTAAATATTCGTCACCAATATTCAGTCCACCTACAAATGCTATTTCTCCATCCACCACCAAAATTTTTCGATGATTGCGAAAATTAAATTGGAACCGATTACCCTGACCTTGGGTGGTGTTAAATGCACTCACTGCAATTCCATGCTGTTCTAGAGACTGGATATAAGCCAGAGATAGTTTCTGCGAACCAATTTCATCGTAGAGAAAGTAGATGCTTATTCCTTGTTTGGCTTTCGTAATCAACGCTTCTTTAAACTCATTACCTGATTGGTCATCGTTAACAATATACGATTGCAACAAAATATAATTTGTCGCTGACGCAATCTTTTTCAGCATCGCTTCATAGGTTTGCTGACCATCAATCAGTAATTCGGCAGCATTACCTGATGTGAAAGAAATTTCGGTCAATGCCTCTGCTAATGGTTGCAACTCGGCTAAATTATCTGGTGGCGCAACTTGAAATTTAATAAGTTCACTATAAGTTGGATGAAAAAGCTTGTAGTGTTGTGCATAGACTGAGCGCAGTGTTTCAGCATATCCATGAAATTTAGTTCTTCCTAAAATCCAATACAACGGAATCGCTAGCCAGGGAAAGGTAATTAGAGAAATGCTCCAGGCAATTGCCCCTTGGGAAGAACGCACATTCATCACTGCATGGGCTGCATGTGTAACTCCCACGAGATGAACAACAACTGTAGCTGTGCTAAAAATAGCTAGAACACCACCATCTACAAGCATTTTAATTTTTTTGAGTATTGGTATAAGTAAATTCTGCCAGTAATGGCTTGTGATCTGATGAACAAATTTGGTCTAGCACTTTAGCACTAGCTTTCTTCACACTGATATCTCGATAAAAGATATGATCTAAAGGGGGTGATAACAGGAAGCGTTTAATTTTCTCCTTTTCATCAGGTGCGAAAATGACAGGTGTTAAACCTAATTGAGTTGTTACTTGATTGAGGATAACTGCTCTTTTTCGGCTCCAAGTATTGAAATCTCCTGAAAATATTAGTGGGCCACGATGTATAGATAACACCAGCTTTAATTCATTTAATTGTATTTTGAATTTATTTAAATCTACAAAATTTATCAGATGACTATTGATTGTTAGGAGAGTTGTGCTTTGCTCAGATAACAGATACTCAGTAATTAAAGAAATTTTAGGAGTTCTAACAATCGGCTCATAATGTTTAGTAGTTATTACTTTTTTACTGAGTGGACTAATTGTAGCTGCTGTAAAAATCCCCGAATATGCTTGATGATAAATATCTACAAAATTAGGAGCAAAGCACCAATTCATTTTCAGCCATTTTTGCCATTCATTTGCTTCTAATTTGAGAGAAAATTCTTGGAGGAATATGAGGTTTGGTTGATAAATCTCGATAATTTTAGAAAAATCTTTTACCCAGTTTTTATTATAGTTTTGTTTCGCAATATTCCAACTAAGAACTTTAATTGATTTACTATCAATTTCTGTTTGGAGTGAATTATTTTTATCAATTGTGACTTCTTGTAAACTAATAAATCTATAACCTGGAACAAATTTTGTAATCAGACTGTTTACGTGTTCTTGAATATTAGACATCACTAATATTAAAATGGATTTATTCTAGCTTAACGGTATTACACAGTCGTTACAAAATAATTGCACGCTTGTAAAGCGATTGAACAGGGGAGGGATGGATCGGACATCGAATGCCACGCTTGAAAACCGTAGCCTAGTCAGGGCAGGGTGTTGGGTGTACCATTGGAATAGTTACCAAGGGTTGAATGAATCTCGGAAACTTTGCGATGCTCATAGTTTAACCGTGGTTAGAGTATAGGATAGATTCTCATTCAGCACTTAAAAGCCTTGGAGAAAACGTAACCGTTCACACTTCCCCATACTGCTCAAAGAAAAACCAAGGGTTTCGACAATTTTGTCTTGGGGAGAGTGAATAATTACCCGAAAACTCTCCAAGGGATTTCTCGGTTAGGTTTTAAGTAACATTACGTAAAAGAAAGCAATCTGTTCTTTATACGCACAGATATTATAGAGGGAATCCGTGCAATTACATTATTGAACAAAAAAGACTTATTCTCGTCAATTATGGCTCTGTTTGCGAATTGCAATTTCTGGTGTAAGCAGCTACGACATTTCAAGGCTGTGAAGATAGCGATCGCATTTCGCAACCAGGAGTTGGCGCTGAGTTTATTATTCGTATCCCCCTGATTCAACTTGTGTCAAATTTCTAACACCAGTGTCATTGAAACTATGATAGATGATGATTTGCCTAATCAGTAGGAACGCGATCGCTATTATCCCCAATGCAATCTGAAAACTGGATGCCAAAATTATTTTCACAAGATTTTTGTTAAAAAAGCTGTTGTTGAGGGAAAACTTAAAATAAGACCTGTGTTGAATAAACTGATGAAATTCATATTACAAAATATCGAGGTTTTATTCTCACTCAACAACTTCAATCAAGATGAAAGTATTACCCTACGATAGCTTTACAATTTTGACACCCGATCCACTGCCTGTAGTTTTGCAACGGCTAAATGCAAAAGTTGAACCTACCAGAATATTTAGATTTTCTACAAAACACGCCCCTTATGAAGGAAGTATTTCTGAGTCAGGCTTTCAAATCAGCCGCATAATTCACTACCGCAACTCATTTTTACCAGTGATTCGAGGGCACTTTGAAGTAAAATCTCATCAAACAGTGATTCATGTACAAATGAACACACATCCTTTTGTGATGGCATTTTTAGGATTCTGGTTTTTCTGCTGGTATAGTGCAGTTATTCCAATAACATTAGCAGGTGCTATGCCTAACAATATGGCTGTATTATTTATAGGTATGCCTATACTAATGTTAATTATTTTTGGGTTAGCTTTTTGGTTAGAAGCAAATCGTAGCCGCAATGAATTAACTCAAATTATTCAGGGACAAATAGTGTCACAGTAGTGTTTATGATGTTGACTTGCTCGTCTCTTGTGAAAGTATTT
This sequence comes from Nostoc sp., assembly GCF_036917095.1. Taxonomy (GTDB): domain Bacteria; phylum Cyanobacteriota; class Cyanobacteriia; order Cyanobacteriales; family Nostocaceae; genus Nostoc. Next base: position 69,502 of record NZ_JBALFH010000003.1, read on the forward strand.
CATGAACGAGTAAGCTTTTTCTAGCTCCAAAAGCTTTTGGACAACCGTACATTATCTCTCCATTCGCGATCGCCTCGGCATTTAAAGCTATAGCCGAATGGCACTAAGAAAAGGGAAAATCGTTGAGGCAGCAGGAGTGCAGAGGAGCGGGGGAGAAAGAAGAAATTTTAGGCATTGCGTTCAGATATTTAGAAATTCCCCTCTGCCCCCCTGCTCCCCTGCCCCTGGAGCATCCCTACGCCGCTTACCTTTCAGCTTAACTTAGTGCCATTCAGCTATAGCCCTTATTCCACAAGGCTTAGAGCTTTTTTAGTGCCATTCAGTTATATCCCAAGATTTAGAGATGCCCTACGCTACTGTGAAAACTTACGTAAAGTTAGCTCGACAGGCGCTCAAGGATAATGTCAATCAACCTTAATTGCAAGTACGCTTTTCTTCTGCACCGAAGTTTACTTGAGCAAAATACAGAGGATACAATTCTCACGGAAATTAACGCGATCGCTCCTCAGTTTCACCAAACTTATATTTTCTAATTTATAAACGAGTATAGATTCTAATTTTACAGGATCTTGTGCAGGAATTAATTGTTTAACTACAGCATACCATCCAGTTCTGGCTCACCTTGAAGTGCTGCTAAGAGCCGTGGTAAGTGGCCGTTATAAATTTGTGACTTATTTCCTGTTGCACTTGGCAAGGTGGCTTTGCTCCTGACTAGTGACTTTTTTTCAACAACTTATTTGAAATTCCAATACTTGAAGTAGACACCAATGAATTATCCTCTCATTGCCCAAGCGGCAAAATCTGTATCAAAAGCTAGCGTAGTACCACCCCAAACTTTACCAACGGGCGCACAAATTAGCTCTTTTTTCTATACATTCGGCGTATCCATAGTTGTTGTCTTCACACTCTACATATTACTATTCCATCTACTGCGATCGTTTCTCCGCCGTACAGAAAAAGATACAGCCCAGTTCATTCTTGGTATTTTACAAATCCCTGCGATCGCTATTTTTATCCTTGTCGGTCTAAAAGTCTCGTTGTCCCAATTAGGAGCAGGGAAAATTATTAATTGGATCGATCGAGGACTCACAGCTTTCCTAATTGCTGCTTTTACTTACGGGATAACTGTGTTATTTACAGAAGCAGCAGTCTACTACTTAAAAGACTACGCCCGTAAAACTGAGGCTGTTTGGGATGACGTATTAATCCCACTCCTCCAAAATTTTATTCCAGTCATCACTTACCTAATTGGAATATCTCTCTTTTTCAGTACCCTTGGGGTTGATTTAACAGGAATCGGGTTAGCTTTAGGTAGTATTACTATAGTGTTAGGATTGGCAGTAAAAGATATTTTAAGCGATTTTTTTAGCGGTTTGGTTTTGTTAGTTGATACACCCTTTAGATTTGGTGATGTCATCTCCATGCCAGATGGTTCAATTGCAATTATCAAACACATTGGTATCCGAGTGACAAAACTATATATGATTAACGAGCATTGCGAGGTATATACACCAAACACGACTTTGGGAGGTCAAAATATAGTCAATCTCAGTCGTCCTACAACTCACTACGCTTATACAATTCAAGTATCAGTTAGAGTTGATGCTGATGCAGTTGTAGCAACAAAAATTCTGCAACAAATTATCGTTGGACATCCAGATACATTGGGTAATATTGATGAAAAAATTGAGCATTTGGACAGTTTTGCTGCATTGAGAGAAGCAGAAGGCGATAAACTATCAAAAAAAGAAGCTGGACGGCTGCGTTTATTAGTTGAAAAAGATGTGAACAGCCAAATGCAAAAAATTGAACAAGCATTTGAAGGTTTTATTAGAGAAGTTAAGCAGCTAGAAAAGGGTGGATTGAATTTAGAAGAACTAAAACTTATACAGAAAAACTATCTAGAAATATTGAACCTTGTGGGGCTGGTAGTCACCTCAGAACGTAAGGGCAAGCGTCTGCGATCGCGGCTAGAAGAACAAGAAAAGACTGATAAACCAACTCTGATTAGCTTAATTCGCCAATGGTATCAAACTTGGTTAAAAGATCCCGATTTAGTACTTGAAGACCAACATCTTTTGCCGGACGAATGGGAGCAAAAAATTGAACTCTTGAAAATAAAACTGAATAAATTATTCCAGAAAATCTTAAATCCAGGAGTAGCTGAAACTAGATTAGATGACTATTCATTAAAATTTGTCGAATGGCTACATGATAGTTTTAAAGAGTCTAATACTGCTTGGAAAGAACCACAAGTCCAGCTAACTGATATTCAAGGCTCTGCTATGCAATTTTCTGTGAGGTTCTATGTTGATAATATTCAGTTAGAACACTGGCGGCGTGGAAACCGCATCCAAAATGAAGTGCGTCGAGAGATGGTACGGCGTTTAAGACAAGCTTATATCTACACGCTAGGGTGATAAATTTTAGGTATCAAATAATTGTAAATATGTTGCAGTGTAACGTCTTTACTATGGGTAGTAGAAACCTAGTACCCAAAAAATTGTGTCCACTTATACAACAAAATAGTAACAATTGTTATAGGCTTAAAAAGCCCTTTACTTTTATACTTTTGGCGAAACTTCACCGCCAAAGAAGCACCAGAGCGATAGGAAATTACCTGTGACCAAATGCAAATCTGGTTAAGTTGAACATATTCATGTCAGCAGCATAGGTGACTTCCTACGCCCTGGTTATTTATTTTAATTATTTTAGGTCAACGGGGCTTCAGGCGATATCTACGCCGCAATATGCTTAGGTTAAGACTCGATCTTCTGACTATCAAGATGTAGATGGTTAAAGGGGGCTTTTTGCTCCCGCAGCTAGCCCCCCTATCTGGAAAATAGTCAAAGGATGCAGAAATTTGCATCTGCGATCGCTATAGTTTTATCATCCAGATGAGCATACCATCAGCCTAACCAATTAATTTCTGCCAGCTAGCAGGGCCGACAATTCCATCGGCATCTAAACCATTTTGCTTTTGAAAGTTCTTAATTGCAACCTCTGTTTGCGGGCCGTAGACGCCATCATTATCAACATTTAGACGATATTGCAAGTATCTGATAACTGCATTACCAGCATGGTTTGGTCTGAGCACTCGTTTTGCCAAAATTAGATTTATGGCATTCCATGTAGCTGAGTCAGCAATTCCAGTCGGCTGAACTCCGACAATAGTCTGAAATTTTTCTACAGCAGATTTGGTGTTAGCCCCGGTGAAGCCATCTTCCACTAACGCCTTACCATTTTTATCAGTTATTTTGAGTCGATTTAAGGCCTTTTGCAGTCTAAGTATAGTGGTATCTACATTCTCTTCTTCATCTGGTACGGGGTTAACAGGAGCAGTTGGCACTTTACCAGTTAAGCCTTTGACAATCGCATTAGCCATTGCTTCCGGATTAAAAAGATTCATATCTTTTTGCGAATCGACAAAGCAACCTTCTACAAGAATCGCAGGCATATCTGTATTTTTCAGAACGTACAAGTGAGAACCACTCTTAACGCCGCGATTAAAAAATCCTAATTTTACGATTTCATCTAATACAGGTTTAGCAATTTTTCTACCTGTATCACTAGTAGCAAATACTTCTGTGCCATTAGCTTGCCCGTTAAAGGAGTTAAAATGAATCGAGACGTAAATATCTACTTTACTCGAATTAGCTGTAGAACATCTTTTTGAGAGTGAGTCACGTACTGTACTAGCACTACTTGGTTTACATACTACGACTTCATTCCCCAAAGCTCTTAACTTGGCTATCACTCTATTAGCTACATCTAGAGTTAAATTATCCTCAAATTTAATTCCTCTAGCCCCTGTGTCTGGTGGACAATTGTGCCCGCTATCAATTCCGAATTTCATAATTTCATCCTCAACTTTCTTGTTTTTACACTACTTCAAACTATGGAGACAAAATTTTGCTAATCAATTTTTTGAAGTAGTTTTTGGTAATGTCCGCGTTATTTTAAGCATTACTACGCTGTTAGACAAAATAAGCTTTTGTGCGAAAATGAATAGCAAATTTTATTTGGTAAAATTCACTAATTCAAAGGTTGATTGTCACCAAAAACACAACCATTATAATTTATCCAAATTGGGAACAACCAGTTAATTTTTGCAATAAACTGAAATGCAGCAATTGCCTCCATTATTCAGATAATAACCTTTTGTAAAAGTAGAAAGCTATGACAAATGTACCTAGTACATTATGGCGTCACTTCGTCTACCTTTAAAGCCCCAAATCTTGTTAATTGAGATGGTAGCTGGATTTACGCGCCCGTTGTCCTAGTTCGATACCCAAATCCCTAAACCAAACGCACCCCCTGAAGCTTACAAATAAAGTCGTAAACATTCTAGCTACAGTCCGGTGGACTATGGAAAGAAAATTTGAACTACTACTGACAGGTATGGGATTACAGCATGATTGCAGGATTTTTGGCGAACGACGGGCTATGCCTACGCATTTGATGTCTTTGCGAAGCGTCAAGATAGAGAGTTGTTTTCGCTTCTACATCTGACTTATCACATCACAACTTTTTTGAAATCAAAATATCCCAAAGCCATTGGTGATAGTGAAGCCCTAACTATTTCAAGGAACTACTGACCGGAATCTATCGGTAGATATTTAACAATCAGTCTGAAAGCGAGTTTAAAATTTAAGTAAAGAAATATTTCGTAGCTTACAGGCATGAAACGCATCGTCTTGATTGCTGGGTTTGAATCATTCAACGCTGACTTGTACAGAAAAGCAGCCTTTTTGGCTAACTCTCGCTGTCCTGAGTTGGATATTCGGGTATTTAGCGATCGCGATCTTACCAACAAACGCACTGAGGTAGAAGCAGCACTCGATGGCGCTGATGTGTTTTTCGGTAGCCTCCTATTTGATTATGACCAAGTTGTGTGGCTTGGCGATCGCATTGCCCAAATTCCCATCCGCCTAGTTTTCGAGTCAGCCTTAGAATTGATGAGTTTAACCAAGCTGGGTGACTTTGCCATTGGCGACAAACCCAAAGGAATGCCCAAACCAGTTAAATTCATCCTCGACAAATTTAGCAACGGACGAGAAGAAGACAAACTCGCTGGTTACATCAGCTTCTTAAAAATTGGCCCCAAACTACTGAAATATGTCCCAGTGCAAAAAGTCCAAGACTTACGCAACTGGTTAATTATCTATGGTTACTGGAATGCTGGCGGCCCAGAAAACGTCGCTTCATTATTCTGGACACTGGCAGAAAAATATTTAAATTTAAAAGTCGGCGACATTCCCCCGCTAATTGAAACCCCCAACATCGGATTACTCCACCCCGACTATCAAGGGTTTTTTGAATCACCCCGCGACTATTTAGAATGGTATAAAACCCATTGTAGAGACGCGATTCATCGCGTCTTCCCAATAGACGCGATGAATCGCGTCTCTACAAAACCAGTTGTAGGAATTCTCCTCTACCGCAAACACGTCATTACCAAACAACCCTACATTCCCCAACTAATTCGCAGTTTTGAAAAAGCCGGTTTAACTCCTTTACCCATCTTCATCAACGGCGTAGAAGGACATGTAGCGGTACGAGATTTGATGACAACCGACTATGAAATTCAGCAACGAAAACTAGGTAATATAGAAACTCCCTCACTATCAAGTGAAGCAGTAAAAGTAGATGCGATCGTTTCTACAATTGGCTTTCCTCTGGTAGGTGGCCCGGCTGGTTCAATGGAAGCTGGCCGTCAGGTGGAAGTAGCAAAGCGTATCCTCACTGCCAAAAATGTACCTTATATTGTTGCTGCACCACTATTAATTCAAGATATTTCCTCATGGACGCGTCAAGGTATCGGCGGCTTGCAAAGTGTCGTATTGTACGCCTTACCAGAATTGGATGGGGCTATTGATACCGTTCCCCTCGGTGGTTTGGTGGGCGAAAATATTTATCTGGTTCCCGAACGAGTGGAGCGATTAATTGGTAGGGTAAAAACTTGGGTGGCTTTGCGGCAAAAACCTGCATCGGAACGCAAGATTGCCATCATTTTATATGGGTTTCCCCCCGGTTATGGTGCTGTGGGCACAGCTGCATTATTAAATGTGCCGCGTAGCTTGCTGAAGTTTCTCCACGCTCTCAAAGAACAAGGTTATACCGTGGGAGATTTACCAGAAGATGGAGAAGAATTGATTCGCTGGGTAAAAGAGGCGGATGAAGCTAATCCTCTTGTGGGGCAGTCGTCTCGCCTGCCCCTTGATAATGGCGCTCATGTTGCCCACCCCACAAATAGTGTCAATATTCGCACTTTAGAAAAATGGTTGGGATATCTGCAAACCTCCCGCATTGAAAAACAATGGAAATCTCTCACGGGAACTGGAATTAAAACTTATGGCGACGAATTCCAGATTGGCGGTGTGCAATTAGGAAATGTCTGGATAGGTGTACAACCACCTTTGGGGATACAAGGCGACCCGATGCGCTTAATGTTTGAACGGGATTTAACGCCTCACCCGCAATATGCTGCTTATTATAAATGGTTGCAAAATGAGTTTGAAGCTGATGCTATAGTTCACTTTGGAATGCATGGAACGGTGGAATGGTTGCCTGGTTCTCCGTTGGGGAATACGGGTTATTCTTGGTCGGATATTCTGTTAGGAAATTTGCCTAATCTATATATATATGCGGCGAATAATCCGTCTGAATCGATGTTGGCAAAACGTCGCGGTTATGGTGTGTTGATTTCTCATAATGTACCTCCTTATGGTCGTGCGGGTTTGTATAAGGAATTGGTGGCGTTGCGAGATTTGATTGCGGAGTATCGGGAAGATCCGCAAAAGAATTATGTGCTGAAGGAAGGGATTTGTAAAAAAATTGTTGATTCTGGGTTGGATGCAGATTGTCCGTTTGAGGATGCTAAACGGTTGGGGATTGCGTTTACGCCGGAGAATGTGCGGATGTTTAGCGGTCATGCTTTTGATGATTATTTGGTGGAGTTGTATGAATATTTGCAGGTTTTAGAGAATCGGTTGTTTTCTTCGGGGTTGCATACTTTGGGGGAAGCGCCGAATGAGGAGGAGTTGGGGGCGTATTTGGAGGCTTATTTTGGGGGGGAAGAGGAAGAAAACGAACCGCAAAGGCGCAAAGGACGCGAAGGAAGAGAGGAGGAGGAAAGGCTAATAAGGGATTTGTTGATGCAATCTACGGATGAGTTAACAAATTTGTTAAGGGGGTTGAATGGGGAATATATTCCGCCTGCGCCTGGGGGGGATTTGTTGCGGGATGGGGCTGGTGTTTTGCCTACGGGGAGGAATATTCATGCTTTAGATCCTTATCGGATGCCTTCGCCTGCGGCGTATGAACGAGGGCGAGAAATTGCTCAAAAAATTATCGCGCAGCATTTGGATGAATATGGGAAATATCCGGAAACGGTGGCGGTGATGCTTTGGGGATTGGATGCGATTAAAACTAAGGGTGAATCTTTGGGGATTCTTTTGGAGTTGGTGGGGGCTGAACCTGTTAAGGAAGGAACTGGCAGAATTGTTCGTTATGAATTGAAGCCGTTGGCGGAGGTTGGACATCCCCGCATTGATGTGTTGGGTAATTTGTCTGGAATTTTCCGGGATAGTTTTGTAAATATCATCGAATTGTTGGATGATTTGTTTCAACGGGCGGCTGATGCTGACGAACCGGACGATCGCAATTTTATTAGAAGACACGCTTTAGCTTTAAAAGCCCAAGGTGTGGAAAATGCATCGGCGAGATTGTTTTCTAATCCTGCGGGTGATTTTGGTTCTTTGGTGAACGATCGCGTGGTTGATGGTAACTGGGAATCTGGTGAGGAGTTGGGGAATACTTGGCAAAGTCGCAATGTATTCAGCTACGGGAGAGAAGATAAAGGTCAAGCTAGACCGGAAGTGTTGAATACGTTGTTAAAAACTAGCGATCGCATTGTTCAAGAAATCGATTCGGTAGAATATGGTTTAACTGATATTCAAGAATATTACGCTAATACTGGCGGTTTGAAAAAGGCAGCAGAAAAACAAGGCGGTAAGAAGGTTACAACCAGCTTTGTGGAAAGTTTCTCGAAGGATACTACACCCCGCAATTTAGATGATTTGCTGCGAATGGAGTACCGCACTAAGTTGGTAAATCCCAAATGGGCGCAAGCAATGGCGAATCAAGGTTCTGGTGGTGCGTTTGAAATTTCCCAACGGATGACAGCGTTGATTGGTTGGGGTGGTACTGCCGATTTTACCGATGATTGGGTTTATGACCAAGCGGCTGATACTTATGCCTTAGATGCAGAGATGGCGGAGAAATTACGGAAAGCAAATCCTGAAGCTTTTCGCAATATTTTAGGCAGAATGTTAGAGGCGCATGGGCGGGGTTTCTGGGAAGCTGATAGTGATAAGTTAGATAAGTTGCGGCAATTGTATGAGTTGACAGATGAGGAGTTGGAGGGTGTGACAGCTTAGTAAATAGGGATAAATTATGAAGTTTCTGATTACTATCTTTTCCGATGAAGATGGGTTAAGGAAAGACGCAACAAGAAGCTGAGTAAAATATTCAATAGACAATAAAAGAATGTTTAGAGGTAAGGGCTGAAAAGGAGATTGCAATGACTCAGACAATTATTGGAAAGTTTTTCAGTATTAACGACGATGATTTGGAGGATACAATCGACTACCTCAAACAATTAGGTATGACCTTTGGTAATGGTATAGAAAAAAACTTGTTTTATATAGAATTGAAACAACTACCGGAAATATTGTTCAAATTACAGGAAAGGGGCTACTTGGAGATTTACTCAAGGGAAGCATGGGATATCATAAAAATTTCCGTTGAGGGTGTAGTTTTATTTATTGTTGAAGAATATGGAACTGGTTATGTCTTTTTACCCAAAGAGAATATAGTTTCTATCCATACTATAGAGGAAGAGTTTCTAGATGCGATCGTGCAAAAGAATCAACTACGAAAAATAAAGGCAACATATTTTGATAAGCAAGCAGAAACCGACACTGAAGCCACTAGATAAAAAGCAAATTCTGGCTTATTATCTTAGTTATACAAGGTAAAATATAGACTTTGGTTATGAAGCATCCAACAATGGAAAATTCTTTTACTGCTGTATACGAAAAGTTAGATGATTGGTATATCGGCTATGTCCAAGAGTTACCCGGCGCTAATGTTCAAGAGAGAACTCTGGAAGAAGCTAGAGAAAGTCTACGGGAAGCGATAGAGTTGATTCTAATCTCAAATCGGGAACTCGCAGAGCAACAACTCTCCGGTAAAGATGTCGTGCGCGAACAGATTACTGTCAAATTATAGTGAAAAGACGTGAATTGATTCGTCATTTGGAAAAGAACGGCTGTTTGTTTCTTCGGGAGGGTGGAAGGCATACGATTTATTACAATCCATCAAATAACAGAACCTCCGCAGTTCCAAGGCATACTGAGATTGTGGAGATTCTAGCTATCAAGATTTGCAAAGATTTGGAGATTTCCCCACCCTAGTGTTGTAAATGTGTTATCGCTTCCGCAGGGTATCGAAAATCGATAAATTATTCAATCTTGTAGGCTGGGTAAGTTGAAAAGCCCGTTTTTGCCTCCGGGCGGGCTTTTTGTCCTACCCTCCAATCAATAGTAATGACATACTTGTAAATTTTCCCACTCACTTACTTAATTGTTTCGGCTAACAATGCGATTGTTTCGGCTAACAATGCGATTGTTTCGGCTAACAATGCCATTGTTCCGGCTGACAATGCGATTGTTTCGACTAACAATGCGATTGTTCCGACTAACAATGCGATTGTTCCGGCTAACAATGCCATTGCATCGACTTGCAAAAATTAGCCCACGTCTCTTTAACCTTGTTCTATCTAAAAATCTCACTTACTGTTATTTTTTTTGTTGCAATGGGCACATTAAACTTATCCCTTACAACAGTATGCATATATGCCTACCCAAGATAAAACACGCCGTTTACCCTCTCAATCAATTAGTCAAGATATAACCTCATTACACGGTTTGCAAACCATCAGCACATACAATACAACCCGTGCTGATGCCTCTGTTACAAACTTACAGCAAGCTTATCAGACTATGTTGGCGCAGCAACAAGCCGAAACCGAGAAACTAACTTTATACCGTGCTGCTGCCGATGCTGCGCGATTAGCAGAATGGGAATTTCACAATGCTGTATTAGCCATGAAAGAAGTAATACGCGGACAATATGGCTCAGATAGCGATCAAGCCCAAGCGGTTGGACTAAAGAAAAAATCAGATCGCAAGCGTCCTAGTCGTAAAAGGTCAGTTGCGATGGCATAACCGTCCCCTGGAAGCGATCGCAAGTTAATCAATAAATAAGTAGTCGGACAGAATTAATTACATAATGTCAAACCGCAACCCCTTGCGATTGCTTCACTTCCTACCCTTCTCTACGAGAGGCTACGCCAATGGGAACGCAATGACTGTAAATATTTTTGTCCAGCTACTTAAAAGAGATGTGCCAAACCCACCTATACTGCAATTGCAATACGGTTCGGTTAAGGCAAGAGACGCGATAAATCGCCGTCTCTACAAAGGACTGATTATTGTAAAGACGGCGATTTGCGATCTAGGGCGTGTCATCAAAAAACCTTAGGCGAACCGTATTGACCTATACTGCTGGTTCACTACATCTTTTTTAGTAGCAACACTCTACTTGGAGAGACGCTGCACGAACGCAATAGCGAACTTCTCTCCTGCGTTGTTTGTTGAGAAATTTTAATTTCCCCCGCTATCATTAGAGTTAGTACGCATTACGGGTGCAAACCGGAATATAAAGTAACTAATTCAAAACAACAACCTAAAAGCTAAATTTGATTATTATCTCTACAACCAAAATACTGTTTTGGTTATTAACGCTAAACAGACTAACCTCGCTAAAAGTTTTAAACTGGCAGTAAAACCGATCGCCCTCAGTCAGCAGCCAGGCTCAACTCAGCTTCACTAACCTCTATTCTATGCACAATCAGTACTGGGGACATTCAACAGTTACATAACCATGTACTCCAAGCTAATTCAGATAATCTAAGATTTGTTGCTAGAGGGAATATCAGAAAACCTAGAAGCACTGATGAGAGTTAAAATCAATTTTCTGCATTTAGAAAACCTTTTTTAAACACGAAAACCTAGTAAATTCTTTAAAGATAAGGCTATGGCAACCGAACAGTTAACTAGAGACAGTGACAATCTAGATTTAAATCAGCTACTAAGAACGCTGAATGCTGTTAAACAGGGTGATTTCTCTGCTCGGATGCCCATAGACCATACTGGTGTAGCTGGTAAAATAGCTGATACGCTCAATGATATTATTGACCAGAATGAGCGGATGGCGGCAGAACTACAACGGATTGGTAACGTTGTCGGCAAAGAAGGCAAAATTGCTGAACGCGCCTCTCTCGGAGACGTTCGGGGTTCTTGGTCAAATTGTGTTACTTCTGTCAATACTCTAATTACAGATTTAGTCCAACCAACAGCTGAAACTACTCGTGTAATTCGGTCAGTCGCCAATGGGGACTTATCTCAAACGATCGCTACAGAAATTGAAGGCAGACCTCTCCAAGGCGAGTTTCTCCAAACTGCTAATATCGTTAACACGATGGTAGATCGGCTTGGTTCCTTTGCATCGGAAGTAACGCGAGTTGCCCGTGAGGTGGGAACTGAAGGTAAGTTGGGCGTTCAAGCCGAAGTGCAAGGTGTGGCTGGCACTTGGAAAGATTTGACGGATAACGTTAACTTGATGGCGGGTAATCTCACCGGACAAGTTCGCAACATTGCCGAAGTTGCAACTGCGATCGCAAATGGTGACTTATCCAAAAAAATCACTGTGGATGTCAAAGGCGAAATTCTGGAGTTGAAAAACACCGTCAACACGATGGTGGATCAGCTTAATTCTTTTGCATCGGAAGTGACGCGAGTTGCGCGTGAAGTGGGAACTGAAGGGAAGTTGGGCGTACAAGCCGAAGTTAAAGGAGTGGCAGGGACTTGGAAGGATTTAACTGACAACGTTAACTTGATGGCAGGAAATTTAACTGCCCAAGTCCGTAACATTGCGGAAGTGACAACGGCGGTAGCGAATGGCGACCTTTCTAAGAAAATCACTGTTGATGTCAAAGGCGAAATTTTAGAGTTGAAAAACACCGTCAACATCATGGTGGATCAACTCAATTCTTTTGCGAGTGAAGTAACAAGAGTTGCGCGTGAGGTGGGTGCAGAAGGTAAATTGGGCGGTCAAGCAGAAGTTCGCGGGGTAGCAGGTACGTGGAAAGACCTTACCGACAGCGTAAATTTCATGGCGGGAAGCTTGACGGCACAGGTGCGGAATATTGCGGAAGTGACAACGGCGGTAGCAAATGGCGATTTATCCAAGAAAATTACTGTCGATGTGAAAGGCGAAATTCTGGAGTTGAAAAACACCATCAATACAATGGTGGATCAGCTTAATTCTTTTGCAAGTGAAGTGACGCGAGTTGCGCGTGAGGTGGGAACTGAAGGGAAGTTAGGCGTACAAGCAGAAGTCCGGGGAGTTGCAGGGACTTGGAAAGATTTAACTGACAACGTTAACTTAATGGCGGGTAATCTCACCGGACAGGTGCGAAATATTGCCGAAGTTGCCACTGCGATCGCAAATGGCGATTTATCTAAGAAAATCACCGTCGATGTTAGAGGTGAAATTTTTGAACTGAAAAATACCATCAATATAATGGTAGATCAACTCAGTTCCTTTGCAAGTGAAGTAACAAGGGTTGCTCGTGAAGTGGGCAGTGAAGGTAAACTGGGCGTGCAAGCCGATGTGCGCGGCGTGGCTGGCACTTGGAAAGATTTAACTGATAGCGTGAACTTCATGGCGGGAAGTTTAACGGCACAAGTGCGGAATATTGCCGAAGTAACTACAGCCGTTGCAACAGGCGACTTATCCAAGAAAATCACTGTCGATGTCAAAGGTGAAATTCTGGAGTTGAAAAATACCATCAACACAATGGTGGATCAACTAAATTCCTTTGCATCAGAAGTAACAAGAGTTGCCCGTGAGGTGGGAAGTGAGGGTAAACTGGGCGTGCAAGCAGAAGTGCGCGGCGTGGCTGGCACTTGGAAAGATTTAACCGATAGCGTAAACTTCATGGCGGGAAGTTTAACGGCGCAGGTGCGGAATATTGCCGAAGTAACTACGGCGGTTGCAACAGGCGATTTATCCAAGAAAATCACCGTTGATGTCAAAGGTGAAATTCTGGAGTTGAAAAATACTATTAATACAATGGTGGATCAACTCAGTTCCTTTGCAAGTGAAGTGACGCGAGTTGCGCGTGAGGTGGGAACTGAAGGTAAATTGGGCGTACAAGCGGAAGTGAAAGACGTTGCTGGTACTTGGAAAGATTTAACCGACAGCGTAAACTTCATGGCGGGAAGTTTGACGGCACAGGTGCGGAACATTGCCGAAGTTACAACTGCGATCGCCAATGGTGACTTATCCAAGAAAATTACTGTTGCCGTCAAAGGCGAAATTCTCGAACTCAAGAATACCATCAATATAATGGTGGATCAACTCAACTCCTTTGCAAGTGAAGTGACGCGCGTGGCGCGGGAGGTGGGAAGCGAAGGTAAATTAGGCGTACAAGCAGATGTGCGCGGTGTAGCTGGAACTTGGAAAGATTTAACTGACAGCGTGAACTTCATGGCGGGAAGTTTAACGGCACAGGTGCGAAACATTGCTACAGTCACAACGGCGGTGGCAAATGGCGACCTCTCGAAGAAAATTTCCGTTGATGTCAAAGGTGAAATATTGGAACTCAAGAACACCATCAATACGATGGTGGATCAACTCAACTCCTTTGCAAGTGAAGTGACGCGGGTGGCGCGGGAGGTGGGAACTGAGGGTAAATTGGGCGTACAAGCAGAAGTTAAGGGAGTAGCCGGTACTTGGAAGGATCTCACCGAAAGTGTGAACTTCATGGCGGGAAGCTTGACGGCACAAGTGCGGAACATTGCCGAAGTTACCACGGCGGTAGCTAACGGCGACTTATCCAAGAAAATCACTGTCGATGTGAAAGGTGAAATTCAAGAGCTTAAAAACACCATTAATACAATGGTGGATCAGCTAAATTCTTTTGCATCAGAAGTTACCAGGGTTGCCCGTGAGGTGGGAACGGAAGGTAAACTTGGCGTGCAAGCTTACGTCAGAGGAGTGGCTGGGACTTGGAAAGATTTAACAGATAACGTGAACTCGATGGCGGGGAACCTCACCGGACAAGTTCGCAACATCGCGGAAGTTACCAAGGCGGTAGCAAATGGCGACTTATCTAAGAAAATTACCGTCGATGCCAAAGGCGAAATTTTGGACTTGAAGAACACCACCAATACAATGGTGGATCAACTCAGTTCCTTTGCAAGTGAAGTAACGCGGGTGGCGCGGGAAGTGGGAACTGAAGGGAAGTTAGGCGGACAAGCGCAAGTCCAAGGTGTTGCAGGAACTTGGAAGGATTTAACAGATAACGTTAACTCGATGGCGGGGAACTTAACGGCACAAGTACGCGGTATCGCCAGAGTTGTAACGGCGGTTGCTAACGGGGACTTGAAACGGAAACTGATGTTAGATGCTAAGGGAGAAATTGAAACCTTGGCAGAGACAATCAACGAGATGATTGATACTCTAGCGACATTTGCCAATCAAGTAACCACAGTAGCGCGGGAAGTGGGAATTGAAGGGAAGTTAGGCGGACAAGCTAGAGTCCCTGGCGCGGCTGGAACTTGGAAAGATTTGACGGATAATGTAAATGAACTTGCTGCTACACTGACAACTCAATTAAGAGCGATCGCAGAAGTTGCTACAGCTGTAACTAAGGGCGATTTAACTCGTTCAATTGCCGTCGAGGCACTAGGGGAAGTAGCGATACTCAAAGACAACATCAACCAGATGATTGCTAATCTGCGCGAGACAACGCAGAAAAATACCGAACAAGATTGGTTGAAAACTAACCTAGCCAAGTTTACCCGAATGCTGCAAGGGCAGCGAGACTTGGAAACCGTATCTAAACTAATTCTCTCAGAACTAGCACCCTTAGTAGGAGCGCAACACGGCGTATTCTTCCTGATGGAGTCTGGGGAAAATATACCGTATTTGAAATTAATTAGTAGCTACGCTTACCGCGAACGCAGACATTTGGCTAACCGTTTTCACTTGGGTGAAGGTTTGGTGGGACAATGCGCTTTAGAAAAAGAGCGAATACTGTTGACAGATGTGCCAAGTGATTATGTCAGAATTGCCTCTGGTTTAGGAGAATCGTCTCCACTTAATGCCGTAGTGTTACCTGTACTCTTTGAAGGACAAGTGACAGCAGTCATAGAATTAGCGTCCTTCCGGCGCTTTAGCGAAATTCATCTGACATTCTTCGACCAGCTTACCGAAAGTATAGCGATCGTCCTCAACACGATCGCAGCATCCATGCGAACTGAAGAATTACTCAAGCAGTCGCAATCTCTGGCTGAAGAACTCCAAACCCAGCAAAATGAACTCCGGGAAACCAACAAGCGCCTAGAACAACAAGCCCAATCACTCAAAACCTCAGAAGATTTACTCAAAGGACAGCAAGAAGAACTGCAACAAACCAATGCTGAGTTAGAAGAAAAGGCAGAGTTGTTAGCCATACAAAAGCAAGAAGTCGAGCGCAAAAATCGAGAAATTGAACAAGCAAGACTCTCTTTAGAAGATAAGGCTGAACAACTCGCCCTTTCTTCAAAATACAAATCAGAGTTTCTCGCCAACATGTCCCATGAACTGCGGACGCCGCTAAACAGCTTGTTGATTTTGGCGAAGTTGTTGTCAGATAACATCGATCGCAACCTCAGCGCCAAGCAAGTCGAATACAGCCAAACAATTTACTCAGCAGGTAATGATTTGTTGGCGTTAATCAATGACATTCTGGATCTCGCGAAAATTGAATCTGGAACTATGTCGATTGACATGACGCAAATGCCATTGACAGAATTGGGCGATCAGATTGAGCGCACCTTCCGACAAATCGCTCAGAGCAAAGGACTTGCTTTCACAATTGAATTGACTCCAGAATTGCCCACAACCATCTATACAGATGTCAAACGCTTACAACAGGTATTGAAAAATCTTCTCTCCAACGCTTTTAAATTTACAGAAAAAGGGGAGGTACGCTTACAGATTGCGGTGGCGAAGCAGGGATGGAGCAAAGACCAGTTAACTTTGAATCGCGCCCAAAATGTCATCGCCTTCTCAGTCAGCGATACAGGCATTGGCATTGCTCCCGACAAGCAGAAAGTGATTTTCGAGGCATTTCAGCAAGCCGATGGCTCTACCAGTCGGAGATACGGCGGCACCGGATTGGGCTTATCAATTAGCCGTGAAATCGCCCGTCTCTTTGGCGGCGAAATTAAATTAATCAGTCAACCCGGTCAAGGTAGCACCTTTACGTTCTTTTTTCCACAATTGATTCCTGAATCACGAGTGCTGAGTGCTGAGTCAACATCAACTCAATCCAGCACAGACGCGATTAATCGCGTCTCTACCCACTCCTCACTCCCCACTCCTAACTCCTCACTCCTCACTCCTCACGGGCTAAACGCCCCGCTAACAACAGCACTCCTAAATGACGATCGCACCACTATCGGCGCAGGCGATCGCGTGTTACTAATTGTTGAGGATGACGTTAATTTTGCGCGTATCCTGCTACAGATGGCGCAACAGCACGGATTCAAGGTAATTACTGCCCAAACAGGCACTACAGGTTTGATGCTAGCGCAGCAATTCCTCCCTTCAGCCATTTTGCTAGATATCAGGTTGCCAGAAATGGATGGTTGGACTGTATTAGATCGTCTGAAGCATGACCCTAATACCCGCCACATTCCTGTACATATCATGACCGTTGAGGAAGGGAGACAGCGCGGTTTGCAACTAGGAGCGATCGCATATTTGCAAAAACCCTTAACCAGCGAGACAATATCTGAGGCGTTGGCCAAAATTAAAGGTTTTGTTGAGCGCCAAGTGAAAAATTTGTTGGTAGTCGAAGACGACGACAATCAAAGGCTTAGTATTGTTGAGTTGATTGGCAACAGCGATGTTTCTACCACAGCAGTGAGCACTGGTGCAGCAGCTTTAGAAGCTATTCGCTCCCAGCATTTTGATTGCCTGGTTCTCGATTTAGGGTTACCCGACATGACCGGGTTTGAACTGATCGAGCAGATAAAGCTTTTACCTCACGGCAAAACTTTACCAATTATTGTCTACACAGGTAGAGAAATTAGCAAAGCTCAAGAAACGGAACTCAGACGGATTGCCGAAACAATCATCATTAAAGATGTGCGATCGCCCGAACGTCTGCTTGATGAAACAGCATTATTTTTACACCGAGTCCAAGCAAATTTACCTGCACCCAAACGACAAATCCTTGAACAACTGCATTCCATAGACTACTTACTCGCTGGCAAGAAAGCGCTAATTGTAGACGACGATGTACGTAATATCTTCGCGCTGACAAGTATGCTGGAGCGTTATCAAATACAGGTTTTATATGCTGAAAACGGCAGGGAGGGAATTACCCTGTTGGAAACTACACCAGATATTGATGTCGTTTTGATGGACGTAATGATGCCAGAAATGGACGGTTACGAAACAACACGCTTAATCCGCCAAAACGAGCAATTTAAATCTTTGCCGATTATTGCACTGACAGCTAAAGCCATGCAAGGCGATCGCGAGAAGTGTATTGAAGCCGGTGCATCAGATTACATCACCAAACCCGTAGATACTGAGCAACTGCTTTCACTATTGCGTGTTTGGCTATACCGTTGAGGCGAGCAAGGGAGGCAGGGCTGTTTCATCCTAACTCTTGCTCTATTAACAACTATCTGTGCTATAAATTTACGCTTGCTAGCTCCTTTTAATTGCTCCTAACAAAAGCCCAGTCATCCCGGCTGGGTTTTTGAGTGCCAAAGCGATCGCAGCCCTTGAGTAGAGGAGAAAATGCTTTCAAACAGCCGAAACTAAGAAAATTCAATCCTCATTTTCTTAGTTTGGTGGCTACAGCCTGGGTATATCAATGATTTTGGTTGCCAATGCGGTGTAACCTTCTTGCCGAGTCGCGGCTAACCAATTATGTAAGTAATTTACGGAATGTTTATTCTGCCAAATTCTTGGGAAGTATTAGATTTATAACCTTCCTCTAGACATTTTAACTTGATACTATGACACTGGCAGCAATCCCCTACTCGAATCCATTGCCGCACCTCCCTGGTTATGCCATTGTTGAGCAACTCTATGCAGGTTCTCAGACAATAGTTTATCGAGCAGTGCAGGAGTCAAGTCAGCGTCCAGTGGTGATTAAACTATTACAGCAAGACTACCCCACCTTTAGCGAATTATTACAGTTTCGTAACCAGTATACAATTACTAAAAATCTTAACATTCCTGGCATAGCCCACCCCTACAGCCTAGAAGCCTACGGTAACAGCTATGCTTTAGTGATGGAAGACTTTGGCGGCATTTCCCTACGGGACTATACCCAAAATTATTCCCTGTCTTTACGGGAAATCTTAGAAATTGCCCGACAAATTGCCGATATTCTCCATGATATCTGCCAGCATCGAGTCATCCACAAAGATATCAAACCCGCCAACATTCTGATTCATCCAGAATCGCAACAAGTCAAGCTGATTGACTTCAGCATTGCCTCCCTCCTCCCCCGCGAAACCCAGGAAATCCAAAATCTCAATGTGTTGGAAGGAACCCTTGCCTATCTTTCCCCAGAGCAAACCGGACGAATGAATCGCGCCATTGATTACCGCAGCGATTTTTATGCCTTAGGGGTGACATTGTACGAACTTTTGACTGGACAATTACCCTTTCAGTCCAATGAACCGATGGAGTTATTGCACTGTCATTTAGCCAAGCTCCCACTCGCTCCACACAGCATTAATCCAGAAATTCCCGCGATCGCCTCAGAGATAGTATTGAAGTTGATGGCGAAAAATGCCGAAGATCGGTATCAGAGCGCCTTGGGTTTGAAGCATGACTTAGAATGCTGTCTCAATCAATGGAAAGCAACGGGTAGAATAGAAACCTTTATCCTGGGACAACGGGATGTGTGCGATCGCTTCATTATCCCCGAAAAACTCTATGGGCGAGAAACAGAAGTTGCAACCTTGCTGAAAGCTTTTGAGCGCGTCGCTAATGGCAGTTCAGAAATGATGCTAGTAGCAGGATTTTCCGGGATTGGTAAAACTGCGGCGATCAATGAAGTCCATAAACCAATTGTCAGACAACGCGGTTACTTCATCAAAGGCAAATACGATCAGTTCCAGCGTAATATTCCCTTCAGTGCCTTTATGCAAGCCTTTCGTGATTTGATGGCACAACTGCTGAGTGAGAGTAATTTCCAATTGGCGGCGTGGAAAGCGAAAATTTTGGCGGCTGTGGGTGAAAACGGACAAGCGATCGTTGATGTGATTCCTGAACTAGAGCGAATTATCGGTCAACAGCCGCCAGTCCCAGAACTATCTGGTAGTGCTGTCCAAAATCGTTTCAATTTGCTCTTTCAGAAATTTATCCAGGTTTTCACCACCCCTGAGCATCCGCTGGTGATGTTTCTAGATGACTTGCAATGGGCAGATTCGGCTTCTTTGAACTTACTGCAATTATTGATGAGTGAAGCCAGTTCTGGATATTTACTTATTCTGGGTGCCTATCGAGATAATGAAGTGTTTCCGGCTCATCCCTTGATGCTGACACTGGAACAGATTCAGCAAGCCGAAGCTATCGTCAATACGATTACCCTGGAACCCTTGGTGGAAATAACGGTAAATCAGTTGGTGGCAGACACGTTAAGTTGTCCCCAGGAACTGGCTCAACCCCTGACGGAATTGGTATACCAGAAAACCCAAGGGAATCCCTTTTTTACAACCCAGTTTCTCAAAGCACTGCACGAGGAGGGTTGGATTCAGTTCCAGCCAGAACTGGGTTACTGGCAATGCGATCTGGGTTCGGTGCGGCAGTTGGCATTGACCGATGGAGTGGTAGAGTTCATGGCATTGCAGTTACAGAAACTTCCGGTGGAGACACAGGAGGTTTTGAAACTGGCGGCTTGTATTGGCAACCAATTTGATTTAAAGACCTTGGCAAGGGTTTCTGAAACATCACTTGTTGATATGGCGGGCAACCTATGGACGGCGTTACAAGAAGGGCTGATTCTCCCCATTAATGAAACCTACAAGTTCTTCCAATCAAATAACTCAGACAACATCAATCGCGGTGGTGAGATTGTCGTTCCTTATAAATTCTTGCACGATCGCGTCCAACAAGCTGCCTACGGTCTGATTCCAGAAGAGCGAAAACAGTCTACCCACTTCAAAATCGGGCAACAACTGTGGGCAAATACGCCTGAAGCCGAGCGGGAAGGGAAAATTTTTGAAATTGTCAATCAATTGAATTACGGTCTGAGATTAACGGCTCAAAACACTTCTCCCGGATTGTTGAATGCACAAAATGGTGACGAAATCTCCAGACTGCAAGAATTGGATCTAGCTCAACTGAACCTGCAAGCAGGACAAAAAGCCAAGGCTGCAACCGCCTATGAAACGGCAAGTAAATACTTCACAGCAGGGCTGGCAGCGCTCCCAGAAAACGGTTGGGAAGATCGTTACGACCTAACCCTTGCCCTTCATACAGAAGCAGCTGAAATTGAGTACCTGACTGCCCATTTCGAGCAGGCAGAACAGCTTTCAGAAATTGTTCTTCAGCACGCCCAGGATTTGCTGGAAAAGGTGAAGATGTATGAAATCAGGATCTATTTCTACATTGCTCAAAATCAAATGCTGGCAGCGATCGACATCTGTCTACAAGTGCTGGAGTTTTTGGGCGAACCGCTGTTTAAAGAACCCCCACAGGAGTTAGCGATCGAGGATTTGATGAACCTGCCAGAGATGCTCGATCCGCACAAGTTAGCAGCCATGCGAATTGCGATCGCA
Organism: Nostoc sp.; assembly: GCF_036917095.1. Taxonomy (GTDB): domain Bacteria; phylum Cyanobacteriota; class Cyanobacteriia; order Cyanobacteriales; family Nostocaceae; genus Nostoc. The sequence continues at coordinate 90,495 of NZ_JBALFH010000003.1, forward strand.
ATGGTCACTCCCAGCCTGAATGCTAAACCAGATTTGTTACCACTGATTGCTTACACACTAGTGAACCTATCGATTCAATTTGGCAACTCGGCATTTTCGGCATTTGGCTACACCGTTTATGGTCTGGTTTTATGTGATAGCCCAACCGGAATTGAAAGAGGCTATCGGTTTGGACAATTAGGATTAAAATTGCTGGAGCGCTTCAACGACAGGAAATTGTATGCAAAAGTGATTAACATTTTTGATGTGTTTGTGCGGCACTGGCGGGAACCCGCTCGCAATACGATCGCTCCCCTACGTGAAGCTATTCAGGTTGGATTAGAAATGGGTGATGTAGAGTATGCCTGCTACAACGCCGCCTCCTATTGCAACTATCTTTTCTTCGTCGGTGAAACACTGGAGCAGGTGAATCAGCAACAGCAAAAATACATCGATCTGTTGTTGAAATTCAAACAAGAGTATCAAATTTACTTCGGGCAGATTTGTCGTCAGCTCGTGTTGAATTTGATGGGAGCAGCGGAAGATTCCCTAATATTGGTTGGGGAAAGTTTCGACGAGCGGAAAATGCTGCCGATTTTAATTGAAACTCAAAACGGAACTCTCCTGTTCCTGCTCCATCTGGCAAAGACCATTCTTCTGTTCATCTTTAAGGACTATCAGCAGGCACTGATCCATGCTAGAGAAGCCGAAAAATACCGAGGAAACATGGTTGGTTTCTTGCAGTTTGCGGAACATAATTTCTACTACTCCCTCGCTCTCCTGGCTACCTGTTCAAATGGCAATGAGGTAGAGCAACAATGGGCACTAGAAAAAGTTGCAGAAAACCAGAAATTGATGAGTCAGTGGGCGTTCCACGCTCCCGCCAATCATCAACACAAATACGATTTAGTTGAAGCAGAGCGGGCAAGAATTTTGGGTCATGTAGACGCAATGACTTATTATGACAAAGCCATTCAGGGGGCAAAAGAAAACGCCTATATCCAAGAACAAGGACTCAGCAATGAGCTGGCCGCCAAATTCTACCTCGGTTGGGGCAAAGAGAAGCTGGCCGCAGACTATATACAACAAGCCTACTACTGCTACGCCCATTGGGGTGCAAAGGCGAAAATCGCCCATTTAGAACAAGAATATCCGCAACTACTAACAACCATTCTCCAACCGGCTAATCTTGCCATCACATCTGCAACAACCATCCCCTTAACTTTGATGAAAGGTGTAACTAAAAGCTCTAGCAACCAAAATTTATACTTAGATTTGCAAGCGGTGATGAAAGCCGCACAAGCCATCTCTGAAGAAATTGAATTAGAGAAACTGTTGGCAACCTTGATGCAGATTACGATCGCCAATGCTGGCGCACAAATCGGTCATTTAGTTCTTCGCCAAGATGAACAATGGTTAGTTGTAGCTCAAGCCGATCGACAAGAGGTAAAAACTTTAGAAATTCCCCTGGAGCAATACTCAGAAATTCCCCAAAGTTTGATTTATGCAGTAGCAAGAACTCAAGAGACGGCTGTGTTTGAAGACTTGAGTACAGCAGTGCAATTTGCCAGCGATCGCTACATTATCGCTCACCAGCCCAAATCTGTTTTATGTACTCCCATTAGTCGCCAAGGAAAACTCAGCGGTATTTTGTACTTAGAGAATAACTTAACTTTAGGCGCTTTTACCAGCGATCGCATCGAGATTCTCCAACTTCTAACTAGCCAAGCCGCCATCTCGGTGGAAAATGCCCGTCTGTATCAACAAACCGAAAACTATTCTTGCACCCTAGAAGCAGAGGTAAAACACAAAACCCAAGCTCTCAACCAAAAAGCCCAAGATTTAGAGCAGACCTTGAAAAAATTGCAGCAAACTCAAGGACAATTAATTCATAGCGAAAAAATGTCATCCCTCGGCCAATTGGTAGCTGGTATTGCTCACGAAATTAACAATCCAGTTAATTTTATTAAGGGTAATCTCACCCATACAGAAAATTATATCGCAGACATGATGAGTTTGCTGATGCTTTATGAGCAGGAATATCCTCAACCTAGTCGAGCCATTCAAGATAAGCGGGAAGAAATTGACCTCGATTTTCTGTTTGAAGATGCCAATCAAACCTTAGAATCTATGAAGCTTGGTAGTCATCGCATCAGCCAAATTGTCCAGAGTTTACGCAACTTTGTTCGCTTAGATGAAGCCGAAATCAAAGCTGTAGATTTACACAGTGGTATTGAAAGCACGCTGTTAATTTTGCAACATCGCTTACAAGCTTCTGAAAATCAACCCGAAGTGCGCGTCATTAAGGAGTATGGCGATCTACCTTTAGTTACTTGCTATCCTAGCCAGTTGAATCAAGTCTTCCTGAATCTTATTAACAATGCCATTGATGCGATTCGAGATAATCCCCAAAGCAGCCAACACCCAGAAATTCGGATTTGTACTGGAGTAATAGATCGTGAATGGTTACGAATTGCGATCGCCAATACAGATAGTACAATTCCTGTGAGTCTGCAAGAGCGGATTTTTGAACCATTTTTCACCACAAAGCCCGTTGGCCGTGGTCAAGGTTTGGGGTTATTTGTTAGCTACTCTATTATCCAAAAACATCGCGGCACATTAACTGTGCGTTCTCAGCCCACTGAGGGAACTGAATTTGAGATTGTTCTCCCTATCTATTGAACAATTCTCATGAAATGCCCACTCTGCCTTCATCCTCCCTAAACTCATCCCAAGTAGAAACATTACACGTAATTAGTCAAACGTTGAATAGGCAATTGAAAATGCTTCTACAAGAGCAATGAAGTATTGGCTCTTGAGCAAGCTCGTCAGCACTTGACACACATCTATGAACCTGTGCCAGCTTCAGCGAAAGCTGTCCCTATATCTGGTTTGACTTCTTTTGCTTTTTTCTCAAAAAGTTGGATTCCTGCGTCAACCATCTCAAAGCCGTTTTCTGTTCGTTGGCCAAGCTTGCCCGGTACAGTCCAGCCTAACCTGCGAATTCTGAGGCGCTAGTTTCAGCCAAACGAGAAGCTTTTTGCGTTAACTTAAGCACTGAAGACTATACCGTTCTGGTCATTAAACTCGATTTCCACTGTTTTGTTCGCTGCTGGTTTGGCATCAGGCAGTGACCCGCTAAATTCTAGCGTAACCTAGCTTTTCGCTACCATAACTTACCCCTGGTTGATTAAAAATTCAAATTTTCCGCTCCTGATAAAATCAGGCTTAAGGTTGACCACCACAAATTCGGTGTGCGGTATCTATCCGTTCGGACAAAGCTGATGCTGATTGAGAATGCAAAACTGCTCTCTTGTCAAAGCTTGAGAGCAGCTTTAGCTCTCGCTAGATGTAGCGACCTGCAATGCTAATGGTTCAAACCTGCACTTATCGGTATATTCAAACCAGGATTTGCAACTATACTATAATTTTGGTTCAGATGTAGAGCAACAAATTATTTGACCACAGCGACAAATAACACCTTCATTTCTTGGAGCTTGTAAGCTTTACTGACTTTTCACGGGATGTGGAAAGTCGAGCCAGTAGAGGCGATCGTCGGTCACCTCCGCCCTGTTGAACCACTACAGCACCTTAAAGAGCTTCGCCGATTTAAGCGAGTCCTCAATTTCCGGGTCAACCTTTTAGTTTAACTTTCGGTATCACTGCTCATTTCACCTCTTAATGGGAAGTAGCCAGCAACGCAACAGCCACTTTAAAAGCAGTCTGGATAGCAAAAGACCAAAGTCGGTTACAACCAGAATTTTATCCAGAAATGCTTAAAGTAAAACCCTTGCAATTTAAGGACTACATCTCCATCCACAAACAGTCCCAAAATATTTTGGGAAAAATAGTTGACATAAAGAGGTGGGTTCGTTATATTGAATAAGTGCCTGAAACGGAGCGCGAAAGAGCGACGTT
>NZ_JBALFH010000004.1:0-46693 GCF_036917095.1 Nostoc sp.
TGGATGTTTGAATGGTTTCTCCGACACACTACCTTTGATTTTGACACTCTTCAAATGTACGGATCTTTTTCAGAAATCAAATACTAGTCCTATATTAGCCCTGCCAACGGAACCATTAGATTTGAAAGAACATTTACAGATGCAAGTTTTAGAAAATGGCGGATGAATACTGAACGTTGAGCAAAGATAGACAAAATTAGTAAATCCCTTGATCCCTGCTAGAAATTGCAATTTAGAAATAACATCCTTCTTTTCCATCGTAGTATAGTCACAGTCAGTATATTAAAAACTCAGCCGTAAATGGGATTAGGAAAACTGAGAGTATTTATAACTCTAGGAGTTAGTCATCCCTTCACTTTTACTAAATCCACATCCGCAAGCCAGATAATTCTACTTTGAGCCAATTCCATTTCTGACAAGGTTGGGGAATGCCACTCTACTGCATAAAGCCAATTGTTTTTCAGGCAAAAAATCCCTTGAATAATACGACGTGTTGGTTTTTCACCAAAATCAACTTCTACCACATCTCCTAATTCAAAAACTGGTGTAGCAACTGTGGCTTTTTCCACTAACTTTGTTCCAAAAATTTCTTCTTGAGGCAAGTAGAGTATTTCACGACAGCAGACAATCGCATAAATCCATTCCTGTCTCTCCCATTGGACACCACAACAGTAACCTGATATATCAGAGCTTGATAACAAGACTTTTTCCAGGATTTGAACTGCTAATGATGGCATGGCTTTTCCCCACGGACTAGAACTATGCCAACAAGATTCTAAAGTGACAATTTGGTTAATCATGCAAAGCAATCTCTTTTTTATACATAAACTACTTTGCACTTGTGTAATCCGGATGTAATTTCAAGATCCAGTCACAGCAGCATTTTAGTAAGCTACTATGACGCATAGCTATTTGGAGCGAGCTAAAGGAGTAAGGCCTAACGACAAGCCTAATGCCAAAAAAATCTGGCTTTTGTCCTATACTGAACCGGGACAACACTAACTATCAATTTCCCAACCAGCCTCCGATGATTCTCTTCTGTTCTGGCTTGCCTCCAGAGCAGTTTTACATTGTAGCTATCTTGGTATAAAAATCTTCATCAGTCCGCCACATCAAACCATTGATATATTCGCAGAGGGGGTCAACATCTAAGAGCATTCCTAGTTTTTTACTTAAGCCTCTCCTCATGTGAGAAGACTTTACTGATTTAGCAATTAGTATAAAATTGTTTTGGCAGTAGCGATCGCTCGATCCACACTCTCCACAATATAAACATTTTCTGGTGACAGTTTTTTAAAGAAAAGTTTACTTTCTTCATCATTATTCAACAAAATTACTTGCTTATTTGCTTTCAAAGCTAGAGCAATTTCTGAAGCAGTTCCTGCACCCATACCGCAAGCAATGACCACAGAACTGCTAAGAACATTAATATTGTTTCTTGAATTACCCATGTCTGTGAAAATAGCAATATCCACCCAAGAGGAAATACCATCTTGATTCTCACCCGGAAGAATACCAATAGTTAAACCATCAGCAGATTTTGCACCTTTACTTACTGCATCCATTACCCCCACATTTCTACCACCAGTGAGTAAAACCCATCCTTGTTTGGCAATAAGTTGACCTAGTATATAAGCATTTTGTAAATCATTTGCTGTCGCATTTTCTCCCCTCCCCATAACCCCAATAATAATTTTCCGCATAAAATTTCAGATGATACTAGTTTTCAGCGACAAGTGAAATCCGTCTCCACGAAAGAGCGATTGGCTGAGGCGTTGGGAAGATAGGAATCGCGCCCTTGGGGCAGTGCCAGCGATCGTCATCTGTAACATCTGCCGTTTAAGACTCACGTTTCCCCCCAACCTTTGCCATATCCTGTCTTAATAAAAAAGCGATCGCTGCGCCAACGCCTATCGTAGGATGCCCGTTCGCCAACAGTATCCCGATCGCAGCACATCGCTCAGTTTAATAGTTCTTTGCCTGCTCATCTTGAAAACACCATAACCACTGTTCTCCTAACTCCGCCGAGCTAATCACTGTATGTCCAGTTTCCTCATAATGCCGCCGGGCATGTTGATGAGGAGAAGAATCACAGCACAGCATCTTGCCACAACTTTGACAAATACGGAGATGCACCCACCGACTGTTTATCCGGATACACTCTTCACAACGAAACACTGGGTAGTTTGCTTTAGAAATCAGAGTCTCCGTAGTAACATTATCTAAATGTTCGCAGCTCATAGGGATTTGAATGACACGTTAATCAGAGTATAGATTAGTGTAGGGAAACACAGCTAATTTTGTCAGTTAAGCATTAAAGTTCATATCTAAATGGCACGCTTGATAAGAGCAAATCCATTGAATCTATAAGTGCCTAGTCTTATTCCAAATTCCCTAGACAGTTGAATCAGGTATTTATAAATCTGTTGACTAATGCCATTGATGCTCTGGAAGAGGGGCTAGGGACTAAGGACTGGGAAATGGGAAAAGAGCTTTCCAAATCCTCAATCCCCAAAATTTATATTCGTACCCTTGTTCAAGAGGATGAGTGCATAATTCGCATTGCTGATAATGGTTCTGGAATGACCGACAAAGTACGTAATCATATATTTGACCCTTCTTTACTACCAAGCTAGTGGGTAAAGGCACTGCCATGGGGTTGTCAGTTTGCTACCAGATAGTCGTCAAAAATCACCGTGGGCAACTCCACTGTATCTCAGCACCAGGAGCAGGAGCCGAGTTTATAATTACGATTCCAATACAGTAACAAAACTTGAAAGCCGCGAAATCGTCTAAACGAGCGATCGTCTAACCTGAGTAAAGCCAGATTCAGTTCTCTTTAGATTTTCTTTAGGAATTAGCTCTCAAAATTATTCTTTTTTTTGCATAAAGTACGAAACTTGAGGTGAATAGTATTATATAACGGTATTTACTATGCATAAACTGGGGACAACAGTAAAAGTCCCCTATATAATCTACTTCTATGAAAAACTGCTCTGGCTTACGTCTAGGGCAGTTTTTTATTGTACGGTAGATGCCAGATTCAGAACTGCACCCAATGGCGAATCATCTAACAGTAGGTGGTAGCAATCGGAATTTTGTTATAGTCCATTATTTACTGGCTTCTGGAAAATATTGCGCTACATTCCGTAAAAGCGTATATTTAAGCTATATCTAGCATAAACGCTCCCTTTCACCAGTCCAGCTATTGTCCCCCAACTAGAAAATTTACTCCTAGTTCAAAGCGAGTTTTTTAAGATAGAAGCTGTTTTTTCTGGATTTCCTGAAAACGGAAAAACTAAAATGCTTTTGATTTTTGGGTTATCAACTAATTCTTTTAAACGGCCAAACTGCCGATCTGTAATTGCAACTCCAGCATATTTTTGAGCGTAATTTAATTCTTCAACAAAATTACTATCATTATAAGCTTGAATAAATACGCGATCTACACCCCATTTTTCCCAGTCAGCTGCAAAATATTTTTTAGCCCAATAGGGATTATGATGGCAAATATCAAAACTCACTGAATAATTAGTTGTTTTCATTGAAGTTACCATTTGTTGCACAAATTTAGTTAAATTTGCAGTGCGGTCAACTTTTCCTGGTAATTCAGCATAATAACCTAGATAATCATCCCATTGAACTGCATTGATGTTTGGATATTTTTTGACAAACTCTACTAATATATTTTTAAACAGACTAGCAACTTCAGGAATTTCCACATCAAGTAGATAATGATCGATTCCAGAGTAGGATTTATCCACTCCTGGAACAATCCATTTCCGGTTAATTGCCAAATCAAAAATGGGGCTATTTTTATCTATTTTAATCCCCTTTTCAAAATAAGCGTGAATTTGCATTCCTTGTTTATGTGCTTCGTCTATCAACCAATTTAACCATTGCTCTTGAAACTGGTTTGGACAACTTTTATACCCAAAAGTTTGCTGCATAACTTCGCTATTATACATCGTACAGCCATTGCCCCAAACACCGTGAATAATTGTATTAATTCCTTGAGAGCGATAGTAACGAACTCTCTCACGAATCGTTTGTTCATCAGCATTATTGGTGGCTTGGTAGCGAGTTAAGTAAATTCCTCTAATTGCTTTCTTCTCCCAAGGCGTTTGAGGCAATGGGGTTTTTACTTCTGGTATTGTTTTTGGTAAAATTTTGTTATTATCAGCTAATTTTGGAGTAATTTTTAAAGAGGCTGGCGGGGCTGTAGAAGCCGTTGGAGTGATAGTTGGAGAGCTAGTTATAGGAGGGTTAAAAATATGTATATTTATCTTCTTGCTATTATCTAAAAACTTGCTTATTTCTAGATGTCCTCTCTGGCTAAACCACCAATAACCACCTCCTAAGATAATTAGGATTATAGATATCGGAATATTTGAGCATCCACATCCACTTGGCTCTTTCTTTTGACTAGGCATATAAAACCCCGATTTAATTTTTGACAATATACTGAGACTCAATAGCCTAGTTTTGCTTTAAGTTTTCCCTCTGCAATAGCTTTTCTAACACAAAAGCTCTTAAACCGAATCTTCACCTCAGATTTCCCACCAACACGCCAATCATCACTCCAATACCGCCTTTGACTATGGGCGGGCGAGACGCCCACCCCACAATAAATAGTTGTATATTTTTTTATTTAGGAGTCCCTTAGCATCACGCTCATGACACTAGCAAATGTTCCAAATTGTAGTGTAACTTTTCGAGCGCACTAATTCCCTTAGCTATTTATTGTTGGTAATTATTTATATTAACAACGCAAAGAACAGTAAAAATAAACCCAATGCCTAAAAGTGCGCTCGCCTTTTCAACTGCATCATTCCACTTCAGAACTCGAAACGCCAAGCTTTTTTCAATACGCCAACTTAGGAGGCTGAGAAATCTAAACTTTGCTGAAAAGAGATTAGTATTTTATTCAATGCATCCATGTCAATTAAAAATGCATCATGCCCGTGGGTTGATTTCAGCCAAGCCAGTTGAGCATTAGGGATTAAATTCGCCAATTCTTGTTGTTCTACTGGAGGATAAAGGATGTCAGAATCAATGGCGACAACTAAAGTCGGTTGCTGGATGCTTTGCAGAACAGATTCATAACCTGATAAATTAGGAACTGTGCGATCGCGTGCAACATCATGGCCATCCATTGCGTGGGTGAGGGTAATGTAAGTGTTGGCATCAAATCGCTCTGTCAGCTTTTTACCCTGATGCTGTAAATAACTAGCCATAGCAAACTGCTCAGATGCATCATACTGCCGCCCAAAGCGAATTGTAAAACTATCCCAAGAACGGTAAGTAGACATCGCCATCATCCGCGCCACTGCTAGTCCTTGATTTGGGGGGGCATCCAGGGTGTAGTTCCCTCCTTGCCAGTTTGGATCGGCATAAATTGCCTGTCTTTGGGTTTCACTTAATCCAATACACCAAGCGGAATGTCTGCCAGAAACAGCAATGGGTGCAATTCCTTCCACCTTTTCTGGATATAATAATGCCCACTCCAGTGCTTGCATCCCACCGAGCGAACCGCCAATTACTAACCGCAGAGATTGAACGCCCAGGTATTCTAATAGTACAGCTTGCAGGCGAACCATATCTCGGATGGTAATTTTAGGGAAGGATATGCCATAAGGCTTTCCCGTTATTGGGTTGATAGTAGTTGGCCCGGTTGTGCCGTAACAACTTCCCAAGATATTGCTGGATACAATAAAATCGCGTTCTGGATTGAAAGCTTTCCCTGAACCAAACAAAGGTTCCCACCAATCATCGGCATCAGCCGAACCAGTTAACGCATGACAAATTAGTACCCCATTATCGCCTTGAGCATTTAACTGTCCCCAAGTGCGATAAGCAACCTGAACCCCAATTAATGTTTCGCCGCCTTCAAGTTGAAATGGCTCCGTAAGCTGGTAAAACTGGGTTTGCGGTGAAATGAAGTTTGAGTAAATCATATCTAGGAGTGGGGAGCAGGGAGCAGGGAGCAGGGAGCAGGGAGCAGGGAGCAGGGGGAGCAGGGGAAGCAAGGGAAGAAGAATTAATAACCAATGCCCATTCCCCATTCTCCATTCCCCATTTATTGAAAACTAACTCCTAACTTGCCCGAATGCCTGTTGGAAATCTTCTTTGATGTCGTCGATATGTTCAATTCCCACCGATACTCGCACCAAATCGGGTGTCACACCTGCTGAAAGCTGTTCGTCATCACTTAGCTGTTGATGGGTTGTGGAAGCGGGATGAATGACGAGGGTTTTAGCATCGCCAACATTTGCTAAATGACTCGCCAATTTTACACGATCGATAAAAGCTTTACCTGCCTCCAATCCACCTTTGATGCCAAAGTTTAAAACTCCCCCAAAGCCATGCCGGAGATACTTTTTCGCTCGTTCATGATATGGGTGATTGGGAAGCCCTGGATAATTAACCCATAATACTTGCTCTTGCTGCTCTAACCACCGAGCTAATTCTAGGGCATTGCTCACATGCCGATCTACACGCAAAGAGAGAGTTTCTAATCCTTGCAGTAAAAGAAAGGCGTTAAATGGACTCAAGCACGGGCCAAAATCCCGTAACCCCTCGACTCTGGCGCGGATAATAAAGGCAATGTTGCCAAATGTTCCACTAGGGCCAAATACTTCTTGAAAATTCAGCCCATGATAGCCGGGTGCTGGCTCAGTAAACAAGGGGAATTTGCCGTTACCCCAATCAAATTTACCCGAATCGACAATTACGCCACCAATGGAAGTACCATGTCCACCAATCCATTTAGTTGCAGATTCCACTACAATATCTGCACCATGTTCAATCGGTCGAGCTAAATATCCACCTGCACCAAAGGTATTATCGACAATTAAAGGTATGCCGTTTTCGTGGGCAATGTGAGCTAAAGCGGCAAAGTCGGGAATGTTGAATTGAGGATTGCCAATGGTTTCAACGTATAACGCTTTGGTGCGATCGTCGATCGCCTGACGAAAACTTTCTGGATCGTCTCCCTCGACAAACTTGACATTAATACCCAACCGTGGTAGAGATACTTTGAATTGGTTATATGTTCCCCCATACAAAAAACTAGTGGAAACAATATTATCCCCAGCCTGAGCAATGGTAGTGATTGCCAGAAACTGCGCCGCTAGACCGCTAGCTGTTGCTAATGCTGCTACACCGCCTTCTAGGGCAGCAATCCGCTTTTCAAATACATCCGTCGTCGGGTTCATGATCCGGGTGTAAACATTGCCAAATTCCTGGAGAGCAAACAACCGCGCTCCGTGGTCGGCGTCGTCAAAAACATAGGAAGTAGTTTGGTAAATTGGGACAGCACGAGCATTAGTTCCCGGAGCCGGCTCTTGTCCAGCATGAACTTGCAGGGTTTCAAAACGATATTGTTCAGACATAAGCAGTTATTAAGAGAAGGCAGGAGGCAGAAGGAAAGAATTATATAAGAAAGTAATATACTATTTGAGCGTTGTGTTAGAGAAATCTACGGTAATTCTTAAAGCTTACCGTATTTTAAAGTTATTTTTAGTTAATTAAACCATACTGTAAGGGCGCACAGCTAGCTATGCGCCCCTACCTAAGATTCTGCTTAAAATAGATGAAAAATGCTGTAATTTAAAGCATTTTTGACAGAAATAATTTTATCCCTGCAAAAACCGATCGACTCAGTTAGGGAACCAACATCGAATGAGGATTAATCATCCCTGCTTCTTGAATCGTTGAAAAAGCAGTTTCCCCAATGATGCGATGAGCCGCAGTTGTCGGATGAATGCCATCCCAGAACAAAAACTGGTCTGGGTTACTACAGGTGTTAGAACCAGACAAACATGGACTGGTAACATTGGTAAATTTAAAGGCTGCCGGATTGGCGTTGGCGTAGCCCGTCGCAGACATCGCATCTCGATACAGGGCGTTAGCATCTAATACTACAATCTCCAGATCGGAATGCTGTTGACCTAGTACTTTAAGCGATCGCCTCAAGCCTTGATTATGTGCTTGTGTTAATGCACTGAGGTTCACAGAATTCGCACTGTTTCTAGTGGCAGGTAACTGTCCTAAATCTGGTAAATTTGCAACCAGAATTTTTTTAGCGCCCACATCACTTAGAGAGTTGATTGCCGTTGTCAGATTTTTAACAGGAACATTTGCACTGCTTACCCCTTGCAAATAATCATTTGCCCCTGCCCACAACACATACAAAGCATCTGGATTCGTCTTTTGATGTGTCTGCGTAAACGACTGCACTTGATTTAGCAAGCTAGGTACATAGCTATTACCAACACTGCCAGTAGTCGATCCTCCGTAAGCAAAATTATTAGTTTGCTTGGAGGATAGATGGAGGGATTCGGCAAGATACTCAATCCAAACCCGACCATTGGAGTAACGCCCCTGAAAGTAAGTTGGATTGGGTGGGTACATTCCTCCTGTCGCCCGGAATACCATCCCTGTATCCGAAAGACTATCCCCAAATACATAAAGTTCTGAGATGGGATGAGCTTTATCCATAAATTTTGCCGCTACAACCATGATAAAAATTAAAAGAGCAAGTCCTGTTCTTAAAAGCCACTTTTTTCTTTGCATTAAAGTTTTCTGCAAACCCTAAAGGCAATAGTTTTTACAACTGTTGATGATATTTTTGTGAGTAAAGAAAGATTAAGCACTTCTCTAAGTTAACAAGCTAGCTTCAGAGCTGGTGAGCAAAACCGGATACCTTTAGGTGTGGATTTTGCCTATTGTCTTAATGTAACGCTGTTGTGTTTTGTAACATCTCGCCAAGAAACGAGAAGGCGATCGCTGATTTTTCTTGGCGAATGCCTACAGTTAACAAAAATTAGACTTGCATCGCTGCTCAAACCGTTGAAAGTTCGCCAGAGTGGTAGTAGGAGTTTTATATCCCTTTGGTTGAAAATGGAAATGATTCAAAAATTTGCAGCCCCAACCCATAAAGACAAATACATCCGTGTTGCTAAATTTGCAGATGTTCAAGCAGCAGGTAGTTTGTTGGTTCGCAGCGAAAAACACACCATTGCTCTGTTTTACTCAGACAATCAAGTTTATGCAATTGATAACCGTTGTCCGCATATGGGCTTTCCTCTCCACGGAAGCACTTGCAAAGATGGGATTGTGACTTGCCCTTGGCACTATGCCCGCTTCGACCTCGCTAGTGGCGGAACATTTGACTCTTGGGCAGATGATGTTCCCTCCTTTGGTGTAGAAATCCGCGATGGGGAAGTTTGGGTAAATCTAGATCCCCCAGTTGACCTCCATACCCACCACAGCCAACGTCTTCAGGATGGTTTAGAACAAAGTATTTCTTTAGTTATTGCCAAATCAGCGATCGCACTATTAGACATAGGGGCAGATATTACCGAACCATTTCAGGTGGGACTGGAATTTGGCACCCGTTATAACAAAGCAGGCTGGAGTACAGGCTTAACCATCCATACTTGTATGATGAATTTGCTGCCTTATCTGGATGCAGAAGACAAACCCCGCGCCCTTTTCCAAGGACTTTCAGCAGTAGCTAGCGATAGTGCAGGTGCGCCGCCCCATTTTGTTGTTCATCCATTACCCAATTCTACCGTTGACCTCAGTACCCTGAAAAGCTGGTTTTGCCAGTTTATTGAGGTGCGGGATAGTGAAGCCGCAGAAAGATGTCTGATATCTGCAATTCGGACGGGAGCTAATTCTCAGCAAATTGCAGATATGCTCTTTACATCTGCTACAGACCACCGCTACATCGATAGCGGTCATACAGTTGACTTCATTAATAAGGCATTAGAAGCCCTGGATGCCGTTGATTGGCAAGGGGCAGAGTCAGTTTTGGCGAGTCTAGTTTCTGCTTTAGCAACTGCTTCCCGGATGGAAGAATCAAATTCCTGGCGCTACCCTGTGGATTTGGTAGCAATTCTGGAGTCTGCCTTTGAGCAGTTACCTACGGCTTTGGCAGCAGGACGACCTCGACATGGAACTTGGTCAGGTGAGGAGGAATTGGTGCCGATTTTGTTAGGGGAAGACCCACAGAAAATTAGCAACTCTCTTCTAACTGCTCTGGAAGCAGGCTGTACTGAAGAACAATTGGCAAGCGTAGTTACTTACACAGCAGCATTGCGGGTAGCTCGCTTCCACACTAACAACGACTTTGGGGATTGGAATTCGGCACACCATCCGTTTACTTTTGCCAATGCAGTGCATCAAGGATTACGACGAGTGCCAACACTTGAATTACTACGAGGTGTGTTTGATGCTGCGATGAGTGTATATCTGAATCGTTTTTTGAATGTGCCACCAGCAAGACTCCCAGAACCAAAAAACCCTGCTCAAAATCCTGAAGAATTGCTCAAGCAACTACCAGATTTATTAAATCGCCAACAACAAGTAAATCAGACAGGTCAGTTAGTGGCTGATTATTTGTATAGTGGCGGTTCTGCCGAGCGGCTGATGGCAATGTTGGGTAAGTTAATGCTGCGGGAAAATCGGGAGTTTCATGTGATTCAGGAAATAGAAGCAGCTTTTAGACAATACTCGCTGTTAAGTGAAACTGCTGCTATTCATGTGCTAGTTGCTGCTGCTCGTTATTTAGCAGCACACGCGCCAACAATGCGATCGCAAGGACAAACTTATCAAATTGCTTATCGGTTGCATAAAGGCGATCGCCTGTTTGAAGAATCCTAATTTAGGTCATTTGGGGAAACTTGATAATTAATTGCCGCGATCGCCTGATAAAAAAAATTGTGCGATCGCGGCAATTTATGCATTTTAGGGAAACTCAAGAGGCGAATTAAAAATTGCATAAATGTTCAACTCGCCTCAGTTAAGTCTAGAGACAGAACGAATTGGTTGATATTTTCTATTACTTAACTGAGTTTCCATTGCTCTTTAGTGTTGCTCAATTAGCTCACCCAAAAGGGTGAGTCATATATCAACCGATCGGGTGACCTGACTGAAGGAAGCTGAGATTAATAATAAATAGGACTGTATTAGTAAAGAAGACCGATCGCATTTTACCTAAGAATAAACTTATGAAACTTGTTACCTTAATAAATTCTGCCTTGATTTTTGCTTCTATTACTCTTGTACCTGGAATCGCTGGCGCTCAAACAGCTACTAACAATAGTAGTGAAATAGCTATTAACTCTAACAATTTATCCAGAAACTCTACTTCTGTTAGTTACCTCCAGCCTTTCAATCTAGTTAGTTTTGCTTATCAGGGAGGTCTGAAACAGCACGGTATTCCTAGTGGAGAAGCGCTGGTATTTAAAACTCTGAACAGAAATATTATTGCAAAAGATTTGGTGAAGGCTGCTGTTAATGCAGATAAATTACCATCACAAGTTTTAAACGACCAAAATTATCTAAGTGCTGTTAATTTAGAACTCAACGCATTGCCTGATTATGCGGCTGCTGATTGATTGGTTTTGTTTATATCTTTTTAGAAAGCGAAATTTGCCACTATACTGTATTCGTGCCCTTGTTACCAATATAAATAAAACACTTTTATACACGGTTTTAGCGGTGTATAAAAAAAGTTCAATATTAAAGTACAATTTCTAGATTTTGAGATAATTTGTACAAGTTGCACTGATAGTGTGCTTAAGGCACAGAAAATTGTATAATCAACACCCTATAAACCAAAAATTTCGGTTTCTACAGAGAATGACAGAAGTAATTAGATCCGGGAGCTTAAATAACATTGAGTCCATTAAGTTTGAAGAGCAGTGCTTGCACAAAGCCAGAGAAACAGGCGATCGCAATGCAGAAGTAATTTGTTTGGGAAGTTTGGGTAATGCTTACCAGTCAATTGGTGAGTACCACCTGGCAATTGAGTTTTATCAGCAGTGGTTGGATATCGCTAGAGAAATAGGCGATCGCTTGGGGGAAGCCAAATCTTTATCTGGGTTGGGCAACGCTTACCAATCACTCGGTAAATATCAGCGAGCGATTGAATTTTATCACCAGTGGTTGAGTATCACCAGGAAGATAGGCGATCGCACTGGGGAAGGCATTTGCTTGGGAAGTTTGGGCAATACTTATGAATACCTGGGCAAATACGAGCAAGCGATTGAATTGTATCACCAGTGGTTGACCATAACAAAGAAAATAGGCGATTGGACTGGGGAATGCATTTGCCTGGGAAGTTTGGGCAATACCTATGAATCATTGGGACAGTACCAACTGGCAATAGAGTTTTACCAGCGATGGTTAGAACTGGCAAAATTCATCAGCGATCGCAATGGAGAAGCCATGTCCTTGAGTGGGTTGGGCAGCGCTTATAAAGCTCTGGGACAGTACCAAAAAGCGGTTGAGCTTCATCAGTATTCATTAGAGATTAGAAAGGATCTTAATGACCGGAATGGGGAAGCAAACGCCTGGTTTAATTTGGGTCTGGTATTAGAAAAAATCAATCGGAAATCAGAAGCGATCGATGCTTTTTACAATGCCCGCGAAATATATCACGCAATGGGACTCGATGCAAGCCTGCAAGATTGTAACCATGCCATTGAGCTTCTTTCTCAAAATCTTCCAAGCCCAACATCTGGTTTCTGGTTTGGGAAATGGTTAAGCCATTTGTCACAGTTGATGAAAGCTGGTTCTAAACAGTAAAAATCACATCAACTGGTGCTGACACAAAGACGCGGGGACGCGGAGAGTTTTAAATTTAAGTAATAAAGCGAACTTGATATAACTCAGAACTCCTAACTCTAGCCCTGTCAAAGTATAGTAAAAAATACTTTTATTTTGGCGTTTTTTCTCCGAGATGCTACGCAAAGACAGGGAAAAAATCACTTATTGAACTAGGAAAAGTTTACATCAAGAAGACGGATACTTATTGAATACTGCAACTGAGTCCTTGCGGTCAAAAGAAAACACAGAAAACGGGTCTTTTCGATTTCCCATCTCCATCCCAGGAGTACCTACAGGCATTTGAGGAACAGATAAACCAGCAACATTTGGCTTTTCTTGAAGCAGACGTTTGATGTCGTCTGCTGGGACGTGTCCTTCAATCACATATCCATTAACAATTGCTGTGTGGCAAGATGATAAGTTATCTGGCACGTTGTACTTTTGTTTGACTGTTTCGATGTCAGATGTGGAAAAGTCTGTGATTTTAAAACCTTCTGCCTTTAAATGGTCAATCCACCCGCCACAACAATTACAATCGGGACTGTGATATACGGTAGCATTTAGCGCTGTTGAGTTTAATGGTGTCTGTTTATCTTGAATACGCTGAGTGCTACTTACCAGTTGAGCATTAGCTGCAACAGAACCAGCAAAAACAGCTTGAGCATTACTCATAGGAGCAGTGCTTGCCAAGATGCCCAACACCCCTACTGTTAGACAAATCACTACCACTGCACGTACCAAGATGGAAAGTAACCATTTTTGCCAGTAATAAATAAATTGTTTGTGCGACATCTGAGGCTTCCTAAATACAACAACATTACATAAATTTGTTGTAACAAATTCCCTTCAAAAAAACTCTGCGTACTTTGCGCCCCTCTGCATTTAAAAAGGCTACGGCCCTTACGTGGTAGAAGTCATTCCAACAGTGCTAGTATGTCAAATATGGGCATTTTGTAGCTTCTAAGTTGTCGTTCTGGACAACAACTCTATTACATCAGCCCTCTGTTTTCATATTCTTGTTTTGGCGAAGGTACTTAACTATTAACCCATTTGCACCACTTGTAGGACAACAGCAAGCCATAGAATTACTCACTCAGGCTGTCAGACAAAACCGCGTTGCTCCAGCGTATCTATTTGTGGGGCCAGATGGTGTAGGAAGGAGTTTAGCAGCTAGGTGTTTTGTGGAATTGCTATTTTCTAGCGAGATGGGAGCCACTGCGGCTTTACAAAACCGTTTGCGTCAAGGTAACCATCCAGCTTTGTTATGGGTGGAAGCGACGTACCTACACCAGGGACAAAGATTAACAGCAGCAGAAGCCGCCGAGAAAGGACTTAAGCCCAAGGCCCCACCTGTAATTCGGCTAGAGCAAATTCGGGAAATTACCAAGTTTCTCAGTCGTCCACCCTTGGAAGCACCAAGGAATGTGGTAGTGCTGGAAGAAGCGCAAACAATGGCAGAAGCCGCTGCGAATGCTTTACTTAAAACCCTAGAAGAACCGGGACAGGCGACGTTAATTTTAATTGCGCCTACACCTGAGTCTGTTTTGCCAACTTTGGTGTCACGCTGTCAACGCATTCCTTTTTATCGCTTAGATGCCCAGTCTTTGGCTGTTGTACTTACGCAAACTGGTCATCAGGAAATTTTGCAAAATCAGGCAGTATTGAGCATAGCAGCTGGCAGTGCCGGAAGTGCGATCGCATCTTACGAACAATTACAAGTTATTCCCTCTGAATTACTCGAAGACTTAAAAAAAGCCCCTGCTTCCTACCGCAAAGCCTTGGAGTTAGCCAAAAAAATTGATAAAGATTTAGATACAGAAGCCCAACTGTGGTTAGTTGATTATCTTCAGCAATTCTACTGGCAGCAGTGGCATCAACCCAGCATCATCAACCAGCTAGAACAAGCTCGTAAATACTTGCTTTCTTACGCTCAACCAAAGTTAGTTTGGGAATGTCTGCTTTTATCTGTTTGTCAAAAATAAAATCTCATTTATTAACTCTTGTAGAAAAACCTCAAACCCTTTAGCAATATTAAATGATATTACTTAAGTATCTAAAATCTTAGTACTGGTGTATTATTTAAAGTAAGCTACGCAAAGCGTCTCCAAGAGAATGCGGCGAGTTAAGAGACATTGCCCCAAGACACTGCAATTTGCTCAATTGTCAAAGCTTCATAGCAAACAAAAGTCTTGCGGGGGATGACTAATAAAAGCTGTTCGATTATTGTTTTTGAAGATTGTACCCCTGACTTATGATGAACTTACCGCAGACAATTCCAGTTCTACTTTTAGGGACTAGCTTGGCTGTGCTTTCGCCTCAAGTTTGTCCTGCTTTCACTGTTCAAGAGGTAGCTAGTCTTGCCCAAGCATCAAACAATTTGCCAGTAGTCAAATCAGCAGGACTGTCCCCCGATATGGATGTCCCTTGGTCGAAACCTGTAAGAATCGTTGACCCTTTTGAAGGTGAGTTGCTTGGGGTTTTCGATCGGAATTTATTGGGTGGTAATTTATACCGTGGAGGTTCAAAGCAAGTTATTAGTTTATGGACTCCTTCAAGCATTCGAGTCCTTGTAACTGTAAATTCCGATCGCGCCAGCTCTTCTTTCTTCTACACCGCAGGGCGTGTGTATCCCAGACCTGACTTTCTTCAGTTTGTCACCACCAGGAAAGTTGATAAACTTTTGCTCAAGGTCAGGGGAAAAGTTTTTCAATTAGACGGTTCAACCGGCACGTTTGCTGTCAGTCAAGAATTAGCTACTGCCTTGAAAAATGCTCCAGATGAGAACTTAGACATCAGACTAGTCTTGGAAGGAGGCCAAACTGTTGATAGCAAAATTGGCAAAGAGACAGTGAAGTCTTGGCGAAACATTTATTAAGCGAATCTATTTTTAAGAAAGGATAAACTTTTACACAGCAACTTGAATCAAGCTAGTATTCTCTTCAAGAATATTTATTTCATCTTGAGATAATATTTTAACTTGCATTTGTTGCAGGTCATACAGTACCATTTTGGTATCCTCAGCATTAAACTTATAATACTCAGTTAAACTTCCGATGGGATGATTGAAGTCTCGATAGCGGTGTTTAAAATACAGTTCAATATTCTCCCGATGCGCCCAGCTTCCCAGTACCTTAATCGCAACAGTTTGATAGTGTGCAACTAAATCTCTTTCTACTTCTGCTACTCGCTTGAGAATGGGTCTTTGGGTTACTCCTATCTTGTACAAAGTGTCAATATTCGTTTGTATTTCTAAAAAATATAGTGTGCAGGATAGAATACGTTGAAGTTGAGCGCGGTAGAGTTTTAAATCAGTGAGCCGATATGCCAAATCTGGGGCATTTTTGTACTCGGCGTGTTTAAAAGCTAGCTCAAGTTTCAAGAGTTTTTTAAATAACAATGGCTCTTGCACTTCGTTAAATAATTTTAACTCTAGCGTTCCGATGGGGATTTTTCCCAAATTCGTGAATTCATACGCAGGCGGTCGAATGTAAACATTTTTTCTCAACATTTCTGCTTTTATCAACCCTGGAGTAACTAAGTAGGAGTCGATCGGGTAATTTTTAGCTCCGTACTCCTTCCAGAGCAGTTTTAACTGTGCCAAATCCTTCCCAGATAAATTAATATTGAAATTATCATAAAGTGCCAAAGTAGGGAATTCTCGATTAGCTATCGGGCGGCAGGTTTCGTCATTATGAGCAAAATGATGCTCTTTTAACTTGCCTTTTTTAGCAGTTAACTCACCATTACAGTAAGGACACTTAAGTGAAGTCCTCCCCCTGCTGATATCTTCAATACATATCAATATGCCATCTTTATCTACGCCATATTTTAGCCACATTGTCATACCATTATTGAATAGTTAAAGTTGCTTTTACAAGTGTGCTTCAACTTTTCAAAAATGTATCTATCTCTGGATTAGTGTAATGTCGATCTGAAGAATGTAAATACAATGGAGTCAAACGGAGGCTGGTAAGAACCGTAGGCATCGCTCCTTCATCTGAGAAGATAAGTATTGCTTGTGTGAATAGATACCCAAAATTTTCTTAGAGGAAAAAAAGGAAAGTGAAGGCGTTGGCGATCGCTCCCCTAAACCCGTTAACAGGTTTACTTTGGTAAATAGCTATAAGTCCGATAATTCCTTGGAACAAATTTTCTTTTGATAGCGAACCTACATTGCTGTATTATGGTATCTGTTACTAATTTTATCCAGCAAATAAAGTCACTCATTATTTTTACGTAGTAGACATATTTGCTTAAACTCTGCAAGGAAATAGCGGGGATTTAAGATGAATATAGAACTATTCCTTCAACGCACAGAAGTCTTGCACAAGCGTGTAGCAGATTTATACCAAACTGCTAGTATCTTGCCTTCGATTCCACCGGATATGCTGCCGCAAGTTTTTCAAGAACTTCATAGCAGATCGAGGATAGTGCAGTTAGCGATGGAGGAACTGTGTCAGCAAAATGAAGAACTGATCGGAACTCGAAATTTGCTAGAAGCAGAACGCCAACGCTATCAGGATTTATTTGAGTTTGCACCTGATGGTTATTTAGTAACTAATGCAGAAGGGATAATCCAAGAAGCTAATCATGCGGCAGCTAAGTTACTCAATGTTTCAAAAAGTTTTCTGGTGGGTAAACCATTGATTAACTTTGTTCCCTTAGAAGAACGTCAGTACCTTCGTAGCGAACTCAACTACTTAAGCCACTCGGACAGAACCAGAGAATTACTAGTACATTTGCATCAACGTTATGGCGAGTCATTTGATGCAGCTTTGACAGTGGCAACTGTCCGCAATCAGCAGGGCAAGGCAATTTATTTACGCTGGCTTCTACGTAACATTAGTGAGCGTCAGCAATCAGAATCAGCACTAGTCAAAAATGAAAGCGATTTCATCCAAAGTCGCCTTGTGGAGAAATATTCCAAAAGAGAAACTATTCCCCTCAACCCATTAGTAATTTGGTACGTTTCTCAGGGTGTGGTTAAGTTAAGTACCTTTTGTGAAACTGGTGAAGAAGTGTTGATGGGGTTGGCAGCAACAGGAATGGTTTTTGGCTCTAGTATGACATCTCTAAAGATTTACCAAGCAATAGCCCTTTCTGATGTCGAGTTAGTGTCTATTGACGTAGCAGAGATAGCAGTTTCTCCGACGCTGAACCACACCCTTTTACCAAAAATCAGTCAGCGGTTGCGACAAACAGAATTTTTTTTAGCCATTTCTGGAAGACGACTGGTACAAGAGCGTTTGCACTATCTATTGCAACTGTTGAAACAAGAAGTTGGTCAAACAGTGTCAGAGGGAACTCGCCTGAATATTCGCTTCACTCATGAAGATATTGCTAGCGCCTGCTGTACCACCAGAGTCACAATTACCCGATTGATGGGCAAACTACAAGAACAAGGTGTTATCAGCTTTGACTCAAAAAAACACATCATCTTGAAAAATTTATGAAAGTCATTTAAACAGCGATAAATATAGGTCGGTTACTTTTAAAGTATCGATAGGTTGTACATATAAAAATAGTAAAAGACGAGTGCATACACGGAATTTATTTATATACTTTATAAAGTACTTATTTATAAATCTAGGAAGAACGAACATTATTAGAAGTTAGTCTGATTAATTCTTCAACATTGTTTGAAATTGTATTGCAAATCGTATTTAAAGGTAAGTCATTAGGGTCAAATCCGAAAGGTTCTTCAATTTCTGAACCAATTTGTTCAATACTTAATAAGGTAAAACTTACAAAAGCCATTGCTATACCAGTCCACCAATTCAACAAGCTAACAATTTCCAAAGGTAAGATCAGACAAAAAATTAATAACAGTTGTCTGAGTTTAATAGTATATATCAAAGGTAATGGCGTTTTTAAAATGCGTTCGCAACCACCTAGAATATCTACTAACTCATCTACGCAGTTATGTAAAGTAGTCAGTTGATAGACATTTAGACAATTCCGATCGTACCGATCCTGTAAGTAATCTCCTATCCAGTAAGCAATTTGTAGGGGGGGATGATTAGTATCCTGGAGTTGTAAAAATTCTTTTTCAGACATTAAGGATGCTAATTGAGTGTCTAAAGGTACCGATCTTAGATGTAACTTCATTGCAAATGCAAAAGCAGTTACTAACCGAACTATTGCCTCTTTTTCTACTCTATCTTGGGGTGTCTTCTCTTTAACTATTATCCAAATTCCACGAGTTAAGTTCCGAGATGTATTAACTAAAGATCCCCATAGTTGACGACCTTCCCAAAATCTGTCATGGGCTGTATTTGTGCGAAAAACTAATAGTAATGTAAAGCCAATATTAAAACTTAAAACAGCATTAGTAATAATACTGTTTGAATCTAAAAATGCTATTGGCAATCCTAAATGATAGAAAAATGATATTAAAACACCATATGCAGTACAAAAAAGTACCCAAGGAAGAATGATAGAAATAATTGACCTTTCAAGTCGAAGCGTTACTTGAAGCCAGTTCAATTTTTCGCCTTTGTAAAGGTGATATTTTTCTCTTAAAGAGTTTTTGGAATTCTTTTGAAAATAGTTAGGTCGTTTCATATTGGTAAGATTTGACGATTACATCAATTGGTAAACTAATTTTTTTAGCTAAAGTTATCTTGCTTAAGCAAAATAGGTGCAATATGTAGGTTTCCCGATAGCGACCGTCGTGCAACTATAATCAACATAAATTATAGTTTTAACATTGAAATTTATTTCTGTGAACCCTCTTTAGGTAGTAAAAT
Source organism: Nostoc sp. (assembly GCF_036917095.1). Taxonomy (GTDB): domain Bacteria; phylum Cyanobacteriota; class Cyanobacteriia; order Cyanobacteriales; family Nostocaceae; genus Nostoc. Next base: position 19,371 of record NZ_JBALFH010000004.1, read on the forward strand.
TTATCACTGTCTTTTAATTCTTCGCCATAAAGTTGGGTTTCTGCTTATATTGGTTAAAATTCGTGCTATTTCCCTTTTTTATCAGAGATTTAGGCAAATCCTAGATTAATTTAGAGTAAATACTTACTTTTTCTCGTTGACAGGGCAAAAAACAAGGAAATATCCGAAAAGTTGTGATGTCTAAAATTTTTCAAAAAAAATAGAGCACTGACGATTCATCTGTTGATTTATGCTTTATTTGTCTTGAGATTGCGAGCACACAACCTCAATCAATAATTAAGTTTTATCGTGCTATATGTACCACATTATTGAGCCTGAGCCAGAATCGGTAAGATAATCACAAATTCTGTTCCTGCACCAGGGGTAGAATTCACATCCAAAGTTCCACCATGTTTTTCTACAATAATAGACTGAGCGATCGCTAATCCTAATCCCGTTCCTTTACCAACACCTTTCGTGGTAAATAAATGGTCAAATACTTTTTGTTTGACTGATTCACTCATCCCCGCCCCATTATCAGCAATAGTCACTTTCACCTGTTCACCTTCTACCATTGTCTGAATTGTAATGCGGTTATAATGAGCTTGAATCTCAGCAAAACTCTTACAAATATTTGATTCTTCTAATGCATCAATAGCATTCGCCAAAATATTCATAAATACCTGATTTAATTGACCAGGAAAGCATTCAATCTGGGGAATATTGCCATAGTCGGTGACAACTGAAATTTCTGGACGATGTTCGTTAGCCTTGAGACGATGGCGTAAAATCAGGAGAGTGCTGTTTATTCCTTCATGCAAGTTAAATTGCTGCTTGAGATCGCTATCAGCACGGGAGAAAGTGCGAAGACTTTTGCTAATCGATTTGATGCGATCGCCCCCATCTTTCATTGCTCTGATTAACTTGGGTAAATCTTCGCGTAAATATTCTAGTTCGATTGTCTTTAGTTTTTTTTCAATTTCGGCACCAGGTTGAGGGAATTTATCATTGTAAAGGTCAATTAGCCCAAATAGATCGTTGATGGAATGTTCGGCAGCATCAACGTTGCCAATAATACAACTGACGGGATTGTTTATTTCGTGAGCTACTCCGGCGACTAAGTTCCCCAGTGCAGACATCTTTTCACTTTGCACGATTTGTAATTGCGCCTGTTGTAAATCAACTAGTGCAAGTTTTGCTTGTTGGTAAAGTTGGGCGTTTTCCAGTAATATTTGTTGAGCTTGTTGATAGATTCGGGCATTTTCTAGAGAAATGGCGGCTTGAGCGCAGAGTATATTCAATAGTTCAACCCGCTTATGAGTAAACGCTCCAGTTGCCAAATTGTTTTCTAAATACAATATGCCCAGCAATTTACCCTGATATAAAATTGGACTGCACAGAATACTTTTGGGCTGCTTTTGCTGAATGTAAGAGTCATTAATTAATTGCAGATGTACTGTAGCATCAACAATTACTGCTGGTTGTAAGCTGCCTTTGACGGTATTAATTAAGCCAACTGGCACAGACGTTGACTCTTCAATGGGCTGTGAGTTAAGCAACATTGAGGAAAAATTCACTTTGGTATTTCCCTTCCCCTCTATAGCGCTAGTACTATTAGTAAGTTCTGCCAATGCCTTAATCAGTAAATTACCTGACTCCACAAGGATTAACACGCATTTATCTGCTCCGGCATTTTCAATAACGATATGCAGCAATGATGAAAGCAGTTTTTCGAGTTCGATTTCGCCTGAGATAGTTTGGGAAGCTTTGAGAATGCTAGCTAAATCTAAAGCTAAAGAGACACTGCTATTACTGGAAATATAGTTAGTAGGAGTGACACTCTCCAAAACAAAAATGGTTTCGTTACTTGAGAAAGGAAAATGGGTTTGCTCTAAGATGGGGGCAAGTAATTGGGGATAACGTTTTTCCAGATCGGCAACTTTGGCTTTAGCTCCCCAGCGTGCGTAGCAGTAGTAAGCTTCTTGCATATATGCTTGAGCCACTTTTTCTTTGCCCCAATCAAGGTAAAATTTAGCTGCTAGTTCGTTAGCCAGAGCTTCTTGTTGAATGTATTCATTTTCTTTGGCTCCAGCGATCGCGCGATCGTATAAGTCAATTGCCTCAAATCGCTGACCTAAGACCCAATGACGCTCTGCCTCTACCAAATCAAATTTATGCTGAAAATTCATCGGTGCAATTATGGCTCGAACTTTTAGGTGTTTCTGATTTTCGTCAACCTTCAAGAGTAATTTTGCTTGTTCAGAAGATTTAGCTTTAGAATAAACAGATAGACGAGCCAAAGAATCGTAGTAATGGAAAACAGACACAGATAGCATTCCGGCACCACCTTTAAGGTAGCGCTCTCCTTTGTCTCCATTGCTAACTGCCGCTAGAGAATCATCAAACAAGTAGCTAATAATTAACTTAATTAGATAAAATTCATGGAGTGTAAATTCATCATTTTCTTTTAGTAGATCGGGTAAAATTTTTTCTTCATTCCAGTATTCATCAATTAATAAATCTGAATAATGACTAGATTCAGTTATGAATTCAATCGTTGCTCTAAGAATACTAAATCGAATCGAAAAAATTTCACTAGTTGCAAAACTAGACTCAAAAATTTTGATTTCTTCTAGTAAAGCTTTTAAATTTTCTGCACTCATCAAATAAGTATAGAGAAATCGGGAAAAAGTTGATACAATCATGTGTACAGAATCTCCGACTTCTAGTCCAAAAGTATAAGATTCTTTTAATAAATTGATAGTATCTCGGACAGGTAGCTTGTTGAATTGATTAAATGCAGCTACTTTAAAACTAGTCATACTTCTCAGAGATTTTGCTTCAAATTTATCTACAATTTTTAAAGCCAACTGTCCAAACTTATAGCCTTTTTCTAGTTGATTTAATACCGCATTTAAAACAATGGCAAAGTCAGCATATCCTGGTGCTGAAAGTGCTGCATTGCCGTATTTAAGCGATAAATTAACTTGTTCGCAGGCAATAATTGGAAATAGATGGGGAGCAGCCTGATGGACAGAGGGAGTGAGACCGATCATAATTTTTAGGGCAACTAAAGCTTGAGGATCGGTCATCAAAGGTAGATCGATTAAGCTTTCAATTTGGCGCTCTCCCAGCGTTAATAAAGTGTTTTCTATAGCTTGATGAATATCTGAAGGAGTAACAGATTCAAATAAGGGTATTCCAAGCTGTTGGAGAGTTTGACACCCAATATCAATTGCTTTAATCAGCTGCCCTTGTACCTGATAATACTGGAGCTGAATCTCATAAACTTTTACTTTATCTAAAAAACTTGGCGCTCGTTGTATCACTACTTTAATCAGCGATTCCATCTGCTCAAATTCATTACTGATAAACGCAACTTCGGCAGCAGCTTGATATAAATCTCGCGTTAAATCATTAGCATTTTCCCAGCCATCACTAATTACTAATTGAATGCCCTGATTGAAATATTGTAGAGCTGCACCGTAAGCAATTGCTTCTTTGGCTTTGCGACCTGCCTTGAGATTTAGTTTAGCTAATTCTTGACGTTTACTTGGCTGGTTAATGAGTGGAATTCCATAATTTAAATGGCCAACAATCTCAAAAATATGCTCTGATTGCTGGGCTAATGATGTATTTTTTAAAAGTAATTGCCCAATTTGGAGATGGGTTAACTGTTTCTGTTCTTTGGGAATCAAAAAAGAGGCAGCTTGTTGGATACGATCGTGCAAAAATTTGTATGTAACTGTCTTTTGCTCTAAGCTCAAGTCATCTGTTTGCGCGTCTATATTATTTGTTATTTTATCGCCATTGTCTAATAATAAATCTTCAGGGAAACTATAAGTAATACTAGTAGGTAAAATTAATCCTTCCTGTAAAGCTTTCCATAAAATAGCTGCCGTTTCTATTTTTGATTTTTCTGAAACTATTGCCAAAGTTCCTAAATCAAACTGATTTCCAATACAAGCAGCTAACTGTAATAATTGTTGAGTTGATTCAGGAAGTTTACGTAATTCACATACCATGAATGCTACAACATCATCTGTAAGCGCTTGCTGATTTACTTGTGTAATATCACATTCCCAACAGCCGAATTCAAAGTCAAATTTAATGAATTTTTCTTGATGTAATACTTTGATAAACTGTGTTGTGAAAAACGGATTACCTTGAGTTTTTTGATAGATAAATTGAGAAATAGGTGATGCTACCTTTTCTGTACATTTAAGTGTGTCAGTTACTAACTGATTCAATTGCCCTTGACTCAGTGGTGTTAAAGTAATTGTATTAATCGTTGCTTGCGTTTTTTGAATCTCGCTCAAAGTCAATATTAATGGATGTGCTGGATTGACCTCATTATCACGATATGCACCAACTAACAAAAGATGACCTGAATCGGCGATCAATAGCTGCATTAAGTTCAGAGATGCTGAATCTGCCCATTGCAAATCATCTAAAAACATCACTAATGGATGTTCAGCAATAGTAAAAACTTGGGTAAATTTTTGGAATAATAAATTAAATCTATTTTTGGCCGCATCTCCTGATAATTCTGGTGCGGGTGGTTGTTCGCCAATAATTCTTGATAATTCCGGGATGACTTCAATAATTACCTGTCCATTCTCCCCAACAGCTTCTAATATCTGGCTTTTCCATTGCTGGATTTGAGCGTTGTTTAGAGTTAACAATTGCCACATTAAATCTCGAAAGGCTTGCACAAAAGCACTCAAAGGAATATTCCGTTGAAATTGGTCAAATTTCCCTTTGATAAAATAACCACGTTGGCGCACAATTGGTTTATGAACTTCGTTAATAACCGCAGTTTTTCCGATTCCTGAAAAACCAGCGACTAAGATCATTTCAGTCGCACCTTTGCTTACTCGCTCAAATGCTTGCAGTAGAGTGGCTATTTCAGTTTCGCGTCCATAGAGTCGATCGGGAATAATAAAGCGATCGCACATATCCCGTCGCGCAATTGGAAAACTCTTAATTTCACTAGTTTCTTGGAGTTGAGTTAAACAATTTTCTAAATCAAATTTCAGACCCAACATACTTTGATAGCGGTCTGACGCATTTTTTTCCATCAATTTCCTGACAATCTCTGAAAGGACAGACGGAATTTGTGGGTTAATTTCATCTACTAATGACGCTGATTTAGCAATGTGACAATGTACCAATTCCATCAGATCGTTTGATTGAAAAGGTAATTTACCTGTAAGTAATTCATAGAAAGTTACACCCAAAGAATAGAAGTCTGTACGATAGTCAATCCCTCGATTCATTCTGCCTGTTTGTTCTGGGGAAATATAAGCCAGTGTGCCTTCTAAGACATCGGATCTCATGAGTGTTGGCGTTTCCCGTGGTAGTAAAGATGCAATACTAAAGTCAATTATTTTAACTTCTTTTGTTTCGGGATTAATTAAAATATTGGCGGGTTTGATGTCTTTATGAATAATCCGCTCGCGATACAATATCTCTAAAATATTACACAGTGCGATCGCTATCTGTAAAAACTCCTGTAGAAACGTTGTATGCAACGTCTCTACAGGAGTAAAATATTCTTTAAGAGAAATCCCGCCAAAATCTTCCATCACCAATGCGTAGCCATTTTGGTAAGATTCTAGGCTGTAGGTTTGGATGATTAGAGGTGAATTGAGATTTTTGGTAATGGTGTATTGATTGCGAAACTGCACCAATTCGCTGAAGCTGGGATAAGGATTTTTCAGTAGTTTAATCACCACAGATTTGTGGTCGGCCTCTCGAAACCCACGATAAACTAGAGTTCTCGAACCATTATAGATTTCTTCTATTGCGTAGTATCCGGGAATACTTACAAGAGTGCTGACCATGCTACTAATTTCTGGTGATTTCCAATTTATTGTTCCCAAATCAGTAAGCCCAGTTTGATCTCAGGTCGTAAACATTATTGTGGCTTCACTTTAGATTCATGCAAACAGAAAATTCTCCAGAATAATCAAATGACCGCGTTTCTGATTCACATTGGCAGAGAAACGGGCAAGTATGGGGCTGAGAATGATTGGGCATTTGGCGCACTTCAGTCTTTAGTTGAGCGTTATGGATGTATTGCGGGCTATCCAAATAGTACTTATCGGGGAAACCGCGCTATCACTCGCTATGAATTTGCAGCAGGCTTAAATGCTTGTTTATCTCGGATCAACGAGCTAATTGCAACAGCGACATCTGACTTAGTTACCAAACAAGACTTAACTACCCTACAAAGACTGCAAGAAGAATTTACTGCTGAACTAGCAACTTTACGGGGTCGCGTTGATAATTTAGAAGCTAGGACTGCGGAACTAGAAGCAAATCAGTTTTCAACAACTACAAAGCTTTCTGCAGAAGCCATCTTTGTGATTACGTGGATTTATCAGGGGCAAAGCATTTAGGTAAAGATTATTTCTGAATGCCTTGCCCCAATAGAGAATGCGGCAATTACAGCCAAGGATGGCGTGGGGGATAGACACCATTGAGGAAGTAGTTGCCAACAGCGTAGTATTTCCAACGGACGGGATCGTGGAGTGTGTGAGCGCGGGCATTTCGCCAGTGGCGATTGTAGTTGAATTGCTCCAATGTGGATTTAGTACCTGCTAGTTCAAATAACTTGTTGGTAGCTAGTAATGCTGCTTCCGTCGCCAATGCTTTGGCTTCTGCAACTGCGATCGATGCTTCAACTACTTTGGGTTCTTCTAAACCTGACTCGTTGGCAATGTCGATAAACTCACCGGCACGTCGCAGCAATGCTTCCGCAGCGTGAACTTGAATTTGGACATTGCCTAAGTTATAGAGCGTTAGCGGGTCTTCATATCCTTTTTCTAAATTGCTGTCAACCCAAGGGCGAGTATGGTTGCGGACAAAGTAGATGGTGTCACGGACTGCGGCTTTGGCAATTCCTACGTCAACGGCGGCTTGGATGATTTGCGCGATCGCACCCATTGGTGTTGCGCGTTCAAAGGATAAGTAGTGCGGAATTACATATTCTGCTTTAACTTTCACGTTTTCAATAATGGTAGTGCCGCTAGCAGTGGTACGCTGTCCGAAGCTCGTCCAGTCATCAAGTAGCGTCAATCCTGGAGCATCTCTTTCGACAAATGCCACCACTGTCTTACCATCTGGATTGCTGGCAATGACGGGAACCCAATGTGCTAGTAATGCCCCAGCAGAGTAGTATTTGCGTCCGTTGAGTACGTAGTCAGAACCATCTGGTGTTAATTTTGTCTGCACATCAGTGACAGACTTAGTGCCAATTTCCGAGAAGGCGTTACCGAACCGTTTACCTTGTAAAACCAAATCAAAGAAGAACTTTTTCTGCTCATCTGTGCCATCCAAGCGAACTGCTTCCACCATATAGAGGTGATTTTGGGGAATTTGACCAAGGCTAGAGTCGGCTTCGGAGATGATTTTAACTACTTCTGCCAAGGTGGCATTCGATACAAAAGCACCGCCATACTCTTTCGGGACTGTAATTCCCCACAATCCACTTTGAGAAAATTTTTCTACTTCTTCAGCAGGTAAACGCCGATTTTGGTCGCGTTCTGAGTCTCCCTTAGCAAACTCAGCTGCTAATTCGTGGGCGATCGCGATCGCTTCTCGATCGTCCCGAATAATATGCGCCTTCTGTTCAGTATTAATTACTGATGTCATATATAACTCCTTCTTGATTGTGATTAAACAACTGACAACGGAAAAACAAACCATTCCAAGCACAGAGCAAGACACTTGCGGCTTAAGCAAAGTCTCCGTAACACGTATGAATTAGAGTTTGAAAGTTATTTTGCGTAACTTCTAACAGATTGAATCTGAATTTTTGTAGGGAGGGCTTAACCATTGAACATTTACCAGTCGTAGGGGCGCAAGGCCTTGCGCCCCTACCGCGCGGTCTATTTACCTGAAAATAGCTGTAAAGTCCGGATAAATTACACAACTACTTCTGCAAGTAGTTAATCGATAATCAGCTACACCACAACTAATTCATCAGCTGAACGACGATTAGCTTCTAGTTCGCGCACAATTGGTATTACTGTCTTACCAAATGCTGGCAAATCATCTGTGTAGTGTAAGAAGCCGCCAAGAATTAAATCAACTCCCACTTCATGGAACTGGCGAATCTTTTCAGCTACTTGTTCAGCCGTACCAATCAAGCCTGAACGGAAGCCATCGTTATACTGCACTAAGTCTTCAAAATTGGAATTCGCCCACATTCCCTGACCTTCACGACTAGAAGATCCCGCCTGTTTCACCGCTTCGCCAAATCCTTTCACCGCCTCTACATCGGCTTGGGCAATAATATCACGCAATACTTCATGGGCTTCTGCTTCCGTATCTCGCACGATAATAAAGGAATTCAAACCAAACTTAATTTTGCGTCCTTCAAGACTCGCTAATGCAGACACATCTTCAATCTGCTCTTTCACACCTTCTATGGTGTTACCATTCATGAAATACCAATCAGACACCCGGCCAGCCATGCGCCGTGCAGCCTTGGAGTTACCACCTTGGAATATCTCCGGGTGTGGATTCTGATTAATTGGTTTAGGTTTCACCCAACCGCCGTTAATCCGGTAAAAGTCGCCCTTAAAGTGAAACTCATCCTCAGTCCACAAACCTTTGAGAACGCGGATAAATTCCTCTGAACGACGATAGCGTTCGTCATGGTCTAACCAATGTTCGCCATATATAGTGAATTCATCTTTGAACCAGCCGCTAACTACATTCAGAGCAAACCGTCCGTTAGAGAGAAAATCAATACTGGCACCGATTTTGGCAACTACTCCCGGATGCCACAATCCAGGGTGAACTGCCGCAATTAGCTTTAATTTCTTGGTGACTGGAGCTAAGGCTGACACGGTTGTTAATGCCTCTAGCTGGTACTCAGCGCCGTAGCTGGCGATAAATCTGGCTTGTGCTAGAGCATATTCAAACCCGACTTCTTCAGCTGTTTGAGCCAGTTGAGCATTATATTCATAAGTCCAATCTGTTCGTTGGGGAATTTTACTTACTACTAGCCCCCCGCTAACGTTGGGAATCCAGTATGCGAACTTAATATCTACCATAATTGTACGTTTGTAATTGAAATTGCTTGGTTATTTGTCTAAGTTTGCAAGTGAAGCAACAAAGCCTAATTTGTCATCGCTAACAAACCAGCTAAAACTCGATCGGGCAAAATTTTAGTCAAAATCGAAAGCTTGAGAGCGGCTGGAAACTACTCTGAGTTTAGAAGTAGACAATCTCAGGATCTGATGGTGGTAATATACCATAACCCGATCGTACTGCCGTAGTTTTTAATGAATCAGACTTTATCACAACAATTTTTCCGATGTCGTGATTCTATATACTTAAATTCCATTTCTGTATTCCAAAATGGAATACAGCCCAATTTTCCTTGGTGTTTAATTATTATTTTATACTTGGTAGTTATCATCTCGATCCAGTCAGAGCAAGCATAAATACAAAATTCGACAAAGTATCGCTACTATTCCATATCGTGATAAACAACTTTTTTTCATGTGTAATCTGCAACTATACACAGCAGAAATAAATGTGATAGTGTGAACTACTAAACCACGGTAAACGGGTAGAGTTGCCGTATTTATTGGATAACTCGTAAAAAAAGGCACAGGAAAAAATTATGCCACTTCAGTTTGGAATTTGGTCGCCGGTCTGTGGTGGATGGTTGCGAGTTGTCAACCATGAGGCTAATTTATCCACACAAGATTTGGTAAAACTGGCAGTTCAGGCAGACGAATTAGGTTATCACTTCTATTACATTCCCGAACATTACTTGAATGCAATTCACGGGCCGAACTATAATGTCGCTGATGCCTGGATTACAGCAGCTTTAGCAAGTTTGAACACCAAGAATATCAAGATTGTTGCGGCTGTACAACCAGGTTTTAAATTGCCTGCGGTCGTTGCCAATTTGAGTGCAAACATTCAAAATCAACTTAGTAACGGCAGATTTGCTCTCAGTGGTATTGCAGGTTGGTGGAAATTAGAAGTAGAAAGCTATGGAGATATCTGGCTACCCCACAGCGATCGCTACGCGCGATTAGAAGAGTATATTGATGTAATCAAGGGGCTGTGGACAGTCGAAGACTTTAATTATGTTGGCAAATACTACACTATTAAGGGTGGTATTCTCGCGGATAAGCCTAGACCAATACCACCTATTTTCATTGCTGGTGAATCAGATCGAGCTATTAATCTAGCGGCTCGTCTGGGAGATTATTTATTTATCAATGCTGACGATCCTGAAAAAACGGCAGCATTGGTGCAAAAAGTGAAAAGATTAGCTAGCGATCGCTACGGGCGACAGATTAAAGTAGCAATGAGTGCGTTTGCGATCGTTGGCGAACATACTGCCCAAGCTGAAGCCAGATTAGAAGCAATTTATCGTTCTGCCGATCGGCAGCAGATCGACTACTTTCAAGAGCAAATCGATCCTAACGTAGTTGCCCACAACAAACTAGATATCAGTCAAACCATTGAAGCCAATCTCGGTTTATCTGCTCAACTCGTTGGCGATCGCTATACGGTTATTAACCGCCTGAAAGAATACGAAGCGGTTGGCGTTGACTTAATAGTACTCAAATTTGAATCTATGTTGGAAGACACTATTCGCTTCCATAAACTAGTGATTTCCGAATATACACAGCAGAACAGCTTAATTCCGTTGTAAGTAATAAAAATCTTGCCTTTCTTAGTATGAACAAGATTAAACTCGAAGATATTACCCTCAATCACATCAAAATTTTAAAAGCAGTAGATGACTGTGGTAGCTTCTCTAAAGCAGCACAAAAATTAGGTTATAGTCAAGCATTAATTAGTAAAAAAGTCAAGCAAATAGAGGATTGTTTCGGAGTAGTTTTGCTAAATCGCTCTCCTGGCTCTATATGCTTGACTAATAAAGGCAAGAAATTGATTTCTCAGACAATAAATGTAGTAGAAACTGTAGAAAATCTCCAAGAAGAATTTCAAGCAACATTTAGTGCTGAAGGCGAAGATTTGATATTGGGGGCTACTAATTTAATCTTAGAAGTTTGGTTAAAACAATATACACAGAGATTTCAGCTTTGTTTTGCAGGGAGAAATATCAAAGAGATAACGGTTACAAATAGCATATTTTTCTCAAATTCTCAAGCTATAGAGATGGATCTCTTGCTCAACAGTTGCTCTGGATATAAGGAAGAACACCATTGTACTAGATTAACAACTCATAAAATGCTGCTTGTCTCCTTTGGGGCAAGTAAATATCTCAATGAGCATAGCTTAATTAAAATAAATGATATCGATCTAGCTGAGATTGTACTTTTAGATGATATTCATCAGGAGCTATCTAAAAATGAATACTTGATGAATAAATTAAGTGGTGTAAAGGTACTAGATAATTATCAAGATTTACTTAAATATGCTTCAGAAAATCAAAAATTAACGATTTTACCTGATTTCTGTCAAGCTGATATAACATCTCAATACAAAGTATTAACTCTGACTATTCAAGATGTTAATGAATATGGTATTTATCTCCATGTTCCTCGCTTTAGTGAATTGTTAATATCCGCAGAGAGTTTGGTAAGAAGTTTTAGACTCGATCGACATAACTTAGATAGTTTGCCTAATATAAATCTAATTTTAGGTAGCTGTTCTTCCAAAGAGGATAATAATAATATTCTTAGGATAGGTATTCAGAGTGATTCCATAGGGCAGTTTGTTGCTGGGTATGGGACTAAGCATATTTCTGATTTACAGAGAGCATCCTCATCACTTGAACAGCCTATTTTCAAAAATATTGAAATTAACCGAGATTTCGAGTTGCAAATTCTGCCGTTTAATTCTGGGGAACAAATGAACCGACAGATGAAACGGGGAGAACTAGATATTTGTATTTTAGATGATATTTCTCTCTTGAATAATGGAAGCCAATTTTTCGATGATTTAAGTTTTGGTTCTAAATTGATTGGAATTGCTTCGTATAATCTTTTAGGTCAAGATATAAATATTGTTTTGCATAAAGATTCTTCTATCAACACTGTTCAGGAACTGAAAGGTAAAAGAATTTCCACCTTATTTGGTTCAAATGCTCATAGGTTTATCATTACTCTTTTTGACCTCTATGATATGGATGTCAGTAAAGATTGCAGATTAGTGAATGAAAACCCTCGTAAAGCAAGTAAGAGTTTGGCAAATAAAACTATAGATGCTTACGTATGTTGTCACACTTTTGCCTCCATTTTAGAAGGATATGCTTTTGTCAAAAAGCTGCCTCTCTCTCAGACGGTTAGTTTAAGAATTCCATCAGTTAGAGGAATTGTCTGTCGTTCGCAGTTCATTAAAGAAAACCCGAAAATTGTCGTTGCTTATTTACATGATTTAGTAGTTGCTAACTATTGGTTTAATTCATCTCCAATCCAGGCGGCAGATTTATTAACTAAAATGATTGATGTGAGAACAGCTCAAGTAAATCAGTTTTTTAATCCTGTCTTTGGTAACCGCATCGACCCGACCCTTAAACCTCAATGGTCTTGGTTACTGAAAACTTTAAATCGCAGGTTGGAAGGAAAATATGGCATTTCACTATTTGATGTAGATTTCTGGATAGATGATTATTTCTTAAGACTTGTCTACAATTTGTTGAATCTAGATTATCACTTTCATCAGGTTTCTTTTGCAAGTGAATTTTCTAGCAGCTATTTTGTAGAGGAACAGTTTAGCCGACACATGAAAGTTCTCTACGATAAATTATAATCTTTGCGACTGTCTTTTCCTCTTTCAGATAGTTACTGTCAATCCTCGTAAATTGGCGAAGTTATTGTTATGATAAAAAGATGTTTAACGACAGCAATAACTCCCAAACTAACCAAGCTAGTGTTCTCTACAGACATGGCGACGTTCTAATCAGACGTATTGCTAGCTTACCTGTCAGTGCTCAGAAGCGTGTAGGTGCTACTCTCGCTCATGGTGAAATCACAGGACACAGCCATCGCATTCAGCAATCCAATGCTGTTCAGTTGTGGGTACATGGTAGCGACCTTTTTCTTGAGGTTAAAGAACCAAGTGCCACTTTAGTTCATGAAGAACATCGGGCGATTGAATTACCCCAAGGGCTTTACCGCGTCTGGAAACAACGTGAATATCGCCCTGATGCTTACGTCGAGGTGATGGACTAATGCTCAAAATCATGTCGAAAGGACGGGTGCCGAATAAACCAGTTTTGCAGCACCCAAAGGAAAGCCACGAGCCTATCTCAGCTGAACGTGCTCGAAAACTCATCCTTGAGCATCGCGCCTGGGATGGTATGCGCGTTTTGGGACATCTGGATTTAAGCGGTGCGTTGGATCTTTACAATCTACCCGAAAATCTCACCTGTGAAAGTATTGATATCAGCGACTGTGTAAACCTCACTACCCTTTCTCAAGGACTCCACGTCACTTCTTGGATCGAGTTGGCCGGAAGTGGGATTACCAGCCTATCTGCGGGACATGGTTTTGTCTTACGCTGGCGAGGCGTGCAGGTGACAGATAAGATTGCCTTTGAATCCCAATCTCTGACGGGGCAAGATATTCTCAATATTGAGAATGTTGAGTTGCGCCGCGTGCTGATTGAACGTTTGGGATACGAGACATTATTGCAGCAAGTGGGAGGGTTGATCCGCGATCGCGATCGCGATGCAGGTGGGGAACGTCAACTAGTCTACATTCCTTTTGAGGATGACGAACCGCTGATGGTCTTGAAAGTCACTTGCCCATCCACAGGACATATTCATGTTTTGCGCGTTCCCCCTCACATGCGAAGTTGCCATCAGGCAGCCGCCTGGATTGCAGGCTTTAATAACCCAGATGATTATAACCCTGCGATCGAGGCGTAATTAAGACTAATATCATGTCCGGCTGATTAGTTATAATTCTTGCATCTGTGCAAATAAAGTTTTTTCCCCTTTAACATGAGTCCCTTTCCCCCAAAACCAGACAAGTATTAGTATTGCGAGCGCTCTATGAATGCAGATACAGGTTTAGGGATGGGGTAATAATACGCAGTTGTATAAAAATTTTTTAGACAGAAAAAGCTTATCCGTTCATGAAATCGATCCGAATAAGCCAACAATATAAATACACCACGAGTAGCAATTCTCAAGCAAATATTCGTTAATTATGCAGTTTTCTGCAATAGAGCGATCGCATTTGTGCATTCTCTAGGTATCCAAACTGCATATAAATAAGCAGAAAAGGTCGATGTGTGGCATGAATATGTCGGATATTCTAAAACTCATCGGCAACAGTAATATTACTGACCACGCACCAATGAGGTGATGGAAGATTTCTTTGAAGTAATTTGGTGCTGGAATCCAGACAAAAAATTACATTTGCTGAGTTTAACTTAACCAACTCACTATCAACAATAAAAGGAGATTGAAAATGGCGAACATCTATGGCACATATGGAAATGATAATCTCTACGGAACTCTCGAAAATGACTATATATATTCTTACGAGGGTGATGATTACGTTTTCGGTAGTGGAGGAAATGATTACATTGATGGTTGGACGGGCAATGACAAGCTAGATGGTTGGACGGGCGACGACACGTTGCTTGGCTATACTGGCAACGACACGTTGCTTGGCTATACTGGCAACGATACGCTCAAGGGCGAGTCTGGCAACGACGTGCTCAAGGGCGAGTCTGGCTATGACAATTTAACCGGTGGAGCAGGAGCTGACATTTTCGTTCTTGACTCAGGATTAGGTTATGACACAATTACAGACTTCTCCTGGCAGGAAGGTGACAAATTCCAAGTTACTGGCATTTTGAGTGACTACTCGGTGAAGCCGTTTGGAGTAGGAACGGACATCTTGTATCAAGGTAGTTTGATTGCGTATGTGCAAAATCCTACGTCGGTCATCCCCAGCCTAGACTTTATATTGGCTTAGAAAGCTGTTTGGCACTGTCAAGTTAAGTAATGGCTGACAATAAGTAGATTATTCTTCAGTAGCAGAGTGTTAAAGGTGCAAAAGGTGTTGCTGAAGCCCTAAGTGGAAGTAGCCTCTAAAAGCTAGAGCGCCTAGTGTAACACTCTGCTTTTTTATGACTGAAGTTTAGACTAACGGGCAGGGAAAATAGCTCAAGCCCATTGATGGATTGAGCAAAACGATATAGACACCCATTTGACATCTAAGAAGAGGCTGCAAGCCTCTGAAGCATCAGCCGAATGAAACAAAGATTAACCTTGGCAGTCGCATGAGCGAGAGTTCTCTCAAAGTTCTTAACGAGAATTTGGCATCTCGCAATCCTTGCATTTGACCTTTCAATTACCTACCTTGCGGCAACCGGAACAAACCCAGATTTCCCTAATTCTTTCTTTTCTTGTACTGAACTTATCAAATATTTCAACAAAAAAGTATTGAAATATGACTACAGCTTTACAAATAAATGATGTCTGCGAGAAGCGTAGCTGCATCTCGGTCTTACCTAAAGAAATTATCTCCTTTTTGGCTAGTTACAACCTAATTCCGCAATTTTTATCTCAGAACATTATCGAATCTGCGATGTCTACGACGGGCTACGCCAACGCACCAATCACCTGCACAGAAGCAGAAACATCTCATGCTCTAGAGCAATTTTATCAGCATTGGGATTTGACAACCGAGCAAGAAATCCAAGATTGGTGTTTACGTTACTCTCTGACTCAAGAACAATTAGAACTTTTCGCAACCCGAAAGCTCAGAGTTGAAAAGTTCAAGCAGATAACTTGGGGACATCAACTAGAATCTTACTTTCTCAAAAACAAAAGAAATTTCGATCGGGTGATTTATTCTTTAATTCGGACTGAAAGCAGAGGAACTGCCAACGAACTATTTTTCCGAATTACAGAAGGAGAAAACTCATTTGCTGAACTGGCGCGTGAATATTCTCAAGGGACAGAAGCTGATACAAATGGCATCATCGGGCCAGTGGAACTTGGTACTATCAACCCCAATTTTGCTAAGTTACTTTGCACAAGTCAAGTGGGTATAGTTAAACCACCCGTACCCTTTGGAGAATCATGGATAATTGTACGTGTGGAAAAGTTTATAACTGCACAGTTGGACAATTTTATGCGCCAACGATTACTGCAAGAAAATTTTGAAACTTGGTTTCAACAACAACTGAATCAACTGTCACCGGAAGAAAAAACCTGGATGGGAATCATCCCAACTCAAAATTAAGAAGTGTCATCGTTAGACAACTGCGTATTATTCCCCCATCCCTAAACCTGTATCTGCTCTGCATACTCTGCGGTTGACAAGTGATTGAACCGCAGAGGCAAGAGAGACGCACAGAGGAAAGCAAAGATTTTATGAGTCACCTTGAAAAGGCTACTCAATTGGTTGTAGTGGGTTGCACAAATCGCTTAATTTCACCACACGCAATATAAGATTTGCCATCAGGTGCTGTTTTGACTTCATCAACGACGTAAAGCATTCCTTCCTCGCGAACCGATCGCGGAAAACGCATGTTCCAATCCGGTTCATATCCGTCGGAAACCACCCTAGCACGCAGCTTGCTGCCATCTTTGACACACTGAACTAAAATGCTGTGCCCTACACTATCAGTTGTGGGAAGATCGGCGGCACTGGCAGGGCCTTTGGAAGCTTTGCCTGTGTTAGTTACATACGATTGTCTAGGGGCAACGAAGATATCTGTTTCACCGGGTTGAGCCAAACGGGTTATTCTACCACGTACACGGTAGAAACTACCATCGGTTGAGGGTTCCAATCCTTCAACAACATAGCGTGCTCCCTCGGCACGAATGGCCCGGGGAAACTGGACGTTCTTGGTTGAATCGTAGCCTTGGGACATGACTTTGACCCGCAGTTTACCCCCTTCACGAACGCAAGACAATTCAACACCTGAACCGACTTCATTAACAATCGGCATCGCGTACACATCATCGCCAGTAGTGACACCGCGACCCACCAGATCGCTGCGATTGCGCGTCATCGTCTGGTAAGTTTGATCCCGCATCTCTTTCCGTCCGGCATTGCCTAGAGCTTTTTGGGCGATCCGACCCGCGAAATACTCAAGCTGATCGATTTCCTCAGCAATTTCAAAATTCTCGTTCAATCCTTTATCCCGCAAATCTTGCACAAGCACACGGAGGATTTGTTCAGCTTCCTGATGTCTGCCATGTTCAGCGAGATCGAGAGCAGTCTCTTTGGCCTTAGCGATGGTGAGGCGACTCAATTCCAGAATAATATGGCTTGTAGAGGCAAAAGCTGCTTCCTCAACGGTACCAACTTTGGCAACGACATCGACTGTACCTGACACGGTTTGAATCAGATCGTTTTGCACAACCTCAGCGCTGTAATGCAGTTTCATTACAGGTAACTCACCAACTTGAGCGCTTGATATCATCAAACTCAAACCGAGAAGTTTGTCTTCGCCCTCGTAAAGCTCTCCCAAGGTGAGGACAGGTTGACCAGCGCCATTCTGGCTAACTTTAGCAAGACTTAAGGTATCAACGAGGCTAACACCATCAGCCAACTCAAGTGTCACCTTGAGATTCTGTCCCACTACTGCTCTGAGACTGTCTAGCTCAATACTAAATACTTCAGTTGCTTCGTCGATGCTCTGAATGAAGTAGAAGTTGCCCGTGGCGGCCCTTGCCATACCAATCAGTAAGTCTTCATTGAAACCCTGAGCAAAACCTAAAGTAGTTGTGGTAATACCTTCCTCAGCTTTTTGCCCCGATGTCGCTGTCAGTACCTTGGGATCTTGAATGCCCATATTGGCGTGACCATCGGTAAGCAGAAGAACACGGTTGATTTTTTGCGGATCGAGTCGCGTCTTGACATGTTCGCAGCCTTTGAGCCATCCCCCCGATAAGTTGGTAATACCGCCTGCTCTCACCTTGCGGATAGAGTTTTTCAGTGCGCCCTTGTTAGTCACAGCCTGGGGTGGCACAACGCTGTCCACTTCATCGTCGTAGACAACTACTGAGAGAATGTCATCTGGCTCCAGTCGATCCACCACAGACTCAGCGGCTTTGAGTGCATGATGCAAGGGAGCGCCAGCCATAGAGCCTGAACGGTCAATTACAAGAGAAAGGTTAAGGTTACGTCGGGGAGATTCAGCTATGTCAGCACGAAAACGTAGCAAAATATTAGTCTTTAATGAAGATCCTGCGGGGAGGATAGACTGGTCAAATTCGTAACTTGTCTTAATCATCTTTTATATCCCTCAAAACTGTCTATTATAAGCTACAAGCCCTATGATGCCTAGATAGGAAGTGCTCTCTTTAGTTTACCCAGAAATAAAATAATTCAGTGTAAAACTAGGATTTAATGTAAGAATTTATAGTTTATATATCCTTAAGCGTCAGCGTAGCCCGTCGTAGACATCGCTCTTTCGGGAAAAGTTTGCGTTCTAGTGACTTTATACTTTCCCACTCACCAATACTGAAAGGCGATCGCAGTGGTCACAATTGCGGGAAACTGAAAGCAAGCAGATTAATTAGGAAAGGAGAACCTAATGAGCTGGACTAAAGTTCTTGCAGTCGAAGCACTTTCCCCAGGTACCCGACAAGTGGTGAAAGTTGGCAACCGGAAAATTCTGGTTTTGAATCACGAAAATCAGCTTTATGCTGTAGATAACAACTGTCCCCACTTAAAATTACCGTTGAAAAGTGGGAAAATAACTGAAAGTGGGGCAATAGTTTGTAGCTTCCATCGCAGTGCTTTTGACCTGCGGACTGGTGAGGTACAAGGATGGTGTGCTTGGCCGCCTGGTGTAGGCAAGGTACTTTCGTTGGTTTCACAACAAAAAGCATTGCCAGTGTTTCCTATTCGTGTGGAAGAAGGCAGTATCTGGGTTGATGTGCAAGAGGAATAGCACCCTCTGGCTCAATTTACTGCCATTGGGCAAATATCTGAAGTTGCGAGTAGGCTAAAAAATTTTACTCAAACTTTTCCCAATATCTTGCCTATTCATTTTTGAAGGACGATAGAAATATCGGAGACGGAGGCTTGACAAAAAAGCAAGCTCCGCTTTTATAGTTTGCTCAACGCCTCATTCGATCGATATAGCCCAGAGTAAGATGTAAATTAGGCTATCCATTCTTTTAGGAGTTAGAGGATGTTTAAAAAGTCATGATTGATGTATCAAATATTTTTTACCCCACCCTAACCCTCCCTTTATAAAGGGGAGCCACTGCGTTGGGCGGGCAACGCTCGACTTGAAGCATGTGGCGTGAGGGAACCGGATTTTCTTATTTCCCCCCAATATATCGGGGGGATTAAGGGGGGTAACAATTTGATTAAAATCAGAACATACCACTTTTCAAACAACCTCTTAAGCAACAAAAACCCCAACCAATGAGTTTAGCTGGGGTTTCTATTAATATTTACCTAATACAGAGATATAGAAACTATTAACTCATCTCACGACTACGAAAACATCGCAAGTCTTTTCGACAGGCTACCGCAAACGCTTGTTTTCTTGAATTGCCGTGGGGAAATCGAAGTCATCAGTCATTAATACCAAGGACTAATGACTAATGATTAATGACTAAATCGGCGGGCGGCTATCCCGAACACTCCTTTAAATTATGAGATTACCGCCGATTTTCTTTGAATGAGAGAATAGAATATCTCCTCAAGCAGTTTGAACGCTTTGCCCTGATGTAATGTTGGGTTGTGTGTTACCATTGCCAGCTTCTATAGAAGCTGTAGCACTTTCCGATTGACCTAAATTCACTTTGAATACTTTGGTCTGCTCTTGCTCCAGTTTGGGTAAAGTCAAAATTAGAATGCCATCTTTCAGGTCTGCTTTAACTTGTTGATTCTGAACTTTGCTTGGCAGAGGAATTACTCTAGTGAAGTTGCCATAGCGGAATTCAGAATGAACTTTAGCGTTAGATTGGAAATGTTTTTCGTAACGATGCTCGCCAGCAATCGAAACTGCATCTTGAGTTACTTGAACATCCAGGTCTTTAGCTTCCACTCCTGGAATCTCAACTCTTAATAGCAACTCTGAACCTTTGTCATGTAATTCAACCGCAGGAATCCACGCTGTTCTTGGTGATGCAGAAATCTCGGAGTTGCCGCGCTCGGCTGCTGTAAGCTCAGAGAAGAGTTGATCCATTTGACGACGCAGAATTTCCATTTCTCGGAATGGTTCCCAACGAATAAGTGCCATATCTCAATATCTCCTTAACTTTCTAATTCACGTTTGGGTAATCAAACAAAGTTTTAGAGGTTATTTAGAGGTTTCAGATATTTAAGCAATTATCGAACCTCTAGTTTTTTTGGAGAGAAGCTTTATTTGCTTTGTTTGTTCTCTCTAGTAAGTAATTTAATAAAATAAAAATCAAAAAACAGTTGGGTAAACCGTACATAGATAAGTTGGATTTACCGTATAAAAAATAGGTGGTAGGGGGCAGGGAGCAGGGAGAAAGAGAGTTTTAGGATTTTTGCATAGATGCCCGGAATAATAACTAGTTAAGCAGACATGATATTACGCCAAATTTTGTATTGTAATTACGTGGAAAATGTAAGTGATAACTTATACTTTGGTATTCTCTGTCTAATGTTATGTTACTAGTTAACGATCGCCTCCGGCACACTATGCGATCGCGCTATATCCTCTACATGCATTTTGTATCTATTTTGTCAATCATACCGTCGTTATTTATTTCTGTTATTCTCTCCGCGTCTGCCTTACATTTATGTTAAGAAAGTTCTAGGTAATGCATAGCCTTTATGGGAGAGGCTAGCGCTAGAAGGAAAAGATCGCATTGCTTCACCTCCTACCTTTTTTTGGCACCAAAACCCTACACCCTGCATCCAAGTATGGTGGCGACGATGATTTTATCAAGAAAGGCAGAGGGCAGGAGGCAGGAGGCAGAAGGGAATTCTGATTCCAGTACTGAAGCTCGTAACCGGAGTGAACTTGGGTTTAAGACCCCCACTGTACTTTTGTTCAGTGACCCCAAGTCAGGAGGAGCCTGAATCTCATAAGTGACTTGTTCCTCCTGCCCTCTGCCTCCTGCCTTCTTCAATTACAATCTTGTAAAAGAGTTTTACTTTCTGATTTCATGTTCAGTTTGATGCAACAAATTACTCCTGATTGAAAATTAACTTAGTAACTGATATGGATGCTCAAAAAATAAAGATTTTATTAGTTGACGATCGGCTAGAGAATTTACATTTTTTAGTAGACATCCTTCAACACCAAGGTTATCAGGTGCAAAGTGCCCTTTCTGGACAATTGGCAATCCATACGGCGCTAGTTTCTCCCCCAGACTTGATTTTCCTAGACGTTCTTATGTCAGAGATGGATGGTTATGAAGTTTATCAACGTTTAAAAGCTAACCAGAAAACTCAAGAGATTCCGATAATTTTTTTCGGTATTTTAGATGAATTATCTCAAGAAGTAAACATTTGTGATTTAGGCGATGTTGAATATATTACTCAACCATTCAAAACTCAAGAAGTTTTATTACGCGTACAAAATCAACTTACTCTCCAAAGGCTAAAAAAACAGTTAAAAGAACAAAATGCCCAACTACAAGAGGAGATTAGAGAGCGTCAACAGCTTGCTGTTGAGTTAAATATTCGGAACAAACGAATAGAAAAAATTTTCAAAGAAATTCCCGTTAACATTGGCAAAGCCATTTGTAGAGAAGTTTACCAAAGCGAACACCTTTTAGTCGAAGCCGCTCTGAAAAAGAGCGAAAGTCAGTATCGCCACCTAGTGGAGACATCCCAGGATATGATCTGGTCGGTGGATATTGATGGACTAATTACCTTTGTCAACCCGGCAGTCAAGCAGATTTATGGCTACGAACCCGAGGAAATGATCGGGCGTGCCTTAACTGATTTCATCTCGTTTACACAAGTTGCTAAAGATAAAGTAGCCTTTGAGCGTGTTTTTCAGGGAAAGACTATCTTTCAGCATGAAACTACTTGTATAGCTAAAGATGGTACTTTACTTTATCTAATGTTTAATGCGATCGCCTTACGCAACGAAGAGGGTGTGGTTATAGGCATGACAGGCACTGCTAGTAATATTACACAGCGTAGAGGTATAGAAAAATTACTCCAAGAAAGCGCGATTAAGCTCCGCAATCATAACCTAGTGCTAACCAAACTCGCGCAAAATCAGACGCTTTATCAGGGTGACTTGAAAGCCGCTTTGAGTAAAATCACAGAAACATCTGTCAAAAATATTGGGGTGGAACGAACCAGTATCTGGCTGTATGAGGAAACAGGCACGAAAATCGAGTGTTTTGACCTATTTGAGGCTAGCCGAAATCAACATAGCCAAGGACTTTCCTTGGCAGCGGAAGACTATCCAGCTTATTTTGCAGCTTTGCAGCAAGACCAACCAATCGCCGCAGATAATGCCCATACCGATCCCAGAACTAGAGAATTTTCTGCATTTTACTCAAGATTAAGCATTACCTCCATACTTGATACACCCATTAGGCTTGAGGGCAAAACTGTAGGAGTTTTATGTATGGAGGCTGTGGGAGTTGCTCATCATTGGACGCTAGAAGACCAAAATTTCGCTCGTTCTCTGGGTAATTTAGTATCCTTGGTGTTGGAGGCAAAAGAACGCCAACGCGCAGAAGCAGCGCGGCGGGCTTCTGAAGAAAAGTTAGCATCAGCTTTTCGGTCATCTCCCGATCCAATTGCCTTAATTACTGTTCTCAATAAACGCTATGTCGAAGTGAACGACAGCTTTTGTCGATTTTTTGGTTATTCTCGTTCTCAGGTTATCGATCGCACCGATGAAGAATTGAATATTTGGACGAATCCAGAAGAATATAATTTCCTGGCCCACACGCTGCAACAAACAAAAGCCATCCGCAACTATGAGGTTGATGTCTGCACTTCAACAGGAGAAATCAAGACAACACTGTTTAGTGCGGAAATGATTGAGATTGATGGACAATGGTATGTACTGGGCACAGCGAAAGACATTACTGAACGCAAGCAGGCAGAAAATGAAAGCCGTTTGCTGTTGTTAACAACCCAAGCTATCACTCGCGCCAATGATGTCAACAGCGCTTTAGCAGTGGTTTTGCGCTTAATTTGTCACACGATTGGTTGGGATTTTGGTGAAGCATGGATACCTAATGAAGATGGTACTTTAGAACACAGTCTGGGCTGGTATGGTGAGGAAAGTAGTTTAGAACAATTCTGTCGCCAAAGCCAAACTGTGAAATTTGCTCTGGGAGTGGGACTACCAGGAAGGGTTTGGCAGAGTCAGGAACCAGAATGGATAGAGGATGTTTCGGAAGTTGCACAGTCAGTTTTTTTGCGCCCGCCGCAGGCATCGCAACAAGCTGCCAAAGTAGGATTAAAAGCTAGTTTTGGTGTTCCCATACTGGCAGGAAAGCAAGTATTAGCTGTTTTAGTATTTTTTAAACGTAGCTCAGTATTGATAGATAAACGTTTGCTGTTGCTAGTAAGTGCTGTTGCTGCTCAGTTAGGTGGGTTGATTGAGCGCAAAACCCTAGAACAAAAACTAGCACTCAGAGAAGCTCGCCTCAATGCCTTTTTTAGCAGCGCTCCCGTCGGCATGAACATTGTAGATAACCAGCTGCGGTTTGTGCAAATCAACCAACTACTAGCGGAGATTAATGGACTACCCCAGCAAGATCATATTGGCAAAACCATCCATGAAGTCTTACCCCACATCGCTCCCTTAGTAGAAGGAACCTATCAACAGGTTCTGTTGACTGGCCAACCCATTCTCAATCAAGAATTAAGCAGCGCCTCAATTAAACAACCAGATATCATCCGTCACTTTTTAGCTTCTTATTTTCCGATTCCTGGTGAGAACGATCGCCCCTCTGGTGTGGGGACAGTTTTAGTAGAAATTAGCGAACTGGAAGCTGCGCTGCGCGAACGCAAACACGTCGAACAAGAACTGCGTTTAGCCAACGAACGCTTACAATATCTGCTCACTTCTAGCCCTGTGGTTATTTATAGCAGCAAAAAAACCTCAGGAGCTTTTAGCACTACCTTTATTAGCAAAAACGTTAAGACAATGGTTGGGTACGAAGCGCAGGAATTTCTCGAAAATCCCAGTTTCTGGCTCCATCATGTCCACCCAGAAGATGTTGAACTCATCTTGGGGAAATTTCAAGAGCTTGTTGAGCGAGAGTATAGCTCTTACGAATACCGATGGTTACACGCTGATGGAACTTATCACTGGTTTTACGAAAAGATGAGGTTAATCCGTGATGAAGTTGGTAACTCTATAGAATGTGTTGGTTATTGGGCAGACATTAGCGATCGCAAATTAGCAGAATTAGCTTTGCAGTCAGGTCAGCAGCGATATCAACTTTTAGCCGAAGCCTCACCTGCTTGTATCTTTCACACTGATGTTGATGGCAATGTCTTATATTTTAATCAACGCTGGAGTGAGATTACTGGATGTAGTTTAGAAGATTCTTTGGGAACAGGTTGGGCAAATGCCGTACATCCAGACGACCGCGAGCAGCTACTGTTGGCATGGAATCAAGCAACAGTCGCTAGGTCATCATATAAATACGAACATCGCTTCTTGCGGGAAAATAGTACAGTCATCTGGGTAATTTGCCATGCTTTGCCAGAATTTGGAGATAATGGAGAAATTAAAGGTTACATCGGTACAATTACAGATATTACCGAGAGGAAATTGGCAGAAGAAGCCTTGTATGAGGGTGCAGAACGGGAAAGAGCGATCGCCCAAGTAGTTCAAAGGATGCGCGAAACACTAGATTTAGAGACTATATTTGCAGCTACAACCCAAGAATTACGGCAAGTGCTAAACTGCGATCGCGTTGTTGTCTATCGTTTCAATCCCCAGTGGAATGGCGAATTTGTTTCCGAATCGGTGGGTAATGGTTGGATTTCTCTGATAGAAGAACACAACAATGACCCCCATCTCACAGAAGGTGTCTTACAAGAGGGCCATTGCCTAGCAAAAATTTTGGATAGCGCGGATAACCAGGTGGAAGATCCTTATCTGCAAAGAACTCAAGGTGGAAGTTTCCGCTCTGTGCCAGATATTTACAACGCTGGGTTTCATCCTTCTTATATCAACCTCTTAGAGCGCTTTCAGGCTAAAGCCTACATTATTGTCCCGATTTTATATGGTAATCAGCTTTGGGGATTATTGGCGAGTTATCAAAATTCCGCTCCCCGTCAATGGAAATCAGGAGAAATCAACATCGTAGTTCAAATTGGCAATCAGTTGGGTGTGGCTTTACAGCAAGCACAATTGCTCGCCCAAACCCAAAGACAGTCACAAGCATTGCAAGAAGCTGCGATCGTTGCTGATACTGCCAACCGCGCCAAAAGCGAATTCCTCGCCAACATGAGCCACGAACTGCGTACCCCACTCAACGCCATCCTCGGTTTTACCCAAATCATGAGTCACGATCGTGCTTTATCTACTGAACATCAGCAAAACCTAACAATCATCAATCGTGCTGGCGAACATCTCCTCAACTTAATCAACGACATTTTGGAAATGACTAAAATCGAAGCCGGCAGAATAACATTAAATCTCAACTGTTTTGACTTAATTTGCCTCTTAGAAAACCTGGAAGAGATGTTACGCTTCCGCGCCACCTCCAAAGGATTAGAATTGGTCTTTGAATATACATCTTACCTTCCCCAATACATCCAAGCTGACGAAAGTAAACTGCGTCAAGTGTTGCTTAACCTGCTGGGAAATGCAATCAAATTTACCGATACAGGGAGGGTAACGCTGCGGGTGGGGATGGAGACTGGGGATTGGGGAGTAGAGAAGAAAGAGGAAACAGGTAATTCTTCATTTTCCCCCTTGCTCCCTGCTAAAAGCCCCTCTGCTTCTTCATCCCATTGCTTAATCTTTGAGGTACAAGACACTGGACGCGGTATTGCCCCACAAGAAATTGACTTGCTGTTTGAAGCTTTTGGGCAAACTGAAACCGGAAGGAAATCGCAACAAGGTACAGGACTAGGTTTAGCAATTAGCCGCAAATACGTGCAACTAATGGGGGGAGATATTAGCGTCTCCAGCATTATTGGCAAGGGAAGTAAATTTGCGTTTGATATTCAAATCGATTTAGCCGCAGCCAGCGAAATTCAGATCGAGCAAATTAGACGCCAAGTTATTAGTTTAGCGCCCGATCAAAGCGAATACCGGATCTTGGTGGTTGATGACGCTACAGATAGCCGTTTAGTGCTAATGAAAATTTTGACATCTATCGGCTTTGCAGTACAGGAAGCAATAAATGGCACTGAAGCGATCGCACTCTGGCAGACATGGCAACCACACTTAATCTTAATGGATATGCGGATGCCGATTATGGACGGCTATGAAGCCACAAAAATTATTAAAGCTAGAGAAGAAATCTCAATCCCAAATCGCAAGACTATTATCATCGCCTTAACTGCTAATGCCTTTGAGGAACAGCGAGAGGCAATGAGCAAAGCCGGTTGTGATGATTATATTAACAAGCCCTTCCGAGAGGAACAATTACTAGAAAAATTGAGCGAATATTTAGGAGTTAAATATATTTATCAAGAAGAAGGCTATCAGATAGCAAACGCAAACCAACACAAAATAGAATCAATGCTAACGCTTACGGATTTAGTGACTCTATTATCTGAAATGTCGGCTGAATGGGTGAAACAGGTATACACTGCCGCAGCCCAATGTAGTGATGACCTGATTCTAGAATTGATTGAGCAAATCCCTTCAGAAAATGTTGCACTGGAAAATTTTATCAAGAATTTAGCTCATGATTTTCAGTTTGAGAAAATTATGGAATTGACGAGTATTACAGGAGTATTATCTAGTTATTGACGCTCTACCCGGCTAGAAGCCGAGAGATTCACAACGAGGTGCGACAGCACCATCGTTGTTATCTTGGAAGAACAGATCCAATTGAACTCCGAAGTTCCCAGGCACATCGCGTTTGCCCATGTGAGTGCAATATTGTCTCCTTTTAGGCTCTGTTGATTCAGAGTTAGGCGTTTCAAACAGGGGTAGCTATTTGGGTTTGGCAGAGTCCCTGCGTACCTTGCGAACTTGTTTTAAAGGATTTAATTATCGAACAGAGCGCAAGTAAGAAAAAACTGAGAAACGATATTTCTTACTTGCTCAATATTGTTAATTCCTTAATATATACCAAGTACCATTATTACGTCGCCAGACAGCAAAATCATTTCTTCCATCAGCATCATAATCGCCAGGGGCTGGAATATCACCAGCTGCCCCCCATTGTTGAGTAGTAATTTGACCTGTAGAGCTTTGAATTACATACCAAGTACCATTATTGGGTCGCCAGACAGCAAAATCATTTCTCCCAT
>NZ_JBALFH010000005.1:0-1613 GCF_036917095.1 Nostoc sp.
CCAGGGCAAACGCATCTTATTTACTAATAAAAACTAAGGAAGATTCAAAAATGACATAGATAACTGTAAAAATGGATGGGATGATAAATCAAATAAATCAAATAAATCAAATATTTCCCCAAAGTGTGGATTAGCTTATCTTCAACTGAATGACTAATCATTAATACTAAAATAATTCAATTATGGAATACGTAAAACTATATTTACCTGGAGAATAGATAAAACTTTTATGTAAAATATTAAATTCAAGTTTGGATGTACTATTTTAAGCTAACGCTAAAATACTTAGTAAATATTTGTTATCCATCGCCGCGAGAAACTGTTTATTTTTGATTCCACGTTTTCTACGCTTCTCTTGAGTTAAAAGATTAACTGCAATATGTCTGAGAATTGCAAAATTCTGTGGAGCATTATCTTTTCTAATCCGACAGTCATCTTCCCTCAAGGCGACATCCAATATCCAATGTAATGAATTCTCTACTCCCCAATGACTGCGAATAGAATTAGCAAACTGTTCAACATTTGATTTAAGGCTACTGATAAAATAACGAGTTTCAACCGTTGTCTCACCATTTAATGAACGGACGGATTCTACCATCCCAACACTATTAAAGTTTGACCAAACTGAATCAGGGTTAAGCCGAGATCCGATTCCAGATAACATCATGTAGTGGCGAATCTCATGACGACCATGCCCTCTTTCTTCTGTTTTATATGTACTGTGTTCAATTCCCTCAAACCCTGTGCTTATAACAAATTGGAATAGTTTTTCAACTTCATCATAAAGATTACCTTGATTCTTTTTTAACGTAATCACATAATCTGCATTCTGCTGTGTGATTAACCTCACAATCTCTTTCTGGCAACCAATCGCATCAATTGTCACAAGACATCCAGATAATTCTAATATCTTTAATAATTCTGGGATTGCTGTAATCTCATTTGATTTAGAATCCACTTTTATCTGTCCTAAGACTAATTTATTCGTAGTTGCCCAGGCACTAACTATTTGGATTGCACTTTGCTCATTATTTGTGTCGTAAGAACCACGTAAAATTTTTCCGTCAATTGCAACGACTTCACCATTAGTTACTTTTTGTATAGATTTCATCCAATCTAGAAAACATGACTGGAATTGTTGAGGATTTATTTGTGCAAATACTCTTGCAAACGTATCGTGTGATGGTATCCCGTTTGGCAGTTCTAAAAATGTTGTTAACCATTCATACTTAGCACAACCATAAGTCTCTATCCCCACCCAGCCATCTGCCCCACAAATCACTGCTATTATCGCAATCGTCATGATATCAATTAAATTGTGTCGCTTAGTGCGGTCAATTCGTGGGTCTTCTATTCCCAAAAAATGGTCAGCAATCGTGATTTTTGGTTTGAGCTTCATAGAAAGGAGAATAAGAATGTAATTCTTCTTTGGAGTTTCTGCGAGAATACCATATTCCTTGACAGGCAGCCGACGGCTGCCTCTAACTCCCCTCTAAAATGATTATCATTACCACACGAGTGAATGTTTAATTTACTGAAAGCCTTATATGATTAGGGTTTGGCTAAATTCCACCCTGATTCCGGCTCGTCAATATTTAGATGCGTTTGCCCTG
>NZ_JBALFH010000006.1:0-126395 GCF_036917095.1 Nostoc sp.
TGGTCATATTTCCCTTTGATAAAATAACCGCGTTGACGCACAATCGGTTTATGAACTTCGTTGACAACCGCAGTTTTCCCAATCCCCGAAAACCCAGCTACCAGCATCATTTCTGTTGCACCAAGGCTGACTCTTTCAAATGCTTGCAGTAGGTTTTCTACTTCGTTTTCTCTGCCATAAAGTTTATCAGGGATGATGAAGCGATCGCAAACATCTCTAAGCCCAATCTCAAAACCTTTTATTGTACCAGAAACGTGTAGTTGATATAAACAATTTTCTAAATCAAACTTCAATCCCAAAGCACTTTGATAGCGGTCTTCGGCATTTTTTGCCATCAATTTCATGACGATATCACAAAGTACTTGGGGAATCTCTTCTCTATTGCCTAAAAGTGGTGGAAGTTTAGCAATATGAGAATGTACCAATTCCATTGGATCGTTTGATTGAAATGGTAACTCTCCCGTGAGTAACTCGTAAAAAGCTACACCTAAAGAATAAAAATCAGTTCGATAATCAATCCCCCGATTCATTCTGCCGGTTTGTTCTGGGGATATATAACTAAGTGTCCCTTCTAATACATTGGGATTGATTAGTGTTTGCGTTTCTCGTGGTAGTAAAGATGCAATACTAAAATCAATTAATTTAACTTGTTTGGTTTCGGGATTAATTAAAATATTGGCAGGTTTGATATCTTTATGAATAATCCGCTGATGATAGAGTATATCTAAGGCATTGCATAGTGCGATCGCTATAACTAAAAACTCTTGTAGAGATTGCCGCCTGACCTTGACTCCCCATTCCTTGAGGGAGATCCCCCCAAAGTCTTCCATGACCAGCGCATAGCCATTTTGGTAGGCTTGGAGGCTGTAGGTTTGGACAATTAAAGGAGAGTTGAGATTTTTGGTAATCGTGTACTGATTGCGAAACGACAATAGTTCGCTGAAACTCGGATAAGGATTTTTCAGCAATTTAATCACTACAGGTAATGAGTCAGTCTCTCGATAGCCTCGATAAACTACGGTTCTGGAACCATTGTAGAGTTCTTCGCTGATGCAATATCCAGGAATATTGACAAGAGTATTAACCATACTGTGCTCATCCTAATGATTTACAGATATAGTGTTCCCAGATATATCAAGTTATTTATAAATAAGAGTGGAATCTTACACCGGAATTTCAATGAAAAATTCTGCACCCTGTCCTGGTGCGGAAATGCAGCTTAACTGACCCCCATGTTTTTCGACCACAATTGAATAGCTAGTTGATAATCCCAACCCTGTACCACTACCTACTGATTTCGTCGTAAAAAATGGATTAAATATCTTATTTTGTACAGACTTGCTCATCCCTATACCGTTGTCGGCAATGCGAATTAATATGTTTGATTTTTTTAATTCCGTCTGAATTGTGATAGTCGGTTGGAAATTGGTATCTGATACTTCTAAAGCATCAATGGCATTATTGATAATATTCATAAATACCTGATTCAGAGCCGATGCATAACAATTAACTAAAGGTAATTGCTCGTATTCTTTCACGAGCGCAATCTCTGCATGTTTACTATTATTCTGAAGTCGATGCTGCAAAATTAACAGCGTACTCTCAATCCCAGAGTGAATGTCTACTGGTTTGATTTCTGATTCATCCAAGCGGGAAAAATTTCGCAGTGACAGCACAATCTGACGGATGCGATCTGCTCCAACCCTCATCGATGACAAGATATTTTGTAAATCATTCACCAGAAATTCTAGTTCAATATCGGCAATTTTCTCGGCAATCTCTGGCAATGGTTGCGGATAAAGTCGTTGATATAAATTATTTAATTCAATTAAAGATGCAACATATTCACTTGCTGGTTGTAAGTTGCCATAGATAAAATTAATTGGATTATTAATTTCATGAGCTATTCCAGCAACTAGCTGTCCCAAACCGGACATTTTTTCTGATTGAATGAGTTGGGCTTGAGTCGAGTAGAGTTTTTCCAATGTTGCTTCTAGCTGAGTTGCTTTTTCTGTTATTTCCTGGGTGCGTTCTTCTACTTTTTGCTCCAAATTATGGGAATAGTTCTCTAATTTATGATAAAGTTGGGCGTTTTCTAGAGAAATGGCTACTTGAGTAGTGAGAAGTTTGATAACCTGTAGGCGATCGCTAGTAAAGGCTCCCACCGTTAGGTTATTTTCCAGGTACAAAATGCCAATCAGCTTGCCTTGGTTGAGAATTGGCGCACAGAGAATACTTTTGGGTGAATGGCGCAGAATATAAGGATCGGCCGCAAGGGTTGGCTCAACTACTGCATTCTCAATTACAGTCAAGGAGCGGGTATTTTTCACCCGATTGATTAGGGCAACAGGTACTGTTTGACGATCTTCAATGGGTAGCGATCGCAAGATAATGCTAGGCTGTTCCAATTGGGATAATGCCTCAATTACCCAGCATGAACCTTTTGGCATCAGCAACGCACATTTATCCGCTCCCGCACTTTCCAGTATCACCTCAAGTAGGGTTGAGAGTAATTTCTCCAACTCTATTTCACTCGACAGAGATTGAGAAGCTTTGAGAATGGTCGCCAGATCCAGGGCTTCTGAGAAGCTAGTATTACCGAAAGTGGAACTTTGGAGGGTGTGAGAGGAAATCGTTTCCGTGGGTGTGAAAGATAGTTGCTGTTTCTGCAAAATTGCTACGAGTAGTTGAGGATAGCGGGTTTCTAGATCGACAACTTTGGCTTTGGCTCCCCATCGGCTGTAACAGTAATAGGCTTCTTGCATGTAAATGGTGGCAATTTTTTCTTTGCCCCAATCGAGATAGAATTTGGCGGCGAGTTCGTTGGCTAAAGCTTCTTCGTTAAGGAATTGGTTTTCTTTGGCGAGTTGAATGGCGCGATCGTAAAGAGCGATCGCTTCTGCTTTGTTGCCCAAAATCCGATACTTTTCTGCCTCAATTAAATGCCATTTATGCAAGTGATTCATCGGGGCATTTTCCGCCCACTGGTGCAGAACTGTTTGATGGGTTTCTACCTCGGCGAGAATTTCAGCTTGCTCTTGTGGCTGTGTGGGAACAAGTGCCAGGTGCGTTAAGGCGGCATAGAAATGGAAGATGGGAATAAAAAGCATTCCTGATACTGCCATCAAATAGGACTTGCCTTGGGTGATATAGTCGAGGGCAGCCTGATAATTGCCAAAAGAATAGGCAAGCAGAAGTTTGTAGCTGTAGGCAAAGGCGAAAGCCGTGAGATCCCTATCCTGCTGGTGTTTGGGGAACATCACTGTTTCATCGTAGATCGTGCCAATTAAGCAATCGGGTTGGCTCATCCTTTCTCTCAATTGGTGCACTGTTTGCCCCACCATGTCCAAATAAATACGTGCCGAATCTTGTTTCACCTGAGCCAGGGCAATACTGTAAGCAGATAATTCAGGAGTCAACGCGTGTAGGTCTACACCGGCGAACAACGCCGTATAAGTGTACCCTTGTATGCTGTAGCCAGCGTAGAGAAAATCACCGGTTTCCATACCAGCCGTGTAGCTTTCTTTCAGCGTTGGTAGCGTTACCAAGAGGGCTTGCCGACGATGTTGGATGAAAGCGCCAAACAGGTTCAAAGTGATGCACTTCATACCCTGAGCATTCAACCTCTCTAGCAACGAGAGCGCTAATCTACCGAACCCATAGCCGATTTCGACTTCACCCAAAAAGGCACACAGCACTATGCCATGAATCGCATACCCTGCCGTTGAGGTGGGGGCATTGCCAAATTGGAGCGATAACCGCACCATTGTCGCGCTCAACAAGGGGATTAAACCTGGCATTCCCAGTAACACTGGTGGAAACAACATACCTAACAGTTGCATTGCGGCGATGGTGGTGCGATCGCTCATCGCGGGCAAGTCAATCAGCCCAGCAATCTCTCTATCTTGGAGTTGCTCTTTAAGCTCTTGTAAGGCGTTGCCAATCAAAGCTTCGTCTACTTCCGTCGGAAATTCTACTCCCAATTGCGCTAGAGCCTCTCTTCCCACTGCGATCGCTGCTAAAATTTGGCTCTGAGCCACTAATGCCACGATTTGAATTTCGTAGATTTTCACTTTGTCCAAAATCGTCTGTGCTTGCTGCAATACCGATGCTGCGAAGAGTTCCATACCCGCAAAGTCACCATTGAGATAACTGGCTTCCGCAGCTGCGACATACAAATTCAGAGTCAATTCATACTGATGTTGCCAACAATCCACCTCTAATAGCTCAATTCCAGTTTGTAGATACAGTCTGGCGGCGGTGTATGCAGTTGAACTTCTGGCTTTACCACCAGCTTTTAAGTTGAGTTGCGCTAAAGCTTCTCGTTCCTGCTGTTGAGTAATTAACGCCTGTCCTTGGTTCAAATGCAGGGCAATATCAAACAGTTTTTCTTCTCGTTCTATTTCTGAGGAGTTTTGCTGAAGTAACTGCCCAATTTTGAGATGGGTTGCTTGCTTTTGCTCGTCAGGAATCAGGGAGTAAGCAGCTTGTTGAACCCTGTCATGTAAAAACCGATAAATCGGATTAGCTGCTGCATCAGAAACCGACTCACTGTCAGACTGAATAAAGAACTTATAGATTTTCGTATTCGGAATAATCATTCCTTCTTGCAAGGCTTTCCATAAATCAGCCGCCGTTGCTTCTAGGGATTGTTCTAAAACAATTGCCAATGTATTCAAATCAAACTGCGCTCCAATACAAGCTGCTAGTTTGAGAATATTCTGAGTTTGGTTCGGCAATTTCTGCAATTGCAGTGCCATAAACTCCACCACATCATCAGTAATTGCTAAGGCTCTGACTTGAGCAATATCACACTGCCAATGGCGAAATTCTAAGTCAAATATAATTAGCTTATCGTCATTTAATGCCTTGAGAAACTGGGTAGCAAAAAAAGGATTACCCTGAGTTTTTTGATAAATCAGTTCTGTCAAAGGTTGGGCAAGCAATAATTCGCAATTTAGCGTATCTGCCACCAACTGATTCATATCTCGCTGACTTAATGGTTGCAGTGCAATCTTATTGACCACTGCCCCATTTTTGACGATCTCATTTACAGTCAAGATGAAGGGGTGAATCGGTGATACTTCATTATCTCGATAGGCACCCAATATCAATAAATACTCTGTGTCTTGCATCAACATTTGCAGCAATTTCAGCGATGCGGAATCTGCCCACTGCAAATCATCTAAAAACATCACTAAGGGATGTTCTTGGCTTGTAAAGATTTGCACAAATTTCTGCATCAGCAGATTGAAGCGATTTTGGGCAGCAGTCGCTGATATTTCTGTAGCTGCGGATTGAGCGCCAATAATCCGTTCTAGTTCTGGAATTACGTCAATCAAAACTTGTCCATTGTCGCCAACAGTTTCCAGAATCTTGGTTTTCCAGATTTGCAGTTGTGCATCTGATTCACAGAGCAATTGCCCCATTAAGTCTCGGAAGGTTTGGACAAAGGCGCTGAAAGGAATATTGCGCTGGAATTGGTCATATTTCCCTTTAATAAAATAACCGCGTTGCCGGACAATTGGTTTATGAACTTCATTCACAACAGCAGTTTTCCCAATCCCAGAAAAACCTGCTACCAACATCATTTCTGTTGCCCCAAAGCTGACTTTTTCAAATGCTTGCAGGAGGGTTGATACTTCGGTTTTTCGACCGTAGAGTTTTTCTGGAATGATGAAGCGATCGCACAGATCCCTTCGCGCAATCTCAAAACCTTTTATTTTACCAGTTTCTTGAAGTTGAGTTAAACAATTTTCTAAATCAAACTTCAGTCCCAATGCACTCTGATATCTGTCTTCTACATTTTTTGCCATCAATTTGATGACGATTTCTGAGAGTATAGCAGGAATTTGTGGGTTAATTTTATGTATTAAAGGTACTGGTTTAGCTATGTGAGAATACACTAATTCCATCGGATCGTTTGATGGAAATGGTAATTGCCCTGCGAGTAATTCGTAAAAAGTAACACCTAAAGAATAGAAGTCACTGCGGTAATCAATCCCGCGATTCATTCTGCCTGTTTGTTCTGGAGAGATATAATTAAGTGTCCCTTCTAACACATTCGGATTCATTAGGGTTTGAGTTTCCCGTGGTAGTAAGGATGCAATACTAAAGTCAATTAATTTAACTTGTTTAGTTTCGGGGTTAATTAAAATATTGCTAGGTTTAATATCTTTATGAATAATGCGACCGTTATACAATATATCTAAGGTGTTGCAGAGTGCGATCGCTATTTCTAAAAACTCCTTTATAGATTGTCGCCTTACCCTCACTCTCCAATCCTTGAGAGAAATCCCTCCAAAATCTTCCATCACCAACCCATAGCCATTTTGGTAAGCTTGGAGGCTGTAGGTTTGGACAATTAGCGGTGAGTTAAGATTTTTAGCAATAGTGTATTGATTCCGAAACGATAAGAGTTCGCCCAAACTCGGATAAGGATTTTTCAGCAGTTTAATCGCTATCGGTAAGGAGTCAGCCTCTCGATATCCCCGATAAACTATCGTTCTCGAACCATTGTAGAGTAAATCATAGATGCGATATCCGGGAATACTGACAAAAGTGCTAACCATAGTGCTTAACCCTGGTGATTTCTGAATTTAGTGTTCCCAAATCAGTAACACCAGTTTGATGTCTTTTGCCAAATACTTATCCAAACTGAGTTTCAGAGATGTTATAACAAGCTATTTAACGTGAATTCGACAGTTCGTATAGTGTCCGTCTAATTAGCCAAATCAAAACACCTCTCCCTGATTTTACTAGGTAAAACCGCCCCTCTCCGACTCGGAGAGAGACAGACTTGAACTTTAGTTCAAGACACCGAGAGGTTCGTCGAACTCACTTTATTTACTGTGTCGTCACACTCTTTTAAAAAAGTTTCTGGTAATGACGGACGTAAAAACAGATATACTAATGGCCCAAACAAGAGAAAAAGAGCAACTACCCAAAAAATACGTCTATCCTTGATTCCTCGACGTGCCATATCATCATCAAATAAGCAAGTAATCGGGAATACTAAACACATCAAACAGAAATCGAGACTGATAAGGTGAACAAAAGTTTGTGGAAAAACTGCTGAGTATAATCTTCCCAATCTCCACTAATTACTGCATAACTCAGCAAAATAATAGTAGCAACTAAAAGAGAAATTCCTGTTCTTCGTCGATCGAGAATTGAAAGCCACTTATCCTTTATTCCATAGACCGCGAACGCTACATTCGCAATGACATTGTGTAATTAATTATGTTTAACTACTTATTTGTGATTGTATTCTCCTTCTTAATTTAGCTGCTTAGAGAAGCTACTTTCATAGCTCTTGAGAATGAATTATTATTGAGTGAGCTTAAACTTGAGATATACAAGCGTAATTATCAGCTTCTATTTAATATTCTGAAAAAGCTTAATCATGTGAGGGATAGTATCAATTCCCGCCTTGTCCCTAGCTTTCCAATTTTTTGGATTTCGCCTCAGCGTGATTGCAGCATCCCAAAAACGTTACACCCGCATCTTTCATTTCATCGATAACGCGGTATTTAGGGAATTCCAAAAAATAAACAATACCTTAGCCACATTTTTTTCAAACCACAGACATACGCATATAAACACAGATGAATCTCATAATTGTCTGTATTCATCTGTGGTTACTAATTTTGTATGAATGAAGAAGTTTCCAAAAAACTAGAGTTAATTAGGGAAACCTTGCGTGAAACCGAAGTGCAAGTGCAAGGCGTGCGTTTGCGCGGTACAGACTGGTTTGCTTGGGCAACGGCTGGCGCTTCTAACACCGTGCTGCTGACTGCTGAAACTGGCGTAGCAGAAGTATTAGTAACTACTGAAGATGCCTGGGTATTGACGGATGAAATTGAAGCGCAGCGTCTTAAGGATGAAGAACTACCTGCTAATTTTAAGGTGTATGTTAACCCTTGGGCTGATTATGCTGCCCGTGAGTCTTTTGTACGTGATGTAATTGGCGGTGGAATAGCAGTTAGCGATCGCCCCATCTCCAATTCAGAAAAGCTGTTACCCCCATCTCTGCAAAATCATAAACGGGTAATGATGTCAAGTGAATTAGAGCGATATCGCCAAGTTGGGCAAAAAGCTAGTCAGGCAATGACAGAGGTACTCAAAGCCGCCAAGCCAACTTGGACAGAATATCAATTAGCGGGTGCGGGTGCAGAGGCTTTATGGGCGAAAGGGTTGCATCCAGCGCTGACACTGGTAGCGGGTGAAAGGCGTTTACCGCTATACCGTCATGCTACAGCTACCGGAGAACAGATTGGGCAGCAAGCGATGCTGGTGTTTTGCGCTAGAGGTTACGGTTTGTATGCAAATCTGACGCGATTTGTTTCTTTTGGTAAGCTTTCAGACGAACGGGCCGAATTGCATTCCCATGTGCGTGAAGTAGAAGCAGTAATTTTGAATTTGTGCCAACCCGGAACCAGTCTCGATGCAGTTTATCACGCCCTAGCTGAGGCTTATGAGCAGCATGGATTTCCCAATGCGATCCGCGAACACCACCAAGGAGGAACCACTGGATATTTAGCGCGAGAAATCGTGGCAAATCCAACTACTACTGATACTTTGACAGAAGGTATTGCTCTTGCTTGGAATCCCAGTTTACCAGGAGCAAAGATTGAAGATACTTTTGTGATTCTCAAGGATGGAAAGTTGGAAAATCTGACTTTCGATCAAAATTTTCCTAATGTTGAGGTAGAAGGAAGGTTACGCCCTGTACCTTTGTACAATTAAAAATTATGGATTTTCAACAAGTATTCGGTAAACCATCTGAAACTCAAGCCAGTGCGCCAGGAAGAGTAAATTTACTCGGCGAACATACTGACTATAACGATGGCTTCGTTCTGCCAACTGCGATTCCTCAATCTACGACGGTAGAGCTAGGTTTGAGTAGCGATGGCCATCATCACTTTTACTCGGAAAATTTAAACGAGCAAGTGAGCATTTTAGACAATCATTCCCCGTCTGGATTTGCCAGTTATATTTTTGGTTGTATTGAGATTTTGCAAAAAGCAGGACACACAATACCATCGCTTTCTGTATACGTCAAATCATCGGTTCCTATGGGTTCGGGTTTGTCTAGCAGCGCAGCCTTGGAAGTGGCAACGCTGCGGGCATTACGCCAACTTTTGAACCTGACCATTGATGATGTTGAAATTGCCCAATTCGCCCAGCAAGCAGAAATTCATTATGCTGGCGTCCAGTGCGGCATCATGGATCAGATGGCTTCTAGTTTGGCTGATACCGAGCATATCTTGTTTTTAGATACTCGGACTTTAGAACGCCGGGTGATGCCTTTGCCTGAAAAAGCGGAGATTTTGGTGATTGATAGCGGTGTACCTCGCACCCTGGCAACTAGCGGTTATAACCAGCGCCGGGCTGAGTGTGAAGAGGCGGCGCGATCGCTAGGAGTTAAGGCACTGCGAGATATTACTGACGCTGAAGTAACAGAAAAGCTACCCGAACCTCTACGGCGGCGTGCCCGTCATGTAGTTACAGAAGATAACCGCGTCTTAGAAGTATTGCAGGGAGTAACATCTGAGCGCTTTGGCGAATTAATGAACGCATCCCACGCCAGCTTGCGAGACGATTACGAAGTGTCTGTACCGGCGCTGGATACTCTAGTAGAACTGTTGCAAAAAACTCCAGGAGTATTTGGTGCAAGACTTACAGGTGCTGGTTTTGGCGGTGCTTGTGTAGCTTTGGTTGCGGCTGGTGAAGCCAGAAGTATTGCAACCCATATCCTTGAACAATACAAGCAAGCCGGTTACAACGGGCAAATTTTGGTTCCCTCTTTGGAGTTAAGTGATGCAGCCTAAAGTTGTTTATGGAAATGCAGCCGCTGAAGGTGTAAATCGTTGGGGATGGTTCATGGGTCACTTTATCACCCCTGAAGACGATCCGCGTTCCACGGAAATGCTAGAAGTAAAATGGGCTGTCCACAAAGCAGGTGACAGTAGAACTGAATGGGCAGTAAATAACCAAGCTGCGACGCTTTCAATTCTCATTCACGGAGAATTTCGGCTGCAATTTGAAGATAGAGAAATTTTATTAACTCGTGAAGGTGATTACGTTCTTTGGTGTGCGGGTGTGTCCCATTGGTGGGTTGCTGAGTCCGACTGCACTATTCTCACTGTCAGATGGCCCTCAAAGCCAGGCGATAGTGTTGCATTGCCTGAAGCGTCAAAGAGTCAGTTTGTTAAGTAATTGGACATAAATAATTTTAATTAATTGTTGCAGAGAATTGGTATCAGCCACTAATTTTGAAAATAGTGCGCTACTATCGACAAGCAATTAAAAAATACCCTAGAGGTCTGATATTAATACGACTCTAGTTATAAGTTGGAGAGGATAAAAAAGATGGTTCAAAGTATAGGCGGTATAGCGAAATATTCAGCTACCGACCTAGACCGATTTGCTGAAGAACTAAATAAAGACGGAATTTGTGTAATTCCCGGTGTTTTTGAGCAAAAATTAATTGACGAGTGGGCACAAGCTTTTGAAAAGTTATTTAGAGAGCGTCAAAATCAACCAGGTGGGTTGGCTCCTCGTGAAATTTCCCGCTACTATTTGACCTTGCCTTGGATTTATCCATTCGCTAATGAGTTAGTTTTTGCCAACCCAGTGATTATGGGTATCCTAGAACGCGTGTTTTTCCAAGAATACGTGATGGTTCAGATGGGAGTTGATGTCCCGTTCCAGGGTTCGGATTATCAGGAAACCCATCGGGACTTTCGCCCATTGTTTAGCGATCGCATTGTCACCCCACTTTACGCCCTAGCAGTTAACTTTCCCCTGGTGGAAGTAACCGCAGAAAACGGGCCGTTCCAAATGGCGCGTGGAACCCATGTTATCCCGCGAGAAGAGGGATTAGAAAAGGTTGCCAGTGGTGAAATTCCGATGGAATCTTTTTATATGCAGCCTGGTGACGTGATGGTGCGATCGCCTTTAGCACTGCATCGGGGTTCCCCAAATCGGACAAACCAGCCAAGACCAATGGTAGTGATGGGCTATGCAATGCATTGGTTGCACACACCAAAAGTAGAATTGACTCTCCCACAAGACTACTATGAGAGCCTACCGATGGAGATAAGGCAGATGCTGCGGTGTCAGGTAGTTGAACAGTTACCTAAAGAAAAACTGGAAACTTATGTAAATTTCAAGTATTAGTAGTTGACATTAGTCACTTCTCGCTTTCGTGAGGTATGAGATAGGGGCGCAAGACCTAGCGCCCCTAGTGGTCTATCGCATTAATTTTCAGGGGTAAGAGAACGAACCGCGAAGGCGCGAAGTACACGAAGGAAGAAAGAAGAGAAATTGAAATTTGATTCACCCAGCAGAATTAACGCGATTAACCACTAGTTCGCAGAGCGTCCCGCAAGGATTGGATGTTTTTTTTAAGGGACTCCCAAATAAAAAAATATACAACTATTTATTATTGTGGGGTGGGCGTCTCGCCCGCCCATAGTCAAAGGCGGACAAGATGTCCACCCCACAAGATTGGATAATTTATTTCTTGGAAGTCCCTAACTGGAAGCCCCTGATTCCAAAAATTGGATAATTTATTTTTTAGAGTTGCGTTGCCCCAATTCATTCCACTATTTTGCAACGCCGTGTAAATGGGCTTAAAAAGAAGAATTGCTCGCTCTATAAGTACGTAAGTCTTAAGCAACAAGCACCGAGCATTTACACCTTTAAGGCTTAATACCAATTTAATGTGAAGTTGCACATATCTTGATCCCCCTAAATCCCCCGATAAATTGGGGGACTTTGAATTCCCCCCTTAAAAAGGGGAGCCAGCGCGGTCTTGGGGTCTCCCCAAGTGGAGCGACTGGCGTGGGCTAGGGGGGATCGGATTCTATGCAGCTTCAGAAAGAATTGGTATAAGACTTCATTCTTTAGATACTCGGAAGTCAATGGTAGAACTTGTTTAAATTAAAAAATGGCTTAAGGCAACAGTTAGTAAATTTAGTTAATGAGCGTAATCGAGTTTCAAAATTTACCGAATGCACAGCAGTGTCAAAAAAGTACGCTGCCCAACTTAGGGCTAGTTTGCATCACCTCTGACAAACAAGTGCGCTTTCGGACAATGACGCGCACAAGATACTTAAAACTTTCTCTGAGCGATCGCCAAAGTGCCCTGAGTGAACTGTATCGGCATAACTTACAGCGCTTGCATGATGCCCTCTCCTTTTGTCAGCTAAATTTTATTCACCTGTATCGGATGTCTTCTGCTTTATTTCCCTTAAGTGACTTAGAAGACGAAATCGGCGCAAATATATTAGAAGCAATGAGCGCTGATTTAGCAACAATCGGTCAACGAGCCAATGCATTGAACATCAGAATGGTGTTGCATCCAGATCAATATGTAGTGTTGAGTTCCGATTCTCCGGAAGTGGTACAGGCAAGTATCAATAATCTAGCAGGACATGCACGTATACTTGATTTACTGGGCTTGCCGCGATCGCCTTGGTCATTGATGAATATTCATGGTGGTAAATCTCAACGGGCTGAACAACTAATAAAAGTAATTTCCGAACTACCAGAAAATATCATTTGCCGCTTGACTTTAGAAAACGATGAATACGCCTATAGCGCCGATGAAATTTTAGCAGTATGTCAGCAAGCTGGCGTGCCGATGGTATTTGATGCCCATCACCATATTTGCCACGAAAATTTAGATAGCTACGACGATCCGAGTGTAGCATCTATGTTTTACGCAGCACGAGAAACTTGGACAAATCCAGATTGGCAATTAGTCCATATTTCTAATGGCGAGCAAGCTTTCAATGACAGAAAACACAGCGACTTGATTACCGATATGCCCAACGTCTACCACCAAGCACCGTGGATCGAAGTTGAAGCCAAACAAAAACAAGAAGCGATCGCCCACTTACGCTCTTGGTGGTTAAAGATAAGCACCTAAAGGCAGGTTTCAGCGATTAAGTTGGCGATCGCTTCTACTAACTCGGTCGGCTCTACTGGTTTGGCAAGATGCTTGTCAAATCCGGCTTTTAGTACCTGCTTGGCGTTCATTTCTCCAGCATAGGCGGTAAGTGCGATCGCCCGAATTTGCCCTCCTTGCTCTGCTGGCAG
The DNA here is from genome assembly GCF_036917095.1 of Nostoc sp. Classification (GTDB taxonomy): domain Bacteria; phylum Cyanobacteriota; class Cyanobacteriia; order Cyanobacteriales; family Nostocaceae; genus Nostoc. The sequence goes on from NZ_JBALFH010000006.1 coordinate 13,111, forward strand.
CATTCTCAACTGTCGCATGAACATACATCCATCCACTTCTGGCATCCCAATGTCGCTTAAAATTATATCTGGCAAGGATTTGGCTAAAGCGGCTAGTGCTTCATTTGCTGATGCTACTGCTGTGACATTTGCCCCATACTGCTCTAGTAAGAAGGCAATAAAATCTCGCGTATCTACATCATCATCCACTACTAAAATTTTGACACCATTCAAATTTGAGGATGGCTCAGAGTCAGTGGTGTCCTGTTTAATCTCTAATTGATTTTGAATCAGCGGCAGTCTCACGGTAAAAGTTGCCCCCCGATCTTCGCCCGCGCTTTCTACCTGGACTGTCCCGCCATGCAATTCGACTAAGCGACGGACGATCGCTAACCCTAACCCCAATCCACCAAATTTTCTGGTGGTGCTGCTGTTTTCTTGGCGAAAATATTCAAACACGTAAGGCAGAAAATTAGGATCGATGCCTTTGCCAGTGTCGCTGACTACGATCTGAGCATAAAATACAGGATTTAGCATGGGACTATTTTCTGTTCCCTCTACGTCCCCTATACCCTGTACCTTTTCTAGTCGAATATCAACCCGTCCCCCCGCAGGTGTAAACTTAACCGCATTTGAGAGCAAGTTCCAAACGATTTGCTGCAATCGGCTGGAGTCACCCAAAACTTGCCCCAGATTTGGTTCTAGGCGGATGTGCATCTCAATTGACTTAGCTTCTGCTGACAGCCGCACTGTTTCCATTGCAGCCGAAATCACAGATGCCAAATCAACTGGATAGATATTCAGGCTCAGTTTACCTTGTAAAATCCGGGAGATATCTAACAAGTCTTCAATCAGTTGAGCTTGTAACTTAGCATTTCGCTCAATAGTCTTCAGCGCTTGAGGAATTGTCTTTTCATCAAGTTTTTTAGTTTGGAGTAGCTTTGACCATCCTAAAATTGGGTTGAGTGGCGATCGCAATTCATGAGAAAGGACTGCAAGAAACTCGTCTTTAATCCGGTTGGCATTTTCTGCTGCTTCCCGTGCGGTTTGCTCTGCCTCGTATAGGCGGGCACGTTCCATCGCTTGAGCGCACTGCTGTGTTAGTGCCAAGACGAAACTTTGGTCATCCTGGTTAAACTCCTGAATTTCCGCAAAACCTAGAGATATTCCACCTATGGCTCGTGCTTCAACGATCAATGGAATCGAAATCCAAGCTTCGTAGTTGTTCTGAGCATACTCCTTAGCAAGATTTGAGTAACGAGCTACCCTTGTTGCTGTTGGCTCTTGCCAGATAGGCTTTTTGGTTCGTACTGCTTCTGCCAGTGGCGCGGATGTATTAATCGAGAATCGCCGCCATGAATCTAGGATTTCCTCTTGATAACCTACTGCACGAACAATTTCTAGTTCAGTGCCGCTTTTAGTCAGTAATGCTACTAAAGCACAACTAGCTCCCAAAGCTGCCATACCTTGCTCTACAATTACTTCCGCAACCTGTGTTGGAGTTAGAGATTCCGAAAGCGCAGCAGTGATGGTTTGCAAACGCGCAGTGCGAGATGCTGCACGAATTGCCGCCTGTTGAGATTGTTGTGCTTCTGTGTAAAGTCGGGCATTATCAACAGCGATCGCTGCACGAGTTGCCAATTCCTCAGCTAACATCAGGCTTTTGGTATCATAGCGACGACCTGAAGAAGATACCAAAATCATCACTCCCAAGACTCGTCCCCGAACTATCAGCGGTACACTCATGCCAGATGTCGGATTTAGTTCTTGCAAAATTTTTAGATGACTGGGATTGCGACTTACCGCTTCTATCAGTTCGTTAGAAATAAAATCAGTAATTTGTGATTTGCCTGTCCGGATTACCTCAGCAATACCTTCTCTTTGTGTCAAATCAGGCGGATAATTTTGTAACTGTTCTACCAATTGTTGTTTCTCTGGATTGGCATGGGCTGCTGCAACCCGGCGGACTGATTGATTGTCACAAATAATATCAATTAAGCACCAATCAGCTATTTCAGGCACTGCTAAACGCGTCAAACTGGCTAAGGTTGTCTCGTAGTCTAATGATGCAGCCAAAATCCCACTAGCCTCAGCTAAGAAACGCTGCTGTTCCTCCACCTGTTTGCGCTCAGTAATATCTCGCGAAGACGCCTGCATTTCTAAAATTTCTTGGGTTTGGCGATCGCGAATAGCTCGAATAGTTGCTTCCAACCAGATATAATGTCCGTCTTTGTGACGAGCGCGGTGAGTAACAGTATAAATATCTGGTAAATCGGCATTGACTGGATAATTCCTGACAATCTCTGCCAAATCGTCAGGGTGAACTAACTCTTGGCTGTGATTACCTACTAATTCCTCTGGTTGATACCCTAATACTGTGTAGCAAGCTGGTGAAATGTACAGAAGAGTTCCATCTATTCTGTGGCGGGAAATAATATCAGTTGAATTCTCAGCCAGCAGCCGAAAACACGCCTCACTCTCGCGCAGTTTTGCTTCTGCCTGCTTGCGTACATTAATGTTACGGAAATAAAGTGATAACCCTGTGGTTGAAGGATAGGCGCGAACCGCAAACCAGGCATCAAAGGGTGGGTAATAATCTTCAAGCTCAAGTGGTATTCCTAGAGCAACTGCCTTTTGATAAAGTTGACCAAAGCTTGTATCAACCAGTTCTGGAAACTCTGACCACAAATTTTTTCCGAGCAGATCCTCGCAGGAACGCCCCAAAGTTCTGCTTCCCTCATGATTGAGGTAAGTGAAGCGCCACTCACTGTCAAAGGCGAGAAAGCCATCAGCGATCCTCTCCAAAATCTTGGTAACTTGCTCTCTGGCAGTTTCAGCCTCAACACGAGCCGCTTGCTCCCGTTGAAATAGCTGTTTGCGATCGGTGATTTCTTGGCAGATTGCACCCGCCCAAGTGATTTCATTGGGTAGTTTTATCGGATAATAATTTACCGACCAATACCGCTGCTTTCCAGGCGCTGCGGGTGTCTCTCCACTAGTCTCTTGGGTAATAGATTCTCCCGTCTCGACTACATGGCGGAAAGCTTCCATAACCGCAGAATCTAACCCAGGTAGCACTTGGGCGACAGTCTTACCGATATGCACTTCTTGGGGAAAACCATTAATCTCAGCTAAAGCGTCATTCAATCGAACGTATCTTAATTTCTCATCCCATAGACCAATACCTATAGGTGCGTTATTGAAGAGGGTATCAAGCAGAACGTTAGCTTCAAGCAAGCGAGTCTGTTCTGTTTTCAGTAGTGCCAGCAGTTGCTCGCGTTCTGCCTCAGCTTGCTTGCGTTCGGTAATATCCACGCACATTCCTATCCATTCGCGGATTTCGCCTGTTTCATCGAGTATAGGCACACCGCGTATATTCATGTAACGGTATTCGCCGTCATGTCGCAAAACACGATACTCGGCAACTGCAACCCTGCGTGTTGGAAATGCTTGTTTCCAAATTGCCACCATCGAGGAACGATCTTCTGGGTGCAGTGCCTCAACCCAACCCCATCCTTTGTATTGTTCGGGACTTTGCCCTGTGAACGCCTGCCAAGTCGGAATCTCCTCAACAACGTTGCCCCAAGGTGCTGCACTCCAGACGATGGATGCGCTTGCCTCTGCCAGCGAACGATAGCGTGCTTCACTATCGCGCAGGTTTTCTTCTACTTGCTGCTTTTGGCTCAAATACTGACGCAAATCTGTAACCTCTTGAGCTTTCAGGTTCTCAATTAAATCTTTAACAATGGTAAAGTCTTCCTCGCCAATCGAGACACCTGGGGTTTGAAAAATCCGGCGATATTTTTCCTCGCTTTCTTGTAGTAACGACGAAGTTCGCTGCTGCTCGATGAACTGACCAATTTGAGTGGCGATCGCACTCATCATTTGGAGTAAATTAGTGTCAGGTTCGGAAATTTCGTCGCTGAAAAATTCGATCGCACCTAAAATTTTATTACCCAGCCGAATCGGGAATCCGATAGCGGTGGCAAAAAAATTCTCGTCTTGGGTTTCTGAAATCCAAACAGGTTGACCGCTGGCCCAAATTCGATCGGCTAACCCTTCGCTAAAAGCAATTGTGTCCTGGTTAAATGGTTCTTTCTCCAAGTCAGATGAATACCAAGTACTCATGCGGTGGAGAACATTAGCTTCATCGTCTACACTCCATAAAATACCAGCTTGCCATCCTAAACTTTCGCACAAGGATTGTAGAATAGCTGGAACCGCATTCACAAGCGTGGTAGCTTCAGAGAAAATGCGAGCGATCGCATACTGTGCAGTTAGAAGTTGTTGGCTGCGTTTGCGCTCAGTAATATCTGTAATTAAGATTGATAGGCCAGTTTCTGAGGGATAAACGCGGTTTTCCAACCAGCAATCCCATTTTGGATAGAAATACTCAAAATTTACTGTAACTTGTTCGGCAACAGCGCGGTGCAATTCAGTGTAGAGTCGGCTATTAGCTGTATCAGGAAACTCCCAAATACTCTTGCCTAAGAAGTCTTCTTGATTTATCCCAGCTAGTTCAGCTAGCTTGTCATTAACGTAGGTGTAGCGCCATTCACGATCCAATGTGACAAAAGCATCGCCGATCCTAGCTAAGACCTGTTCAACATCTTGGGTGATAGTTGCTGGAACTTCAGCAGTCACAGTCTCTGCTCCTCATTTTTGAAGGTATCTGGCTAAAAGCCCCTTACCGGGTTCTCCCATTTGAGATAGTAGCTCTTTACTTTGTTTGATAGCCAGTGGGGAAGGTCGTGTCCGTCCGTTTTTCCATCGGTTTATATGTGTGGAACGAAACCCCTAATATCGTCGCCAGTTTTACAAGAAAAGGGTGCGGGGTGTAGGAGAGAAAGAATAAATAGCTATATTTTTTTATACCAGATATTGGAATATAGCATCTGTTATAACTCTGACTGCATCTATCTAGGGCTATAGAGGTTGTAAATTGGTTACATCAACTATTATCCAAGCTATTTAAGCTAGTAATAGAGTTGTTTCAATCTAATGGATGAAAATATGAAAGTTTGGCTTGCCTGCTTTTTGGTACTGTTTGCCTTGGCGGAACTGTTTGACTGGTTGCAAGAATTTAATTTGCCATTACCTATCTATATTTTGGGTGGCGCTTTTTTAGCTGTTGCTTCTAACTATGATAAAATCGTTGGTTCTTATTTTGACGATCCGAGTATCGAAGCATCACTCGAACAACCCCAGTTAGATTCACTAACCCCATCTACTAATCCTATTTCTTTCCCAATTGCCAGTCCTGTTGAAGATGCTCACACATCTCAAACAGAGAATTAGCCGTATAGCGCGATTGTCTTATTCTGTGGTTGACGCTGCCCCAAAACTTGCTTTAAGAGTAGTAATACGCCAAAGTCTTTAATTAGCGAGGAAATTGCTACATTAATAAAAGCTTAGGTTAACTAGCTTTTAACCTAAATTGCGAAAATTAACTTTGCCTGCAACATTTACCCAATTCAGGCTATCGCCGCAACGCTGTGATTAGTGGACTATTAAAAAAACTCCGTGTCCCCTTTGTCAAAGTTCAGGATTCCCGTGAAACCTCCAAGAGCAAAAGCTGGCTGCAAATTATTTTGGTTACCAGTGTAGGAGTCACCGCTTTTATTTGGGGAGTTAGGGAACTCAAATGGTTACAGCCTTGGGAGTTAAGAGTTTATGACCAGATGCTGCGATCGCGTCCAGTCGAAGCACCCGATCGGCGGATTTTGCTGGTAAAAATTACTGAAGAGGATCTCAAACGAGAGAAATGGACTCTATCAGATCGTACAATCAATCAGCTATTAAAGAAAATAGAGTCTTATCAACCGCGAATTGTTGGTTTATATCTTTTCCAACCAGAAGACAACAATTTCGCGGCTAATCTCCAAAATCAAGATAACATTGTCAGCACCTGTTTGTTCAGCAGCTTGGGTAGAGATGAAATTCCACCGCCATCCAATTTTCCTATAGATAATGTTGGGTTTAGCGATGTGGTTGCTGACAATGAAAACGACCAAATTCTCCGCCGCAGTTTATTATTTGCTAAATCTACAGACAAAAAATGTACGACATCATTTGCATTTGGTACGCTAATAGCAATTAATTATCTGGAAAAACAAGGCATTGAATACGACTTCGCAAATAAGGGAGAATTTCAGTTAGGTAAAACCCTATTCCCGCGTTTACAAGCTAATTCTGGTAGCTACCAACATCTGGATGCAAATGGCTATCAAATATTATTAAATTACCGTCACCCCAATAGTTTCGCCGACGAAGTAACCCTTACCCAAGTCCTCAGCGGGCAAGTCAACCCCAATTTATTCAAAGACCGTCTTGTAATTATTGGCACCACAGCAGCTAATCTAACTCCAGGTGGCTTTTATACACCTTACAGCAGTTTGCCAGATCGACCAGCTAAAATGCCTGCTCTGTTTATTCATGCACAGATAGCAAGTCAACTCATCAGTACAGTGTTAGATGGGCGACCTCTAATTTGGTATTGGCCCGACTGGGCGGAACTTATTTGGGTATGGGGCTGGTCGCTTTTAGGTGGAATTATAGCATGGCGGTGGCAAAATCCGTTGCTTTTGCTAGTGGTAGGAACGACAACTCTACTTGGCTTAGTAGGAATCTGCGTTGCTTTGTTTTTTCAAGCCGGATGGATACCATTAGTTCCCTCTGCCCTGGCTTTGGCGATTAGTAGCATCTGTGTGATTACTTATACTAGTTACCAAAATCAGCGGCAAACTCAGGTGATTATTCTGCAAGTTGAAAAACAACAAGAAGCGATCGCCCAATTAAATGTACTCTTAGAAGATAAAACAGCATTTCCCGACTCCTCTGTTGATTTTCCTCCCGCAATTGATTTACGTGAAATAAAATCTGGTGATTTGCTTTTGGGTGGACGCTACAAAATCTCTCAAACTTTAGGTGCAGGTGGATTTGGTCGCACTTATTTAGCACAGGATACTCAACGGCCGGGCAATCCTATTTGTGTAGTTAAAAAGTTAATGCCAGCCCGTCAAGATACACGATTTTTGCAAGTTGCTCGCAGGTTATTTAAGAGTGAAGCTGAAATATTACAATCTTTGGGAAAACATCATCAAATTCCCGAATTACTTGCTTATTTTGAAGATGGCCAAGAATTCTATTTAATTCAACAATATATCGAGGGACATACCCTAAGTGAAGAATTACCACCAGTGCAGAATGTGCGGAACGAATCATTTGCGATTGAGATGCTTAAACAAGTTTTAGAAGTTCTAGAATTTGTTCACCACCATCGAGTGATTCATCGCGATATCAAACCGGCTAATATTATTAGATGCGCTGAAGATAATCGGCTGGTATTGATTGACTTTGGTGCTGTCAAATTGATGCAACCGCCGAATAGCGAGCAAACAGAATTAGCCACAGTAGCCATCGGGACGCGGGGTTATGCACCTCCAGAACAATTTGCCGGTCATCCCCGCTTATCCAGTGACATTTACGCTTTAGGAATGATTGGCATTCAAGCCATAACTGGGATACCACCGCAAGACCTCCACCCAGATCCAGAAACGGGGAATGTGATGTGGCGGCAAACGGTGCAAGTGAGTGAAGAATTAGCGGCAATTTTAGATAAAATGGTTTGCTATCATTTTAGCGATCGCTATCAATCAGCCGCCGCAGTTTTACAAGATTTGAAACGTATATAGCTCTGGCGATTAGAAATCGCATATGCACACTAACGGACAACTTTAGCCCACATCGTTAGTTACCTTAGCTAGAGTGCAAACCAGTATAATAGCCTGGATATTCTTTAAAAAAATTCGCTGCTAATCACTCTTCCCTTAGCGTCCTTAGCGTCCTTTGCGGTTCGATACCCTAACCATGTCCACTCAACCCACAATCCAAAGCATATACACCGATGGTGCTTGCACCGGTAACCCTGGCCCTGGCGGTTGGGGAGTTGTCGTCTACTTCAGCGATGGCTCAATCCACGAAATGGGCGATGCATCTCCTCATACCACTAATAATAAAATGGAGATGCAAGCTGCGATCGCCGCCCTCCAATTCCTGCAAACATCTCAACAAACCCAACCCATCATCCTTCATACCGATAGCGAATACCTGATTAACTGCGTTACCAAGTGGGTGAAAGGCTGGAAAAATAAAGGCTGGAAAAAGTCAGATGGAAAACCCGTCCAAAACCAAGAGCTTTTGGAAACTCTCGATGAACTCAATACGCAGCAGGTAAAATGGCAACACGTCAGGGGACATTCTGGTAACATAGGTAACGAACGTTGTGATGCGATCGCTCGCACATATGCCAGTGGCAAAATTCCTTCGCTACAGCAATTGACTCCGACAAATTTTTATAAATCTTTACCTTCCGAAAATGAAATAAATGTAGCAAAAGTAGCTGATTCTGAAAAAAATTCTAGAATAATTAACCAAAATACACAAGAAGTCAGTACTTCTGCACCAGAAATAACTGTTATGGAACCATCAACTGGATCAAGTGCGTCCGCTACCGATGAAAAACCGCCAGAAATGAGGGTTTCGCAACTCCGCAGCTTGGTCGAAACTCTCCGTATCGCTGACGAAATTGCTGAAAAAGGCTACTTAATCACGAGTTCTGAATTAGCAGACTTGATGGATGTCCACGCCAGTGCTGTCACCAGTCGGGGAGATCAATGGCGCTGGCGAAACTGGATAGTGTCACGGGTACGCCGTGAAGGAAATCAAATTCTTTGGGAACTGGAACGCGGGGATCGAGTGGGAGGTGAAGAGGAGTAGGGGCAGGGGGCAGGGGGCAGGGGGCAGGGGAGCAGGGGAGCAGGGGAGCAGGGGAGCAGGGGAGTAGGGGGGCAGGGGAGTAGGGGAGCAGGGGAGATGAGGGAGCAGGGGAGCAGGGGAGCAGGGGAGATGAGGGAGAAGAACTAATAGATCGTGCCCAATGCCTAATGAATGCCCCACTCATAACTCACCACTATATTTCCGTCCCCGCCACTCGCGTGGCTTGCGGAACGCAGATAAGAAGATTCGTAGCACAGCTAGGGGATCGGCTAAAGGGGAAAGCCAGAATAACCAGCTACCTTTTGCACTTTTGCGATCGTAGGAAGGTGCGATCGCAAATAGCATAGCAAAGCGAATCACCACCAAGAATAAATTCAGTCCCAGCAGAAGAAGTGGGGGAGTGGGTAACGCGATTAATCGCGTCTGTAGCGAGTACGAGAGTGGGGGAGAAATCAACAAAAAAGCAAGGACAATTAAAAGGGGTAGACCTTGAACAGATGTGAGTAGCCATAAATCTCCCCACAACTGCGAACGAGAAGTTGCATCTTTGAGATCGAGGCTTCGCCCCCATTCCTTCCACGTCTCCATCGCCCCTTCATACATCCGTACTTTCAGCACCTTTGCTCCATCTAAAAAGCCCACCTTATATCCTTGAACAGCAATATTTCGTGCCAGCGTGACATCATCACAAAAAGAACCACTCGCACTGCTATAGCCACCCACAGCAGCTAAAACGGAGCGACGGCACAAAAAACACTGCCCATTTGCCATCACCCGTTCTGGCTGTTCTGTATTGATCCCAGCGGGGTCAAATCGGTACAGCAGAGTCATCAACAAAGCAGGTTGTAGCCAGCATTCCCCAGGATATTTGAGGATGAACTGGGGTGAAAGGGAAACTAGATCGTAGCCTTGCGCTTCCGCCATCTTCACCAAACCAGCAACCAAACCAGGATGCGGCTGGATATCAGCATCCAGTCCCAGAAACCACTGACTAGCCTCTGAGCTATATAGAAAACCGTTATGCAACGCCCAAGGACGCCCCACCCAACCAGATGGTAAGGGATCGTCTGTCATCACGCGAAAGCGCGGATCTTTCTGCTGTATAGCTTTTACCAAGTCGGGGGTGCCATCAGTAGACTTGCTATCTACAACAATAATTTCCCGAACTTCGTAGCTTTGCTGACTTAAACCAGCTAATAGAGGGCTAATGCGAAGCGCCTCGTTCAATGTGGGAACGACGACACTAACCTTACCTAAAAGCTCCAGCGTCGGTTGTTGCGGTTCTATTGGAGGAAGGCGTCTTGGCCCCTTTAGCAGGCGCGAAAACAGAATTGCCGTTGCTGGTACTTGGATAAGTAGCAATAAAAGGGAGATGGCGCTTTCTACCATTAAAGCGTTGTCATTAGTCATTGGTCATTAGTCATTGGTCATTAGTCATTGGTCATTAGTCATTGGTCATTTGTCATTAGTCATTAAGTATGGAGAAGAGGGAGACGGGCTGGGGGCAAGGGGGAAAATGAAAATTACCTCTTTCCCCTCTGCTCCCTGCTCCCTGCTCCCTGCCTCCCTTACTCCCCTACTCCCCTACTCACTAATTTATGGACTTATTTAACGGCAACTTTAACGCTTCTTGCCACTGAGACTTCCTTGGTTGCTGGTTCAACAGCAACTTGAGTAGGTGTGGTTGAACTGCTTAACCACAGCGCCACAGCAGGAGTTACACCTAGCACTAAGCCAAGCAACACGGGGATAGAGAACCCAGCGGCCAAGCTTAGTCCGGCGGCGAAGGCAAAGTTAGTTAAATAAACGACTAAGGGTAGATTGAGTTGCGATCGCTCTAATTTAATCGAAGCGTTTCTCCACAACAATCCTGCCACGCTCATAAACAGGGCGCTAGTACCAAACCAACCTGCATAGTTCTGGTAAGGTGTCCCAAAGAAAGCTCCTGGTTTTTCCCAATACCAGAAGGGCAGAGAAGTTTGACTCATAGCTGGCTCAAGGGCAAAATCCCAGCAAGTGAAGAGCAAAGCACCAACGGCTATAGCCGCAATATGGCGTCCCCAACTGGGTTTTTGAGCCACTTTCAAACCAGTTCTCGCAATTAAATAAGACGACAGCCCAACATAGAACCAAGATAAAGGAATAGTGAAAGGAACTAGCCCCGCAATCTTATAACCCAAGCCACTCAAGTAGCTATAATCACCAAATGGAAAACCTGTGCTGGTTCCCAGTAGTTCGCTCCCCAAGGAGATAAACATAGCCGGCAGCATAAATGCTAGCCAAGTTCCCAATCCTAACGTCCGGTAGGCATAAATCGAGACAGCTATTGTCCCCAAGATGATATCAACTACACCGCCACCTGCCATACTTAACTGTACGGCAGTTTCTCCAACCTGCGATAAGTTGAAAAGTATTTCGGCATTAGGTACGACCAGTAGCATCCCTACCAGTCCAAAGGCTTTTGACACGATATGACCAATGAGGCATACGCGTTCAGCAATAACAAGTTGTCTCATGATAATTCCTTAACAAGATGTGACACGCGGCTACTCGGCTGCTAACAGTTTACAAATGTTTAACAACATATTTAACTACTTTGGGCCGCAATTCTCTACAAACTTGTTTGGCTTTCTTGGGAAGAGCATAACAGCCTATTGATTGAAGCTATAAAAATATGATGATAGATTTACTAGTCTAAGCCATATAGTCAAAATCTACATAATTTCATCTGCAAAAACTTCTGGTTTCTTGTCCCATTGATACCCGTATGTTGAAAAACTCCTTCCATACAGGGATCTGCTTGAGGCTGGACAACCATCATAGATTAAGCAAGCTCTACAGTAAGTATGAAGAATGACACATTTATCCCAAAAAATTACGGCAGGGGCTAGTAGGTATACCGTAATCTAGAGGTTGTTGATAAACAGCTTCTAACTGAATGACTAACAGACGCCAATTTTTAAAAGGGGTGACAGCGCTTTCTAGCTTATCTTTAGCTGGTTGTGGCTGGAGGCTGGCTGAGGTACGTGCTAATTCTAATACGAATGGTCAACGCGACCAACTTTATATCTTTACCTGGACGCAATATACTGACAACCAATTACTGAAAACTTTTAGCAGCCAAACTGGCATGAAAGTGCTAGCGGATGTGTATGATTCCAATGATGTCATGCTAGCTAAGTTGCAAGTTGGAGGCGGTGGCACTTATAGCATCATCTACCCATCCGATTACATGGTGCAGAAGATGGTAAACAAAGGTTTGTTAACAGAAATAAATCACAATCGCTTAATCGGTTTAGAGAATTTATTCCCCCGGTTTCAGAATCCTAGTTATGACCCCAATAACCGATATAGTATCCCTTTTAACTGGGGAACAACAGGTTTACTTTACAATTCTGAAAAACTCAAAGATGCACCACAAGACTGGGATTACCTTTGGCAAAATCAAGAGCAACTTAATCAAAAGATGACCTTGCTTAATGACGTTCGAGAGGTGATGGGTGCAACGTTACGGATGCTAGGTTATTCTTACAACTCAAGAAATGAAGAAGAAATCAAACAAGCTTATGAAAAATTGAAGGTGCTAAAACCTGCGATCGCACGTTTTGACACTGACGCATGGCAAAATCAAATTCTGGCAGGAGATTTACTATTGGCAATGTGTTATTCAGCAGATGCAGTGAGAATCTCTCAAGAAAACCCTAAACTAAAATATGTGATTCCTCGCAGTGGTTCTTCATTATGGACAGACACTATTGTTATTCCCAAATCAGCCCCAAATTTAGCTGGAGCCTATGCTTGGATTAACATGATTTTGCAACCAAGATTAGCAGCCGAAATCAGTCAGCGCCTGAGTATTTCTACGCCTAATAGGATTGGCTTTGAGCAATTGCCAAAAACAATACAAAACAATTCTAATTTATTTCCCCCAGAGTCGCTTTTAGCAAATTGCGAACGTGTCGCTCCTGTAGGGCAATTTGAAGAGGTTTACGACCGCTATTGGACTCAATTAACTAGCAGCTAAAATATTTATAAGTTAAAAGTAGAGACGCGATTAATCGCGTCTGTTAGGAGTTAAGAGTTATAAATGATGAATTTTGAAAAAAATGAGATTTCCAAAATAGAAGAATTGCATCCACTGCGAGGAAACTGGCTGCAACCTTTGGTATTACTTGCACCATCTGGGATTTGGTTATTGCTTTTGTTGGTGCTGCCAAGTTTGATAATTTTCGAGTTAAGTTTAGTTGCAGATATCCGACCGGGAGATATAGTCAATCCCAACGGATTCAAAAACTATATTAGAATATTTGATCCCCTTTACATCCAAGTAATTGGGCGATCGCTATTTTTTGCGTTTGGCACCACCATCATTTGTTTATTTTTGGGCTTCCCCGTCGCCTATTGGATTGCTCAAATAGCGCCGCAGCGTTGGCGAAATTTGCTGCTATTAGGCTTTGTCTTACCTTTGTGGACTTCTTCGTTACTTCGCTCTTATGCTTGGATTACAATTCTTCGTCCTAGTGGTTTGTTGAACAGTTTACTCAGCAATTTAGGCTTGCCTACTTTGGAATTACTTAACCAGAGTCAAGCTGTATTAATTGGTATGAGTTACAGCTTGTTACCTTATATGGTTTTGATTTTATATGCTTCTCTCGAAAAGCTAGACAAGCGGTTGTTAGAAGCAGCGGCTGATTTAGGTGCAAATTCGGTGGAAACTTTTTGCCAAGTAACCGTACCACAAATTTTTCCTGGAATTGCGGCTGCTTCTATGCTTGTATTCATCACAGGCTTAGGGGATTTTGTCGATCCAGAATTACTTGGTGGTGCTTCTAGTATGACGGCGGCACGGTTAATTTATAACCAGTTTCTTGGAGCAACGCAAAATTGGGGATTTGGTTCAGCCTTAAGTATGACGTTAATTTTGCTTGTTAGTATTGCGATCGCGCTTTTGATTAAGTTTGGCGATGCACCCAAACGTTAAACTTTTGGTCACTCACTTATAATAAAGGCATCAAACGCCAGCGAGACAACGGTTATGCTCTCACCCGATCTCAAAAATGCGTTACCAACTACTGATGAACTTCCCTGTTCTGACGATACACCAGTGGATAACGAAGACCAAAACTTTTTGCCCAATATTTTACTTTTTTTACTCAACTCCATTTGGGCAAATCGCATGGATTGGTATTTCGGAGTAGATATGGGTGTGTATCACACCACAGGAGTAAATCCTAGAGTACCTGTAGTGCCAGATGCTTTTTTAAGTGTGGGAGTAGAACGGAAAAAGGGTGGTAAATCACGCAAAAGTTACGCGGTTTGGGAAGAAAATGGCATAGTTCCAATATTCACATTAGAAATGGTATCCCACACCCCAGGAGGTGAATACGATGAGAAGCTAGATATCTACAGAAAACTTGGTGTATTGTACTACGTAATTTATAACCCTGAGTTTTGGCAACGCGACCAACATCAACCATTTGAAGTGTATAAGTTAATAGATGGAAACTACCAACTACAAATAGGCGAACCTTATTTGATGCCAGAGGTGGGGTTAGGTATCGGGCGACACCAAGCTGTAATTGCCGGGATACAACAAGAGTTTTTATGTTGGTATGACGAGCAAGGAAAGCGCTATTTGACAGATGCAGAACAGGCAGAACAGGAGCGACAAAGGGCTGAACAGTTAGCACAGTATTTACGTTCTCTGGGCGTAGATCCAAATAATCTACCTGGTAATTAAGGCTTTTAATTTCGACACACCAAAGACGATCGCAAACTGTTACAGGTCAACTTGATGATGGAAATAGTTGACCTGTTGGGCATTTTTTAGGTAAGCTGACTGTAACTTTAGTTCCTTGCCCCACTTCACTAGACAAGGCAATATCGCCACCATGTAATTCCACACAAGCTTTAGCGATCGCTAGCCCTAAGCCTGTACCAGAGATTGTATCAACGTTACTTCCACGACTGAAGGATTGAAACAAATTTTCTCGATCTCTAATCGGGATACCAATTCCCCAATCTTGAATGTAAAATATCACCTGTGATTCTTTGCCAATAAGATGGAATTCCACAGTCCCTCCATCTGGAGAGTACTTAATTGCATTAGACATTAAGTTAATAAAAATTTGCTGCAAGAGTCCGCGATCGCCCCAAAATCCCTGGCTATTCCCAGTAATTTTAAAAATCAATTCGTGGCGATCGCCTGCTGTTTCTCGCTCTTGTTCTATCAAGTCAGAAAAGAATTGCAGTAAATCGAGCAAGATTGGCTGAAATTTGGGTTTTTCTAGTTCAAATTGGTTAACCAGAAGCATGTTATCCACAAGTTTGGACATATACCTTGCTTTCTGTTCAATGATTCCCAAAAACCTCTGTTGTTTAGACTCATCCAGTTGTTGGCTATGTTTTCCCAAAGTTGATGCCGCAGCAAGGATTGAAGTTAGCGGCGTTCGATATTCATGGGAAACCGTTGCAATTATATGAGATTTAAATGTATTGAGTTCCTTTTCTTTGGCAAGCGCTGCTTGAGTTTGGGCTAGCAATTCAGCTTGTTGAATAGCGATCGCTAATTGCACCGAAACTTCATTGAGCATTTGGGCATCATCAGTTTGCCACTGTCGTTCCCCAGAATTATGATGAGCAATCAACAAACCCCAAAGCTTAGGAGTTGGGTTCCCATTGTTACTCAGATTAATGGGAACCACTATATTTGCCTCAGTATTAAATTGCTCTTTCAGGTTGACACAATTACACAAGCCAAGCTCATAAATATGAGGGATTGGAGATTGGCAATTGGGCAGAAGAGGCAGAGGGGCAGGGTGCAGGGTGCAAGGGGGAGAATGAGTAATTAATTTGCCTCTTTCCTTCCTCTGCTCCCTGCTCCCTGCTTCCTGCTCCCCTGCTTCTTTCCTAGCGGCGACGCGATCGCACAATGTTACAGTGCGGAATGACTCAACTGAGGAGGCAACTATCTTACCGTCGGTATCTGGGGCGAACTGATACACCATCACGCGATCGCACTTCAAAAGTTGCTGTACCTCAGCTACAGCCGTATTCAAAATTTGCTCTAGGTTAAGAGACTGGCGAATTCGGAGAGCAGTTGTGGCAATTAGGCGTTGTCTCTCTTGAGTTTTGATGAGTTGGGCTTGCAAGCACGATTGCTTGATGGCATTGCGGACTGCTAGTTGCAGCACATCCTGTGTAACATTTTGCTTGACTAAATAATCCAACGCACCCCGTTTCATTGCTTGCACAGCGATCTCTTCATCACCACGCCCTGTCAACATAATTACGGGGACAGAAGTTTTAAATATCTCTTGCTGCATTTGATCGAAGAGTTCTAACCCACTCATATCAGGTAGGCAAAAATCTAGTAGAATGACATCGCAGCGTACTTTTTGGCACAAAGCAAGCCCTTCTTCTGCACAGTCTGCCTCCAAAACCTGGTAGGACTGGTGCGGATCTTTCAAAAGATATCGACGATAGATTTTCCGATCTGCTGCACAATCATCGATGATAAGTAGCGTCCATGTGTCCAACATAAGGTTATGAGGATTGGGGAGCCATATAGATCCCTTTTATCCAGATTGCGTTTTTATTGCATAATTCTAAAAATAATATAAAATTAGTCTAAATAAAATCTAAATTCTTTAGAAATCCTAAAGTAATACAAGCAGTCGAACGCGGTACAAAAAACACAAAGATGGGGAAAACGCATCTACCAGAGACAAACAGACACAGTGACTCAAAGAGGAAAATGTAGCTGTGCCCTCTGAGCCGTCTTTTTTGTTATCCTTTTGTGACTACTGCCTCACTAACAGAAAATAAACAAATTAATCCAAGACTGGCGGCATATTGGCTTCAAGCCAGTAGTCCACAAATGCCTGGATCGTCTTTTTTAGTTCCTGAGCATCCATCGGCTTTACCATATATCCATTTGCGCCCTTTTGGTAGCACAACTCAATATCCTTGGGGTTAGATGATGTGGTAAAAACAACAATGGGGATTCCCTTGAAACTCTTGTCTTGCTTGAGCCGATCTAAAATGTCCCGGCCATCAATACCTGGCAAATTCAGATCGAGCAAGATTACAGAGGGTCGTAATGCTACTTTTGAGTTGGGTAGGTCTTCGTCCTTAGCGTAGGCATCGTTTCCCTGTTGATAAAGGAAGTCTAAAACCTCATCCCCATTCGTACAACGGTGTATGGGGTTCTGGACGGACATGTGCCGCATGAGACGTTGTAGCATCCGAAAATCTTCATTGCTGTCTTCAACAACGAGCAGCGGTTCATGAAGTTTTTTTGTCATTCGTAGTCTTAAAAGAGCTTAACAAAAGTATATATTTAGTCATTATCTTAAACTATTCCAACGTAAAATAAAAAATTGAGCCAGCGCCTACAGTAGATTTCACCCAAATTTTACCGTTATGAAGCTCAACAATCTTCTTCACAATAGCTAGTCCAGCACCGGCTCCTCCACCGTATTTTTCCTGGGAATGGAGCCGCTTAAATAATCTAAAGATAGTTTCTAGGTGATGCTGTGGAATTCCAATGCCGTTATCTCGGATATAAAAGATTGGGCATTGAGCATTGGGTACAAGAGGCAGAGGGGCGGAGGGGCAGAGGGGCAGAGGGGAAACTACTGTAACTTCTCCCCTGCTCCTTTGCTCCCCTACTCCCCTGCTCCCCTGCTCCCCTGCTCCCCTGCTCCCCTGCCCCTCTGCCTCTCCTTGAGAAAAGTAGCCAATCTCAACCCATTGCTCTGCTTTATCGTTGTATTTGAACGCATTACCAAGCAGATTGCTGAAGACTTCATTAACGAGAACTCGGTCACACGAAACTGTTGGTAAAGGCCGAGGAATGCGAATATCCACAAGCCCAGAGTCTTGACGACTAGCGCGAAAAACGTCAATTACTTGGTTGAGCAATTCGTTGAGGTCAGTTGCTTGCAAGCGCAATTGTGCTTGTCCTAACTGCGAGAGCCGCAGCAGAGCATTAATCAGAGTTTCCATGCGTACAGACAAGGACACTACTGTTTGTAAGCACTCAATGCCGTCATCATCTAATACTTGGGCATAATCTTCTAGCAACACCGTTGAGAAGTTATAAATGCCCCGCAAAGGTTCTTTGAGGTCATGGGAAGCAGCGTAGGCAAAGGATGCTAGTTCTTGGTTGCTGCGCTCTAACTCCAGGTTGATTTTTGCTAATTCATCTGCCTTTGAGAGTACAATACCAACGATCGCATTCCTCAAAGCGATCGCACTGTCAAGTTCGCAAGGTTTCCAAGGTAGAGAAGTTAATCTAACCGTTTCTTGCCATTGTTCAAAGGATTTTCGGGGAGACAGGGTATAGCTACCGTCTGCCTGTGCTTGCATGGATTCTTGTGGATTTCCTGCCCAGTGTACCGTTTGGATAACTTCGGGGCGAAACCAAAGGATGTAATAGCGCCGGACTTTAGAAATCCGCAGTAGCAACAAGCCACTAGCAGTATCTTTAAATATCAGCGCCTCTGAGTAAAGCTTTGGCAGAGAATCAGTAGAAAACAGGTTGTCACTAACTTGAGTATCCGCCCATTCAATGAGTGCCCGAACTTCATCAATATTCGGTGTTGTCCCCACAAGGGCAATTTCATTATCCAGGCAAACTGCTGCTCCTGAAGCACTAACAAGATCGAGCAAGCGAATTTCCGGTTTGATTAGGGCATCGATAAAATTGTCTGCTTGGGAAATAGATTCTAGAAACTCAGACTGTAGCGATTTGAGTTTTACTTTATAATCCCATTCTGAGTAACTAATTTTGTGTGCTAATTCTGAAGACGCAATCTGTCCCAAAAATTCGCACATCTTGCGGACTTCGTAAGAAATATACTTTGGTGTTTGATGGTGACAGGATATTAATCCCCAAAGCTTCTGCTCTTGAATAATTGAAATCACCAAAAGAGCCTTCACTCCCATATTTTGATGATATTCCGCACAACACCAATCAAAACTCCGTAGCACAGAGTAACTTAAGTCAAGATGCTGATGTGTTGTCGGATTTTCCGTTGGAACTAGTTTGACAGGTTCGGCAGTCAAATCAGGGAGAAATCGGAGAAAGCAGCGCGTGTATAACTCCCTAGCCTGTGCGGGAATATCTGTAGCGGGATAGTGGAGTCCTAAATAAGGTGATAAATCTTCCCGTTTAACTTCTGCAACAACAGAACCCGCTTCTGACTCGTCAAATTGATAGACCATCACCCGATCGAAACCGATGATTTTTTGGACTTCTTCTGCAACTAAATGCAAAAATTCTCCCAGATTCGATGTCCTTTGCATTTTAGCGATCGCTTCACTCGCAAAACTATGAAAGTTTAAGAAACTCACCTCAAATTCCGAGTCAGTTGGTTCTAGCTCCAGAATCACAGCTTCTTCTGTACGATGAGCAATAGCATCAAAGTATATTTCCCCATACAAAGTATTTATTAATACTTTAAATATATTAGCGCTGCCAACCTGTTTTACTAAGCACTGCTTGACAATTTCTACTGGCTGAGGTTCAAGTAAATAGCTCAAAGGTTGACCGAGCAAATCTTCTGGAGCTTTGTACAAATACACTTGGGTATTGTTGCTAACTTGTAGTATCTCTAGCTGAGTACTGAGTGCCAGGAGAATGCCATGAGGTTGAATAGAGCCAGGTATGTGAATAGGTTTGCGATCGTGGTTAGTCAGAGCAGTAGCTTGGGCAGTAGTATTTTCAGACTGGCTCATAAATCAACTTATGTAAAGCTGATTTTTACAATAGCGCAATTAAATGTCACATTTCTTTAAAGTATATGCTGACAAGGATGAATGCGATCGCATATCGATTGTGCTTGTCACGGTTTTGACAGTAATATCATGTCCGCTTGATTACTTATTAAACCCGAAGAACCCCACCCCGCCAAAGCTATGCTTTGTCTCCCCTCCCGAAGAGCGGGGAGGGGTTGGGGGTGGGGTGCAATGACTGTGGGAATCATAACTATTTATCCAGACATGATATAAGAAGCTTCAGCACAAATATCCTTATGTCACTCTCTTGGCTATAGATTTTTCTAGGTCAATTGCTTTTATATTTGCATCTTCATGCAAATATACTGCACAGACATAATTAAGTCTGTACAAGTCAAATAAAAATCATTACATGCAGCAATGCAACACCAATATCCAACATCCAGAATCCGAAGCCGACTATGGTGTTGGGGACTTTTTTTTTAAGGGTATGGCTCCTTTTATATCCAGCAATTGAGCTAATTCGGTTGTATTCAATGACTTGACGAGACTCAAACCAAGAGACTTACTAGAAATGCTTTGAGCGTAGCCGGCGTTAAGGTAAGGGGTGTATTGCGATCTTCCTGTAACATAAGTTTGGAAGAAAGGTAAACTTAAAACATTCATGTAACGACGCGCTTGGGAAGCATCGCCAATCATATCGGCAGGTAATGCTACTTGTTGATTTGCAGGGTTACCATTGCCAATGGTGGAAAAGTGGGTGCCACCTACAAGCATGACGAGATACTTTTGTGAATTCGCCAACCAGGAAAAAGGTAGAATTTGTTCGGATAAAGCTGGTGCAACTGTATCATCACTACTGCTGACGATCATCACTGGAGTTTTAACTTGACTTAAGCCAGCTTTGCCGAAAATAGAACTAGTAATGGGATTAACTGCGATCGCAGCTTTCACTCTCTCATCCCGCAGGTTATAATCCTTGCCAGACTTGCTGATGCTCAATTCCAAAGCGCGACACTGGAGCAGTAAAGACATATTCCAGGTATTTTGCAGCGCTGCTGGTTGACAGTCTTGTTTTAGCTGCTCAAAGTTGATTTTAGCGCCTGCCAAGGCCAAGGCTGTGTAGCCTCCCAAAGATTGACCAAATACTCCAACTTGTTGCAGATTTAACCGACCTTTAAATCGTGAATCAGATTGATTACCTTTTTCCAATTGATTCAGTATATATGTTACATCCAAAGGACGGTCTTTAAATTCACCTGGTTCTGCTATTTCACTGGCGCGTCCATTCAACAGAGAATGCAATTGTTTAGCGTCACTACCAGGATGATTGGGAACGACGACGGCAAATCCGTAAGAAGCGAGGTGAGTGGCTAAATATTGAAAGTTGCTGCTGTCTAAACCCAAGCCGTGAGAAATTACAATTACAGGTGCAGTATTCTGGATATTGGGAATATAAACATCAGTTAATAAAAGCCGATTGCGCGTTGAGTCGAAAAACTTTAGGGTGTATTTTTGTGACTTCAACTTTCCCGGAACCTGTAAATCGGGTAATTGTGATAAATTAGGTTGTTTGAAGGTAGTAGCTTCTATCTTAGACTGTTGCGAAACTGCTGCGATCGCCCGATGGGTTTGGTTAACAAGTTTCTCCAATTCCGTAGCTATTTCCAAAGTCTGCGCTACATCAAGGTGAATGCTGCTGGTAGGAAATTTACGCAACACATTCAAAAACGTCAAACCTCCCGATTCAGCAGAGGCTGAAATTACCGCCGAACGCAAAGCATGAAATTCTGGTTCTGGCTGAGGAGATTTGGTTTTAATCACTTGCGCTAACCGATGCAGCAAAAATTCTCCTTGCGGTGTGTAGAGAAATTGTGAAAGTACTACCGGACTAACTTTCACACGATTGAGTAAAATCTGCCGTAATTCTTGAAGCTGTTGAAGAGGCAGATATTGTTGATACGCTGCCAAATCTTCGTTAATTACACCTGTTTTGGCGTAGTTTTCTAAAGCAGTGACTGAAATCGAAAGCTCTAAAGCTGAATAAGATGCATAAATCCGCTCTGCTGCCAAAACAGAATTACTAATTCCAAATGTTGGCAGCACCATTGAAAGAACCAGCAATAGGAAATTTTTTCTTAGGGTGCTGGCCCAATTACCAAACAAACTATTCATCGCTCAACTATTTCGGTAGTCTGGTTTTATCAGGTGTTGGCTTTGGTAGTTATTCGGGCACCCTGCTTGGTTTACTTAAAGTTATCAGCCTCAATTTTGTCAAAACAGAATTTAGGAGTCAGGAGCTATCATTCGTCCTGAATTATCTCTGACTTGTAGATGGAGCTTGCTTAAGATAAGGGGTAGAAGTGGGTTGAAAATTCCCACCAAATCTAGGATTTAGTAGTCAATAAAAAAGTAGCGGTTCCCAATCCACCAGTAATTGATTCTGACTCCTGAATTCTGATTTCTGAATTATGATTCAACGATTTTTTCGGCTATCAGGTCAAAAATTAAATACTACAGAGTCACAGAGATGGGTAAAGTATCCATCTTGCAAGAGGCTGACTCCAGTAGTTTGCCTTCACTAATAAATCATAACAAATAAAAAATCCTCTGCCTCAGTATTTATGTTGTAGCTTTGAATATGTCCCAAATTTCCTGGATGAAACATCTAGTAAAAAGCCGGAAATTTATTTCTATTAATCGGTTTTTCCCAAGGCGATCGCTACTGAACCTGCGACTACTAAACCCGCTCCTAATATTGCGATAAAAGTGAAATGTTCTGGCGATGTCCAAGAAGGTGCAATAACTGATACAACTGCGACTGATATTAATGTCACAATCGGAGCTATAGCTAATACTGCACTCACTCGTGATGCTTCCCAATGTTCTAATGATTCCGCAAAAGCACCGTAAGCGATTAAAGTATTCAAAGCACAAAAAATTAACATTCCTAAATGGAAGCTATCAAGTATAAAAAGTGATTTTATTTTCGCTAAAGGAGTGAATAATAAAGCACAGCCCCCGTAAATAATCAGCATAATGCTAGGGGAAGATAAAGATTGTAATAATTGCTTTTGTGCCAAAGCATAAATAGCCCATGCTGCTGCTCCTAGCGCAATCAAGACACTGCCTAGTATATATGTGCCATGCGCTGTAATTAAATTTGTTAGTTGTTCTCGAAAAAATAAAAGATAGCCGCAAGTCATTACACTTACACCAATCCATTGAGACAGGCGGTAACGTTCTTTAAAAATAACTAACCCTCCAAAACCTAATAAAAGGGTAGATAATTGAATAAGAACTTCAGCGTTAGCAGGCGATGTTAGTGCTAAACCTTGCATGAATAGAAAGTAATTACTCCCTAAAAAGAGTGTAGCGATCGCTAATAACTTCCAAGATGCAGAACGCAATTGTTCTAACTTTGGTAATTTTCCACGTATTCCTAAATACACAGCAAGCAGTAAAAAAGATACCAAAAAGCGAAACCAAATGATGGTATAGACATCAAGTGCTTGCAGAGTTACTGTAAGAGCAATAGGTAAAATTCCCCACAATAAGACAGTCAATAGCGATAACGCTAGCCCTAAGCGCCACCGACCAGAACTTTGATGTAGTGACATTTAAATTTCCTGCTCAAAGTAGGGCTGATAATAAGCTAAAACATATCTAATTTGCATATCTAAATTTTATCACCAAACTCTTGTAGAGAAAGCATGTCAATAGCCTAGCTAATGCCAGTTAAACATAGAATATCTTACCTACTCTACTGAATTTATTTGTAGACCTATAGCGTCTTCTGTTCACATAAAATTTGTAAATTGCATAATTCCTTTACATGAAACTTAAATATAAAACTTGCTCATAAATGTATAATTTCTTTCGGTGTTATTTGTTGGCAAAAAAACTATGGGGATTATACCCATAATAAGCTTAGTAGTCTTTATTACTGGCTTATCAATTTACTTGCTACTGACCTCAAGGGGTCGGTTTTTGCTAAAATCTTTGGTGACAAAAATAAAACGCCAAGGGTGGAAATTCAGGAATGGTAAGCTTAACTACCTGAGGTCAAGATTTTCAAAGACTACAACAATTGCTGCCATTATTTTAGCAGCAGTAATAGCTGGAAATACTGTATCGGCCCAGGTTACGCCGCCGCCTCTAACTTCACTCAAGAGTGTATCGGTTCCGGAGCCTGGCAATCTTGGAGACTTCGTAAAAGACAAAGTAGCTGCAATCAAGTTAGGAAAAACTCTCTTTTGGGATATGCAGGTTGGGAGCGACGGACAGACCTCCTGCGCTAGTTGTCACTTCCATGCTGGAGCCGACAATAGATCCAAAAATCAGATTTCTCCGGGGCTTTTGCGGATTAACGCTAATGGTACAGTAAATCCGGATACAGTTTTTGATGTAGGTGGTTCACCAAACTACCAACTTAAACCAGAAGATTTTCCCTTCCACAAGCTGTCAAATCCGAACGATCCTAAAACCGTTGTATCTGACCGAAATGATGTCAGTTCCTCTCAGGGCGTTTTTAACGCTAAGTTTGTTGATGTTAAACCTGGTAGCGCAGAAGACGAAGTAAAAACCGAGCTAGATCCGGTGTTTAACGTGGGAGGTACTAATGTGCGCCGCGTCCAGCCGCGTAACACCCCAACCGTGATTAATTCAGCATTCAACTTCCGCAACTTTTGGGATGGAAGGGCACAGAACATCTTTAATGGGGTGAATCCCTTCGGTTTAAGAGACCCTAACGCCTCTGTAGTAAAAGCAGAAAAGCCAAATCAACTCAAATTTGTCAAAATCAGACTGAATAATTCGTCTTTGGCCTCTCAAGCGCTCGGGCCGCCACTCAGTTCCTTCGAGTTGTCCGCAGATGGGCGCACTTTTCAAGAAATTGGTGATAAGTTCGGGCGAGTTGACAACAAAAAATCTCTCAGCACACTGCCGCTAGATAATCTAGATAATCTAGATAATCTAACTGATACTCTGGTTGGCCCGCTACTCAATTCCGTTGACGAACTGACTGGTAATTTGGCGCAAATTGACAACAGTACATCTCTCAGCACGCTGCTGCAAAATGTTCTGTCACTTAGAGGTACAAAGCTCCCCCGAGTACTGGGGCAAAAGTTATCTCGCCTCAGACCGCTAGGCAAACAGGTTGTGCATCCACAAGACAGTGTTTTAGGTGCAGATAGTAGATCGCCTCAGCCCGGACTGAAGGATAGAACCTACGAGCAGCTGATTCAAAATGCCTTTAAGCCGGAGTGGTGGAAGTCTAATCAACTCATCCAAGTTGATGCTAAAGGTAGACGGACTTTTGTCAACAGCCCTGATAACTCTTCTCAAACCGATGAGTACACGCTGTTGGAGTATAACTTCTCGCTGTTCTTTGGGCTGGCAATTCAGTTGTACGAGTCTACACTCATTGCCAACGATACGCCCTTCGATCGCTTCTTGGCAGGAAACACCACAGCTCTAACCTCTCAGCAGCAACTAGGCAAACAACTATTTCAGGGCAAGGCTCTGTGTATTGGTTGCCACGTTGGTTCAGAATTAACAGCTGCTTCAGTGAGCAGTGTGGCTAAAGACGGACGAATCAAACGTTCGCCGGTCGGTGCAAAATCCCCTGAAGACAATGGTTTCTTCAATATCGGCGTTAGACCTGTGACGGAAGACCCCGGTTTGGGTGCTAATGACGGTTTACAGGGTAATAATCCGCTTTCAGAGGCACGATTGGCTCAGTTGGGGAAATTTCAGCTTCTCCTCGGACAAAACCCCCCCACACTCAATCCACCGTTGAACTTTAGTGAAAAAGTGATTGCAGACGGAGCTTTCAAAGCACCTGGACTTCGCAATGTCGAACTAACTGCCCCCTACTTCCACAATGGAGGTCAAGCGACTTTAGAGCAAGTGGTTGATTTTTACAATCGAGGTGGTGACTTTGGCGCTCTTCCCCCGCTGAATCTATCACCAGAAGAAAAACAGCAATTGGTCGCCTTTTTAAAGGGACTGACTGATGACCGAGTTAGGTACGAGAAAGCGCCTTTCGATCATCCGCAACTTTTCGTACCCAATGGACATCCGGGTAATCAGAGATCCGTTAATGACGATGGTACGGGCAAAGCTACAGATAGCTTCCTGGAAATTCCTGCTGTTGGTAGGAATGGCGGTAGTGCTATACGAAATTTCTTGAAGTAATAACATTTCACGAAATAGCTGATACCGATAGATATGTAGGGGCGTACAGATGTATGCCCCTACATTTATTAAGGAGTGCGATTGCCAAGTATCGGTTCTATATTGCTAACTTTGGTATTGTCTAGGTAATTGTAGACTCTTCTCGAAACTTCCCGGACAAAATCTCCAGCTTTGGGATCGTAGTTTGGTCTTTGCACCAAAACACCTGCTAAATAGCTTTTGCCGTTGGGCATTTGAATTATACCGGCATCACCAATGATAAATCTCAATGTACCAGTTTTGTGTGCGATCGTCGCTCCTTTACCAATACCAGATGGTAATAAACTATTGGTTTTGACACGGCGCATAATGCCTAAAACTTGATTGCGGCTGTTTGGGGATAGCAAACGATTGTTATAAACTAGCGCCGCCAATCTGACCAAATCTTTAGAACTGGTTGTATTTTTGCCAGCTATGTCTGGAAGTAGATTCCGAAGTGCTGTATTTTGCAATCCCCAGCTACGAAAACGTTGGCTAACTTTTGCTGCACCACCCAAGCGATCGAGAATCAGATTTGTGGCAGTATTATCGCTGATTGTCATCATTAAGGTAGCAGTTTCTAGGACGCTGAATTTAGTTCCTATGGGTTTGTATTGCATAGTTCCAGATTCGCCAACCTTTAAATCGCGCCGCATCACTAATTTATCGGTGAGTTTAATTCTACCAGCGTCTATTTCTTGGAAAAGAGCCACTAATAAGGGAAATTTGATTGTACTAGCAGCCGCAAATCTCTTTTCACCATTGATATCTATATAGTTTCCTGTAGCTAAATCTAAGAAAAATATTCCTGGATTTAATGTTTTATAACTCGCTAACAAACTGCGAATTTGAGAAGTCATACCAACCATCTCTTGTCCAAGATTCACAACTCCGGCAAATGTGGAAGCATCTGTAGATTTGATGGCAATATCTTCTCTATTTTCCCCAACAATGGGATTGTTTTGGCGGTCAAATGAATTGAATTTGAAAATCCAATGAGAACGAGAATCTCCTTTAATTGATATATTTTGGGAGGTAACATCATAACCAGGAGCTAACTCTACAACAAAACGAGTTGTTTGAGAGTCTGGTTTGCCGAGGCGAATTTCTTTCACCGCCTTGCCAAAACTTTGTTTGATAGTATCAGAATTAAAATTAGTTCCAGGTAAGTCAATTACCAATCGGCTAGGATTATCTAATAAAAAGGCTTTTGGTTCTATTCCCGAAGTGGTAGTTAAGTCTAATTGGTTTTGGCTAGAATCATAGTACCAAGACTGTAATTGTGACGCTTTAGCTTGTCCTGCGACTAAAACCAAACTGCTTAAAGCAATCGCTAGTAGATGTGATTTCATGTTGTGAATGTGGGTGTGCAAGTTAGGAGCGACTAATCAACTTTACTTAGATTGTTTTCTGACGTTCGTGCTGAACTTCCGGAGAAAAATTCAGAAATCCCATTGAGTTATTTTTTGAGATAGTATTTGGGATTAGATAAGCACGAGAAATTATCATTACTTGTCAAAAGTAAATCGCTGATAGTTTTGTTTGTGGTGTGAGTTGACAACAACAGAAATTGTTAATCTAGCCGAAGGACGAGCGAAGGATTAATTATGTTTCCAACTTATATTTTGTATAGAGCTAATTTTGAGGATGTTTGAAAAGTCCTTATAGCGGTTCCCATTCAAATGACAACATTACATCACCAGGAGTAGGGGCACAGCAGCCCATTGGTGTCAACAAAAGCCTAGAAATAGCTTAACTGTTGGCTTGGCTGACTCACCCGCCTCGAACTAAAGTTCAAGGCTAATAGCTAAAGTCTACTCAAGTAGACTAAAGATTTTTCGGATTTTTTAGTCATCTCTTAGATGATTTTCGCTATTAGCAAGGAACTGAAGTTCCTTGCGAGACATGACTTTTGCCTTAAGTTGACACCAATGGGCAGTGCAGTGCCCCTACGGGTGTACCTCACGTAAACGAGAACTATGAATTTTAACCTGTAACCAAGCGTGACAATAAAATGGGAACGGGATAAATACGCAATCCCTCGCCCAGTCGCAGAGGGACAGACTTGAACTTTAGTTCAACTCGCATAGAGGTTCGTTGACATCTCACATTAAAAAAAATCAGCCACCCAAGGAGGGCTACCCGCAAATATTTGCGTAGCTGCTGCAATAGCTGTTTCTGTCCCATGCAGTTTTCCGGCTATTTGCAAATGGTGGGGTGCGAACAAACTTGTATATATTGGTGCTAGTTCTCGAACATCTAGCTGCAACTCACCTTTTCCACCTCTGGTAACTTCACCGCGTCCATTGGCAACAGAAAGAATGAATTTACCATTGTTTGCATCTAGCAAATTATCTTGAATATCTAAGTGCAGTTCAGTTTCAACTCCCGATGGATAACCCCGCATCTCCAGCGCCTTGACTACATCTACTACCCGCAGCATCCAACGCATTGTATTCTTAAGTTTGGCAGTTTGCTCTGGTAGCAGCAATGTCAAGGAATCAATTGCAGAACTCCTCCATCGTACTTGGTCAATTTGGGAGCGATGACTGGCAAGAAAAGACCAGAATGTTTGTGCAGCCGCAACTGTGAGAATTACCCAATCCTTTACCCGCAGGATTGCGCCATCTTCTGTTGAATGTTGGCTAAAGAGGATGTAGCCTTCGGGTTTCTCTTTTGTACCGATAAAATATGCGTAAAATGTTTCCTTCTCATCTGGCTGGATTAAGCGCTCCCAAATTGCGGGATGTCGGTCTAAATATCCATGCGTTAATCTCGCCTGCTGCTGATATAGTTCGTGAAAGACTTGATGATTGATTGGCACTATTGGGTGCAAAGGTAGGGATTGCTCTCGCAATTGGATACTTTTAGTCGGAACTTCCCAATTACACCAGCTACCCCCCTGCTCATACCCGACTTTTCGATATAAGCTTTGAGCTGCTGGATAAAGAGCAGAGAGGGGTATACCTCTAGCATAAAGTTCTTTGAGGGTGTGCTGCATGAGAGCGATCGCAGCTCCCGAACCGCGATACTCTGGAGCAATACCTACTACGGCAATTCCTGTCATTGGTACACGCACACCACCCCACCATTGGCCCATATCCAGAGTTGCCAATCCACCAATTAATTGTTCTGACTCACGAATAATGCGGAAGTTTTCTACGCCAAGCAGATTGATGTAAGCTTCTTCGCCACCAAGTCCACTGATGAAACATTGCTCAAAGATACTCCCAAGCTGCTGAATATCCTGTCGATGGGCAAGAGTGCTGTATTCAAATTGAGCCGTCATCTCTTATACCATTAGTACAAAACCACAATTATGCTACAGCAAGCGTTGTCTCTATGCTTCATCAACTATGTTTCTTTGACTCAACCCATCATAATTTATTTATAGGGATTCCTACTGCCTCCTTAACAACTACTAATCAAACAGCGTAGGCGTACCCCGTCGTAGACATCGCTATTATTTAAATATTAGTTGTCAAAATTTAAACGTTTGCAGCTAATGTGGCTTGATATATAAGAAAAGATTAATTATTTGCAGTTAACCTATAATTAGTTGCAGCAAATGCTTAAATATTTGCAACAATTGCTCTTTTATATATAAGAAAAAATTAAGCATTTGCAAGATACATATAAGTTGTTATTGCAAGCAATTTAACGTTTGCAGCTAATGTTGCTTGATGTATAAGAAACGCTTTAACATTTGCAGCAATCATTGCAATGAACTTATAAATCTGTTTACTAGTTCAAACTAAAAAGTTTTCTAAGTAAAATTAACTAAAGTTTTGTAAATGCGATCGCAACTCATTAGCCTTAAAGTGGTAACGAAAACTTTTTGTGCAATTGTGGTCAAGAGACTATGAATGTTGTAATCAATTTATTGCTTTTTTTGCTGCCAATTCTGAGTAGCCTTTTGATTGCCCAGGTTTCCAACCCTTTATCTTCTTATCAGACTCTCCAAACTATAGACGGGGCAGCTTTATATAAAAAAGAATTAACAAATGGTAACGAAGCATATTTACAAGTTATCGATCTGGGCAAAATGCACATAGACCAAATTACCGGAGAGGTAGATAATATGGGTCTAAATGAGGGTAAATATTATAAAGGTGAAGGTGGATATTACAGCCCTTTTTTCAAAACCAAGTTGTTTTCGGAAGTAACAGACGAATATAAGAATCTTTATGCAAACAATGTTTTTTCGATGATTAATTGTTCTTTTTTTGAGCAATACGAATCTAGTTCTCAATTATCCTTTCCCATTAAACTCAATGGTGTAGTCATCAGTGGTGGCACTAGCCCTTACGGCCCAATCAAGCAACCAAAAGATAAATACTATAGTAATGTTCACCTCAAAGCCCTAGTCTGGAACAGTAAGCAGGCATACATTACCGATTACGACCAGGTTAGCGGTTCGCCTCTCAACCAAAACGCAGTGAAGAATGCGATCGTCACTTACCGATACAGCGATCATCCGGCGAAAGTATTAGCCCAAAACCAAGTGAATAAGTATCAAGTCATGGGTACTTTGAACAAAGATGGTGTTAAAGGTGACGAGCTTTTGTTAATTATGACGGTGAACCAAGCAACTCTGGATGAGGCAGCCGATTTATTACGGAAATTAGGAGTTAAGGGAGATATCATTACTGTTGATGGGGGCAGATCGACTTATTTATTCAATTCGCAGAATGGAAATATTCTTGTTCCACAACTATCTAATCCGCAAGAAAATCCTGTTTTCCGACACCTACCTCATTATCTAGGATTCCGTAAGAAAAGCAAAAATCAGGTTGTACCAAAAATCTCGATCGATCAGCCAGTGAATAAAGTACTTCCAAAAAAGGATCGGCCTTATTTAATATTGTGGCGAGATAATTTTGACGGCGATGTCTCGATTAAGTTGTACGATGGAAACAAACTTATCCAAAACATTTCTTCCCGTACTGCTAGTGATGGAGTTTATGAGTGGACACCACGTATTCCGGTAAAAGAAGGCTATTTTATTCGTATTTCTAGCTGGAAAGACCGGAATATTTTCGGGCAGTTGCAACTGTAATATAGTGCTTTTCGTTTGTATACAATACACTCTTACCTCTCTCAAAACCTCTCTTTTAAGAGGAGAGAGGCTTTGAATCTTACTCCCCTTCCCTTGCAGGGAAGGGGCTGGGGGTTAGGTCTGTATTGGAATCAACTAAGAAGGGCTATAAAGATAAACACTGTTTTTAGCGGTGCAGAATGGGAAAATGAAATGGATAACTAGCTAAACGAGCTAAACGCAAACCTCTCAACAAGGTTAACGGTGTGGCAGCGATCGGAATTGTTATCGTTTCTCACAGTAAACAACTAGCTTTGGGTGTGCGGGAACTCGCCGCGCAGATGGTTCAGGGTCAAGTTCCCATTGCTGTTGCAGCAGGTATTGAAGATCCGGACAATCCATTGGGTACAGATCCCATCCAGGTTTATGAAGCGATCGCTTCTGTTTTTTCTGATGATGGTGTCTTAGTATTAATGGATTTGGGTAGTGCTTTGCTGAGTGCAGAAATGGCAATCGAGTTTTTGCCAGAAGCACAGCAGCAAAAAGTGCATTTGTGTGAAGCACCTCTAGTAGAAGGCGCGATCGCTGCTGTGGTAGCGGCGGCGGCTGGTGGAGATATTCACCAAGTTATGGCAGAAGCACGCGGCGCACTTCTAGCAAAAGCAACTCAATTGGGTGTAGTTAGTAGGCCGTTAACACTTGTCACTCATAACACCCCAACAACTAATATAGAATCACCAACGCGAGAAATCCGACTGATTGTAAGCAATCGTTTAGGATTACACGCCCGTCCCGCAGCGCAGTTTGTGGCAACCGCAGCCCGGTTTCAATCCCAAATTTTGGTACAGAATTTAACGAGAAATACTGAGTTAGTCAGGGGTGACAGTATTAACCAAGTCACAACTTTAGGGGTGCGTCAAGGACACGAATTGGCGATCGCTGCCACTGGTTCCGATGCAGATGAGGCGCTGGCGGCATTACAGGCATTATTCGCAAATAACTTTGGTGAAGATAATGTTGCCTTGAATTCTCCACCAGCATTTCAACATGCGGTTACCCCACCAACTCATGGCGAACTTTCGGGAATAGCAGCTTCTCCTGGAGTAGCGATCGCACCCGTTGTTCGTTATCAACCCACCCACATTGTTATTACGCAATACCACGTAAATGACCCTGATGCAGAGTGGCAACGATTACAAACAGCAATCCACACCGCCCGACAAGAAATTCAAGCAGTTTTCTCACAAGCATCTCTTCAAATTGGTGACGCGGAAGCCGCTATCTTCGATGCCCAACTACTATTTTTAGAAGATCCAGTACTGTTGGAAGCGGCTAAAGAGCGTATTTTTGAACACCATATAAATGCTGAAGCCGCTTGGCAAGCCGTAGTCGATGAAGTAGCAACTTCCTACCGCACACTTGAGGATTCTTATCTGCAAGAGCGAGTTGACGATGTTGTGGATGTCGGGCAAAGAGTGCTGCGATTATTAGCTGGAAATGCCGCTGCTAACTTGCATCTTGATGAACCTGCAATTTTGGTGGCGACTGATTTAACTCCCTCAGATACCGCTAGACTAGACCCGACAAAGGTATTGGGTATTTGTACAACTTCAGGTAGTGCCACATCTCACAGCGCAATTATCGCCCGGACATTGGGTATTCCCGCAGTTTTGGGAGTAGATGCCCAGGTGTTGCACTTGGCAGATGGTACACTTATGGCACTTGACGGTGAAAGTGGCAGAGCTTGGGTAGAACCAGAATCACATATCCTGGATTTACTGGCAGCAAAGCAGTCAGCTTGGCAAGCTGCTCAACAGGAAGCACGAACTACAGCACACCAGCCAGCAATTACTCGTGATGGTCGGCAAGTTAGCGTTTTCGCCAATATTGGTAGTATAAGTGATGTCCAAGTTGCTGTGGCTAACGGTGCAGAAGGCGTGGGATTACTCCGCACTGAGTTTCTCTATCTGGATAGGACAAGCGCCCCCACTGAAGAAGAACAACTAGCAGTGTATCAAGCGATCGCCCAAGTTTTAGATAATCGTCCGCTAATTATTCGTACCTTAGATGTCGGTGGTGATAAGCCCCTTCCTTATCTCAGAGTAGGGTTTCCAGAAGCTAACCCTTTCTTAGGTTGGCGAGGAATTCGTTTCTGTTTGGATCGTGTGGATTTGTTCAAAACTCAGCTACGGGCAATTTTGAGAGCTAGTGTAGGACACCAAATTAAGATCATGTTGCCGATGATTGCCAGTGTAACTGAGGTACGCGCAGCTAAAGTAATTTTGGGTGAAGTGCAGGCTGAACTAAATCAAGCTGGTATCGCATTTGATGCAGCGATGAAAGTAGGAATTATGGTAGAGGTTCCGGCAGCAGTTGCGATCGCAGATCGGTTAGCCACTGAAGTAGACTTCTTTAGTATAGGTACTAACGACCTGAGTCAGTACGTCATGGCTAGCGATCGCACTAATCCCCGCGTGGCAAATTTAGTTGATGCGCTACATCCAGCCGTCTTGCGAATGGTGCAGCAAACTATTCAAGCTGCTCATGCGGCGGGGATTTCGGTGGGATTATGTGGAGAATTGGCAGCAGATACTTTAGCAACACCAATTTTATTAGGTTTGGGGCTGGATGAATTGAGTGTGAATCCCCAAAGTATACCTGCAATCAAACAGGCGATCGCTAGGTTTTGTATAGTTGAAAGTGAAGCGATCGTGGCATCAGCATTGCAACAGGATTCCGCAGAGCATGTTAGAGAACTAATTTCAACTTCAATTACTCCCCCTGCATAATTAATTCGTAATTAATAATGAAGCTGGGAGAACCTCATTACAAATTACGAATTACGAATTACGAATTAGTTAAAATCTTATTCCCAGTTGCCCGTTAAACCCACGAATAGAATTGTAACCAGCTCCCACAAAAACGTTATCAGTAGCACCTACCTGAACACCACCGGAAACTGCAACACCTTTATCCTCTGAATAAAGCCCAACTCCTACATAGGGTGAAATTACAGGTAAACGGATAAATTTTAAAACATCTACTCCTGTAGCACCATCAGGGCCAATTCCTACCTCAACCCCTAAATCCAAAGCCCTAGCTCCTACAGCATAAGTTATATCACCATCTTTTCCACCGACTGAAACCCAAGGTTGCGGTATAAGTTGAGCCGATGCTTGACTTGGGGCAAATAAAACTAACAAACCGATGGATGTAAGTAATGTTTTAGCAATAATCGCTATTTTCACGTTATTTTCTTCCACTAACTGGTGTATTTTAATTGTCTTCTCACAACTGCCCTTACTCCAACCAAAGTTTGGGCATAATGGCTAGTCCTGACGGATTGAACTTCATTTGAGTGCCCGATGAGTTCAAGCATTATTTTGGTAATGTAATATTAATTAAATAGGAATAAATTACGCATTAACAAAGTAAACAATAAGTGGTGTTGGTAAAATCACAAAAAAGCCATCGCTAATTACCAAAAGACTTGAAAGACTAATTTGGATTTCACCTCCGAAAGCTTTACTGCTTTTTTGTTACCGCTCAACTTATTCACCTTATAACCTAGATTACTATTTTTAACTATTTTTCTGGCACGTCTACATAGGTAATCCCCATCTTTTCTACAAAATCACGTTCTTTTAATTTCAAATAAATCTCTCTTGCTGAAATGAAGTCATCTATTTTATCTTGTTTATATAAATCCACCATTTCTTGGTTTATAAAATGCCTCTCTAGAACTCGTAGTGGAGAAGTTGTAATAAAATTATTAATTTGTTTTTTATCCTTATCTTCCTCAAATTCAGATGACAATCTAAGAATAATATTAGCTGGAGGTTTGTCTTTTTTTGTTTTTGAAAAAATGAAAATTTCTTTTATTCCCTCCTGAAATGCTATAAATTTCGTTTATTTTATCAATTAATCTTTCCTTATCTCCAATAGAAATCCATTTCTCATTAAATGGCATTTTGAAATTATTTACGTCGTCTGCCAAAAACAATTCATCTAAATTATCTATATCCCACAGAAATTTATCCTCTAAAATCTCCAAAATTATTTTTGAAGTTTTAGATTGAATATTTACATCTTCAGAAAAAAATAAATCAGGATTGAATTTTACTATCATTTTACTGGGGCTTCTTTTTTTTACTTAATGTTTTTCTCATAGAAATTATTTCTTTAACATTCTCATTAAAAACACCATTAGGCCAATCACTCAAAACGCCGTCTTCATCAACAGTAATTTCACGAAGTTCTTGCCCTTTCAATTTGGCATCTTCTACCCAATAAATTACTAAATCATCTTTTGTGAAGCCAAAATCATTTTCAACAACTAGCTTACGAAAACGCAAGAGCATATTTTCAGAATGAGTCTCAATGATAAAAGTCTGACTATTTTTCTTTGCAGAACTTGCAAATAACTCCGCTAAATCGCCATGTGCCGCAGGATGTAAATGCAGTTCGGGCTGTTCTAAAACAATTATAGAGTCAGGTCTATTTGTGACATTAGCACGAACAACTAAAGGCAGGGCTTGATTCATTCCTTGTCCAACATCTACAATATTTATTTTAAATTCTTCTTCATGTATTTTATTGATATTTTTTGTGCGGATAATATTTTTAGAAAGTACAACTTCAAAATAAGGTCGGTTTTTATCATCAACTGTTAATGTCCAACCATCAAAGTGTTCTTCATACCACTTTCCTACATTTTTATATAATTCATCGTCTTTCTTTAATTTACTTACCCCAAGCATTGCGTAAGCATTTTCACCTGTAACACCCGTATCTCTAAATTGTATCTGCCCCGTCAAATAAAAACATCTTTTGGGCAAAATTCTAAAAGGCCCGATATAATCAACATCAATTTCCAATTTCTTTATAGATAAACTTTTATTCGTATTACTTTCGGTAAATTTAGTAGGAATAAATCCTTTAAATGCACATTCATATAATTTTTGACTAATAGTGTCAAAGTATCCATCATCATTAAGCTCAAGTTCAAATTCCTGTATTTCATCTTTATATTTCCACTGAAAAACTTCTAATCCATAGCCGTCCACTTTTTTTAGTAAACCAATTTCTATCTGTACATTATTTTCAAATACAATCTTAAAATTTAAAGGAATCCCACCTCGGTTATTCTCAAAAAACAAATTATCAAATTCTCCGCCCAACTCTACCCCATTGTTATTTAATAATAATGGTTCATTAATATTACCCATAAGCGAATTTTCAAACAAGGTAAATATTTTGGCTCTAGAACTTTTGCCAGAACTATTTTTCCCGATTAAAACAGTAATTGGCTTTAATTGCATTGTCTGTTTTTCGGAAAATGCTTTATAATTTTCAAAGGAAATAGATTTTAATTTCATAATTTTTAATTCTTCACTTTACGAACTAAAATGTCAATTACTTTTTTATTATTGCCAATAAAGTATACTACTATAATTGAATTCCATCTCCCTCTTTTGGTTCACTGTCTTCTCAATACGAAAAACGAAGACTCTCACCGAATTAACTTTTGTTTTCTAGCATGACATAGTTGCCAATCCTCTGCATCCACTATATGCTTAACCAGTGAGGCCACAATAAAATTTAGCGGCTTAGTGCCTGATGCCAAACCAGGAGCGAACAAAAAAGTCGAAATCTCACTGACTAACCAGAACGGCTCCCGTCTTCACCACTTTGATTAACGCAAAAAGCTGGCTTCCGGCTAAAAACCAATGACAGCTATGCATCCCTACTCCCAAGTGGATACATCTCGCAGCAAATTAGGAATTTCCCCTTGAGATAATGGAAACTCCAGCAAGGTTTCTCTAATACCTAAATATCCAGATTCAGCAAACGACAAAAGCATTCGTGAAAGCGCTAACCAAACCTCCGGTTCGTATTCCCAATCACGATAACGCGAGGCTTTACCAGCAATTGAACGTAGCGCCCAGAAATAAGAGTTCCGCACCACCGAGCCACCCTTCTTAAACTCTGGCACATCTTCGTGGTGGATAAAAAGGATTTGATTTTCAATTCTGGCTCTCATGTCAATTTTAGATTAAAAGTAAATCTTAAATAGGGTGCATTAAGGCTTTAGCCTAACGCACCATATTGTACGGCGGTGCGTTGTCTTTATCTTTTCTCTGTGTACTCTGCGCCTCTGTGGTTCAATAAATAACTTATAAACCGCAGAGGCACAGAGAAGCCAGTGCATTGGGCGGGTTCCCCGACTTGTTCGCTGAAAGCGTTCCCGCAGGGTAGCAACTGGCGCAACGCAGAGATTTTGCAATAACAAAATCTCTAGATTTAATACCTAAAAATTAGCGCTTAAACCCAGACGAAAAGTGAATCCAGGGCTATATATGCGATTAACTCGCTCATATTGCTCACCGAGTAGATTTTCTAAATAAACTGTCAATCCTAAATTGGTAGTTAAAGGTATACGACCGGTCAAATCTAAATTCACGAAAGATGGTGCAAAATCTGTAGGCTTGTCAGTAGAGTTAGCGAAGATGGATCTACGAGCGCCACTATTGTAAGTAACATACAAGTTAGCCTGCCATCCCGCATTTTCATAACCTACGCCAGTTTGAAGTACAGAGTAGGGAATTAAACCTAACTGTAAACCTTTCTCTGTACCTGTTTTTATTTGAGCATCCGTATAAGTATAGTTGAGGAAAGTTGACCAGCCAGCCGCAATTTTAAATTGCAAAGCTGCTTCTAAACCATTGGTATCTACTAATCCAATGTTTTCCCATCTGCCGGCGATGACTCCCAAGCGATCGCCTATACTACTACCAAAGTAAGTAAACTGTCCAATCAGATTTTGAGAAAAATTTACATCTACTCCCGCGCTCCAAGTAGAACCAGTTTCCGGTCTTAAATCAGGATTAGGTTCCCAACCATGAACTGTATCATAAACATACAACTGATCTAACCCAGGATTGCGTTGTGCGCCTGCCCAACTTCCACGCACTGCTACTATTGGTGTGACGGCATAACGTAACCCAACACTAGGGTTGAGATAATTTCCAAACTGGCTGTCAAAAGTTTGCCTTAGCCCTAAATCTATCAAAAAGTTATCGCTAATATTCCAAGTATTGACAGCAAATAAAGCTGTATTGAACAAACTTCTATCTTCAGTTTCATTTGTGCCCAACCTACTAGGATTTGTACTAAAAACATCACCATTTAAATCGGTGTTTTTTAAATCTAATCCCCAACGCAATTTATTATTGGCAGTAATTTTCCACTCATGATCTACTCTGGCTGTGAGTTGTTGTGTATCTAAAGTTCCTGTACGGTAAAATGCTCCTGTGGGCCCATAGGTGCTGAAATAATCTTGATTATAACCAATTGAGGTTGTCAGGTTAGAGCTTTCCCCATTACCTAGTCGAGTTTTCCAAGATAAGCCGACATTTAAACCATCGTGGTCTAATCTATCTCTTTGGAGAGGGAAACCGAAATAAATTAAACCGCGACGACTGCTGAGTGCAGTAACATCTAAATTCAGAGAATTTTTCTTATCTAAATCTACTCCAATGCTACCAAAGTAGGTACTTGTAGCTGTGTCTGCATTGAATAAAAATCCTTGTTCATCGCGATTTGCTGCACCTACAGGGACGCGGTAACGGTTATCTGTAAAGAACCTTTCAAAGCTAAAGTTGTACTTAACATTATTAGATGAACCACCATAACTCACTTGTTGATTATTTAAACTCAATGAGCCAAATTCTGCACTAGCGTTCAATTTAGGTTTACCATAACCTTCCTTGGTGATGATATTCACAACACCCCCAAAGGCTGAAGAACCATACAATGCGGAGGCTGTCCCGCTGTATAATTCCACTCGTTCAATCGCCTCTACAGGAATACTATTTAAGTCAGTTCCACCATGATAAGTGTTGACATTATTGTTAATTGGTCTGCCATTAATCAGAAATACAGACTGATTAATTGAGGCTCCCCGGTAGTATGTACCCGTGTGAGTATCTGCGCCATGTCCTACATCATTGATCGCAAAACCAGGCATTCTTTTCAAAATATCGGCTAAACTTGTAGCGCCCTGCTTTTGAATTTCTTCTTTCTGAATTACGTAAGTTGGAGTAGATTGAGGTAAGTTGTCTGGTTCTCCGATCGCTTCTATAGAAATATCTGGCTCATCGCTCGGAGTTTGCTCTGTTTCTGGCTGATTCTCTGGGCCAATTTCACTCGGCGCAGATTGTTGAGTTAATAATTCGGCATTAGTGGCGGGTAGCTCGATTTCGCTCAAACTCGGAATATCTGAAATGACTTCGGTTGATTTATCAGTATTTCTATGCTTAATTTCACTCTCAGCAGCCAAGCTAGGAAACGCTATCAGTAAACTTGGTAAAGCAACTGTTAGCAATAAAAAATCCTTTTTCACGTTCTCTTTCACACCAAGTAAAAACAGTCACCACGTAGCATTGTTGCTGTAATAGTAAAATCGTGTCAAAAGACACGCTGTCATATTTCTACAGTTCAGACGAGACTGTTGGTCAATTCATTATGTGTTAAAATTTGGAATGGCCAGCATCTTAAGAAGGCATGAAGGGATTCGACCCAGGATGAATTAGAGCCAAACTAAAGAGCGTACCCTGCAAGAAGCTGACGCAACAGTGGGGGTTTTAAATCCTTGCTTCCTGCGATCGCTTTACTGAAGCAGATCGCGGACAGGGCCGTTTTCCTCCTGTTTTTTGCCCTCCGCCTTAATTTTTCAGACTTAAGGAATAGAAATTTCTATTACTACTGATAGAGCAAATAATATTATTTTTTAAGTTAGATTATAGTGTTAGTGATTTTAGCTGAATTCTTAGTAACTTTAAATTTTGACTAATTATTCAAAAAAATCGAAGTCAATTATTTGCCAAAAAAGTAATTATTCTAAATTTAATTATGTATTTAGCTTTATGGCCAGGGAATGTATATCCTTTAGGTGCAACTTGGGATGGTAAAGGGACAAACTTTGCTTTATTTTCGGAAAATGCAACAGGGGTAGAACTTTGTTTATTTGATAACGATGGCGAAGAAATTCGTTTGCCTTTGACAGAAAAAAATAATTTTGTTTGGCATGGTTACTTACCAGGAGTGGGCCCAGGTCAAAAGTATGGGTTTAGAGTGCATGGGATGTGGGCACCAGAAGCAGGCCATCGATTTAATCCAAACAAACTATTGATTGACCCCTATGCCAAGGCAATTGACGGTGAGTTTAGTAACGATCCAGCTGTCTTTGGCTATTCTCTAGATGCTGAGGAAAAAGACTTAGTTTTTTCTGAACTAGATGATGCCAAAATAATGCCCAAGTGTGTTGTGGTCGATCAATCTTTTGATTGGGAAGGCGATAAACTGCTTGCTACACCTTGGTATACAACTGTTATTTATGAAACTCATGTTAAAGGTTTTACTAAACTACATCCAGGTATTCCAGAAGAGTTGCGCGGCACTTATGCCGGGTTGGCGCATCCAGCTGCAATTCAACACTTACTGCAATTAGGAATTACAGCAGTTGAGTTGATGCCAGTACATCATTTTCTATCTCATCCGGGACATTTAGAAGGAAAAGGATTAAGCAATTACTGGGGCTACGATTCCATCAACTATTTTGCTCCCTATTCTAGTTACAGTGCTAGTGGGACTGCGGGACAACAAGTCACTGAATTCAAGCAAATGGTCAAGGCACTACATTTAGCCGGAATTGAAGTGATCTTAGATGTAGTCTACAACCACACTGGCGAAGGAAATCATTTCGGGCCAACGCTATCTTTGCGAGGTATTGATAATTCTGTATATTACCGTTTGGTAAAGGACGATCCTCGCTACTACATGGACTTTACAGGCTGCGGTAACTCTCTGAATGTGCGTCATGCTCAAGTTCTGAAGTTAATCATGGATAGCCTGCGCTATTGGGTAATAGAAATGCATGTAGATGGCTTCCGGTTTGATTTGGCCTCGGCGCTAGCGCGGGAATTATATGAGGTAGATAACCTATCAGCTTTCTTTGATATTATTCATCAAGACCCAATCTTGGCAGATGTGAAGCTGATTGCTGAACCTTGGGATTTAGGAGAAGGCGGCTATCAAGTCGGAAACTTTCCACTGCGTTGGTCTGAGTGGAATGGTAGATATCGGGATACAGTCAGAGATTTTTGGCGTGGTGTAGATGATAGTTTAGGACAATTTGCTTACTGTTTTACTGGTAGCCCTGACTTGTATCAAAGCAACGGGCGCAACCCAAATGCAAGTATTAATTTCATCACTGCTCATGATGGTTTCACGTTAAATGATTTGGTCAGCTACAACGAAAAGCATAACGAGGCAAACGGGGAAGACAGTAGAGATGGTGAAAGCCATAATAGATCCTGGAATTGTGGTGCAGAAGGCGAAACCGACGATCCAGAAGTAATGCGTTTGCGCGAACGGCAACGACGAAACTTTTTAGCAACCCTAATGCTATCTCAAGGTGTCCCAATGCTATTAGAGGGAGATGAAATTGGCTGTAGTCAAAAGGGAAATAATAATGTCTACTGCCAAGACAATGAGATTTCCTGGCGGCATTGGGATTTGCATAAAGCGAACGCGGATTTACTATATTTTACACGCGAACTAATTAATTTTCGCCATCAGCATCCAGTATTTCGACGCCGTAAGTGGTTTCAAGGTCGCCCCATTCACGGTTTAGGCATTAATGATATTGCTTGGTTTAATTCTGATGGCAGTGAAATGACTGAGAAGCAGTGGCTAGTTAGTTATGCCAAAGTAATGGAGATTTTTTTGAATGGGCAAGGAATTGCTACTCCAGGCGATCGTGGGGAGCGGATTATTGATGAAAGTTTTCTAGTATTTTTTAACGCACACTATGAGTTAATTGACTTTGCTTTGCCAAATGAATTTAAAGAGAAGGTATGGGAGATAGTAATTGACACTAATGAACCTCGCTTTTTAGATCGGGGAAAATTAGTTTCAGGCTCTCAAACCTTACCAGTTACAGATCGCTCTCTGATGGTATTACGCCTGATCAGTTAGTAGTACGAGAAGAAAAAGATACTCAAGTTTATAGAAAAATATATTTTTCTATAAACTTGATAAAATGCTTCAAAGATTCCATAAATATGAATAATTTAAATCAAGAAATCACTGACATATTTGATGCAGTTATTGATAATAATTTATCTAAAATATGTGAACTTATTGCTAATGGAGTAAACATAAATCAGAAACATTCGCATACCAGGCTAACTCCATTAATACAGGCGATTAATTTGCTTCATATAGAAGTTATTAAGCTTCTTATTGAAGTAGGAGCAGATGTACATTTATATCAATATATTCAAACTACACCATTAGGACTATCAACCTCATTGGGTAATCTTGAGATAGTCAAACTATTACTTCAAGCAGGAGCTAATCCCGATCTGGGCGGTATTGATGAACCTCCTCTTCATAGAGCAGTATTAATAGAACGTGTTGATATAATTAAAACTTTGATTGAAGCAGGAGCTAACATCAACCATCTAAATTCTAGTAATTTCACTCCTTTAATGGTTGCTGCTAATAATGGAAAATTTGAAATAGTTAAATTTTTAGTGGAAACAAGACGTGTATATATAAATGCGACAAATCAAGAAGGAGAAACAGCTTTAGATAAAGCTATATATTGGGGGTATCAAGAAATAATTGATTATTTGCATCCTTTAACAAATCTGGAATTGCGACAAGAAGATTAGTTGCAAAAAAATTTGTAGGTTGGGTTGAGGAATGAAACCCAACAGTCCGATCGATGTTGGGTTTCGCGTTGCTCCACCCAACCTACATCTACATCTAATGCACTCAGATGGTATCCTAAGGGATAATAAGCTACTCCCCGATTAACTTAAACCTGGGTTAAGTCTAATGAATTGAGAAAAATTACGCTCTGCAATTGTTAGCATTGGGATAAATTACTAGATTAAAGTCGAGTATAGCTTTTTTCCCAATGACTAAAAAAGATGAATAAAGTAGAGTACTTAATTCTCAAATCAGCTTTACAGTGTCCTGAAAATATCATAAATGTAGCGAATGATTACAAAATACCCAATTTTGAAGTTGTAAGAGCCGCAAATAGCTTATTTCAAAATGGGTATATTTTAGCAGAAATTGTTAATGATGAAGAAAATATCAAGGAAAATCTATTATCTAAAGTTCAATCTAACGAAGATTCTTTGCCTGAGAATTTTCTGGGTAAAGGCATAAATAATTATAATGAAAAACCTTTAAGACCTATATTTAAAGCTGAAAAACCAGCAATATTAACCCTTACTCAAATTGAAGCAAGTTTGTCAAGAGAATCGGGAATTTTATACTATTTAACTCCCAAAGGAGGCTTTCATTGGGAAACGATTACTCATCCAGATTGGAGTCATTTTGCTTCAATAATATTTAGCAACACAGAATCTGAAGAGATAGATTTAGAAGAAGTGATATGTCCGTCTAAACAATTTATAGAAAAGTATCTCAGCATAGATTGCTATGTATCTCCTGTAATTCATGTTCCAGG
Organism: Nostoc sp.; assembly: GCF_036917095.1. Classification (GTDB taxonomy): domain Bacteria; phylum Cyanobacteriota; class Cyanobacteriia; order Cyanobacteriales; family Nostocaceae; genus Nostoc. The sequence continues at coordinate 56,415 of NZ_JBALFH010000006.1, forward strand.
AACAGAGGTTTGGGATGTACTCTCTCCTTGGCAAGCAACTTACTGGAAAACTTTACCTAGAGGATATAGAGTACGTTTTCAGTGCGTACACAATAATTGGTATATAGACTCAGATACTACACCAGAGTGGATTGAGGCGAATGACCAAGCTAACGAATGGTACTGGGAATTTCGACAATGGTATACAAACCCTGAATTTGAATAATAATTTGCTATTACGTAACAATTCCGAATTACGTTAGCATTGATAAAACTGGAAGCTCCACAAACACAATAGAAAACAATAATTTATGATTCAAACCTTACGCAAACTAGTTACATTCGATGAATTCGTTGCTAAATACCCTGACAACACAGGAAAACGTTATGAATTACATGATGGAGTAATTGTAGAGATGCCGCAACCTACAGGCGACCATGAAGAGGTAGTTGGATTTTTAGCCTTTGAAATTACTAGAGAGTGTATTCGTTTAAATTTGCCCTACTTCATACCCAAAACAGCATTAGTCAAACCGCCTGAAAATGAATCTGCTTACTCACCAGATGTGCTGATATTAAATCGCCCCAATTTAGTAAACGAACCTCTGTGGAAAAAAGAATCTACTGTAAGCCAAGCGGAATCAATACCCTTAGTAGTTGAAGTAGTGAGTAGCAATTGGCGTGATGATTATTTAAAAAAAGCTGCTGATTATGAAGCTGTAGGTATATCAGAATATTGGATTGTAGACTATGCTGCTTTAGGCGGTAGGCGATTTATTGGCAACCCTAAACAACCAACTGTCTCTCTCTACACCTTAATTGAGGGAGAATACCAAGTTAGCCAGTTTCAAGGTAGCGATCGCATTATCTCACCTCTTTTCCCAGAGTTAAACTTAACCGTCGAACAGATTTTTCAAGCTGGTGGATACCCTGTATAGTACTGAAAATCTTATAAAAGAGCGATTTCCGTTGCAAAGGAGATTTTTTGTCGCAGATTCTTCAGTAAATCTAGAGTTTTTTCGTAGGCAACTCTCTTTCCTTGGTTTTCAAAGTACTCAGATGCTTTTTGTAAATCAGCGATCGCTCCTAAATGATATCCTAAGCGATACTGAGCTATTCCGCGATTAACGTAAGCCTGGGCATTACTGGGATTAAGTCTGATGACTTGGGAAAAATCGCGCACTGCACCAAAGTCATCTCCGTTTCGTCCGCAAGCACAAGCTCGGTTAAAGTACGCTCTATAATCGTTAGCATTGAGACGAATTGCTAGATTAAAGTCGAGCATCGCAGCTTGGGTATCTTCTAAGATAAAATGCGCTAAACCTCGGTCATTATAGATATCTGCAAGCAGTAAGTTACTGATTCGGGGAATTTGAGTTAGGGCTAAATTAAAGTCAAGAATTGCCTCCGAATCTTTCCCATCCCTAGCACGGGCTAGCGCTCGGTTGTAGTAAGCTCGAAAATCATAGGGTTTAAGTGCGATCGCTCGATTATGATCGACAATGGCAGCGGGATAATCTCCTAGTCTGTAATGTGCTACTCCCCGGTTTAGATAAGCCTCAAAGTTATCCGGTGCAAAATTTATCGCTTGAGTACAATCTGTAACAGCTTGATGGTAATCTTGTAGTTGGAGATAAGCAAGACAGCGATCGCTATAAGCAACAGCAAAATCTTTCTCAAGTGCGTAGTTTACCGCCGTAGGCATCGCCTGGTTGAAATTCTCTATTGCTTCCTGATAATTACCCTGCCGCATCTTATCTACACCCAACTCTAAGAAATCACTCGCTGTAATTTGGGTAATTAAAATGGGTGAAGAATGTGCAGGTAAAGTCAAAAAAGCCAGAGGTAAAGCAATAATTATACTGAAAAAAAATCGCCAGAAATTACTCATAATACCAAATTAGGATAGGTAGTATTGTTTGATATTCTTGGAACAGTCTTTTTGTCAAGACTCTAAATCCAAAATTGGTATAAGCATCCTGTTTGATAATTTCGGCAACTCTAAAATTAGCGGGACAAAAAGCCCCGCAAATTCTTAATTTTTGAAGTTAGATTTTAGTCTACTTCCAGTCCTTATCTGCTTGTGAAAGCACATAAGCAGTTACATCTTCAATCTGGTTAGCTTTTAAACGACTACCAAAAGCAGGCATGGCATTTTTACCTTTTGTAACTTGGGCGATAATCGCCTCCTCTGAGTACATACCATACTTTTCTAAAGCATCCTTCTTCAGGTTCTTCGGAGCTTGAACCAGATTTTTACCTCCCGCGTGACAAGAGGCACAATTAGCACTAAATACTTTAGCTCCACTAACAGCATCTCCTGCCAAAGCTGGACTACTGAAGGCAAAGGTGAAGATTGCTATGCCTAACAGCATCACTGTAATAATTTTTTTCATTTCGTGTTCTCTCTGCAATAACGGCTTATTCGGTGCAATATCCTCCATAATTGTCAGTTGAGCCGCTGCTATAGTCAAATGACAAGCTGTCAAACTTCGCCCGAACTGAATTGGGCAAGGAACTTCCCAAAAATAAACCAAATAATCAGTATAATTAGAATTAGTTTTAATACTTAATAAGCAATAAATCATAAAAATTTAAGGATGAAATATTAAAGATGAAAATAGTCCTGCTTCATCCTTTATACTTCATCCTTTGTTTTTTATTTAACCGATCCCAACTGAGTAAGCGCATCTTCTGTAACGCGACAAATTCGCCAATCATCTAATATAGATGCTCCCATACTACGGTAGAATGCTTGGGCTGACTCGTTCCAATCTAAGACACTCCACTCTAATCGCCCACAGTCACGTTCTACAGCTATCTGGGCTAGTTTAGTAAGGAGAGCCTTACCAATACCTTGCCTGCGATACTCTGGTAAAACAAATAAATCTTCTAGATAAATTCCTGGCTTAGTCAGAAATGTTGAATAATTATGAAAAAATAGGGCAAAACCAACAGCTTGACCCGCAGATTCTGCTAAGATTGCCTCTACATAACTCCGCGAACCAAATAAATGCTCTTTAAGTGCCAGAGCATTGCCAGTAATAGCATGAGATAATTTTTCATACTCTGCAAGCCCCTCAATTAATTTAAACAGTACGCTGTAATCGGCTGGTTCAGCAAAACGCACAATCAAATTGCTACACGAAGTCATTAGTCTATAGTCCATAGTTCATAGTCCATAGTCTATAGGCAACTGTGCAATTTTTTTGAGTAATGACTAAACAAAAGCCGAAAAAAGGTACAAAACGTCCGGTTTTTACGAATTACAAAGCTAATTAGGCTAGGTATTGCATCTTTATCTTTGTAAATGTAATTAAATTAACCAACCTTTTAAGCGTTTGGCTATGTGAGGACGCCGCAATTTCCGCATAGCCTTGCTTTGAATTTGCCGCACTCGCTCACGAGAAAGATTGAACATGTTGCCAACTTCTTCTAAGGTACAGGGTTCGCTGGTTGTTAAACCATATCGCAGAGAAATCACATCTTTCTCGCGTGGAGTTAACACGTCACCCAAGACTTCCCAAATCTCCTGACGCATCATGTTTTCATTCATTTTTGCTTCTGGAGACAGGTTATCTTCATCTTCTAGCAAATCCATCAATTCCGTGTCTTCTTCTTTACCGACGCGGTGGTTGAGAGAAAGTGCTTGACGCCGTAGTTGTTGTAGCTGGCGTAGCTGTTGCACACTAATTTCCAAAGCTTCTGCCATTTCACCTTCGGTAGGATTGCGACAAAGCTTTTGCTTAAGTTCTCGTTGTGCTTTTTTCAGCTTGTTAAGCTTTTCAACAATATGAATTGGTAGCCGGATTGTCCGCGCATCGTTAGCTATAGCTCTGGTAATTGCTTGTCTAATCCACCAATAAGCGTAAGTAGAAAACTTATATCCTTTATCGGGATCGAACTTTTCGGAAGCGCGATTTAAACCCATTGCTCCTTCCTGAATCAAATCCAGAAAAGGCACTCCCCGATTTAAATATCGCTTGGCAATAGAAACTACCAATCTCAGGTTAGAGCGAATCATTTTGCGTTTCGCTACTCTACCTTGATACAAGCGACTTTCTAGTTGCTTTTCCGTCAATTCTAGCTCGGAAGCCACTTCTAGTTTGCTAGGTTCCTGTCCCAGTTTTAAATGTAAGGCAGCTTGTAATTCCCTAACTTCTTCTAGAAACCTGACTCGCCGCGCTAACTCTACCTCTTCATCAGGTTTTAGGAGTGGATAACGCGCCATTTCCTTAAAAAACGCGCCTACGGCATCATCATGTTCGGTTTTATTGTATCCCGAAGGACGAGCCGCCGCCATCTCATCTCCATCGCGTTCATCTGATTCCAGATTTTCTACTACAATTGGAGGCTCTTCATTTGCTACTGCATCTAAACTATCGAGTGATGGTTCTTCAAAATCAGTAGCATTCTCCAGTATTTCCATTTTTCCTAATTCAACAATATTCATAGTTTCCTTTAGGGATTGTTGCTTTGTTTGGTACATAATTTAGTTACAGCTACTCGTCTGAGGCTTGGTAGTTTTCCCTAAATGGACGAATGCACCCGTTTATATAGCGAAATACAAGCTTATGCTAATTTATCTACAGGAATAAAAATCGGCATCTACCCACCATTTATGGGTTACGGTTAGATACAACCTATAACGAAACTGGCCTTAGCACCTAACAAAACTTTCTTCTCAGGCTTGCAAGATATCTATTCTTCATTTTTTTCTTAATTATCAAATATGTCAAATCCTCCTCAAACTTTCTCAACCTTAACAAATATAAAAATCGCAGCTAACCATCCCAACTTCTTAAACTTTCATATATTTTTCTAAATATTTTTAATGTTTAGGCGTTGGAAGTCTTTGGGTAAATCCAAAACCTGATGCTGGGATTATGCATTCCCGATTTATTTAAAGTTCACCACACGATACAAATTACAATAATGGCAGCTTAATTTGGGGATGTTCTTATTTGTATAAAAGCATCTCATATGCAGAAAGGGTTGAATATCTATCGATAGGCGGAAAAAGGCTACTCCCTAATTAGTAGTAGGAGTAACTTTTGTGGACTTAGCCGAGATGCTTTTATTTGTAAGGTAGGCACCAAATATTTATTGCACGTATAGAAGAGACAAAATTGTCTAGTAGATTACATAAGAGGAAAATTATCAAGTATTATGAAGGATAACAGTATTGGGAAATACACTTTACGTCTAAAAAAGCAAAACAATAGAGTTTAGCGATCTAGGTTAATTGTGACTAGTTATGTGAGTAAAACTTTAATTATAAAATCAGAATCTATGTATATTAATGACGTAAATTTATCTCCTGTGATGGTGGCTGAACCTGGGGAATCATATCAGTTAAGTGCAACTGTTAATAGGTGGGTTGAAGTACTGGTAGACTGTCCAGGAAGTACAGGACTATTTACTTATCGATTGCCAACCCAGTTAGAAATAAAACCAGGGGATATTTTGAGCGTGCCATTTGGGGCACAACAATTAGGAGCGATCGCTATTCGGTTACTGGCACAACCAAATGTCGATCTAGCACCAGAAAAAATCCGGGAAGTAGAAGATATAGTGAGCGTTGGATTTTTCCCAAGTGCTTATTGGGAATTACTCAATCGAGTTGCTGCATATTACTATACGCCACTGATTCAAGTAATCCGGGTTGCCTTGCCACCAGGTTTGCTGGGGCGATCGCAGCGTCGTATCCGCATCATTAAAGACAGAGGGGTAGGGAAGAGTAGTTATTTACTGGCATCTCCCGATCCTTCAGCTTTTCTGACTCCAACTGCGCGGCAAGTTTGGGAACTTTTACAAAGGCAGCCGACAGGGGACTATAGTTTTGTCTACCTCCAACAAAAAGTCAAATCTGCCTATCGGGGAATTCGCGAGTTGCTGCGATTCGGTTTAGTAGAAAGCTACTTAGAACCGCCACGGCTGACTCGACCAAAGCTGCAAAAAGCAGTCACGCTTACAGGTACAATCGAGGATGACTTAACTACTCGCCAAAGAGAGATTTTGGAAGTACTACGACGGCGTGGTGGGGAGTTATGGCAAAATGAATTACTGGTAATTTGCAATGCTAGTTCCTCTATCCTCAAAACGTTGGCGCAAAAGGGTTGCATCGTCATCGAAGAACGGGAAGTATTGCGAACAGAACAGGGCCCAGCATTAGTAGGCGATGCTGCTAAATCTTTAACTGCTGCCCAAGCTGGCGCCTTAGAAGCAATCCAGACACTAGATGGATTTGCTCAAGTTTTGTTGCATGGAGTGACAGGTTCGGGAAAAACAGAAGTATATTTGCAAGCGATCGCCCCTCTCCTCAACCAAGGCAAATCCGCCCTTGTCTTAGTCCCAGAAATTGGACTCACACCCCAGCTAACCGATCGTTTTCGCGCCCGTTTTGGCAATAAAGTCAGCGTCTATCACAGCGCCCTCTCCGATGGTGAACGTTACGACACTTGGCGACAAATGCTCGCAGGAGAACCCCAAGTTGTCATTGGTACCCGCAGCGCGATTTTCGCCCCTTTGCCCAACTTGGGTTTAATCATCTTAGATGAAGAACACGACAGCAGCTTTAAGCAAGACTCCCCCATACCCACCTACCACGCCCGTACCGTCGCCCAATGGCGAGCAGAGTTAGAAAATTGCCCCTTGGTGTTGGGTTCCGCTACGCCCTCATTGGAGAGTTGGGTAAGCGTGAGGAGGCAGGGGGCAGGGGGAGCAGGGGGAGAATTCCTAACTCGTAACGCCTCACTTAGCACTCTTTACCTCTCGCTCCCCGAACGCATCAATTCTCGTCCACTACCGCCTGTGGAAATAGTGGATATGCGGCAAGAGTTGCAGCAGGGAAATCGTTCTATATTTAGTCGATCGCTGCAAGAAGCTTTGCAAGAGTTGCAACAAAGAAAACAACAGGGAATTTTATTTATCCATCGCCGGGGACACAGTACTTTTGTATCTTGCCGCAGTTGTGGATATGTGTTGGAATGTCCGCATTGTGACGTTTCGCTGGCGTACCACCACACTGAAGAAAAAGCGCCGGAATTATTGCGCTGTCATTATTGTAACTATGCGCGATCGCATCCCAAATTCTGCCCTGATTGTAGTTCCCCTTACCTAAAATTTTTCGGTAGCGGTACTCAGCGAGTAACCCAGGAACTAGCGCGACAGTTCCCAGAATTGCGCTTAATTCGTTTTGATAGCGATACCACTCGCAATAAAGGTTCACACCGTACCCTACTTACCCAATTTGCGAACGGCGAAGCAGATTTATTAGTGGGTACGCAAATGCTCACTAAAGGATTGGATTTACCCCAAGTGACACTTGTGGGCGTTGTCGCCGCCGATGGATTGCTAAATTTATCAGATTATCGCGCCAGCGAACGGGCATTTCAAACCTTGACTCAGGTAGCTGGGCGTGCTGGTAGAGGCGACGATCCGGGTAGGGTAATTGTGCAAACTTATACTACAGAGCATCAGGTAATTGAAGCAGTGCGATCGCACGATTATCACTCTTTCTCCCAAGCTGAATTAGAACAACGCCAAGCCCTCAATTATCCCCCATACGGGCGGTTAATTTTATTGCGCTTAAGTAGTCTCGATCCCATTCAAGTGCAAAATACGGCGCAAATTATCGCCACAGCCTTAAGTACCCAAGAAGAATTCGAGATATTGGGGCCAGCACCAGCAAGTATTTTACGAGTAGCTAATCGTTATCGCTGGCAAATATTGATTAAATTTGCTCCCGATGCATTGCCACAATTGCCAGATTGGGAGGAAGTGCGATCGCTTTGTCCTTCGTCTGTTAGCCTAACTATTGATGTAGATCCCATAAATATTATGTGATTATGTGAATTATGGGAAATTATGTGATTATGAATTACGTACACAATCAACGCATAAAAATCTTTTTGTGGCGTTGCATAAATGCGGGATGAATCACTTACATCAATTGTCATCTTTTTAGAGCAACACGCTTGGGTTAAGACGAAAACTCTATTATCAAAGTCAACTTTTTAACGTAGATGCATTAGCGAAGCGGTAGCGACGTTCGCGTAGCGTCTCGCAGAGAAGGAGCGTCAGCGGCTTTCCACAAGCTACCGCCATCTCTACGAGACGCTAGACGAACGCGCAGCGTCTCACAGAGAAAGCGCAGAGAACGCAGAGACAAAAAAGAAATGCTTAATCCAAGCAGATTGGTTTTTAGATCGCACTATTTAGATTTCTGTCTGCGACTCTGCGGTTATGTGTGAAATAAACTGGCAAACTTACTTGCATATTGACAGCACAGACAAAAATGAACTCTGCCAGTAGCAGTTAAAGAGTTCCGATGATAATTTTGAAGATTTATTGCTTTTTACGTAATCATACTGGCACAAGTTGATGATTTATAAAGTTCCCTTAAAAATAAGTTCAAAAGATACGTAATTTCAAGTATTTGCTAAATATTTTGTACACAATATTGCATCCCTTCTACTTTCCGGCTTGCAAGTACTGAGTGCTGAGTAAAAATATTAGTTTCCAGTCCCTTTTTCATGCTTGGTGGTGAAGTTTAACTACAAGGTATATATTATGACTTACAACATCAAACCCAAAATACTGGTATTAGCAATTGTTCCAGCATTAATTAATTTTCAACCAAATAATGCTCCTGTACCATCTGGATATATTAAAGACATTGGTCAAGCCTACAATGCTACTCAGAACTTTGGTTGGGTGCGTGAAGATAGCTTAAGTAATACTACACACACTCCCCTTGATATCCAACTTAATACACGCGATCGCAACCAAAGTGGTATCGATAGACGACTTAATACACTGATTCATATGCAATATCCTGCTAACTTTTCGGGAACAGGAGTGAAGATACCTGCGGCTTGGGAATATGCCCTCTCTAATGGTTCGTACAATGTGACTGTTAGTGTTGGTGATGCTACTAATAGTCTAGATAGTAACCACCAGATCAATATAGAAGGTAAGGCTGTAATTTCCGGCTTTGTACCAACGGGAACCAAAAAGTTTACCACAGTTACCCAAATTGTTAATGTTACCGACGGCAAGTTGACAATTGATGCTAAAGGCGGTGAAAATACCAAACTCAACTATATTGCGATCGCAGCGGGTAACCGTCCCTCAGTCAGAACGAGCAATCCTACTGATAGTCAGACAAATGTGTCGCCAAATATCTCGATTACATCAGACGTGAATCTCCCCAATAGTGGGATTGCGGTTAATAGCCTTTCAGCCTCAACCATCAAGCTGATCGATACCAGTACTAATACAGAAGTCGATGCCAATTACAACACTTCTGGTGGTGGAGATGTGATTGTAGTGTCTCCGATAAAGAATCTCAAAAATAATACTAAATATCTGTTAAAAATCACTAACGGGGTTAAAGACAGCAATGGTGTTGCATTCTTACCCTATAGCATCAGTTTCACAACAGGCATCCTTGGGAACCAAGCAAGTAATATTAATTTTGAGCAAATTTCATTAGCGAATGTACCTCCCAAACCTTACACCACAGTAACGATTGGGCCTGACAATAAACTCTATGCTGCCACCTTACTAGGTGAGATATTGCGCTTCCCGATCAATGCTAATGGCACTCTAGGTAAGCCACAAACGATTACCTCATTGCAGACTGCCAATGGTGGTAACCGAACTATCATTGGTATGCATTTTGATCCCTCATCAACAAATGCTAGCAACCTAATTCTATGGGTAACAAACAACTACTACTGGGATGGAACTGTTGATGCGCCTGAGTGGACTGGTAAAATTACTCGGTTGAGTGGTTCCAACCTAGAGACAGTACAAGACTATGTGGTTGATTTACCGCGATCGAGCCGGGATCATCTAACCAACAGCATTGAGTTTAAGCCTAATGAGCCAAAAGTGCTGTATGTGTTGCAGGGTAGTAATAATAGTACGGGCGCACCAAACAATGCCTGGAGTAATCGTCCTGAGCAGTTGTTAACTGCTGCTGTATTACGAGTTGACCTGTCCAAAATCGCCTCACCTCCTTTAAGCGTTAAAACGGAGGATGGAGGTACTTATAACCCCTTTAAGGCGGGAGCAGCTGTAACTATATTTGCTAGCGGTATACGCAGTGCTTACGATCTGGTTTGGCACACCAATGGTCAGTTGTATGTGGCAACAAATGGTTCAGCGGCTGGTGGCAATACACCAAATACACCTATCCCCCTACCTCTTGCCTGCCAAAACCGTATCGATAAAGCTACTAATGGGGCTTATACCAGTCCATCCGTACCTGCCCTCAGCAATATAGGCACGCAGGAAGATTATCTGTTTCGGATAGTTAAAAACGGTTATTATGGTCACCCCAATCCTAAACGTTGTGAGTGGGTACTGAGTGGAGGAAATCCCACAAATGGTACAGACCCAGGTGAGGTAAAAGAATATCCCATTGGTACTTTACCTGACCGCAACTGGAAGGGTATTGCCTTCGATTTCGGAGAGCATTTCTCACCGAATGGTATGATTGAGTACCGTAGTAATGTTTTAGGTGGCAAGCTACAAGGCAAACTCCTGGTGGTACGTTACAGTTCTGGTAAAGACATCATTGTGCTAACACCAGGTGGTGCAAACTTGGATATTGTAAATTTCCAAACGGGTATTACTGGCTTCACCGGTTTTAACATAAGTCCATTGGATTTGGTTGAGAATCCTACGAATGGACATCTGTACGTGGCGCAGCTCAATGAAGGGAATGGTACGGGCAAAATTACACTTCTGCGTCCACTCAATTCAAATCAGTAAATCGAAAAGTTTTCCAAAAGGTTTATCAGTCTTTCATTTTAATTGGGGGAATAAAATCGGACGAATCAGCTTTTAAGTAGTCTCGGCCCCATTCAAGTGCAGAATACGTACACACATCTTTGTACCTAACTTTTCACGTTATGTGGAAAAGCCAACGATTGACCTAACCCCCTTCCCGATGCGGGAAGGGGGAAAATTCAAAGTCTCTCTCCTTTTAGGAGAGAGAAATAGAAGTGAGGTTTTCCAGATACCGTGAAAAGTCAGCTCTGTACAAGATACAAAATGACGTTAGATCCTCCTAAATCCCCCAAGAAATTGGGGGACTTTGACTCCGGTTACCTCGTTTTTTAAAAGTGCTTCGGGGGATTATAAAGCCTGTGGGCAACTCTAGAAGGCTGGGAGGTCATCATTGATGATAATACCAACTCCCTGGTTCTTAGCGAACCTAGCATTTGCCGCACCATAGAGATTGACAAAAAATGTTTCGTCGTTTTCAACTTTATTATCACCTGTGACACCAATACTAATAGTTTTGCTGGTTTCCCCAGGAGCGAAAATTATCGTTCCCAGTCCAGAATTGTAATCGGAGTCAGAAACTTTAGCAGTGCCATCACTCGTGCCGTAATTTACGATCACCGATTGATAGAATTCATTAGAGAGAGTGACGACAAATTTAGCATTAGTTATCATCCCTGTCGTGCCTTCTTTGACTGATACATCTGCAATGCTGATGGCGGGTGGTTCGTCATCATTTATGATGCTAGCCACTCCCAAGCTATCAGTAATTGTGGCATTTGTAGCGCCCAAAAGATTGACAGAGAATGTCTCATTAACTTCAACTTTATTATCACCAATGACACCAATACTAATAACTTTACTAGTTTCCCCAGGAGCGAAATTTATTGTCCCTGAAGTAAGGTTATAATCAGAATCAGAAACTTTAGCAGTGCCATCACTCGTGCCGTAATTTACACTAACCTGCTGCGAACTGGTTGCGGAGAGAGTGACAGTAAAGTTAGCATTAGTTGTTGTGCCTGCGTTACCTTCAAGAAGTGAGATATCCGAGATACTGATAGTTGTTTGGTTGTCATCATCATTGATGGAACCAACCCCTAAATTATCAGTACTTGTGGCATTTGTAGCACCAGATAGATTGACAGAGAATGTCTCATTGGCTTCAACTTTATTATCACCAATGACACCAATACTAATAACTTTACTAGTTTCCCCAGGAGCGAAAATAATCATCCCTGAAGCAGAATTGTAATCAGAGTCAGCAACTTGAGCTGTGCCATCACTCGTGTTGTAATTTACAGTAATCGGCTGATAGCTGGGATTGGAGAGACTAATAGTAAAGTTAGCATTAGTTGTTGTACCTGTATTGCCTTCAGTAACAGAGACATCCGAAATGCTGATAGTTGGTTGGTTGTCATCATTGCTGATGGTACCAACTCCTAAATTATCTGCGATCGCGGCATTTGTAGCCCCCAGAAGATTGACAGCAAATGTCTCGTCGCTTTCAAACTTATTATCACCAATGACACCAATACTAATAACTTTACTAGTTTCCCCAGGAGCGAAAATAATCGTTCCCGAAGCAGAGTTGTAATCAGAGTCAGCAACTTGAGCAGTACCATCACTCGTGTTGTAATTTACAGTAACCTGCTGAGAACTGACATTGGAGAGACTAATAGTAAAGTTAGCATTAGTTGTTGTGCCTGCATTGCCTTCAGTAACTGAGACATCCGAAATGGCGATCGCTGGTTGGTTCTCATCGTTGACGATCGTACCAACTCCTAAATTATCTGCGATCGCGGCATTTGTAGCACCCAAAAGATTGACAGCAAATGTCTCGTCAGTTTCAGTTTGATTATCGCCGATGACACCAATACTAATAACTTTACTAGTTTCCCCAGGAGCGAAAATTATAGTTCCCGAAGCAGAGTTGTAATCAGAGTCAGCAGCTTGAGCAGTACTATCACTCGTGTTGTAATTTACAGTAACCTGCTGATAGCTGGGATTGGAGAGACTAATAGTAAAGTTAGCATTAGTTGTTGTACCTGTATTGCCTTCAGTAACTGAGACATCCGAAATGCTGATAGTTGGTTGGTTGTCATCATTGCTGATGGTAGCAACGCCTAAACTATCAGTAATTGTGGCATTTGTAGCCCCCAGAAGATTGACATTAAATGCCTCGTTGGTTTCAAACTTATTATCGCCGATGACACCAATACTAATAACTTTACTAGTTTCTCCTGGAGCGAAAGTAATTGTCCCTGAAGCAGAATTGTAATCAGAGTCAGCAGCTTGGGCAGTATCATCACTCGTGTTGTAATTTACAGTAATCGGCTGATAGCTGGGATTGGAGAGACTAATAGTAAAGTTAGCATTAGTTGTTGTGCCTGTATTGCCTTCAGTAACTGAGACATCCGAAATGCTGATAGTTGGTTGGTTGTCATCATTGATGATGGTAGCAACTCCTAAATTATCTGCGATCGCGGCATTTGTAGCGCCCAGAAGATTGACATTAAATGCCTCGTTGGTTTCAAACTTATTATCGCCGATGATACCAATACTAAGAGTTTTGCTAGTTTCTCCTGGAGCGAAAGTAATCGTCCCTAAAGCAGAATTGTAATCAGAGTCAGCAGCTTGGGCAGTATCATCACTCGTGTTGTAATTTACAGTAATCGGCTGATAGCTGGGATTGGAGAGACTAATAGTAAAGTTAGCATTAGTTGTTGTACCTGTATTGCCTTCAGTAACTGAGACATCCGAAATGCTGATAGTTGGTTGGTTGTCATCATTGATGATGGTACCAACTCCTAAATTATCTGCGATCGCGGCATTTGTAGCCCCTAATAGATTGACAGCAAATGTCTCGTCGCTTTCAAACTTATTATCGCCGATGACATCAATACTAATAACTTTACTAGTTTCCCCAGGAGCGAAAATTATAGTTCCCGAAGCAAAGTTGTAATCAGAGTCAGCAACTTGAGCAGTACTATCACTCGTGTTGTAATTTACAGTAATCTGCTGATAGCTGGGATTGGAGAGACTAATAGTAAAGTTAGCATTAGTTGTTGTACCTGTATTGCCTTCAGTAACTGAGACATCCGAAATGGCGATCGCTGGTTGGTTGTCATCGTTGACGATCGTACCAACTCCTAAATTATCTGCGATCGCGGCATTTGTAGCCCCAAGAAGATTGACATTAAATGCCTCGTTCCCTTCAAACTTATTATCGCCGATGACACCAATACTAATAACTTTGCTAGTTTCTCCTGGAGCGAAAGTAATTGTCCCTGAAGCAGAATTGTAATCAGAGTCAGCAACTTGAGCAGTACCATCACTCGTGTTGTAATTTACAGTAATCTGCTGATAGCTGGGATTGGAGAGACTAATAGTAAAGTTAGCATTAGTTGTTGTACCTGTATTGCCTTCAGTAACTGAGACATCCGAAATGCTGATAGTTGGTTGGTTGTCATCATTGCTGATGGTAGCAACGCCTAAACTATCAGTAATTGTGGCATTTGTAGCCCCCAGAAGATTGACATTAAATGCCTCGTTGGTTTCAAACTTATTATCGCCGATGACACCAATACTAATAACTTTACTAGTTTCTCCTGGAGCGAAAGTAATTGTCCCTGAAGCAGAATTGTAATCAGAGTCAGCAGCTTGGGCAGTATCATCACTCGTGTTGTAATTTACAGTAATCGGCTGATAGCTGGGATTGGAGAGACTAATAGTAAAGTTAGCATTAGTTGTTGTGCCTGTATTGCCTTCAGTAACCGAGACATCCGAAATGCTGATAGTTGGTTGGTTGTCATCATTGACGATCGTACCAACTCCTAAATTATCTGCGATCGCGGCATTTGTAGCCCCCAAAAGATTGACAGAAAATGCCTCGTTGGTTTCAAACTTATTATCGCCGATGACACCAATACTAATAACTTTACTAGTTTCTCCAGGAGCGAAAGTAATCGTCCCTAAAGCAGAATTGTAATCAGAGTCAGTAGCTTGAGCAGTACTATCACTCGTGCTGTAATTTACAGTAATCGGCTGATAGCTGGGATTGGAGAGACTAATAGTAAAGTTAGCATTAGTTGTTGTACCTGTATTGCCTTCAGTAACTGAGACATCCGAAATGCTGATAGTTGGTTGGTTGTCATCATTGCTGATGTTTACTGTAGCTGAACTGTTAGTAATTGTGGAATTTGCCGGCGCAGCTGTGAGGTTGGGGTTATTTAGGTTAACAGTAATGTCTTCATCGAGTTCAAATATGTTGTCACTCAAAACATCGGCTGTAATTGTCTTAGTCTTTTCCCCAACAGCAAAGCTTAAAGTCCCAGATGCAGCAGTTCCTCCACCCGTAACTTGAATATTGTTATAGTCACTGCCAAAAGTTGCCGTACCGCCAAAAACATAATCTATGGTACTAGCCACACCAATACCACCACTGCGAGTAACCGTGAAAGTAACAGCTTGAGTACCGCTATTACCTTCAGTCAAATTCGAGGTGGCGCTAGAAATTGCATATTGAATCGAATCATTAGCGGCAATAGTTAAAGTAGTTTCAGTTATTGTCCCCAAATCAGCACCTGTTAGGGTGCCGAAGTTGAGTACAACTGTTTCTGCATTCTCAGGTAAATCGTCTGGGTTAATAGTAAAAGTAATTAGCTTTGTTAAATTTGAGCCTGTCGCCCCAGCAGTAAAAGAAATAGTAGTGGGGGAAAAAGTGTAATCGTCGCCACTAGTAGCCGTACTACTATTTTTGACGACAATCGGAACTGTAACAGCCGTTTCTGGAGAGGCATCTAAGGTAACAGCAATAGTTACTATAGTGGCGGTACTATCTTCTATTGCATTGTATGTAGCAGCACCAAAGCTGACTTTTGGAAGCACATATTCAAATGCTCCAATGTCAATCCTGCCGCTTTCAATCCGGTTAAAACCCGTGCCGCGTTGGTCGGTAGTTAAGCCACCACTGTAACCCGGATCGCCAGCATTCGTGGCAGGACTGGAAAAGCTTAGGGCGTGAGTTTGTGTAGAACCACCGTAATTTCCCAGAGGTTTGAGTCCGGGGTTGGGGTTAATAATATCTGTACCCGTGCCCAGAGTCCCGGATGATTTACCAGCAATTTTGCCAATCAGGTTGTAAGCATTACCATTGAAGTTGTTACCAAAAATATCTGGCCCTTGATTACCTGTGTCAATATTGCCAGCAATGATGCTATTGCTAATGTTTACCGTGCCGCCAGACCTAAAAATACCGCCACCATTACCTGTGCCATTGTTATCACTATCAGCAGTGTTCTCAAAAATAGTGCTATTACTCACTGTGGCATTGCTGGTGTAGATGCCACCACCAGAAGATTTAGATGTATTGCTAGAAATAGTGCTATTGCTGATGCTAAGACTAGTACTGCTGTAAATGCCGCCGCCGTTGTTGTTCGCGGTGTTGCCAAAAATAGTGCTATTACTGACTGTGGCATTGTTGGTGTAGATGCCGCCGCCGCCATTGTTCGTGGTGTTGCCAAAAATAGTACTATTGCTGAGTGTGACACTACTGGTGCTGTAGATGCCGCCACCGTTACTACTTCCTGCATTTCCCCCAGTTATGTTCAACCCATCAATTGAGAGGGAGGCACTAGCATTAAAAACACGGGAAGCATTGTTACCACTGATGGTGAGTTTATTAGCTCCAGTTCCTTGAATTATCACTCCTTCAGTAACATTCAATTCCCCAGAAGTCAGGGTAATAGTGTCGGGGGTAGCATCACCGAATATCCCAGTCGGATCAAAGATAATTGTCTCAATCCCCGGATCGTTATTGGCATTGATAATAGCTTGCCTTAACGAGCCAGCACCGCTGTCATTAGTGTTAGTTACTATATAGGTGCTGTTATCTACTTTGACAGATACATCGTCGATCGCTAAACCGTGATCGTTGCCTCCATCATCTATATCTTCCCAACGCAATATAATCTCTTCACCGTTAGCTATTGGGGTAGCTAGGGTAATTGTTATAGGTGTGATAACAACTTTATTGGCAACTTGATTGCCATTTAAGGCTGCTGCGGTTGCATTTGCAATTGGGCTGGTGAAATCTAACGATGTGGCAGAGTTCCATGTTCCTGTTGTCAAATTTGTCAGAGTTGACCCAGTTTGATAACTAAATTTCAGCTGTTGCGGCGATGTATTACCACCATTACGCCATTGTTCGCCCGTATAACCTACTTGCAACTGAGTAATTGATGAACCTGTGTTGTTTTGGAGTCGCAACCCATAATAAATAGTTCCTGTAGTACCAGAAGCGACAGAACCAAGTGCCCGATCTCCAGTCGTACCAAAACTATACAATCCACCTGTACTATTACTACCACTACCAACGTTGTAATTTGTTCTCGTGGCATACCAGCCCAAAATGGTTGAATCATTAGCCCAAGAAATAGATGTTCCAGAACTAGCTAATGTGCTGAAGCTTTGAGAGTATGTGCCAGTAAAACTAGCTGGCAAAATAGATTGGTAAGCCTGTATTACTTCTGGTTTAAATGCCAGGGAAGCTTCAATTTTCCCCGTCTTCACCTCTAAATCCCAGTCGCCACCTAAAGCTGCACTTCCTGTTTTGTCAGTGGAAGCAGCAACATCTGCCCCAGTAATTCGGCTCAGAAACTGCACAAATTTATTTCCTGAGCCGCTGGCTACATCACAGCCATAAAGTAGAATGTCAGCTTTATCAGTTAAAACACTTGCCCAGTTTCGTAACTGATTTGCATAGTTATTGAGGTTGGTGAGGCTAAGGTAAGTTGACCCTAATTGCAAACTCCCCTCGCTACCGTGGGAGACAATGTGAACTGATTGAACTGAGTTAGATTTACATCCTGCTAGAAACTCGTTGATTTGCGTTAAACCATCTTTATTGGGGTCAAGGATAACAACTTCGCTACCGAGTGCGATCCCAGCTACTAGGCATTGGTAATCAATAACTGCTGTATCTATAAAAACAATATTTTTGCTTGCTTCTAGTATGTCTTTAACAGAATTATATTGACTTTCAACGCGATTATTTTTTGGCTGTTTCGTCATAATTTTTATCCTTTGATAAAGCTTTCGATTGATTAAGATATTTGTCAGAAATAAGCGTTATTACAAAGCTGTTTAATCGCTTATTTAGCTCGTTAATTTAAACATCAAGGTGAATTGGATTTTCGCATTCAGGTGCTGTGGTAAGGCTTATTCAAATTGCATAAGTTATTTTGTGCTTGCGTAGCTTCTATTAGAGAGATTTAACAGTAAAATTAAAATAAATAAACAGGTTTAAGACTCCTAAGAAATTTACGATTTGGTAGTGCTTCATTTGTAGCAGTTTATATCCCCCACGAAGAGTGATTCTGATTTCTAAATTCGGAATTATTCTTCAAGCGATCTTCTGGGAGTAAAAAATTGAGAAACCCGATTTATTTAGATAAACCGGGTATAGTTGCTCTATTAACGCCGTGCTGTATTAATAAGTGATGAAATGGCTAGCGTTTAGAAAGCAGGGTATCAACATTATCTGTTAAAGCACTTGGTAACTGCTGAGTTTACGCTCCCAGGTTATCGAAAGTTTGATATCATAATTCAGTCCAAAGTTATACTAAAAAAATCATAGGCACTACAGTATTATTACTGAAATCTGAATAAACCGGATATGCTCGGTTAATTAACGCAGTGCTGTGTTAGTAAGTGATGAAATTGTTAGCGTTTAAAGTTGATGCACTAATTCCAGTTAAAGAAGCAAGATTTTGGTTATTAGAAGTATCCTTAATTAAGGTATTAGTGCCACTTTGAGTAATAGACAAACCTGAGTAAATTAAACCACCTGATAAAGCAATCAAATCTTCACTAATATTGAAGTCTTTGATCGTATCTGTACCTTCACCCTTAGCAAGCACAAAGATATCACTACCTGCACCGCCTGTAAGATTATCACTACCTAAACCGCCGTAAAGTCGATCGTTTCCTAACCCGCCAATAATTACATCATTATTAGCAAAGCCAAAAATCAGATCGTCTGAGCTAGTTCCTTGCAAAGAGCTATCAGCCTTGGCTGAACCTGTGATAATGCTATTGACTTGGTTGCCGTTTTTAATGTTGACGACATCAATATCACTAGGGTTGAGATTGTTATATTTGGCATCGCTACTAACTGCTGCACCAGTAATGATTTGGTAAGCAATGTTATCGTCTGCAACACCATCATCAACACCTGTCAGCGTGACTGTTTGAGGCGTATTCCAGTTAGCTGAAGTAAAAGTGACGCTAGGAACTGATACAGTACCTTCACTTACCTTGGAACTACTCAAATTGAAGGTGACATTAGCAGTAGGCTGGCTAGTAAGTTGGATAGTGAAATTAGCTGTACCACCAGCTTCGGTAGTTACTAGTCCTTTGGCAGCAGAGATAGTGAAACCTGCTGTATCGTTGTCTGTAATCGTACCAATTGCTTTGTTATCAGCAATACTACTATTCGTAGGGTTAGTGAGATTGACAAAAAAGCTCTCACTGGTGCTTAATTCGGCAACGAAATCGTTGAGAATCGGCACAGCGATTGTTTGAGAAATAATTCCAGGGTTAAAAGTCAGGGTTCCTGTGACTGGAGTGTAATCACTACCAGCGATCGCAGTATTATCACTCGTATTGTAACCGACTGTGATTACGTCACTGCTGGCATTAGAGAGTTTGACGGTAAAAACAAAATTGCCGCTAGCTTCGGTACCGGTTTTATCTGCAATGGAGATCGTCGGTGTGCTGTCATCGTCAATTATGGTAATTGTACCAGGAGCGATCGCTGCTGTTTGGTTGGGGTAACTCAGGTTGAGATTAATGGTTTCGTTAACTTCAGCCACTTTCTCACCCACAACATTGAGTGAAATGGTCTTTGTTGTTTGCCCTGCGGCAAATTTTAAAGTCCCAGATGTATTAGCTGTTGTAGTTTCAACTTTAATGGTGTTGTAATCAGTGCTATACGTTGCTGTGCCATCCAGGGCATAATTGACGGTAGTGGCAACGCTAGTATCGCCACTGCGAGTTACGGTGAAACTGACAGTTTTGCTACTACTATTACCTTCAGTTACAGTTGGTGTAGCAGTTGAAATGGTGTAATTGAGATTAGCACCAGGAACAAAGTTAGCAGAACCAATATGATTCAATGGTTGCTCGGCAAAGTTTCCAGGTGATGTGTTAGTAGCAGTACCTAATGTGAAATTTGGTGCTGTGCCAGCGATCGCACTTGCCACCCAATCTGAGGCTGCGGAACCTGTAGTGTCACTGGAACGCCCTACATATCCTGGGATAAATGATGTGTTAACAACTGTGGCATTAGTTGGAACTGAACCGCTAGTAGAACCTTTTCTAAAAACAATCGAGCCATAAGCTCTGTCTGTAGTAGATGTCCCATCTAAAACGGAAACGGAATCTAGCACAGTCCAATTTGAGTACACATTACCATCAGCAATACCATCATTATTTGAGTCAATATCATTGGTCAGGGTAGGTGTAGTACCAGTTTGAATCAGAAAGAAGCTAACAGACCCATTTTCTATATCAGTTGCGTTTGTCTGACCACTGTGACCGATTGAACTTGAAGCTCCACTTCCCCATCCGGCTCCACTTCCAGCATTAGTTACTACATTTGCGTTGGGGTTAACTGCATAAGTATTGAGTTTTTGTAACAGAACCAACAAACCATTACTACCAAACTGCTTACCAGACAAATCAAAAATATCTTGAACATTACCAGGGTTAGTGCTGGAATTACCCTCAATACCAACTAAATAAGTTCCAACGGGTATAGTTGTACCGGAAGTACCCCGCAGTTCGATGTATTCTCTGGGGCTATCTGTACTTGGGGGGTCAAAGAGAATTTCGTTGATGAGTGCCGATATAGGGATAACGGGATTATTGTTATCGGAATTATTGGGATTATTAAGTAGCACTGAAACGTTTTTAGATTCGCTGTTTGCCACCGCCAAGTCAGATTTACCATCTTTGTTGAAGTCACTTACAGTGACGGAATAGGGTTTTGTCCCCACGTCAAAGTTAGTGGCATTTCCAAAGCCACCGGTGCCATTTCCCAGTAGTACTGAAACTGTGTTGGAGCCTGCATTCGCCACTGCTAGGTCAGAGTTACCGTCTAGGTTGAAATCAATCACGGTGACGGATACAGGATTTAATCCCACATTAAAGTTGGTGGCAATCCCAAAGCCCCCACTGCCATTGCCTAACAGTACGGAGACGTTGTTAGAGTCTGAATTCGCCACCGCTAAATCCAATTTGTTGTCTTTATTGAAATCGCCCACGACGACAGAATTAGGATTTGTTCCCACATCAAATTCGGTGGCTGAGTTAAAAGTACCGTCACCATTTCCCAAGAGGATTGAGACGTTATTGAAGTAAGAACTCGTCACCGCTAAGTCAGATTTTCCATCCTTGTTAAAGTCGCCGACTATAACGGAAGTCGGACGGCTGGGAACTTTAAAATTTTTGGCAGTTGCAAAACCACCAGTACCATTTCCCAACAGTATCGAAATATTTTGGGAGGCATTGTTTACCGTTACTATGTCAGATTTTCCATCCTTGTTGAAGTCGCTCACTGCGACAAATGTAGGAGCTGACGCTGACTCCAAACCAAAATTCACAGCAGCTTGAAAGCTACCATCACCCTTGCCAAACAGCACCGAAATGTTATTGGAGTGATAGTTTGCCGTTACCAAATCCAATTTGCCGTCTTTGTTGAAGTCGGCTACAGCAACAGAATAGGGACTTAACCCATCGAACCCGACTACGCTAGTGTTGCTAGCAGGCTTAAAAGTGCCATCACCCTTTCCCAAAAGTACCGAAACACTTTGGGAAGACTTGTTTGCCGTTACCAAATCCGTATTACCGTCTTTATCAAAGTCGGCGACAACGATGGAATAAGGTCTTAGTCCTACAAGAGGTAAAATTGAGATACTGGCAGTTTCCGTAGCACTACTGTAGGCTGTTGTGCCACCACCAACACCAGGGTTTAGGCCAGTAGTGCCACTGGTGTTACCGTCTGAAATATCCCAAGCGCGGAAGGTGATTTTAGCCGTGCCATTGTAGCTAGGGTTAGGGAGAAAACGGACTTTTTCTGTATCTCTGAGCAATGTAGCAGAAGTCTGGGATACAGCAAAATTAATCCAGTTGATACCGCCATCTGTCGAGTATTGCCAAGTACCGTTGGTATTATCTACGCCAATGACGGCAATTCCTTCTACTGCACCTGTGTCTACATCAGTGATAGGGTTGCCACCTGTACCTGTGGAAATGATGGCAGAAACTAGAGTGCCAAGGTTATCGGTGTCAGTCACATCTTGAGTAATGGCAGTCAGTATGGGATTACCTGCGTTGTCCAATGTTGGCGCTGTATTGGTTGGCATTTATAATTCCTCTACAAAATTAGTTTAGGTTTTAGAAGTTTTGTTTTCTTGCAGTTGCACTGTGATTATTGTTAGTAAATAAAATTTGATAACTCGTAACTGTTGACTCGAATGTAAGACTTTAGAAATACAGCACTAAATATGAAACGAATATCTAGATATACCCTTCCGTTCCTAAATTTAATGGGTAATTAGAACCTCTTTTTATTGAGGTAAAACAGAAAAAATAATAGCAGTGTTTAGTACCAAATTATACTGAAAATATAGCTTTTGCTACTGTATTAATACTGGAATAAGTTAGATGTGGTAAAAGTTTAAATTTAGAGTTGATTTATGAAGTAAATCTGAAGTAATCATTATGATGTGATTTTTTTGGTAAAAAATTGAGAAACCCGATTGATTTAGCTCAACCGGGTATTGTTTGCTCTATTGATGCGATGTTGTACTAAGCGGTAAACATGATGCAAGAAACTGATACAGTGCCTTCACTCACCTTGGTACTACTTAAATAGTTCGAGATTAACATTATTTCCTCAGGGCAGCTCGACTAATTCCAACCTCGTTAGGCTTGAATTGTGTCTATTTCCTTCATTAGGATATTACATACTTGTTGAGACGTTTAGATAAGGTATAGGACTGTGCATCAAAAACTCGCGGAACTAATAAATCTGTGTAGAAAACCCACTACCGAGCTACTTAGAGAGGCACTTTTGTGCAGACAAGAACTTTCTGAATTTGAAAGTAATTTCATTACATACATGGCTGGATTTTCCCACCATGAATTTGCAGAAAGTTTATTTTCAGATTTTAATTTATCCTTCTTAGAAGGAACTTCGATATTCTTTGATAGAGAAAATAATAAATTTCACTTTAAAATCTTATTAAATGACAAATCTCGTTACTGTAGTAAGTTACACATGGGGAAAATAGAGCGTGATTATGCCTCTCCAATGTTTTGGAGTAAAATGGAATTTAGGGATAAAGATGGTTTATACATTGATAGCCTTGGAAAGCAGCTACGCGGATGTTCTGGAGATCGATTCTGGGGATACATCGCACAAGGAACATCAGGTATATCTGAAAATGTGGTGTCTTATCAAAGAGATTTGCAAGGTTATTGCGTAGTTACTCATTTCGTTACAGCAGCTGAATCTAATACGGATATCAATGTGAAAACTGTTTTCAGCAGAGTCACAGCGTGCATTTTTGTAAACGCAATGGATAATTCTTTCTATAATTTGTCGCTCGCTCAATTTCAACACCGAGCCGAGCTATACCCGTTACTAAAAAGCGTATATTGGTATGTAATAGATGCCATACAGTCTGAAATAGTTACAGATTTTCTACACAAAATTAAAGCCGATTTTAAACTCATGCAATATACAGGTATAAAGCATGACTATCTTCAAGAAATACTACCTGAAATTGAGACGATGGTATTAGAAATTCTTTCCCGTAGTTCGGTTGAGTAGAATCGCAATCTTCTGTAGGTTGGCGTAGATATAGGGAAATGTTTACGCCAAGACGAGCACTTAGCCCGATGTGAATGAATCTAATTAATCAACAATTCTGGTGCTACCAATCCTTTTTGAATCGCTAAGACTGCGGCTTGAGTGCGATCGCGTACTTCTAGTTTCTGCAAAATAGCATGGACATGAACCCGCACTGTACCAGGGGCAATGTAGAGAATCTCAGCAATTTCTTGATTGCTTTTGCCAGCTGCTACCAGTGCCAAAATTTCTTGCTCCCGCTTCGTTAGAGGATTTTCTAAGGTTTCGTCACTCTTTCCAGGCTGCACCGCCATAGAATTGCCCTCAAAAGCGGCTCTAATTTCTGTTGTTGCCGTTTGATCCCACCAAGAAGCCCCTGCTGCAACCGATCGCACTGCCAAAATTAGAGACTCAGCAGGAATACCTTTGAGACAGTAACCTTGCGCCCCAGCGGCAATTAACCGTGAAATCAAGGGTTTTTCAGAACGAGAGGTTAAAACCAGAACTGGTAAATTTGGGTGCTTTTCCTTGATTTGGCGACAAGCTTCAATCCCGCCAATCCCCGGTAAACCTATATCCAGCAAGACCAAATCCAGCGGATAGCGATTTGCTAATTCTACAGCTTGTTCCCCATCTTCTGCCTCTGCGACAATCTCCAAACTGGTTTCTTGTTGCAACCGCATCCGCAGACCAAGCCGAAATAATTCATCATCTTCAACGAGTAAGATTTTCGTCATTTGTTATTGGTCATTAGTCATTGGTCATTGGTCATTGGTCATTGGTCATTGGTCATTGGTCATTGGTCATTGGTCATTGGTCACTAGTCATTGGTCACTAGTCATTGGTCATTAGTCAGGAATTATTATTCTCCCTCTGCCTCCCCTGCCTCCTCTGCTTCCCCTACCTCCCCTACCTCCCCTACCTCCTCTGCTCCCCCTGCTCCTCTGCCTCCCCTGCTCCCCCCGATCCCCCTGCTCCTTCAACTCCCCGGCGGTGGACAAGCAGGAAGTCGGAAACCAAACACTGCACCTCGTGGCGAGCGATTCTCTGCCCAAATTGTACCCCCGTGAGCAGCAATAATTTGCCTGGTCAAATAAAGCCCTAGTCCAGATCCTGAGACGTGGCGATCGCTATGTCCTTGATAAAACCTTTCAAATAAGTGGGGTAACTCTTCTTCGGTAAAGCCGGAACCAGTATCGAGTATTTTTACTACTTGATCGCTAGAATAACCTTCAAGTACTACTTCCACTTTACCGCCACGAGGGGTATGGTTAATGCCATTACTCAGGAGATTGGTGAAGACTCGCCCAAGTTGCAAAGAATCGCCATTTACCCAAAGAAAGCTACGAAAATCTGATTCGCCATAGTGCAAAGAAATATAAACCTGACGTGTTCTCGCTAGTTCAGTCAGGGTGGCGATTATCTCCTCCGCCACAGTTGCCAAGTTAACAGGTGATATCTGTAGTTTCAGTCCTTCGGCATCATTGCGGTACACATCTAAAAGCGTTTGGACTAATTGCAGTGTACTCCGATGACTACGAGCCATTGTTTGGAGGACTTTTGCTTGCATTGGCGTAATTTCACCAAATTGCTCATTTTGAAAATATTTCAGCGTTTCAATTGCTCCTAATAGGGGTGTTTTCAAATCATGCGTTAGGGTAGAAACAAAATCTTCACGCATGGTAGCTAGTTGTTCTTGGGAGCGTAATTGTGCTTGGGTATAAGCGATCGCTTCTTCATTGCGGTGGTTGCGATCGCTCAACCAACCGGTTACCACCAATGCCAATACTGCAATCAACCTATTTGCCAACGTTGGGGAATTAATCATTTCTCCTCCAGGAACAAACAAATTCAACAATGTTAATCCTGTAGCGGCAAGAGTGATCCCCAATACTGCTCTCCGATTCAATCGAGAATCTGCTAACAAAATCGTCCCTGTGTAGAGATAGCCAAATACGTACTCAGGTGGTGTTAAATATTCCAATACTATCACGATCGCAAAGGCGATCGCTATTAGCCCATATGTCTCCCCACGCTCATTTAAAGCTTCTTTCATTGTCAATAATCGGCTTAACATCGTCATTTATGATTTACTAAAAAATCCCGAACATAGAATCTGTATAACTATTTAATTCAACAATTATGATTTATCTCCAATCTATATCTGCAAATGCCAACTTGAGAATTAATCCTAAAATTACGTTTATCCAGATGTAGGAAAGGCAACTGGAGACTGGAGATTGGGGGCAATGGTTACTGGGGACTGGCTAGTTGCCCACAAGGAGCGGGGTATCTACCACAATCTTCCCAATCCGTAATTCCATTAACAAAATCCTCTGGGATATTTATATTCTTTGAAAGTAGCAAACTTGGAAAATGTATTGTATAAACAAATAATCCTAACTAGTGAGATAGATGAACTAAGCGTAAAGATTAAATATTCTTAACAAAAACTTTAAAAAGTATTTGGATAATAACTGAAAATAGTAAATCCCTCGAAATCAAATACTCCAAGAGTTAATCTGTTATTTCTAAGAATTGACTTGCTAGCACTTAAATTTAATTGAGCGCGAAATATATGATACAAGGTTTTTTGCAAATAGGCTTAACGCTGTGTATTGTCATAGCAATCACTCCATTACTCGGTAGATATATAGCGCGTGTCTTCTTGGGAGAAAAAACACTGCTTGATGTTTTAATGAACCCCATAGAGCGAAGTATGTTCGTACTAGCGGGTGTGCGGAGGAAGGATGATATGACGGGTTGGCAGTATATCCGGGCTATACTGTATACCAATATTTTTATGGGTATTTCAGTATATTTGCTGTTATATTTTCAGAGGCTCTTACCCTGGAATCCTAACGGCTTCGGTGCGCCTAGCTGGGATATATTGCTGCACACAACGATTTCATTTGTGACGAATACCGACCAGCAACACTATGCTGGTGAGACAACCTTAAGCTATTTTAGCCAGGTAGCGGCTTTAGGCTTTTTAATGTTCACTTCCGCAGCCACCGGTTTATCTGTGGGAATTGCCTTTATTCGCGGGTTGACGGGTAGAAGACTAGGAAACTTTTATGTCGATCTCGTCCGTGGAATTACGCGAATATTGTTGCCGATTTCGGTTGTTGGAGCGATCGCCTTGCTTGTAGCAGGTGTACCACAAACATTAAAAGAGACTCTGGATCTGAGAACCTTAGAAGGTGGAACGCAATATATAGCCAGAGGCCCGGTGGCATCCTTTGAAATAATCAAACTTTTGGGCGAGAACGGCGGTGGCTTTTTTGGCGTCAACTCAGCACATCCCTTTGAAAATCCCAATGGCGCTTCTAACTTGATAGAAATGATCGCCATGATTTCTATCCCAGCAGCCTTGATTTACACCTACGGTATATTTGCCAACAACATCAAACAAGCTTGGCTACTTTTTTGGATGGTGTTTGTGATTTTTGTCGTCCTGGTGGGAGTGACAGCCGTGGGAGAACTGCAAGGTAATCCCCTTGTTAATAACGCCTTTGGATTAGAACAACCCAATTTAGAGGGGAAAGAAGTTCGATTTGGCTGGGCACAAACGGCATTTTGGGCAGTGATGACTACTGCTACTATGTCTGGTGCTGTGAATGGGATGCACGATTCTTTGATGCCGCAAGGAATATTTTCGACTCTCTTCAACTTGTTTATCCAGGTTATCTGGGGTGGACAGGGAACTGGAACAGCTTACCTATTCATTTACTTAATTCTCACAGTGTTCCTAACTGGATTAATGGCAGGACGCACCCCAGAATTTTTAGGACGCAAGATTGAAAAGCGGGAAATCGTCCTTGCCAGCGTAGTGCTGTTGATTCACCCAATTTTAGTTTTGATTCCCAGTGCGATCGCCTTGGCTTATCCCATCTCTCTATCGGGAATTAGCAACACTGGCTATCACGGCATTTCTCAAGTAGTTTATGAATACGCCTCAGCAGCAGCAAATAATGGCTCTGGCTTAGAAGGGTTGCGGGATAACACCCTGTGGTGGAACTTGAGTACAATAGTTAGCTTAATCGGAGGACGCTACATTCCGATGATTGCCATCCTGTTGTTAGCTGACGGGATGTCTCGCAAACAAGAAGTACAAGAAACCCCTGGTACCTTGAGAACTGATTCTCTGGTATTTACTGGGATCGCGGCTGGAGTGACACTGGTTTTGGGAGTGTTGACTTTCTTTCCCGTTCTAGCTTTAGGCCCCATAGCTGAGGGTTTGAAATTAGCATCTGGCAGTTAGAAAAGTTATGAGTTATAAGTTTGGAATTAAGAGAATACCAATAAAATAAATAAACTATCCGGTTTCGTAGGGGAGCCAGTGCTTTGTGGTGTTAACGTAACGGTAGCGACTATGCGTAGCCTCACCCTTACCCCTACGGGGAAGCTACGCGTAGCGTCTCCGACTGGAGAAGGGCGTTGTGTTAGCGATAGCGTAATGCACCTTCATCAGACGGTGCGTTATTAAGGCACCGTACTGGCGTGGCAAGACTAAATTTATGTATTTAGTTAGATTTACGGTTTTGTGGGGCTAAAACGCTACTACGAGCCTTTAGCTATCACACCATTTTAGTCTTGCCACGCTACTACAGGTTAGATATTTTTTTATTAGAAGTTCCTGATAACTCCTAACTCCTCACTTTATCTATGAATCAAGTGGCAACTAACTCCAAAGCTAGACGCCCAAGTTCTCGTCATGGCGATCGCCGCCAAGCACGTAAAAAGGCTAGGGCAAGTAATAAGTGGCTGTATTTAAGAGCAATTAGAGATGCTTTTGTCAAGCTCAACCCTAAGTATGCAATCAAAAACCCAGTGATGTTTGTGGTGTGGGTAGGGACAATCATCACCCTATTGCTAACGATCGATCCCAACCTATTTGGCCCAGCCCTCCAAAAGAATCCGCAACTTTTCAACGGCTTATTGTCGGGGATTTTATTCTTTACAGTTTGGTTTGCCAATTTTGCCGAAGCAGTGGCAGAAGGACGGGGTAAAGCCCAAGCCAATGCCTTGCGATTGACCAAATCAGAGGCGATCGCTAAAAAACTTGCTCCCGACGGTACACTTAGTGAAGTTTCATCCACCAGCCTCAAACAGGGCGATACCATCTACGTCGTTGCTGGCGATATCATCCCCGCCGATGGCGAAGTAATCATGGGTGTAGCCTCAGTAGATGAATCGGCAATTACTGGGGAATCCGCAGCAGTATTAAAAGAATCAGGCTCCGACGTTGCTAGTTCCGTCACTGGTGGGACGCGGATTATCTCAGATGAACTAATTATCCGCATCACATCTGACGCAGGCAAAGGCTTTATTGACCGGATGATTGCCTTGGTAGAAGGGGCAGAACGTAGCAAAACACCTAATGAAATTGCCTTAACGGTATTGCTGGCAGTTCTGAGCTTAGTGTTTTTGTTAGTCGTGGTAACTTTGCCCGCCCTTGCTTACTATGTCAACAGTCCAGTCAGCGTGCCAATTTTGATTGCCCTGTTAGTGGCGTTAATTCCTACGACTATTGGCGGCTTACTAAGTACCATCGGCATTGCTGGTATGGATCGAGTTGCCCAATTTAACGTCATTGCCACTTCCGGACGAGCCGTAGAAGCTTGTGGTGATGTCAACACTTTAGTTCTCGATAAGACAGGTACAATTACTCTCGGCAACCGTTTGGCGGAAGAGTTTATTCCGATCGACGGTCATTCAATATCAGAAATTGCTAATGTTGCCTGGGCGGCTAGCGTCTTTGACAATACACCAGAAGGTAAATCCATTGTCCGACTGGCAGAAAAGTTAGGCGCACAGTTTGATTTTGACTCCAGTCAGGCAGAAGGAGTCGAATTTTCCGCCAAAACACGCATGAGCGGTACAAACTTGCCTGGTGGGTATGAGGCCAGGAAGGGAGCAGTAGATGCCATTAAAGGATTTGTCCGTTCCCGCAACGGACGCGATACGCCAGAATTGGATGCTGCCTACGAACGAGTTTCTCGTCTGGGAGGTACACCTCTAGCAGTCAGCCTAGATAACGAAATCTATGGGATTGTTTATCTCAAAGATATAGTTAAACCTGGTATCCGCGATCGCTTTGAGCAACTGCGACGGATGGGAGTGCATACCATCATGCTAACTGGAGACAACCGAATTACAGCTTCTGTCATTGCCAAAGAAGCAGGCGTTGATGACTTCATTGCCGAAGCCACGCCAGAAGACAAAATCAGCGTCATTAAAAACGAACAAGCAGCAGGCAAACTGGTTGCCATGACTGGAGATGGGACTAACGATGCTCCAGCTTTAGCCCAAGCTAACGTCGGCGTCGCGATGAATACAGGGACGCAAGCTGCAAAAGAAGCCGCCAATATGGTCGATTTAGACTCCGATCCCACAAAGCTGATCGATATAATTAGCATTGGCAAACAATTGTTGATTACTCGCGGGGCATTGACGACATTTTCCATCGCTAATGATATTGCTAAATATTTTGCAATTATCCCAGTGATATTTGTCGCTGCTAACCTGCAAAGCCTGAATATTATGAATTTGACTAGCCCTAAGTCTGCTGTACTATCAGCACTGATTTATAATGCTTTGATTATTCCCGCTTTGATTCCCTTGGCATTGAAGGGTGTGCGGTTTAGACCGCTGACAGCTAATCAGCTACTCCAACGCAATATTTTAATTTATGGCTTAGGTGGAGTGATTGCGCCATTTATTGCCATTAAGTTGATCGATATGCTGATTACAGTTGTAGGCTTGGCTTAAGAACAGCAAAAGTAGAGATGCTGCGAAACGAGGTATCTTGACTAAAGTAAAGTAATAAACATTTTTATCTTTTTATTTTTACTTTTACCTGTTGAGAGAGGGAACAAGAAGAATATAAATAAACATGGTTTTTACTCAGTACTGCTTTGGCAATGTCCTTTGTTTGGTCGCAATGGCGTAAACAACACCTATCACTCGCTATTTTTATTCTGCTGTGCTTGAATTTGGTAGTTGCCCAGTTGTTTATGCTGTTGCTAACTGCACCCTTCAACGTCCTACTGCGTGGGCAAAAGAATTAAAAATTAAAAAAAATTAAAAACTAAATTTTAGGAGCAATTGGAAAACTTTTTATGACTATTATTCGAGAAACTATCAGAGCAATTTTTATAACTCTGATGCTTTGGTTGTTGACTGGAATCATCTATCCTCTGGCAATCCTGGTAGTGGGTCAAGTTTTTTTGCCCTATCAAGCTAATGGCAGCATCACGCTGAATCTAAATAAAGAACCAATTGGTTCGGCTTTGATTGGTCAGGTGTTCACATCCGATCGATATTTTCATTCTCGCCCCAGTACTGTTAGATATAGCCAAGGCAAAAAAGCCAAGCCAACTGGCATATCTGGAGCCAGCAATCTCGCTGCTAGCAATCCAGAGCTACTCAACCGGATTCTAGAACAGGCAAATCAATTGCGAGACGAAAATCTTCAACCAATCGCTGATATAATTTATACTTCTGGTTCTGGTTTAGATCCGCATATCTCCGTCAAAGCAGCACAGCAGCAATTGACGCGGGTTGCTGGTGCGCGGGGAGTAAAAGAAAATGAGATCCTACGTTTAATTAATAAGTATACTGATGACAGATTTTTATGGATTTTTGGCGAGCCGGGAGTCAATGTTCTCCGATTGAATTATGCTCTTGACTTGCAAGATATTAACCGTCAGCAAAATCAATAAATGGGGAGTAGCGAGTTAGGAGTTAGGAATAAATAGATAACTTTTTCGTTGCTCTCTACGCCTCTACGCGAACCATAAGATTCTTGTTTTCAAATATTCATGCAAGAGGTCTAATGTCAGATAATAATGCTGGTTCGGCTGGCAGTCCAATAAATTCTGCAAGTTACTCGCTTTTTCCGGCACGACGGCGGGGCAAGCATAAAATATTTATTGGCATGGCTCCTGGAGTAGGCAAAACCTACCGGATGCTGGAAGAAGGACACGCACTTAAACAGGAAGGAATTGATGTCATCGTTGGGCTTTTAGAAACCCACGGACGCAAGGAGACAGCTGAGAAGGCAGAGGGACTGGAAATTTTACCCCGGAAGCAATATCCTCGCGGTGAGTTGACGCTAACGGATATGGATACAGATACTATTTTAAAGCGATCGCCCCAATTAGCCTTAATCGATGAACTTGCCCATACAAACGTCCCTGGTTCTCCACGCGAAAAACGCTACGAAGATGTAGAAGTAGTTTTGGCAGCAGGTATTGATGTCTACTCCACAATGAATGTGCAACATTTGGAAAGTCTCAACGATCTAGTAGCCAGGATTACAGGGGTAGTAGTCCGCGAGCGCGTTCCTGACAGGATTCTGGACGATGCGGATGAAATAGTAGTAATAGATGTCACACCGGAAACATTGCAAGAAAGGTTAGTAGAAGGGAAGATTTACGCACCAGAAAAAATCCAACAATCCCTTGATAATTTTTTCCAACGCCGTAACCTGATTGCTTTGCGGGAGTTGGCTTTGCGCGAAGTAGCAGACAACGTAGAAGAAAATGCGATCGCTACTATCCCCAATGGGCAATCTTGTAATATTCACGAGCGGGTTTTGGTGTGCATATCCACCTATCCCAATTCAGTGCAGCTGTTACGCCGGGGTGCGAGGCTGGCTAACTATATGAACGCCCCACTTTATACCTTGTTCGTTGCCGATCCAGAACGCTTCCTGACTAAGGAGGAAAGCTTACACATCCACACTTGTGAAAAATTGTGTAAAGAATTTGAAGGTAATTTTATTCGTGTTACCAACAGTAACGTAGCCAATGCGATCGCTGAAATCGCCGAGAAATATCGGATCACCCAAATTGTAATCGGAGAGAGTCAGCGATCGCGCTGGCAAATGTTCCTCAAAGGATCTTTAACGCAAAAATTGGTGCGCTTGCTCAAAAACATCGATTTGCATATTATTGCCAGCGAGAAAATGGTTTCACCCAAATAGGGAATCAAATTTCCCCAAAAACCTCAGAAGTAAAGCTTCCATGCAAACCATAGGGGATATGATGCTTGAGATGTAGGCGAGCAATTTCTCCTTTAGAGAAATCACTAGCATCCAAAATTACCAAATCTGAGCGGTGGTGGGCAGCATCATAAACCAAAGCTAATACCCAACCATCATCTTCCTTTTCAGAATCTGGGCGCGGGACAAAAATCGGTTCGCCGACAAAACCACGGGGTGCAGCACTCCAAAATTGTCTTTCTCCAGACTCTAAATCAATTTTTAGCAATGCTTGTAAGGGAGCATTACCAGTTTCTGCATGAGCCGCACCTATATATAGATATCGATAAGAGCGTCCCACATTCGCTGGATGTATGCTGGGAAATTCACAACATCGGCTCTCAATCAATTCCCGCCCGACTGTCCCATCCTTTAGATTCAGACAAAATCGCCAAAGTTGTCCAGGTGAAGAAGCTTCAAAATCAACTTGTCGAAAATCGCTTTTGGGTTCCACTTCTGGTAAATTTTGGTAACAAATGGAGTCAATCAAAAGTTCATCTCCTACCTCGAAAGCATTAACATGGTGGAAGACGAAACCCGACTGAGTTTCCAGAGTTTTTATTTGTTCTTGCCCTTCTTTGGGGAAGCGGGGAATAATTAGAATTTGAGTTGGCTTATTTGTCTGAAATTTGATACATTCTCCCGCCGCACGTATTCCCAAAGCGAAAGGTATGGGATTGAAGGTGACAGGATTTTGAAAGAAGATGCAGTAATTGGGAGTAATAACAAAATCGTGAATGAAACAGAAACCTGGAACGCTATGAGCGTGCTGCCTGATAATTTCACCCTCTGGGTTTAGCTCGAAAATAGTAATTGTGGTAGATAATCCCGGCTTAATCGAGAAATCTACCAGACAAGGTGTGCCCCCATCTTCGTCACAATTGTTTTCCACGCGGGGATGTGCAGCGAAAGCTTCACCTGCTGACAAAGCACCATTAAAATATTCATTTCCCAGCGTTTCAAGAGTATAAGGATCGAGGCGATATGGTTCCGCCGCTTCCCACATTGCTAGTAGTTTCCCACCCCAATAGATAACATTTGTATTGGCGATATTTTTGAGGTTGAAGTCAAACATGTTAGCTAGCCAACCGCCAGGTTTTTGAGTGCCAAAAGTACCGCGATAGAGAATTTTTCCCGCCTTTTGCTCTGCTAAATAGCCAGTTGTGCGGACAAAGCGGTTGCGAAAATGGGCACGACCATTGGTAAAGGTAAATTTGCTAATCATCCCATCCCCATCAAACGGGTGATGAAGAAGTTGCCCATTCACATCCAGTAAACCAGGGCCATTTCTAAATAGCGTACCTTGTAACTCTGTGGGAATTTGCCCTTCTATATCATCAATCCAATAATCAAACTCTTGGGTTAGAGATTGATATCCCCCTTGCCAGTCTGCACGGGTGTAGGATTTTTCTGTAACTGGGGTTTCTTGACTTTTCAAACGCATATACTTTGTTGTTTGTTGTTATTTTGCACAAAAATTTTTAGCCGCTCAAAATAATTTATTTGCAGCTTTACTACACCAGTAGCTACAACGGCAAGGCAGCGCACTGGCTGGATTTGGCGTGAAATTTATTACACTATTCCACTATTTCTGACTCTGGTTCTCTCAGTACCAATTCAGACATCAAATCTGGCAAAAACGGTTGTTCTCCATCTTTCGGTGTCTCAGTTTGCTCTTCAGCAGCAGGTAGCCAGTTGATAAATGGTAGGGGTAACAGCGTGCTGAGGTTAGTAATTAGCACCAATAGCCAAAGTGATTCAAAGTTCGTTGCGGTAATCCCCAGCCAATACGTGATTAATGCTCCGAATGCATGGGAAACCGTTCCTGCTGAATTAAACACCGACATTAACAAGGCAAATAATGTCGCTTCCACACCAGAGGGACAAAGCCTTGCTGCTAGAACCATCACTTGCATAAAGGCAATTTTCCCCATCACAGTCAGAATCAGACTATCACCCAAACTAAACCAGCGATCATCTATACCTAAGCGCCTGTTTGTGTGAGTCACCAACAACAGCATCGTCATCCCCAAAAGTGACGAAAGGACAGTACTCCAAGCAAAAATCACGCGAAAAGGGATGCTTTTAAGGAAACGTTGAAAAATCCAAACGCCTGCTAAAGAAGCGAAACTTGTCACCAAGTGTACCCGCCCCAAAAATTCTGGTTCAAAGTGGAGTTCGTTGGTAGAGAAATAGAAAAAGGCTGACTCAGCATTTGGGGTAGCTTGCCAGATGAAGATAAACGCCGTTGGTAGCCAAATACTTTTTTGGCTAATGGCTTGGCGTAGCTGCCCCAGTTGATGTTTGATTGGTAAAGGGTTGGTGTGATTACTATCTTCAGCATCTTTGCTAACGGGGGACTCAGCAATTAACCAAGCTACCCCTGAGACGATGAGAGGGAATAAGGCGGTAATTCCAAAGACAGTACGGGTAGTAAAATATTGCAGTAGCAGACCGCTAAAGTATGCTGTTATCAAACCTCCGATCGCAGAAGCACCCCAGCACAGAGATTGTAATGAGCCGGCTTTTGCTTGCGATTCGCCTCTAACTCGTTCCACAACCAGCGAGTCAACTATGACATCACTCATGGCGACACTAAGAGAACCAAGAGCGATCGCTAATGTAGCTGCCCAGCTAGTATGAACTATTGTGGCCAGACTCGCCCAAGAAGCAGTTCCCAGTATCCCGGATAAAATCAAGTAAGGACGCCGACGATAGCCAAATATAGGCAAACCATCAGAGATAAAACCAAACACTGGCTTAATCATCCAAGGTAGGAAGACAATTCCCAATAGCGCCGACACCTCCACTGGACTCAGCAGGAGTTCATCTTTGAGGAAAAAGCTAACGGCTAGACGCGATAATCCTAAAATTCCTTGGACAAAGTAAACGGTGAGAATTGCAATTAACTCCGCATTAGGTTCATTACCCAAGAAGATTTTTTGTGTTAATGAGTCTTTGACCTTGGACAAGCCAGATGATTGAAGCACCATTCGATAAATATTTTTTAAGTTTTATCTACTTGTCTATCATATCGATTCTTAAAACCTGGGCTTTAGGATCGCTTCTATCCCAAGTTAAGCCTGTAGGCTGAGTAATGCCAACATCTCCAACCTGAAGCAGCAGGCAATCCAGACATTGTTTAAGTGTTGTAAAGTTGCTGCTCATAAGGGACTTCCAACTAAAAAAATATCCCATCCCTGCGGGACGCTACGCCTAGCAAGATCCCCAAAGGGGTACGCATTTAGGGCAGGGGGCACTTAGCTGGGGGAGGAACAGTCGTGTTGAGTTCAGAAATTGGGATAATTTATTTTTTGGAGTTCCCTAAAATAAATAGCAAAAAAATTAGGGCAAGTTTACCTAAGTAAGCTCACCCCTAACTTGTATTAATATTTACTTATTGTTATAAATTGTCTTGTTTACAAGTCGCTACACTTATGACAATTGCAAAACTGACTTTTTATTGGCTCGACGAGTCATAACTGAAGTAGCGCCCACAAAACCAATTGCCAAAACTCCTAATAGAGAAGAAGACTCAGGAACTGTTGTAACGACATCACCGGTGATACTCTTGTAGCCAGTGGCGATTGTGTGATTATCTGATTCAAAACCAGTTCCGCCAACATTGGTGAATTGGATTTGATCGAAAGTTCCACCTACATCGTAGATGTTGATGAACGCGTAGGGTTCTCCAGTATTTTGATTTTTGAATGTTGAATTAGGATTACCGTAGTAGCTGTCTTTATTTGGTAGATTGGCGATATAACTAACCACATCAGCAGTAGTCATCGAAAAGACAGTCTGACCTTGTGAAAGAAATGTCATTACGTTATTAGCGTCTCCCGCAGACCACCAAAGTCCAAAGTAACTTTGTGGGGTTTGCAAATTGAGAGTGGAAACCTTTTGACCATTACCCGATCTATTCGTGTCTACATCAAAATATTTGTCTTTTCCACCAGCACCACCATATTGGTCTGCATTCACGACCAGAGTATTCTGATAGCTACCAATATTTGTCGATCCCTCATTCCATTGAAAGCCTGTTGAACTGTAACCTTGTGTTTCTCCATCAAAAGTTTCTACATGAGCATTAAGAAGATTTGATAAATTTGCATTTTGTACGCCTGCGTTTTCTATTGTTACCGAAAAATCCGCAGCCATTACAGGATGGGAAAAAGTAGCTAAGGACAAAACAACACCAGAAGCGATCGCGGACTTAATTAAAAGACTTTTCATTTACAAATCCTTTTCGTTTTTTAATCTCTCGTGTTCATAGCCTCATTGTGCGATGTGCTTCTAGATTCCAACATCAGAGAGATTACTACTTTTTTTATTTGATTCTGCCCAAATGAAAAAGTAGGTTCTTAGACTTTCTTTAGAGGATAATCACTGATATTATGTCCTTCGATATCTATTGTTTTATGTAGAAAGCACGAAGTTATCAGTGCAAAATTGTAAACAACCTTTATTTATAAAATCTGCTGTTTTGTCATTTGCAGGCAGTTTATATTTTTAGGGTTATAGATAAAGAAGGCATGAGGCATTAGTGCTATACCCAATCACTTGAAAACCTATGCTTATCCCTTAGCTATTTCCGAAAAAGTCCATAGAGCATCTATTTTTTATTTTAAGATAAAAAAATTGTAAAGCTAGCTCGTGCATGTTAAAGATTTGTATTTTTGGCTGGTGTGATTACTAAAGATAAGGAACAGCCTTTGAGAACCCTGTTTCCCGCTCGATAGAAATAGATTCGCAGTCATTACTATTGATTTGGATATTCTTCCCTTGCTCTGCCGACTCGTCTTGCTCCAGTTAACTATGCCACCTTAGTTTTTTTGACATAGGTAGTAACATGAATTAAACTACCTCTTGCAATCAACAAAAGAATCTTTATCAATGCATCCGACCGAAGAAGCTGCTGTCACTACTCGCGTTATCGGTTTAATCAGTGGCACATCCGTAGATGGCATAGACGCTGTGTTGGTAGATATCTCCGGTAGAGAATTGGATCTCAAAATTGAGTTGATAGCCGGGGCAATATATCCCTATCCAGCCGAACTCAGAGAAAGAATATTGGCAGTTGGCGCAGGCATTGCCATATCAATGGCAGAATTGGCAGAAATAGATGATGCGATCGCCATTGTCTTTGCCCAAGCCGCCCAAAATATTCAAATTGGTCATCAGCCAGCCACTCTCATTGGCTCCCACGGTCAGACAGTTTATCATCGACCACCTACGGATAGGGAAATGGGAAACAAAACCACTCCCTATTCCCCATTAGGTTACAGTCTCCAACTAGGGCGCGGTGCATTAATTGCCCATCTTACGGGCATTACTACTGTAAGCAACTTCCGCGTTGCTGATATCGCTATTGGTGGTCATGGTGCGCCTCTGGTGCCCAGAGTAGATGCCTATTTACTCAGTCATCCTGAAGAAGGGCGTTGTATTCAAAACATTGGTGGTATTGGTAATGTTGCTTATATTCCGCCTCGATATGGCGACTGGCTCTCAAAAATTCGCGCTTGGGATACTGGCCCAGGAAATAGTCTATTGGATCTGGCGGTGGAGCATTTAAGCGCTGGTGCTAAAACTTACGATGAAGATGGCAATTGGGCAGCGAGTGGTACTCCTTGCCAACCTTTGGTAGAACAATGGCTCAACCAAGACTATTTTCATCTGCCGCCACCTAAATCCACTGGTCGAGAGTTATTTGGTGTAGCTTACCTGCATCAGTGTTTAAAAGATGCTCAAGCATACCAACTCAAT
This sequence comes from Nostoc sp., assembly GCF_036917095.1. GTDB lineage: Bacteria > Cyanobacteriota > Cyanobacteriia > Cyanobacteriales > Nostocaceae > Nostoc. The sequence goes on from NZ_JBALFH010000006.1 coordinate 94,925, forward strand.
GCTGCCGACGTACTCGCAACTCTCACAGAACTTACCGCTGCTTCAATTGTTCATAGTTACCGCACTTTTTTGCCGGAAATGCCACAACGGGTACTATTATGTGGCGGTGGTAGTCGCAATCTCTATTTGAAACAAAGATTACAGTTGTTGTTAACATCAATACCAGTCTGGACTACAGATAAAGTGGGCTTGAGTGCAGATTTTAAAGAAGCGATCGCCTTTGCAGTTTTAGCCTACTGGCGAAATTTGGGTATTCCTGGTAACCTACCTACTGCCACAGGGGCACCTCAAGAAGTGCTTTTGGGAGAAATTTTCCAACATTAGAACTCAGCATTCAGCACTCGCAACTCAGCACTGCTATAACTGTAGTCTTGGCGGCACTCGATCGAGACAGGGAATATAGAAGGTGGCTCATACTTTTTTATTGGAACCAGGACGCTGGGCAATGCAAGGAAATTGGCTGGAACGTAATGGTATGCCAATCAGCGTCAAGGGTATGACCTTGGTAGCTTGGAATCGAGATAACTGGTTTACTATGGCCACAAAACTGATATTTCCTGGTAGCGATCGCTCCGAAATCTTTCTACAATACAAAGGGCGTCTACATGAAGGAGAGCGTCAATATACTTTTTTACTACAACATAATCTTTTGGGGCAGGTTGAAGGTGAGGGCTGGATTGGTTTAGATACTATTGTGCAGCGTTACTGGGTACTAGGCGATCGTCAGCGTCGTAGTGGCTTTGAAACCCTGCACCGAATTTCGGAAAATACATATTATCTCAGTAGTGGTATTTTGGCTGGTCATTTTTTAACTAACACGATGGAAGCTAGTTTGGAGCGTCAGTCAACCTAAGCGCTGTACATCTAGGCCAGAAGGCGACCGATCAAAGAATTCTGCCAACGCACTGGTTTCCCAACCTTCAACGTCTAATGTTCTGACCTTAAGGAGTCATCGTTTATTCTTACCCACCAACTGAATTGTATATAGCAATCCGAATTAAGGGACTTCCAAATTAAAAATATCCCATCGCTTTTAGGACACTTAGCTGGGCGAGGAAAAGTCGGTTTGATTCCAAAAATTGGATAAATTATTTTTTGGAGTTCTTTAAATCGTGAGAGAATAGGAGATAAAAATAACTGTTTTTCACTTTTTCAGCTTTTTCGTCTCTACCAATGATTTAGGATTGCTATAGTAAAACATAAATTATCAAGTTATCGTCAGGATTTTAGCATTCTTACCTAACCATGTAATTTGGAGTTTAGTTTCGTGAATCCTAAAGTCTCTGTGATTATTCCTGCTTACAATACTGAAGCTTATATTGCCAAGGCAATAGAGTCAGTCTTAGAGCAAACGCTCACTGATATTGAAGTTATCATAGTCGATGATGGTTCAAATGATAAAACTGTAGAAGTCGCTAAAAGTTTTACTGACCAACGTCTTAAAGTGATAGTTAATCAACAAAACCTTGGGGTTTCCGCAGCGCGTAATCGTGCCCTCAGAGTAGCCCAAGGAGAATGGATTGCTGTTCTTGATTCAGATGATTGGTATGCTCCTGAAAGATTAGAAAAACTTGTTTTACTGGCAGAGAAAACAAATGCAGACATGATTGCTGACGATCTTTATTTAATCAAAGATGGTGCAACATCTCCTTGGAGTACATTGATTCAAGAAAGTGGAGAACATCTAGATATAGATAAAGTTATCCCAATTGATATTGTTTATTTTGTAGAAACTGATGTTTATGGAGAAGTAGGGTTGCATCTTGGTTTAAGCAAGCCTATATTCAAACGAGAATTTCTGGTTAAGCACGGCATTGAGTACGATGAAACCATAAGCATAGCTGAGGACTTTTGGCTTGATATGAAATGCTTAATCAATGGCGCTCGCTTTTTTCTTGTGCCAAAACCCTCTTATTTTTATCGCTCACGCCCTATTTCTCTTGTAGGTCAAAGCATATTGTCACGTCTAAATCAATGCTGCATAGCTACTAATTCTTTCATTCAACAAGAGGTTGTGAAAAAAAATCCAGCTTTAATGCGTGCTCTGTCTTATAATCTTGCAGCCTTTAAGAAAAATCTAGCTTACTTTAAAGTTATAGTGCCTATCAAGCAAGGAAAATGGTTAACAGCATTAACAGAAATGGTGAAAAATCCGTACTTTTTTTATGTTTTTCTTTCCCGATTTAAAAGTATTATCGAACGCCGAATTGAATACTATGTGATGGGTAATAAATCAGCTTTTCACATGTCTTATAACCTAAACAAAAAACGAAAAACTACCAATTAATTGCTAAAAGAATCTAAATTGAATTGGGAGAAAATAAATATTTATAAGCTTTTCAGGGTTTTTGTGTATCACAAATCATTTAGGATTGCCATATCACAACTTTTTCAATAAATAATAATATGAGCCTGAAGGTTAAACAACTGGTCAGGCAATAAGTATCTGTCATTATCCCTACTTACAAAACAAAGGCAAAGGACAGCCTTGCTGGAGGTAGAAGGAAAATGCCGCTCGAGCAAAACTTTAGTTGTGGGTCATTGACCACTAAAATAACAGTTATAAATTCTAATAAGCTAGAGCATTATTTACGAGGCATGAGGGCTTGGATCTGATAAAATCTGCCCAACCCGGCTTCATGTCGCCCCCTCAGGCTTTATTGATATTCAAAACTCCGCACTCTTTACCTAGTTCTCAGAACTCTGTGGTGAATGTGGTGCTCTCTAATTAAGGTTTTTGGCAAAGCCTAGAGTTATCTATTTAGTCAAAATTGGGCAAAATAAAATTACACCACAATGAAAGTGCAAAATGGTACAAAGCGTCATTATAAATCTACCCTTTCTGCTTGTTTTATCTGGTATGTTGCACCAGTTGTAATAACTGTCTCGGTTGCAACCTGCCAGATCGTGGTTTCAATCCTCTCAAAGAGGACTGAAAGAAGCTAGTATAGCACCGCCTAAATAAAGCAACGATTGGAAATCACTGAAAAGCTTACCCTGTAAGCCTTTTGGCTTCCGAATTCTACCTTGCGGTACGAGCCTAGAAAGTCATTTCTGGGCGCAATAGTCAGATATCAGTTTGAATGCACTTTTCCTCCCAAACACTTACAACCTGCTTTTGGATTCAAATTTTCTATGTCAGACCCTAACATTGGTCGCTTACTCAGCAAACGCTACCAACTCCAGGAGTTAATCGGTACTGGAGCAATGGGTCGGGTTTATCGTGCTAAAGATACTTTGTTGGGAGGTGTACCTGTTGCGGTTAAGTTTCTGGCTCTATCAATCCAAAATGAAAAGATGCGATTGCAAGATCGCTTTGAGCGAGAAGCAAAAACCTGTGCTTTACTAGGGCAAAAAAGCATCCACATTGTCCGAGTTATGGATTATGGCGTAGATGACAATGACACCCCGTTCTACGTCATGGAATACCTACAAGGGCAAAGCCTGAACAATATTATTCGCAAGCAACGGCTGCCTTTACCAAGATTCCTGAGTATGGCGCGTCAACTCTGTCTGGGGTTACAGTGCGCTCATGATGGCATCCCAGTTGAGGGCACTATTTGCCCAATTATCCATCGCGATGTCAAGCCAAGCAATATGCTGGTGATTCAAGATCCCAGCTTCGGAGAATTGGTCAAGGTTCTAGATTTTGGTATTGCTAAGTTATTACAGTCAGATGGCGACCACACAAAATTCTATTTGGGGACATTGGCTTATTCTTCTCCCGAACAGATGGAGGGTAAAGAATTAGACAACCGTGCTGATATTTATAGTTTGGGCGTGATGATGTTTGAGATGCTCACAGGTAAAATGCCACTAGTGGCACCAACTCATTCTTTTGGAGCATGGTATAAAACACATCATTATCAAAAACCACGTTCTTTTGCTGAGGTTGCGCCCGGATTAGAACTACCAAAAGAAATCGAAAATTTGGTGATGAGTTGTCTAGCTAAAGTAGCACGCGATCGCCCCCAAAGTATCACCGAAATCCTCAGAGTTTTAGCATCTCTAGAAAAGCCTGAGCATACACGCAAAATTAAGCAGGACTTCCATGCGCTAGTTCCTGCTACTACAGCGAACAATGAGCTTGAACAAAAGACAAAAGCCGATTTGCGGGTATCCTGGTCAAACGATGAAATCGCTCGTGCTATTTCCTGGCCCCAAAATAAACCAATTGCCGATATTGTGTTTCCCCAATCCATTCATACCAATGGGGAGGTTTTACCAGCTCTGTGGGTGATGCTACCGCAAGAAGAAATTCAAAAGCGCTTACTCTGTACCCGCTATAACCAATTTCTTTTCATCTCTGTTCCTCATCCCATGCTGCTATGGATTACTGTCATCTACAACCACAAACATGGCGCTAAATGGTTACCTTATTACCTCGATCTCAAAACCAGTCTTGGTCAAGAAATTGCTCGCTTACTACAGAATGCAGGTTACTACCGCCTGTTGTTCTTTGCACGAGAAACACCAAATCGCTGTACCCATATCTTACTTTCCAGTGTCGCTTTAGCCCAGCGCCAACGACTGCAAGAGTGGGTCGCAATGAGCAACACGATGATGTCCTCTGCCGACCCGCAAATCAGTAAAAGCTTACTCAAAAGCGAGTACGAAAAGATTAAGCCTCAAATTCTGGCAAAACTGGAAAGTATTGATACAGATTCTCCATACGATCTTTCCAGCTAAAAATAATTTCTTAATATTACGTGTTTTAGATGCACTAAGGGGTGGTCACTCAAAGAATGTAAAGTTTTATAAACAAAATATATATAAAGATGTAAGTTCTAGTTATATGTATAAAGAGTGAAAAAACTAGCTGCAAAATCACGGCTATCTAAATTCTCTCTCAATCTTTCTGTGTATATATTCCGAGGGATTGTAAATTTACGCAGGTTAATCAGCACACTAGACGAAGCAAAAGGAAGTCAGGCTAAAGCAAACAGTAGATTTGTCCTACAAAATCAAAGTAAGTCTAGACTCTAACAGATGTGTCGTCGCCAAGTTTACTTATTGTTAGTTTTTTGAGTTGAATTTTTGTCCGGTCTTTGCGGAATTGGTTATCGAAGTTGACGCCCCGACATCCCCAGCTCTTTTCCTCCTTGGAACCAAGCAAGAGAAGGAGGTCGCCCACTGCGACAGTAGAACGACTCTATGCCATAGTGGAACCGGAATCTAAGCCCCACTGGTGCTTAAGAAGTTCTTGATAAGTTGCCTCGCGCACTACCATTTGCTCATAGAGCTTGACCAAAAAGTCTTTAGCTTGGTCGTGGCTCATGTTTTGCACCTGAGTAGCAAATGAGCAAATGCTGAATTGCTGTTCCAAAGATAGTTTCATTGGTTGGTTCATAATTAACTCCGAAAAAAAAGCGTAAAGATGACATCGCCCACAGAAGTCCAAATGGGATAATATTTGGACTTGTAGCTGTCCAACATTTGTTCCTCTGTATTAAGAAAGATAACAACTGTTTGACAGATTGCCCACATCCTAAGTGTGGACTTTTTCTGCTCTAATATCTTGCACCTAATCCTACTGATATACCACCCAAGTCTGCCGAGCCATATTCCGGAAAATAGGCTCTATTTGCCCTCAGATGAAGTGTAAGTACTTCCCTGACTGCTTCCTGCTTTACGCAACTAACTCTTCTTTGAGGAGAAGATCGGGTGCGATCCTTAACCCTCGATAGTTTTTCTGAAATAGAGAAACTAAGATGCTGTCTCCCTTAGGATGTAGGAAGCTTAGGAGGGTAAGAATTTTAAAGAGGTTGGGAAATGAATGGTAATAAGCGTGAATTATAGTCGCTCTACCTTATTACGTGCAAGATGTCAATTTACCAATTTATGCAAATTCAGCCTCCTTAAGTCACTTTGGAGGCTAAAAGTATTTGTATCAAATTGTAAAAAAGAAAAATGCTCACGCTGAACAAATTGCTGAGTATATCTACCGCATTTGTCATTTGTTTCAAGTTACTAAGCATCGACCAATGACTTTTTAATCAAGTGAGACGATGACAACTGTGATGTTATCGTGCCCTCCGTGCTCTTTGGCAGCCTCAACTAGAGAGATGGCGGCTTTATCAACCCAAGGAGTGTCTTGGAGGCAGCTAGCAATCTTCTGTTCCACAAGTTCTTCTGTGAGACCATCACTACATAACAGCAAGCGATCGCCAGCTTTCACATCCACTGGTTGCACATCAATCTGATGCAAGTCTTCACGTCCCAAACAGCGGGATAAGACATGGCGAAAAGGATGTAAACGTGCTTCATCTAAGGTGATGTCACCAATTTTGATTGCCCGTGCGACCCAAGTGTGGTCTTCCGTTACCTGTTTTAATTGCGACTCTCGGAAGCGATATAGCCGGGAATCGCCAACATGAGCACACCAGGGCGGTTCTGGGGAGCGAAATATTACTGCTACAACCGTTGTACCCATGTCAGCGCGTTCGGGATGATGTTGCTGATCCTGCAAAATCGCTTCATTGGCACCCCATAAAGCTTGCTCTAGCAATTCTTGAGAAGATTTAGAAGATTGCCAATTTGCCACCAAATACGCCTGAATTTCCTTAGTGGCAATCCGACTTGCTTCCTCACCTCCCGCATGACCGCCCATTCCATCGGCGACAACAAAAAACCGCCCTTCTGGGTCGATATAGTAAGCATCCTGATTATTAGAACGAATAAGTCCCGGATCGCTAAAACCCGTGAAATTAAGTTTCATAAATTTTTTAACAACAATTAATACATACGATCGTAACGGTCAAGGCGTAAAAGTAGTCTGATCAGGATCACTGAAAGCGCTGCTGCAATTAAACCAGGCACTAATGCCCACCATGCATAATTGGTAACCACTAAGATCGTAGCTGAAAGTGTGAAACCACTGATTAACAGAGCATAGCTTATTGAGAGCTGAATACTACTCTGTCGGCGCAACAAGCGTTCAGTTTCGATAGACCGAACACGCAGGCGCATGTCTCCCCGTTCTAGCTTCTCTAGGGTATCCTCTAGCCTACGTGGTAGACCAAACGCGGTACTACTTACCTGAGCTGCTTGGCGACTTAATTCGTTAATAAAGCTATTCCCCTCAGAACCATTCATATCGGTCATAAGCTGCATTGCATATGGTTTGGCAACTTCCATAAAGTTAAACTCTGGATCTAAGCCTTTGCCTACCCCCTCCAGGGTAGAAAAAGCTCGCATCACAAAAGTGAAGGTTGCAGGAAATCTAAATGGCTGATTATAAGCTATTTCATAAAGGTCGTCACTAATTGCCGCGACCGATTGATTTTCAAAGGGCTTATCCATGAAATGATCCAGCATGTACTGGACGGAACGCCGGACTGGGCCCATGTCATCGGTTGGGGCGATCGCACCTAACTCGATCAGAGACTGAACAACGCGATCGCCATCTTTTTGGGCGATGCCAAACAGTGTTTGCATCAATCCTTCGCGGATGTTGGACTTAATCCGCCCCATCATGCCGAAATCGTAGAATATTAGAGCACCAGTTGCACTAACGGCAATATTACCTGGGTGAGGATCGGCGTGGAAAAAGCCACTATTGAGCAATTGTAGTAAGTAGGCTTGAGCGCCTTGACGAGCGATCGCCTTTCGATCTAAACCTGCTGCTTCTAAAGCTTCGTATTGGCTAATTTTTATTCCAGGGAGATATTCCAAAGTCAGCACTCTGGAAGTGGCGTAACGCCAGTATACTTTTGGGACGTTCACCCAATCGTAGCCGCGAAAGTTACGGCGAAAAGTATCGGCGTTACGACCTTCGTTGAGATAATCAATTTCTTCCCAAAGAATGCGGCAACACTCTTCGTAAATACCCAACCAATCTCGCCCCCGTCCCCACTTGGGATGGTTTTGAAAGTAGCGGGTAATTCCCTTGAGAATTTGTAAATCTATTTCAAATAACTTCTTTAGTCCAGGACGTTGTACCTTGACGACAACCAATTCCCCACTATGGAGCACGGCTTTGTGTACTTGCCCCAAGCTAGCAGCAGCTAAGGGAATAGGTTCAAAATTATGGAATAGTTCAGGAATTTTCTTGCCTAGTTCTTTCTCAATGGTCGCTTCTACTTGCTCATAGCTAAATGCCGGTACTTTGTCTTGTAACTTCGCTAGTTCCTCAACATATTCACCAGGGAATATATCAGCACGGGTAGAAAACAGTTGCCCAACTTTAATGAAAGTTGGCCCTAAATCCAGTAGAGTATTGCGAATCCACACCGCTTGGGTTTTGCGTCTTGCAGCTTGTTTTACCTCAGTCACACCACCCGGATAACTCCAAGATTTGTTGTATAGCCAAAGTTTGAACAATAAGGTCAAGACAAAAGACCAAATGTCCACAAAACGCCGTCTGCTAGAGTAGTTTTCCCGATTCCAACGGTATGCCTTATCTGAATAACCTTGTTCCATATGCTTTGTGTACCGTTGGTTTGCAACCGAATCACCTGAAAGAAAAGACACTCTGATTCCTAAACTGTTTTTGATAAAATGCCATTTGTCTTTTGTCCTTTGTCATTTGTGAGCCACTGCGGTCTTGGGGTCTCCCCAAGTGAAGCACGTGGCGTCATTTGTACATAATTTTTGACCAATGACTAATGACCAATGACTAAATTTATGCAGAAGTTCTGCGATAATGTTGCAATTCTGTCCGTAACAGGGCAATTTCTGCTCGCAATTCATCAATATCTGCTTGTACGTCACCCGATTCAGAATTGGGTTGTCCACTACCTGTGGTAGATTTACCAGCATTAGTAGCTTCTGCTGCCCGATTTGCCCGCTCCAGGACTTCTTCTGTAAACTGGCGCAACTGCTCTCTAGCTTCTGCATCAAATTTGCCCAGATCGCTCAAAGCATCGGTCAAGGCGACCTCTAAACGCTCATTAACGACTTCAGCTACTGCTCTGCCTACGAAAAAGGCTTGTACTAGTGGGTTACTCATAAATTTTTGTTACGTTGATCCGCAAGAGAATTATAACTTGCCTGTATGCTTTACGGCTTCTGCTGGGGAGTTAGAGATTTGGCGTTGCTGATGGCTAAATTTGGTTGAGTAGAAAAAATCTTTGATGAAATTCTATGAAATACGACAATCTTTGGGGAGGTACAAGAAGTAGCTATTGGCTGCCAGCATTTTCTCTTCCCTTACTCCACTGGGTAAAACCTTTTCTACCTTTTTTGGGATTACCAGATTTTATACTCAAGCAGCCGCTAATTTTAGAGCAAATTTATACTCAAGCAGTACTTGAGTATCAAACCGCAAGAGGAACGCAGGATTTGTCAGGGAAAGACTATGACCAGGTTATCAAGGAAGTAGTAACAATCGCTTCTCAACGTTAAAAACGCGATCGCTTTATTTATCACATTCCAGCAACTCTCGATAATATTGCTCTGGTGTACTTGGTAAATAAGCCGTCATTTGCAAAGTTTGTTCCCTCAATTTGAAACTTTGAGTAATATTAATCCGGCTGAGGAAATCTAGATCGTGGGAAATTACCCAAAGCGCTCCTTGGTAATCATTGATACCTACTACCATTTGTTCAACAGTTTCAATATCTAGGTTATTAGTTGGCTCATCGAGAATCAGCAGATCGATTTCTGAGATACTAATCATAGCTATCGCTAATCTTGCCAACTCACCCCCACTCAGTACGGACGCACTTTTGTGAACGTCATCATATTTAAACAGAAAGTGTCCCAACTGTTGACGCAAAAGCTGATAGCTGAGATGAGGATTGGCAGCTTGCATATTTTCCAGAATTGTGTATTGCCGATTTACCAATTCGTAGGTTTGATCGAGATATACAGCTTTCATCGCTGATGCGAGCAAAACCTCACCTGATTCTAAAAACGCTGTTTGGTTTTCCATTCCCAAAACTGCCTTTACCAAACTCGATTTCCCAGAACCATTTGCGCCGATAATGGCTATGCGATCGCTAGATGATACATGCAGTTGAATATTTTGGATCAATAGACGTTCTGATATCCTAAGATTTGCACCCTGGATATTAATTAGATTTCTGCACTTGTGATTTTTTTCTTCTAGCTGAATACTCGTTACTTTCGTAGTTTTGACCTTCGTTTCTACAACCTTTTGATTAGCCTTTGCTACTGCTGCTTCATGTTTCTTTTTCGCCGTTCCAGTAGACACCTCAGCTTTGGTTTTAATCAGTCCCGCGGCCATTCTATCAATACTACCATTGAGAAACTTGGCGCGACCGTTGCGGCTAGATTGGGCAGCGCGTTGCTGTTCTTGCATAGCTGTGGCTTGGGTACGTTTGAGTTCCTTTCTGGCAGCTTCGTGCGATCGCAACGCTACTTCTAACTCAATTTCTTTCTGTTCTCGATACAGAGAAAAGTTGCCTCCATATACTTTCAAACCAACAGGTGTAAGTTCCCAGGTAATATCTGTCACCTGGTCTAGGAAAAAAGGTTTGTGCGAGACAATCACAAAAGCCCCAGCAAAATCCAAGAGAAACTGCTTTAAGCTTTCTAACGCTTGCAAATCCATGTGATTCGTTGGCTCATCTAGTAACAGCAAGTTTGGTTCTTGAACTAAACCAATCGCCAGAAATAGTTTCGTGAATTCTCCACCACTCAAGTTAGCAATTGGTAAAGATAGGTCAAGTGTGGTGTGGAATTGTGATTGCAAAATATCCTCAATCTTCCACCATTCATCAGAGATGGAAATCAAAAAATTAAGTACTGTATCTGCTGTAATTTCTTGCTTGATAGTGCTGATTTGTGGCAAATAGTAGACAACACCATGATGCCAAACCGATCCTGTAGTGGGGCTAATTTGACTTGCAAGTATTTTTAGTAGAGTTGATTTTCCTACACCGTTCCGACCTACTAAAGCAATGCGATCGCCTGCTTCAATACTCACCTGAATTTGTTGAAACAAACTTCTGTCTAAGCTGAGTTCGTAAGCTAAATTTTCAGCTAATAATATTGATTTTTTCTGCATTATTCTCAAACCTCAATTCCCAAACTTCCACCCGTATGTTCACAACAATTACGGGTAGCTTAGACACAAAAAAACTTAGCCGCAGACACTTGCCAAGCGGTTCAATCTAGATACGAGTGATGACAATATTTTTAGTACATGACTATGTGAAGTAACCCTGTCAAACTAGTTGCGTTTATTCTTCGTTGACATTTATTGCTTTGGCGCAATAGGTGTTTGGTACTACTTCATTTGTGCTATCTCGTTAGAGTTGTGATGAGGTTTGATATTGACTACAGTGTAGCATGAAGGTATTTCGGAAGGCTAGCGATCGCTTTTTCTATTTCCACACTCCCCAGCCCTACTAGAAAGACTTACAGCAGTTTTTTTCTATCTTAAATACATCTTGTGGGGTATCTACAACTGTAGTACTAGCTCCTGACACCTAACATTTGTCTTTTAACAAGAGCATGGCCAGATTGAACATCAAACCAGTGAATATCCTCAGAGGGCAATGCTAGTGTAATATCCTCGCCACTCCAATTTTGGTCTGTTGGCAACAAAGCACGTACCGTAATCGCTTCGGTTTGTGAACCCTCAATCCTGACACTAACCAAATAGTGCATACCCAAGTTTTCCACTAAAAACACTCGCCCTTGGATAGTCTGGGTATCACCTGGTTGAGCAATGCGGACATTCTCTGGACGGATTCCCAGAACAATCTGCGGTGGTACTGTTGGTATATCTGGGAGAAGCACTTGGAAGTTACCCAGCAGCGCGTATTGTCCCCTACAAGGTAAAGTCAGCAAATTCATTTGCGGACTACCAACAAATCCAGCCACAAATAGATTAGCTGGATGGTTATAAATGCGATCGGGCGGGTCAAGTTGCTGGACATAGCCATCGTTGAGCAATGCAACTTTCGTAGAGAGCGTCATCGCTTCGGTTTGGTCGTGGGTGACGTAGACAACGGGCACTTTTTGGGCTGCAAAAATTTGCTTGATATCGGCTCGGACTCGTTCCCGCAGTAATGCATCCAGGTTACTTAAGGGTTCATCCAGCAGGTACACATCGGCATTACGCACCAAAGCACGACCGACAGCAACCCTCTGCCGTTGACCTCCAGACATTTGGCCAGGCTTGCGGTTCATTAACTCTGCTAATCCTAAAACTTCTGCCACTTCTGCGACTCGCTGTTTAATTTCTGTAGGTGGTACTTTTTTCAGCTTGAGTCCAGAAGCGAGGTTTTCGTACACCGTCATGTGGGGATAGAGTGCATAGCTTTGAAATACCATTGCAATGTTGCGATCGGCTGCTCGCTTATAGGTGACATCCACCTCCCCAATCTCGATCTGACCGCGAGTAGGTTCTTCAAGACCCGCAATCATTCTTAGAACGGTAGATTTACCACAGCCAGAAGGGCCAAGTAAAGTGAGAAACTCATGGTTATCTACAGTTAAGCTAACGTCTTTTACAGGGACAACTTTAGGGTTATAGGTTTTGTTTAAGTTTTTGAGTTCGAGTTTAGCCATTTTGATTTTTATCCTTTCACAGCACCAGCGGTAAGACCTTGGACAATCCGGCGCTGGAAAAACAAAACTAGTAAAATCAGGGGTAACGTCCCCACAACAGTTGCAGCAGCGATCGCACCGTAAGGAATTTCAAATACTGTCGCACCACCCAACTGAGCCGCAGCAACGGGAATTGTCTTCAACTCTTCACGGGTCATAAACGTGAGAGCGAAAATAAACTCGTTCCAAGCAAAAATAAAGGTGAGGATTCCAGTAGTTACCAAAGCGGGAAGGGTCATGGGTAAAACGATTTGCCACAGTAGTTGAAACGTGTTATACCCATCAACCCTAGCGGAATCTTCCAAATCTTTTGGCAATTGTTGAAAAAAGCTTCTCAGTACTAAAATTGTTAGCGGCAAATTGATGGCAGTATAAGGTATAATTAGCGCCAGATAATTGTTGCCCAATCTCAGCGCCTGGATAATTTCTAACAATCCTAAGAACAACAGAATTCCAGGAAATAAGGTAACAATTAGAACGCTGGCGAGGATAGCTCGTTCGCCCCAAGGGCGTAACCGTGCGAGGGCATAAGCCGCAGGTGCGCCGATCGCTAAAGATACAGCTGTGGAAGTAATCGATACAAAGGCACTGTTGAAGATATAGCGCCAAAATGGACGACGAGTAAATAACTCAATGTAGTGATTGAAAGTGAATCGTGTGGGGAAATAGACAGTAGGAACGGCGGCAATATCCTCATTCACTTTAAACGAGGTCAGCAATTGCCATAAGGCTGGGGATAGGCTGAATATTACTACTAATACAACTATTATGGGCAGTAAGATTTTTTTCAGAGAAAACTTGGTTTCTCCTTTTCGTTTTGGAATCGTTGGAACTGCTTGGGGAGTTACACTCATGGGTTAAATGGCTCCTGATGTTTTGGCACGGTATTTGTTAAGCAAGAAACTTGCGATCGCCACCGCAGCAATCAATATTAAGAATGTCACTACTACAAGGGCTGCTCCATAACCAAAATCTAAGTAGCGCATCACCGTAGAATAAATATACAATGACACCACTTCCGTAGCGCCACCAGGGCCACCCCCAGTCATCACAGCAATTAAGTCGAAAATTCCGAAAGCTTGAGCAAACCGAAATAGCGCTGCAATTAAAATTTGCGGCAGCAGCAGTGGCAGGGTAATATTGCGGAAGCTTTGCCAAGCAGTTGCCCCATCGACCGAGTAAGCTTCATAAAGGTCTTGTGATATCGACTGCAACCCAGCTAGCAACAGGATACTGATAAACGGCGTAGTTTTCCAAACATCAGCAAAAACCAGTGCTATCATCGCCAGCGTTGGATCGCCTAACCAATTAATCCCAGTCTCAATCAGCCCCAACCGCCGCAGAATATCGTTCACAACCCCAAACTGGTCGTTAAAAATCCAAGCCCACGCCAGACCAATCAGAGAAGTAGGCAAAGCCCAAGGTATAATCGCGATTGTACGCACTATGCCCCGCCCAAAAAAGGCCTGGTTGAGAACTAGGGCAACCCCCAGTCCTAGCAATAGTTCTGAGATTACTGATGCTGTTGTAAACACGGTCGTTGCCCACAAACTCTGCCAAAAACGACCATCCCCCGCCATCCGCACATAATTTTCCAAACCAGAGAATACAGGTTGTAGCTCTGTTCCCAAATTTCTAGTAAATACGCTTAACCAAAATGCTCGTAAAATCGGGTAGGCAAATACAAACAACAGCAGTAACAATGTGGGTGTTAGTAAAATCCATGCTGTCTGTTGTTCCCGACTTCTGAGTGTATGTAAATTTGTCATTAGTCATTAGTCATTAGTCATTAGTCATTAGTCATTAGTCATTAGTCATTAGTCATTAGTCATTAGTCATTAGTCATTAGTCGTTAGTCATTGGGAACTGGCTATTAATTCTTCTCCCTCTGCTCCCTGCTCCCTGCCCCCTGCCCCCTGCCCCCTGCTCCCTGCCCCCTGTTTCCCCTGCCCCAGCAATCGCCGCGTTTCAGCTGCCGCAGCTTGCATTGCTTGTTCAGAATTCATCCGACCGGATAACGCGGCACTAAGATAACGTTGCAAAATATCTGATGTCTGAGCATATTGGGCGATCGGGGGACGTAAAACTGCATTGCCCACGACCTGCAATAACTGCGGATAGTGGGGGTATTTAGCAACAATCTCTGGATCTGTAAACAAATCCCGGCGGCTTGGCACATAGCCTGCGCTGAAAATAAATCGGCGCTGTGCTTTGCGACTGGTAAAATACTGAATTGCTTTCCAAGCCTCTTCGGGATGTTGAGAAGATTTAGCAATTCCTAAACCCCAGCCCCCTAGACAAGCCGCTCCCGTCTTACCAGGAGCATGAACCATTGGTTTTATCGCAATTTTGCCCCGGATTGGCGAATTTTCTGCCTGGGCTAAAGGCCACGCATAAGGCCAACTGCGTAAAAATGCTACTTGACCACTTTGGAACAAGCGCCGGGTGTCCTCTTCTTGGTAGGTTGTGACTCCAGGAGGAGAAACGCCTTCTTTGACAGTACTACGCAGAAACTCAATGGCTCGTAATGTTTCTGGTCGATCTAGTCCAACTTCGAGGGTGTCGGGATTAACCCAGAAACCACCAAAGCCATCGAGAACTTCTGCAAACATCGCCACAAGTCCTTCATATTGGCGACCTTGCCAAACATAGCCCCACTTCACCTGGTTTTTCTTCTGCAAGACTTGGGAAATTCGGATCAAATCATCAAATGTTTCTGGCGGTTGCAATCCTGCTTGTTTGATTAAATCTTCCCGGTAGTAGAGCATTCCCACATCGGAACGCACTGGAATGCGGTACAGCTTGTCTTGGTAACGTCCCCCTTCTACATCCTGGGATGAAAATGCTCCCAACTCCTGTTTAGAAATGCGATCGCCTAAAGGTAGCAACCATCCAGCAGCAGCAAACTTGGATGTCCAAATGACATCCATATTGATCAGGTCATAAGGGGATTCACCCAAGATAAAAGATGAGGTGTACAGGTCTTCGAGCAAATTTGTGGCATTCGGCCCTTCAACCAGGTTAATGCGAATACCTGGGTTCTCAGCCTCGAAGTCTCTAATCAAACCCTGTCTCCAAGGTTCGGCATCAGGGGCAGTCATTAACAAATTGAGGGTAACTGGTTGCTGCGAGAGTACTACCCAACTGAACAATATAATGCTCAAGAGAGTTGCCAGGAAAACCCCTATATGCAAATAACTCTGTTTTCGGATGAATTTTTGCAACTTGTTTATTGGCTTTCGGTACAACATTATTAATGTAGCGATCGCTAACGGTAATTATTAGGAAATAAAAAGATAAAATATCTTAAAAAGGTTACTTTCTATTATTCTTTATCAAAATGTTTGAGTAATGAACAAGCAAGTCAATAAACTTAACATCGAGTTGGCTTAAAATAAGTAAGCAATTTGATGTAAATAAGTGTAAACTTTTGCTAGCAAGCCGTAAATATACAGTAACATCTGGGGTCAATAATGCCCGAAGTCTGGGCTAGAAATCGCGTCGAGTTATTGTTGAAAATAATTTACACCAGAAATTAATACAAGATTAGAAGGGCTTGCTACAGAACTGGCAACAGGATATTTACCACCTTTTGAGAATGATACTGATGCAGATTTTCCCGCTTGGGATACATATCTGGAAGTTTACAAGAGTCAGCGTTAGATAGATGTTCCCTGGTTCTTTGCAGAAACTTATTTTTATCGGTTAATTCTAGAAATTACTGATTATTTTCGCCTTAGTATATGGCATGTCGATCCATTCCAATTGCAAAAATCTCAGGATTTAGAAGCGTCTCTTGACTCGACTATTCTTCTATGTACTCAGGTTAAGAAATGGGTGGAAGATTCTGAAATTGATGTCCCACCAAACCAAACAGCTTTAAATTGCACTATTATATTTCGCTAAGTTCTGCTATTATTATGGGCTGAAAACGCAGCAGATTCTGTGCGATCGCACTCCAGCACTCTCAATTAAAAGCTTTTAACCACCAGGTATTATGGGGCGATCGCCTTTTTGAAATCTTACCCATGACTGTTGTAAAGCAGCAGGAGCAGGATTCTTAGCATCATAAACAACAATCACATTAGTTAGTGGGCGTCCAGCGGGGACTAAAATTTTACCGTTAGCAGCAAAGGCTTTCGATGCACCACCATCTAAATTCATCGCTTCGTGACAACCGATTACTTTCATTGCTTGTGCTTCTTGTTGTAAAGTCAATCCACTGTCGAAATTTATCAAAAAAAGCTTTTTACCATCAGCAGGGAACCCGATCGCAGTTCGTGCACCAGTACCTAAAACACGAGGATCTTTAAATCCTTCAACATCCGGCTTCAGCCAAATTTGTCCCTGTCTCAACAGTCGAGGGCCACAGGTGATGGACAACCAATGTTGATTCCATTCAGGTTTACCGTCAACCCGTGCTGTCACCATTTCCGGTTTATTGCCAACTCGCAATCCCAAAGTAGTGCCAAAATTTTCCCACTGGCTATATTTGATAAATCTTCCCGCTGCTACCATGTTACCCATCACTGTTTTCTGGGCATTCTTGGCAAAAAAAGTACCATTAGCAACGACAGCTGCGGGATAACGAGCTACTAGATTGTTAAATTCTTCATCACCACTAGTTTTTTGATTAGTATTAGCCAAAGTTGCATTATTCGCTAAACCAATAGTAATGAAGGTTTTGGGGTCAGTCAGGTCAATAATAGTTTGATAAAAAGAGAAACCATTTACCTTACCCCTCTTTACTTGTACAGTTTGAGCAGCTGCGGGAAGTGCCAAGGTTAATCCTTGTGCCAAGACAGCACCTCCTAAAAACAAGAAAGACCGTCGGCAGATTTTGGAACTTGGCATAATCAACTCTTCAGTATATTGTTTTTATTAGGATGTCCAAATCCTTCGATAATTTTGCCCAGTAAAGACTTGTGTTTACCCTGAGTATCTGATTAGTGTTGTAAGCAAGCCATACACACTGCTTGAAAAAGCTTAAGTAGAGCGATTGTCTAGAAGACTGTATGTAAATTACTCGATTATAGTCATGCTTTTTCAGAGGTTGTCTTTTTACTTAAAGCTTCTGTCTTCATCTTTGCATTTACTTTGGAATATTTACTGAGAGCAGGAGTGCTTGAATCTATGTTTTCTTTTGAAGATGTTGAAATGGAGGTATTAGAGCTAATCTCTTCTGGTTGTGAATCTAAGCCTGTTTTTCCTTCCCACGAGTAATTGCATATTTTAGTATGAAGTAGGGTACCAAATGTGGCATTAATTACAAAGGCAAAGGAATCTACGAAGATTATATCTATAGCCCGATTAATCATGAGTCCCTCTTGAGCTGATGAAAGCATCAAGTGATGTTTGAATCTGAATTTGACTACACAAGGCATAATGCTTATTCCAGAAATCTCCCGAAATACTTGTAACTAGCTTTGATAGTCTAAGAGGTTGTTTGAAAAGTGGTTTGCTGTGATTTTAGGTGTTAATAATTGCACGA
Source organism: Nostoc sp. (assembly GCF_036917095.1). Classification (GTDB taxonomy): domain Bacteria; phylum Cyanobacteriota; class Cyanobacteriia; order Cyanobacteriales; family Nostocaceae; genus Nostoc. The sequence continues at coordinate 112,938 of NZ_JBALFH010000006.1, forward strand.
AATAAACACTCTACTGCAAATCTAGTGTTGGCACTATTTTCAACTACTGAGGCGTTTGTTGTATCGCTATTTACTAAAAGAAAATTTATCTTTTGCGATCGCTATTGGCGGGCGTTGGGCGCGATCGCCTAAACTAATATCCCCGAACAGGATGCAGCCAACTAAGTTCTAAAGGTGATAGGCATTTGGCTTCGTGAATTTGAATTTGGGAACCAATGGTTGCCGTTCGATCTCCTATAGTCGAAGCTGCGCGAACGGCACTGTGAAAAAAAGCGATCGCCCAACTGAAGGCTGCTACTTAAAACCAGCAATTGTTTACGATCCCCAAATTTAGCATTAGCCTTTGAAAATGATGTCGTACAGTGACAGCAGAATCTCTACCACAATCAAAATTACCACATACCACTCTACTCGCTGACTACTGCTATGCTGCATGAACTCCAGCACCGTTTGTGCCGTTTGGGAAATCAGATCTAGCTTACGTTCCAGGGCATGGTGACGCTCGCGGATTTCGTATTCATCCTCCAAGCGCAAATATAAGTTTTCTAGCTGTGGGGATTCCCAGAGCAACTCCGGCTTATCGATAATCTCTACTTGACCCACAATCTTATGTTGAACTAATAAGGTAGTCCCAAGTTGACGCAGTAATTCCCGACTCTGGCGTCTACCCCTGTTTTCACGCTGGAGACTAGCTGCAAACGGTTCAATCTGATCGAATACAGCCGCTAGACTGGTTTCATAGTGAGACAGTACAACACTCTTGGCGAGAATATCAGCCACTAACTGCAAGCGTTCTACACTAAACTCATGCAGCAAAATTTTTCCTTCTTTAGCTCGTTCGCTCTCTGCAATATTGAGATGAACTTCTACCTCTTCTGTTTCCGGGTTGGCAAAGGAGCCACTAACTTGAGAGGATAGTTTAGTTAAAAAGGCTACCTTTTCTACAGGCTCAAGGTTAAACAGAACAACTGCACCATAGCCCAGCAGTATTGCATAGCCTTGTTCGCCGGCTGAAACCATTACTGGCATACTCGCCAAGCAAACGTAATCCTCCAACGTATGTAAGTTAATTTCTTTACCAAGAAATAGGGCCTGCGCTCTAAATCTATCTTTGTCATTAAAAAGGAGTTTTTGCATTGTTGCCCGGAAGCTATATTCTGCGTGCTTTACTGCTCTGGTAGCGATCGCAATTGATGTCTGTTGCCGAAGAATAACTACAATCTCAGCTTACCAATAAATTTATTCAGCACTACTACCAGAGACTTCCAAATCAAAAAATATCCAATTGCTGTGGTAGCAGTTATTGAGCGGGCAAAGAATAATCTGATAATTGTATTGGATACAACATCATCAGTTCGATGCGTGTCAACTATTCAAGTCTTCTCTCAAAGCGAGAGGCTAGCGCTTTCTGTACGAAATGCTACGCGAATATCATTCTTATGAAAACTATTTTGAGTATTTTTACTGCTTGACAAAAAGCGCTTGTTTTTAACCTCTCACCGATGGGCTGGGCACTGTTCTCCCATCTCACTCAATTTATCAGAGTTTTGTCCCCTTCTCTACGAATACATCCTTTCTCTCCCTGAAGGGTTACGAACATTATTGAAAGCTTTGCTCAAAAAAAAGTCGATTTCCATAAGGATGAATATTTTTTACGTCTTTAGATATATTGTACTTAGCCCTTAATTATTGCTAACTATTAAAGCAGTAAAATTTGCCATATTTAAATTACAATAAAAACTGCCTTCAATTAATTAATAAATTTGTCGCTCAATAACACCTAAAATCTTTTAAATGATACAGCATCTAAGTATAGCAATTTTGCTAATAATTGCTTGAGATATCCACCATCATTAGGCTTTATAAATTCTTTCGCTTATTAAGCAACATCTCTGATTAATAAAAATATACCAATAATCCTGGAGGATGGCTATTGGAAGAAAGTCAACAGTTTACGCAATTATTAAGTGATACATGCTACTTGCCCACACCAATTTTTAGAACGCTCATACAGACGGTCGGTTCGGTTATTTAGATTTGATGTCATGTTGAAGGTAGCGCAATATTTTAATAACAGTTCAAATCCTAGATTTATCGTTCCGATGGGGAGGCAAATTATACCTTATTGGACTTTTAAAACGTTCTCTTAAAGCTCCTATGCCATTATTAAGCCAATATGCTCAAAACAAAAAGATTAAGTATTTTTTAGAACCAATACTTAAACAAGCTAGAATTCTCGAAATTGGAAGTGGAAGTGGATGGGTTAGTGAATATCTGAAGCAAAACGGGTACAAACATTACGTAGGAATAGATATTGAACCACCTGCTGATATCGTTGGTGATATTCGTGAGTGGAAAAGTTTAGGTTTAGAAGAGCAATCATTTGATGTCATAGTTGCATTTGAAGTAGTTGAACATGTTGATTGCTTTAAAGAATGTTTTGATCTGTTAAAACCAGGTGGGCAGTTAATGCTGACATCTCCTGTTCCGCACATGGATTGGGCAATGCAGTTACTTGAATCAGCTGGACTTAATCAAAAAAGAACAAGTCCTCACAATTATTTGGTTTGCTTTGAAGATGTCCCTTATTTTAAAAATAAAGACATTAAAATAGTTAGCTCTTTATCACAGTGGGGAATATTTACCAAGTAGTATGACAAACCTATTTTAATATTTAAAAGCCAAACCAACAGGGAGATAAGACAACCGAAGTTGATTTTTGCCGCTGCATGAGGGTCAAAACCGTTTCTATGCAAGATTTTTGAAAATAAAAATACAGTACCTTATTAAGAAACTTGTATCTACTACGCTACTGCTGTGCCAATTTGCTTTACTCTATTTGGTGCAGACTTTTGCAACGTATTTGTAAGGGTTCGAGGTACGATAAAGTTTAGTAAGTTTATACGCTTGGCTTGATTAAAGTCAAGCTAAGTAGCTAGCTTTTTTGTGGTTATGAACCAGTGGCTAGATTTATAAAACTACCAAAATTTTTAGCTGATGTGTAAACTTTATTTCGTTATAAGGAGTAATTTATGAGTCAAAAAACAGCAATCATTATTGGAGCTGGCCCTGCGGGTTTAACTGCTGCTTATGAGCTACTTGAGCAAACAGATATTAAACCAATTATCTATGAGATGAGTAATGAAATTGGTGGCATTTCGCGAACAGTGAAATACAAAGGTTACAGAATGGACATTGGCGGACATCGTTTTTTTTCAAAGTCTGATGTTGTCATGGATTGGTGGTTACAGTTCATGCCAATTGAGTCTGTAAATAAGCAGCAAAAAATTACTCTGACTTATCAGAATAAAAGTAGAGATATACAAGCAAAAGACGAGCACGCCGATCCAGATAAAGAAGATATGGTGATGCTAGTTCGCAACCGCAAATCAAGGATATATTTCCTGAGGAAATTTTTTGACTACCCAATTACTTTAAGCAAGAATACTCTGACGAATTTGGGATTAATAAGAACCTACAAAATTCTGATAAGTTATCTTTATATTAGAGCGTTTCCTATTAAAAAAGAGAAAAACCTGGAAGAGTTTTTTATTAATCGGTTTGGGAATGTTTTATATAGAACGTTTTTCAAGTCTTACACCGAAAAAGTCTGGGGAGTTCCCTGTTCCGAAATAAGCGCTGAATGGGGTGCTCAACGGATTAAAGGTTTTTCAATTGCCAAAGCAATACAACATATTTTCAAAAGAATTTTTAATTTCAATTCTGGTTCTCTAGCACAAAAGGATATTGAAACTTCCTTAATTGAACGTTTTTTGTATCCTAAATTAGGCCCCGGACAGTTATGGGAGGAGGTAGCTGAACGAGTTAAAGCAAAAGGAGGAGAAATTCATCTAAATACTGGGGTTAGAAAATTATTTACAGCAGATGGAAACAAAATTACTGCTGTAGAAATTTATAATTCAGTTACTCAAAAGATAGAGCGATTAGAAGGAGATTTTTTCATTTCTACAATGCCTATCAAAGATTTGATTAGAGGATTACAAGCTAATGTTCCATCTGAGATCGGGGAAATTAGTGAGGGTTTAGGATATAGAGACTTTATTACAGTAGGTTTATTAGTAGAAAAACTATCTCTTCGGGATGTAAAAAAGGGTGAAAAGCTGATTCAGGATAACTGGATATATGTTCAAGAGCCAGATGTCTCATTAGGGAGAATTCAAATCTTTAATAATTGGAGTAGCTCTCTAGTTCAAGATCCTTCCAAAGTTTGGCTAGGACTTGAATATTTTTGTAACGAGTCAGACTATTTGTGGAAGATGGCTGATGATGAATTTGCAAAATTTGCTATCCAAGAACTGGAAAAGATTGGATTCATTTGCCAATCTGACGTGTTGGATAGCACAGTGATCAGAGTACCTAAAACTTATCCAGCCTATTTTGGTACTTACTCTGAATTCGATCGTCTCAAATTGTATATTAACGATTTTGAGAACCTTTTCCTGGTTGGCAGAAATGGTATGCACAGGTACAATAACCAGGATCACTCAATGCTTACAGCTATGGCTGCTGTGGAGAATATTAAAAATGGCGTCACAGATAAGTCTGCAATTTGGGAGATTAATACCGAACAGGAATACCACGAAACTAAACCTGAGGCTAATTCCCCAGCAGTTGAATCGAATAGTAGGTATCGGAGAAAGCCTGCAACAGAATTAACTAAGCAGTTTGTGAGTTATCTGTTCACGGGAGGTTCCGCAACTGTCGTGGACGTGTTCATTTTCTTTATCTTGATTAAGTCGGGCATGTGGTATGTCTTAGCCCTTTGTATTAGCAGCTTTTTTGGGCTTACTACGAATTTCTTGCTCACTCGCCGATTTGTCTTTAATGTTTACTGGGCAAATCCTTTAGCTCAGTATGGTGTCTTTGCAGTAGTTGCAATCAATGGTTTCTTTGCCAATTTAGGTTTGTTGCAACTCCTCATGAATGAACTGCGTATTGATGCCACTCTAGCGCGTCTAGTAAGTGCTGCTTGTATTGCTCTGATCAATTTCGCTGGCCATAAGTTGTATTCTTTTTCATCCAATCTCCAAAGCTCTAATCAGTTGAGATGAATTAGAAACCAAATATGCGACAGGGAGAGCCTGACTTGTCGCTCATTTTTAGTAAGGGGTTGAACAAAAATAAATTGAACTTTCCATGTATTAGGAGCATCTGTCGTAGTGTATTCTCAATAGAGCCTAAAACAATCTCATTAACTCCTACTTATTGCTAAGACTTAAAGCCTAGATGCTCTACGGCTTGCTGTAGGCATTGCTTTGAGCCTTGAAAAATAAACCAAACAATAAATGCTGATTTTTTTATTGGTTCTTAACTTTGGTTGCGTTCAAGAATTAAAAAACAGATCGGCCTGGAACTAATATGCTGCAAAAAACTACCGTAAGTCAAAGAAAAAAATATTTACTGAAGACCATTTTTTGGTTGGTAGCTATACTGTTAGGCGCTGTTCAAGCTTGGTTTTATCGTTACTATCAAGATGCAGATGATATCATTTCTTACTTAGACATTGGAGATGCTTATTTGCAGGGAGAATGGAATGTAGCTATTAATGCTTATTGGAGTCCTCTCTATTCCTGGCTACTAGGTTTGACTTTATATGTTTTAAAACCTTCGAGCTATTGGGAATTTCCCGTAGTTAAACTTGTTAACTTCCTGATTTATCTGTTCGCTTTAATTGCCTTCGACTTCTTTTTACGAGAGCTAATTTTCTACTACAATAAAAAAATATCTTTAGTTTCTTCACAAATATCTTTTAAAATACCTTATTGGGCATGGATAGTATCGGGTTATATATTATTTATTGTATCTTCTCTGCAATGGATAGGTGTTGCCAGTGATAGCCCAGATATGTTATTGGCAGCATTTATATACTTTGCTGCTGGACTGTTACTGCGTATATACGCACACTCAGAAAGTTGGTTCAACTTCATTATCTTGGGGGTAGTTCTTGGATTTGGTTATCTATCCAAAGCACCCATGTTTCCGCTAGCTTTTGTATTTTTATTGACTAGTATGTTTTCAGTCGGTAATCTCCGAAGAGCATTACCACGAACATTAGCTGCGCTGCTAGTTTTTACAATCATAGTCACTCCTTTTATTGCTGCGATTTCTACAGCCAAAGGTCGCCTAACCTTTGGCGACGCTGGAAAGTTGAATTATGCATGGACAGTAATCGCCGGGGTTACGCCTTATAGGGGTTGGCAAGGAAATGAGCTTGGGATGGGTACACCCAAACATCCCCCTAGACAAATTTTTGATAATCCTAAAGTACTTGCATTTGAGACTCCTATAGGCAGTACGTACCCTCTGTGGCACGATCCATCCTACTGGTATGAAGGACTTAAACTCAAATTTAATTTAGAAAGGCAGAGAAAAATTTTAGCGATTAACACTATTTTTTTTTACAAGCAATTTCTTGGAGGTTTAGTTTTTATTTACCTAATACTTATTTGCGTGAAGGGTAGACCTTGGCTTTCAGTAAAAGATTTAATAGAAAATTGGATATTACTTATTCCAGCAATAACGGGTTTAGGTATTTACATGTTAGTGGCTAATATACCTGATGCTTTCAAGCCGATGAGGTACATTGCTCCGTTCATTGTACTCTTGTTTGCTGGAGTATTTTCAAGTGTGCATTTTCCTAATTCACAAAAAACAAAAAGATTGATAGCAGGTACGACTGTTATTACCTCGTTTATAATTGTTGGCCAGTCGTTCTATTCTCAATTTTTCAAAAACATATCGGCTGTATCTCAGGAACAAAACCAGCTTATTGAGTTACAGGTAGCTGACACTTTACATGAGTTAGGAGTTCAACCTGGAGAAAAAGTTGCGATCCTTGGATACTATATTGCTCCTTATTACCATTGGGCTAGATTAGCACGAGCCAAAATTGTTGTTGAGATTTTTGATGAAAAAAGCTTCTGGGAGAAAAATACTGTTGTCAGAACTGAGATTCTTAAAAATATAGAGAAGACTGGAGCCAGGGTTATCGTACAGAAGCCTGGGTTTAAGATACCAAATTATGCTTTGGCAACTGGTTGGCGAGAAATTGGCAATACTGGCTACTATGTGTATTTCTTACAGAAGTCGGGCAAAAACTAGCAAAAACACTTTTGAATCGCTTAATCCCAATACCCGTGACTGGCATTTGAACGGGAGTAAAGTATTAAGCACATTTGCTCCCTCCCTTTAGGGAACTCCAAAAAATAAATTATCCCATTCTTGGAATTAAAACTACTTTATTTATGTGCATTCAAGTTTACGGAATTCCCAATTGCGGCACTTGCAAAAAAGCTTTAACGTGGCTCCAACACAACAACATTGACTATGAGTTCATTAACACCAAAGATACTCCGCCGACTCGCGAGCAGATTCAAAACTGGGTAAGCTCTTTGGGTTTTGCTCCGATGCGAAATAGCAGCGGTCAATCTTATCGAGCTTTGGGAGAGGAAAAGAAGACTTGGACTGAAGAACAGTGGATTGAGGCATTCACTCACGATGCAATGCTGCTCAAACGTCCGCTTTTTGTCAAAAATGGAACGGCAGTACTGGTAGGTTTTAAAGATGAGGCAGTAGTTAAAGCAAAATTAGAGCTTTAATCAGATGCCTAGCCGCTCTAACATTTGACTTACTGCACATTCTAGCTAGAACGTCATAGGCATGAGGTTGAAGTTACAAGTATAGCTTTTAGCCCCAACTTAATCTACTCAAAAATATTAGCGATCGCTAATATTAATTTGATAAGGTGAAGGAGTAAAATAATTGTAGCTGCAACCAATGTTTAAGAAGTCCTCAATTGCTGGCTTGCTCCCATTTGCCACTGTTACAACTACCTTGGCACTGGCAACAATTATTTTCTATCCATCAAAAACTTTGTCACAAACACCAAGCGACGGGCACAACACAGTTCCCCAGGCAGGTTGCCTATCTGGGTATCCTGATGGCACATATCGAGGTTCGCGCCCAGTTACGCGTTATGAATTTGCTGCTGGCTTGAATACTTGCCTAGAGAGGCTAAATCAACTTATTCCCGCTAATAGGGCGGATTTAGCAACAAAGCAAGATTTGGAAATTTTGCTCAAACGGCAGAGGGAATTAAACCAACAACTTCAAGAACTCAACGAGCAACTTGACACCCCAAGACCTACAAAATAAGAAAGCATTTCACAGCAGTTAGTTTATGCGATCGCCATGTTTAGTTTCAATCGATGGTAGATACATTAAAGGGAACTATGGATGGTGAAAACTTTTTCAGCAATGGGTAAAATTCTAGCCTCGCTGCATAATCATCTGTTTGTGATACTTCCAGTTCAATTGTTTGCTCCTCTTCTTCATCAAAAAGCAACTGGATTTGATAATTTGTCCAGAATTGCTCGCCTAGTTCATCTTCTAATTCAAAAAGCCGTTCTTCATCTCCCCATATATTCGACCAAAAAACTATCCTATTAGCCCGAAAGTGATTTTGACCTGTTGTATCTGCAATTACAAAATATGCTTCAACATTTAAATCAAATCCCAAGTCATCGGCCTCTAGCTCTGCTATTTGACAGTTAACCACTATTAAGGTATCTGGATTAACATTTACTACCTGGTCTTGGCGATTTAATAATTCTTGAAGTACGAAAGCAGGCAACAACTGGGAACTCTCCTCAAGTACTAGCTTTTGATTTTCTGGGGAGTAACGATTTTTTAATTCTTGGGTTATTAAAGTTAAAATATCTTCACTGGCTAAATTTAAAACTATCTTTTTATTTGTGGTATTAAGGAAACACCCCTGATTAAGCTCGATGCGTTTTTTTATAGGCATAGTTTTGTTAAATCCTTTTAATGCGATTAGATAATTCACAAATAAAGCTCAAACGAAGGCAAAGAAGAAATATCACCTTAGCTTCAGTTCTATATTTTTAGCAAGACGTACTTAACACCAATTGCATCCTTTAAATCATAATTATAAACTCTAGCGATTTGGGAACTAAAAAATGTTCATCCGCTAAGAATGAAAAATGCCACAGTGCTTGACCAATTAACGGATTGGTTGAGTAAATAACGAGTAAATAAACTTTTAATAATGTCCATTTCCTGACTCGTCAGATTTTCAGCCAGACGATCGGCATAACTTGGTCGATTAGGATTAGCAGTAAATAAACGCTTGAGAAAACGATCGGAGATGTGCATTGGTGCCAAATTCTGTTCGACAACCACTTGTACGCAGCATCCATTTGAGGCAAAAGCATCACGTAAATCGTCAGCGTCCCAGTTAAGCATGGGGTCAGAAGTATTTGTATAAATGGCTTCTTCTGCTAAAACTAATCCCTCATACAATTGGGCATCTACATCTAGATTTTGCCTGGGCAGTAAGCGGTAAAACCTTTGGGTATGACGAGGTATTGTCTCGCTTAAAATAAGTTTGACTGAGTGCGGAATCAATTGAGCTAAAAATTGAGCAGCAATTATTTTATCCACTTCCGAGGCTAGTACATTGCGCCCAATAATAGAGTCAAAGCGTACATTTGGTGCAAGAGATGCCAGCATAGCAGGTATCTGTGCCACAGATGCAGTAAAAATTATTGGTCGCATCGTTTCAGGAAGTGCCTCAGCTTGTTCGATTAAAGCATTGGCATCAGAGCTATTGCGGACACAGGCATAAACTCCACCTTCAGGAACTTGCCGTATTGCTTCCCAAGTAAGTAAACCAGTGGCGGCGTTTAAATCTAATACTAAGTGATGACGTTGTAATTGAGCGAAACTGAAAATGCGATCGCGCACTGATGCTAATTGTGTACTTACCTGAGAAAGTGTGCGTTGCAACCAGCGCTCATCTGCTCGGTCAGTAATTCCATAAGTCATAACTTCTAATGGTGCAACACCAATACCTTCTACTATTGCAGCAAGTTGAGCTTCCCGACGACGTGCTACTTGTGTTGCAATTTGGTGTTCATAACCTTGAGTTGATGGCTGGTAAAATAATTGACCTTGCAAGCTGGTGGGTAAATATTGTTGCGCTACCCAATGATCTCGGTAAGCGTGAGGATAGAGATAACCAGCCCCATGTCCAAAACCTTTTTTATCCCGATTGGCATCTTTAAGATGAGTCGGAACTTCTGCAACATTTTCAATTTCTACCGCTGCTAAAGCATCAAAAAAGCCCATAAGACTGTTGGACTTTGGTGCAGTCGCTAAATAAAGTACTGCTTGCGCCAAATGATAACGTCCTTCTGGCATTCCCACGCGATCGAACGCTTCGGCACAGGCATTTGTCACGACAACTGCTTGTGGGTCGGCTAATCCGATATCTTCGCTGGCAAGAATTAACATCCGACGGAAAATAAAACGCGGGTCTTCACCGGCATAAACCATTTTGGCTAGCCAGTAGAGGGCTGCATCTGGGTCAGAACCTCGTAAGCTCTTGATAAAAGCACTGATGGTATCAAAATGGGCATCACCTTCTTTGTCGTATAAAACAGCACGCTGCTGAATTGATTCTTCTGCCACTGCTAGAGGAATATGAATAACACCTGTAGCATCGGGCGGTGTAGTCTCTACAGCCAGTTGCAAAGCATTCAATAATGAACGAGCATCACCGTTGGCAACATTAACTAGATGAGCTAAAGCATCTGCGTCAATTTGTACTGTTAAGTTCCCATAACCGCGTTCAGAATCAGCTAGTGTTTGCTCAACAATTTTGTATAAATCTTTATCACCTAATTGCTGAAGTTGAAAAATTCGCGAACGGCTGACAAGTGCTTTATTGACTTCAAAAAAAGGATTTTCTGTGGTAGCACCAATGAGAATAATTGTACCATTCTCCACCCAAGGCAATAGAGCATCCTGCTGAGACTTGTTAAAACGATGGACTTCATCGACAAAAAGAATAGTTCGTTGATTATGAAACTTGCGCTCTTCTTGGGCTTTTTCAATTGCCGCTCGAATTTCTTTGACTCCTGAAAGTACAGCATTGATAGCGATGAAGTGGGCGCGGGTGGTGTTGGCAATAACACGCGCTAAAGTAGTCTTACCAGTGCCTGGTGGCCCAGAAAAGATTAAAGAAGACAGTTGATCTAAACTAATAGCACGCCGCAGTAGCCTTCCTTGTCCGATAATATGGTCTTGACCAATAAATTCATCAAGTGACCGCGGACGCATCCGAGCCGCTAGGGGCGCTTCTTTTTCAGTTATTTTTGTAAGATGCTGGTCAAATAAGTCCATTATTTAATACGTGTTCATTTACTGCAAACTCTGATTTTTAATAAAAATAAATTACTATCTCATTAATTCTGACAACATCTGCTCTAGAATATCTTCCATAATTTCTTCGTCTAAGGAGTCTAGAGTTGGTGGGCCACCGAGAAACTCCTTGATAGTCATTTTCTCTTCTCTAAAGTCCTTGACAAAATCCCTAATTTGAGAAACAACATTAATTTGATTGTCTATTGTTTGTACCATAATAGCCATCGAGTCAATGCCTTTTTTAGCAGCTTTGCGAGAATCAGAAACCATTGTTCCTTCTGGAGTATTTTTTGCTAAACGCAGTTCCCGTTTCAAGTTTTCATATTGATTGAGAAGAATTTGGTTTTGTTGTTCTATAGTTCGACACTTACGAGTTAAATCATCCTCGCTATTATTGTCAATAACTTCCCCCACTTGCTGAAGTAGCTCAATTTCTAAAAGTCTTGCCAAATCACCTTCTTGGTAGGCTTGATTGATTGATTTCATAATTTCTGTATGATATTTCTGTGTCTCGCTGTCTTTTACCTTATCTGGGTGAAAGATTTCAGCTAATCTTAGAAATATTTCCCGAATTTTTCTCTTATCTTCTGTTCTAGTTACAGACTGAGATTCTACAGATTCTTGTGCTTGCCAGCGATCTTCAGCAGTTTCCCTGGAAAAATCTGATTCTGGTTCGGGGTTGTCGAACAATTCGTCTAGCTCTTTATTGAATTGTTTGCGACTCGGTTTGAGACTAATGATTCCTGTCAACTGGAGTTTAAGGTAAACTGCCTCTATATTTTTGAGGGTTTGTTTACCAAACTTTCTAGTAGTAAAAATTTCATCAAACAGAGCATGAATTTCCCGATCTAACTCAGCCATTTTTTGGAAGCTGGGACTGGTTTGATGAAATATTTCTGTGGCTAAATTTCGCGTTTGTTCAACAAAATTCTTCAGTTCTGTCCGTTTTCTCTTAATCTGTTTGAGTAGCGATTGGTGTTCTTTTTCTAGAAACTGTAAGCGGAGATGTAATTGGGAGAGAGCTAATGGAGGTGTAATTGAGTGGGATGCAGGTGGGGTTTTTCGAGCCATAGGAGTTTCTGTGCCGTAAGTTTTGCGTTATCAAGCGATCGCAAAGTGATAATTATTTCATAGTTTTTTACCACTAAACCTGGGGCGATCGCAAACCCAATCCCTTAGCACCCCCGCCAGAACATCAAGAGCGCTGATATTGGGTATTGGTGGGACTTAACTTAAGCTCTTTGAGATTGATATTCAATCCGCATCTGCTTAACGTCAATTTGCTGAGACTCGGAAAACACAAGTTGTTCTACTTGATATAATCCTAAACTTTCAAACTGTTTAAGTTCCGAGCTTGATAATGGCCAAGGTGGGCCATTCGGTTCAACTTCTGTGTCTCGGACATGAGTAATCAGCAACAGTGTTCCATTTTGAGCAACTACATAGGCAACTGAAGAAATAACTGAAGAACGCACATTCAAGGGCAAAGCTTGAATATTGCGACATTCAAAAACAAAGTCAAAGGCTTGATGCCATTGTGAAGGAATTGCTAATAAATCTGCGACTACATAGTTGACAACCGAATCTGGAAATCGCTCTTGACACCAAGCGATCGCTGTTGGTGAAATATCAAAGGCGGTTACTTCAAATCCTAGATTTGCTAAAGCTTCGGCATCATCTCCCAAGCCACAACCAATTACTAAGGCCTTTTGCTGTGAGGCAAATGGTTCATGATTTGTCAACCAATCTTGTAGATAAGGATGAGGAGCTAACTTGGCCCAAGGAATTTTTGTTACATCACCTTGAGCTTTGGTATATAAAACTTCAAACCATGCCGATGGTTCTGATTTCTGTAAAGCTTCTGTAGCTAACTCTTTAACAGTAAACTGCAAATTTTGTTTTTCTTGTTCCAACATAAAAACAGACACGGAAATATCATTATTCAGTTTAATTTTAACTATGGCAGTCTATGTCATTGAAACTGAAAATCAGAATTCTGACGAACTAAAGGTTACCAATAACCCAACAAAAGATCCTCTAATATCATGTCCGGATAAATAGTTATGATTCCCACAGTCATTGCACCCCACCCCCAACCCCTCCCCGCTTGCAGGGAGGCAGGGTGGTTTCATACAAAGAAAGAAAAAACCTTTTGAATTTGATTGGCTAAAGCACGTTGAGCTTGAGGGATAGTGCGAAAACCAAGAAATC
>NZ_JBALFH010000007.1:0-41610 GCF_036917095.1 Nostoc sp.
TCTGCTGGTTAGAGAGTTACGTATTAGAAAGTATCAAAAAATATAAGTATTCTAGCGATCGCTCTTCTCTTAAAAACTTTTTGGTTTACTGATTATTAGGGACAGAGAAAGCGCTTTTGATTGGTCGTCGGGGGCGCTTTCTCCATATCTTTACTATAACACTTCCGTTATAAATAGCAATACTAAGTTGCTAATTTATAACGAAATCAATTATGATAAAAACTATAGTTTAATGGAGGCATGAGGAAAATGCATTGCCGCCTAGCTGTGCTTATGGCTGAAAAAAACCCAACACTGTCATTGGCTGAAGTTGCCCGAAGTTCCAACATTTCTTATCCAGCTGTTTATCGGCTGTTCACCAATGACTTTAAGCGGGTGGATACGGAAACGATTGAAAAGTTATGTGACTACTTCCGGTGTGACCTAGCGGATTTATTTGAGTTGAGGGAGGTAATAGATGTGAGTAGCTAATGCTGCTTCTCTCTCTTTACAATCACTGCCACAAAGTAGTGCATTTTTGAAGAAACTCTTTGTGTAATTGAATAAGTCCTGGGTATAAACTCAGGGATAGAGTTTTAGGATTAATTATCGAAGTGTAAATCCTTATGTTCCTCCCTGTGTTTCTTTAACCCAGTGATTGCTCCTACTGCAACATTTAAAATCCACTTTGCAATCGGCTTTAGAGAAATACTATTGAATAAAAAGGGGTGGAATGACGAAAAAGCCATCCTCTAGGCGCAAAAAAAGCATTTCCTCTGCGATAAGTGATTCAGAACTACCATTTAAAAGAGCAAACTCAGGTATTTCCTCCCAGGAAAATGTAGATTCAGCAGCTATAAGCCTTGAAGTTGTTGAAATAGAAGAATTAAGCAAGCAAGAAGAGAGCGATCGCAACCTGCTAGAGAGGAAAGTCGAACGGGCGTTTTTTGAGGCCGGTAAAGCGTTAATGGAATTGAGGGACAGAAGGCTTTACCGCTCCACGCACAAAACTTTTGAAGATTATTGCCGCGATCGCTTTGGGCATAGTCGCCAAAAGTCAAATTATTTGATTGCAGCAGCTGATGTCTACGAGAATTTGACAACAATTTGTTGTCAAAATTTTGGGATTGATGATTTGACAACAAATAGTTCCCAAATCCTGCCGACTAGCGAAGGACAAGTTCGCCCCATGACTAAGTTAGAACCGCAGGAACAGTGGGAGGTGTGGCAAACTGCGGTTGAAGTCGCAGGTGGAAAAGTACCATCAGGTCGTGTTGTCAAAGACGTGATAGAGCGGATAATGGAACGCACTAAAGCCCCAAATCCTTACTGTGTCGGAGAAGTGTGTCAAATCATTGCTAAGGATAATCCTGATTTACGAGGAAAAGGTGGGAATTGGTGCATTGTCAACCATGTAGGCGAATTCAGTTGCACAGTCACAATGTGGGATGGAGAATACACCGTAAGAATCGACCATCTCAAGCCACTAAATTACTTGGAGTCGGAATGTGAGCAGATGCAGCTCCTTTGCGATCGCATCAATAGCCTACGAGAAAATGAGAACTTGGAAGAGGCAGCCCGTGCTGTACTGAAGCACTTGGGGGAACTGAAGCGACCGTATTTGACGGCTGTGGAGGAGAAACTGTTGGGTTTGATTGAGCAGGAATATGGGATTATAGATTAACCGATGATGAATGTTTCAAGTGATTTAACTAAACAAATGTTATGTAGTGCAATTACTTATGAGAACACTTTCACATCATTTTTTGACAATGGCTTACAACAACGCTTGGGCTAATTATCGTTTGTTAAAAGCTTGTAGTTGTTTGAGCCAAGCAAAGTTTGTTGCAACAAGAACAAGTTTCTTTCCTTCAATTAAAGCGACACTGAATCATGTATTGACTGTAGATTGGTACTATATTGATGCTTTGGAGCGCAGCATTAATAACAGACAGCCAAATAGCGAAGCCGAGAAATTTTTTGAGCCAGAAGAGCCTTTTGAGATATGTACAAAGTTACAACAAGCACAATATGAAGCTGACAAGCGTTTAATTGGAGTCACTAAATATCTAACAGATGCAATAATTGATAATCCAGTTGCCATCCCTCGACGCAGTGGGATTCATACCGAACAAACTTCACGACTTCTTGCCCACCTTTTTCAGCATCAGATTCATCATCGTGGGCAGGTACATGCGATGCTAGCCGGAACGCAAGTAAAACCACCACAACTTGATGAGTTCTTTTGTGCCAATGAAGCAGCTTTGCGAGAAGAGGACTTAAGAGAGCTTGGTTTTTCCGAACAAGAAATTTGGGAAAGCAGATGACCCTATGCCAAATCCTAGCCAAGGATAATTCTGAACTCAAGGGGAAAGGCGGCTGTTGGGACATCGTTAATCAGGTGAATGATTTTAGTTGCACTGTCAAAAGCTGGGATGGCGAGTACTCCGTTGGTTTGCAACACCTGAAGTCCTTCAACTATCTGCCCCAGGAGTGTCAGCAGGTTCGGGAGATTAGCGATGGCGCAAGCGCCCAGCGTAGCTGATCGCATCAATCGGGTGTATTCGGGTGGGCTGGAGGAATCGGTGCAGAGGTTTTTGGAGTCGCTAGGAAAGCTGAACCGTGCTTATTTGACCGATTTGGAAGGGAAAGTGCTGAATTTGTTGGAGTTTGAATATAAAAAAAGATCCCCCTCTCACTGACTTGTACACACACGATCTGCATCGAACAAGCCATCATTTGTGGTACGGTTTGGTGGTTAAAGCTAAACAACTGTTGGCGCAGCAAATAGAGATACTGCTGAACATACTGATGCTGTTTTAGAGCTATGAGCATGGTAGTAGCTAAAGTTAACTGATAAAAATAGGTGAGCTATTCCATTGCTTTTTATAAAAAGTTATGAGTTTTTATATGAGCTTTTATATGAGCTTTTGAAATGATTTTAATAAAAATTGTGTAACAATAATTTAAAAGCTACCTGAGATTCGTTATAAATTCCGTTAACATACAATGGGCGGAAATCTATTTTACTTATCAACTATCATTAATTGTACCAAAATTTGATTTCTAAATTTAATAAATACATATAAACATGTTTTAAAAAAATAATAAAGTCAATAGAAATTAACTACGAGTTAACTCTACTAAAATTACAGTTTAATTAGTAAACAAACAATTAAGAAAGCTCAATGGAACTTAAAATCCAATTCAATCCTTGTTATTCTGTTCAAACTATAGAAGCAGACAATATCTTTTTTTTGTCAGAAAGAGAAAAAGTCTGGTTAAACGATCATCTTTCTCGTACTTTAGCTACTTTCATTGATGGCGATCGCAATATTGACGAAATTATTGATACCATTCAACAGTCGCTACTGCAAGCTCCAAAATCTTTACAGTCAGCTACCACCTTCTTTCAAGAAGCTCTCAATGTGAGTATTAAAGCCCAATATGCTTTATTAAAAATGCAACAAAAGGGCTATATTGTTGAAGAAGATAACTCTCTCCCATCGCACTTAGACATATTCTGCCGTCATCTCAATATTTCTCCCACAGTAGCCCATCAAAGATTGCAATCGACTAAAGTAGCAGTCAAAACATTAGGTTTGGTTGCTGCTGAAGACTTAATTGCTGTGCTTGAGTCTCTCCAAATTCAAGTAGCAGACGAAGGTGATTTGACAGTAGTTTTAACCGATGATTATCTCAATCTTGAGCTAGATAAGTTCAATCAACAAGCCTTAAAATCCCAGTCTCCTTGGATACTGGTTAAGCCATTAGGGACAATAGTCTGGATTGGTCCTTTATTTGAGCCTCAGAAAACAGGTTGTTGGAACTGTTTAGCCCAGCGTTTGCGAGATAATAGACCGATTGAAGGGTTTATTCAGAGACAGAAGCAAATATCTTCCCATTTAGCTACTCCTTTAGGATTTTTGCCATCTACAGTACAAACCGCTTTAGGAATGGTAGCCACAGAGGTGTTTAAGTGGATTGTCCAAGGAGAAAATCAACAATTAGAAAGCAATTTGATTGTTTACGATGCGATCGCACTGCAAACTCAAAATCATAGCTGGGTGAAGCGTCCTCAATGTTCTAGCTGTGGAGAGATGGTAAATGGGTTAACCAACAACCCCCTACCTGTTGTTTTAGAACACCGCCAGAAAACCTTTACCGTCGATGGAGGACACCGTATTTGTTCGCCACAAGAAACTCTCAGGAAATATCAACATCATATCAGCCCCATTACTGGGGTTGTGCGAGAACTAAATAAAATTCCTGGGAATGGATTAACTCATAATTACATTGCCAAACATCATTTTCTCAGTGTTTTCGACGATTGCGCTAGTTTGCGCCAAAATTTGGGGGGTAGAAGTGCGGGGAAAGGTAGGACTGACTCTCAAGCGATGGCTAGTGGTTTTTGCGAAGCAATTGAGCGATATTCTGGGGTGTTTCAAGGGTATGAAATTCGAGAAAAAGCCAGTTACCAACAAATGGGGGACAAGGCGATCCATCCCAATGTTTGTATGAACTTCAGCCAACAGCAATATCAAAATAGAGAGCAATGGAATGTTGAGTGTCAAGGCTGGTTTCAAAAAGTCCCTGAACCTTTTGATGAACAAAGAGAAATTGACTGGACTCCTGTTTGGTCTTTAACCCATCAGGAATTTAAGTATCTGCCAACGGCTTACTGTTATTATGGCTATCAACCGGACTATAAACCTGACTGTTGGGCTGATTCTAATGGATGTGCGGCGGGTAATACTATTGAAGAAGCAATTCTGCAAGGGTTTATGGAGTTAGTAGAGCGGGATGCTGTCGCCTTATGGTGGTATAACTCTCTGCAAAAGCCGCAAGTGGATTTAGATAGTTTCGACGAGCCTTATTTTCAAAGCCTGAAGCAATATTATCAAACTATTAATCGGGAACTTTGGGTTTTAGATATTACCAGCGATCTGAATATTCCAGTTTTTGCTGCTGTTACTCGAAGAAGCGATCGCGAAGTAGAAGATATTGTTTTGGGTTATGGCGCTCATTTCGATGCCAAGATTGCTATTAGTCGAGCCTTGACTGAAGTTAACCAAATTTTACCTAACGTTTTATTTGCCAAAGCTGATGGAAGTACTCAATATCCTCCATCAGCAGATGGCTTGGCGGTAGATTGGTGGAAAACCGCAACTTTAAGCGAGCAACCTTATTTAGTTCCAAGCCATAGAATTGCTGCTAAAGTCAGTGGCGATTATCGCGAAGTTGCAAGTGACGATTTACTCGAAGATGTCAAGCTTTGTCAACAAATCGTTGAGAACAATGGTTTAGAAATGCTGGTTTTAGATCAGACTCGTCGCGATATTGGACTGAGAGTTGCCAAAGTCATCGTTCCGGGAATGCGCCATATGTGGAAAAGGTTAGCACCCGGACGGCTTTATGAAATTCCGGTGAAAATGGGTTGGTTGCAAGAACCACTGACACAAGAGCAACTCAACTCTTTTCCCATGTGGATGTGAGGTTCTCCTTACTGAATGATGTCATTTTTCATGAGTTTTTCTATGAGTTTTGGAATGAATTTTATGAGTTTCACAGCTAAGAGAAAAACTAATATCAAAGGTAGTTCACTGCGATTGAAGCTCACGTTCCGCACCCTCAAGTGTGACAAACTGAAGGAAAGAAAAAAAGCTTTATAACCGCACCTTAAGCTGACTTTTCACAGTTGCGATGAAGCAGAAACCCAAGTCGTGAGTCTTGGGAATCACCGTGGCTTTAGCCCGGTGAGGATGTCAACCAATACACATTTACTTACTGTAAGGAGTTCAAATTGACTACAGGTATTAGAGGTTGTGATAATCAATCAAATGCACACGTCTCTTTTGTGAACGCGGAAAATCCAGGCGATAGTAAAGTTGTGCCACCAAGAACATATCAGGAATCAGCATACGCATGGGTTTCACAACATAGAGATAAACCATTAAATGTTCAGACTGGACGAGGTAAATGTTCTCTTTGGGATGACGACTGGAAAATTAAGGCTGAATGGGATGATGGCCAGGGCGAGATGGTACTTGCTAAAGTTAAGAGGAGTCCTCAAGATTACAAAATGACAATTAATGAGATTGGCGATATCGTTCTTAGTGAACGTTGAGCAAAAATCAAACAAGTTTTTTCATTTTCTAGAAAAAATTAGAGCAAAGCGATTTTTAGAGACTAGTTTAAAAGTTAGTTTTTGTATATAAATTATTTTACATACTTCCAAAAATTAACTTTTCTGTTAACTTATTCTAAAAATCGCATTTCTAAGAAGTTCTAGAAATAATTTCTTTGCATCCTCTCAAAGTAAACCTCAATTTTTTCTAATTTTAAGGAGAAACCATGATTAAGCGTGGAATTAAATTCGTTATTTCATTTTTTTTAATTTGCGTCATTCTTTTGAATTTTCCTTCTAACGCCCTAGCTAATATGGATGATTGGAGAATTTCAAACGCGGTAGAAAATAACACTGGAAATTGGGTCTATTATGTATACAATGGAGCTAATGCTCTTTTTGCAAGTTATCATATGAGTAGAAATGCGGATAACCGATCCCGCGATCATATGGCAACATTTGTCAATGGTATAACATACTACTATTTTGGAAATACAGGTACCTTTAATATACCGAACCTACCAGCTAACATTGCACAAACACTTGTAAATGCATGGCGGGATTATTACAATGTAAGGTAGTGGTGAATTACCACATACCAACCGCTTAGGTGGTACGGTATGGGCTTCCCAATTCACAGGGAGTTGCCTCCAAGACAGTAGACTTTCGTCCATTTTGAACCATCTGATGTAACAGCGAAATCAATCAGCCCCAAGTCTACACCTATTGCTTTTCTATCACTTGAGACGTAAGTCTGGCACATCGTAACAAAAGACTGATTCCAAATCCAACGCACATACCCAAATGCTTGAGCTAGGTGCTGTTTTTGAGATTGGGTTAGGCTATTTCACCGCTTATTTGATAAAAATAGGGCTTACGCAACTGACACAAAAAACTGTAGGCTGTGTAAAGCTACGAAAAAATTTCAGCGTAGTAATCAGACTTGTAGCGTTACGCACCAACTCCCAATTCCGAGCCAGATTGATTACAGATGATGCTAAACGGATATTCGATTATTGATGCTGATTGCCACGTAATTGAACCTCCCAGTATGTGGGCTGAGTATCTCGAACCAGAATTTAAACAGTTTGCTCCCTCAGCAGACATGAAAATTAAAGGGGAAGACATTGTAAAAAAAGTCTCTAGGCAAGTTCGTGCTGTAGGAAATAAGCAGATGATGCAAGCTCATCCCAATGCTTATTTCCAAGGCTACAATGTCGAGTCTCACGTTCAAGAGATGGTGCTGATGGGGATCGATCTGGCATTCCTTTATCCAACTTATGGATTGTGGCTTTGGGCGATCGATACTATGCAACCAGAAGTTGCTGGCGCTTTTACCCGTGCTTACAACAATTGGTTAAAAGACTTTTGCAGTTACAATCCAGATAGATTGAAGGGGGTAGGAGCAATTAATCTGCACGCACCAGAGTCAATGGTGGATGAATTGCATAGAATTGTCGATTTTGGCTGGAAAGGTGTGTTTTTACGCCCTAATCCCGTCAAAGGAAGACTGTTGAGCGATTCCGCTTACGAGCCTTTTTGGACAGAATGCGATCAACTAGAAATAGCAGTAGGCATTCATGAAGGGACTCACAGTCGTTTGCCAACTACTGGAACAGAAAGGTTTAACACTCGTTTTGCTACCCACGCTTGCTCTCATCCGATGGAACAGATGATGGCTTTATTAGCCTTGATTGAAGGAGGGGTTTTAGAACGTCATCCAAAATTGAAAGTGGCTTTTCTGGAGTCCGGTTGTGGCTGGCTTCCTTACTGGCTATGGCGACTAGATGAAGAGTATGAAAATTTAGCTTGTGAGGATACAATTCATGATAATGTTAAAATCAAGCCATCAGAGTATTTTCGTCGCCAGTGCTTTATTGCCATAGAGCCTTCAGAACCATTACTAGCTCAGGTGATTGAATATATTGGCGCAGACAATTTAATCTTTGGTTCGGACTATCCCCATATGGATCACAAGCCGAACATCGTTGCAGACATGGTAAAGCTTGAGGAAAAATTATCGAAAGAAACTGTGCAAAAGATTCTTTGGGATAATCCTTGTCGTTTTTACAATTTGTCTTGAAATTTATTATCATAATCTTACAAAGAGGAAAAAATCATGTTTGGAACTAGAGATTTATTGATTAAAAGTGAAGCGCTAAATGAAGTAGTAGATCAATTTTTAGAATCCTCTGTAAACGATTTTTTTGAGGAAGCTAAAGAAGAAAGAAGTCTTGAGAAAGAAGAAGCATACAGAAAATTATTAAAAAAGACATTTCAAAAAGCTCCTCCAACCTTTTTTCTACTACGACTTTATCAACAAGCTAAACAAATTTCTCAAATTATTGCCTACATATGGCGTAATGTTGGAGAACCAGAAAATCCAAATTTAAATACTGCAAAAGAATTACAGAAATTTTTTGTCCGCCCTACTGAAAAAGATACTGAGGTTGGTGAAAACTTGAAAAAGTTATTGGGAGCCGATCCTACCAAAGAGGAAAGTGCAGAAGCCAAGTTACTTCGTGAGGTCTTTAAAAATCAATCTAACGAAGATTTGATTTTTCCTATATTTAATGAATTGGAACTAGGAAGAGATCCAGAACATCCGGATTTGGGCTACTTGCTGGAAGTCAATGTCAATGACTTTTTCGGAATGCTAGAGGATGTAGATCGAAATAGTCCTAGCCTTTTTAAATTTGTCATTCCCTATCCTCCACGTCCACAACTTAGCGAAGCTACGGTTACTTCTTCTGAATTGGAAGAGTGGATTGTGAATAAGGATAAAAATAAATTCTTTGCGGATAACCCTTATATCCCTACAACTTGTTCTTAATTAAAATAAGCAAGATAAGCAAAGTCTTACAGACTTAAACATCTTAATCTTATGAAAGCATAAATTGCTAAAGACTCCACCCATGCCGAAAACAAGGGTGGTTCTTTTCTTCATTGGTGCTATCCAAATCTTATAGAAAAAAATATGACTATTAAAGACCCTCAAAAGCTTTTACCAATTCAAATTCGAGACAATTGGGAAATGTCAGATGTAGTGCTGGAAATACCCCCTCATGGTATTCCTTTACACTCAAAAAGTGTAGAGAGACTCGTGGCAGCAGTAAAATCTGGAAAAAAAGTAGTTGCTTTCAGACCTTCCCTACCTGTTTCATCAGAATTAGGCTTACCTGCATATCCGACCTTAGCCTATTTGTATCCCCAAGAGTTAAGTAATATCTGGAGTCAGTTATTACAAGAATTTGAAAGTAAAAATCAGGTAATTTTTGGCATTCAAACACCCTTGACTATTATTTCACAGACCGAACTTGACGAACAGTTACATTACTTTGCGGACTATTATGGCACGGCTGTAAAACCTTCTTATGTTAGGGCAATTGTCGGAAATACCTGCAATCTTAAATGCGTGATGTGTCCATATCATAGTTCTTTGCTCAAGCCAACACATACAACAGATTTCTTCACAGGTAATAATGCAATGTCCTGGGAGATGATGGAAAAACTAGCACAAGAATGTGGGGAACAGGGAATTACGATCTTAATTGGCAGTGTGGAGGAGCCATTGCTTCACCCTAAGATTATAGATTTTGTCCGACTTTGTAGACAACAAGGAGTTCCCAAAGTTCATATAACTACCAACGGTCAACTGCTAGATGAAAGTCGAGCCATCGCATTATTGCAAGCAGGTTTAACCAGTATTGATATTAGCATCGATGCTGCTGAACCCGATACTTACTTAAGAGTTAGGGGTGCTAATCTCAACCGAGTCGAATCTAATGTTATCAATTTTTTGCGAGTGCGCGATCGCTTGAGAATTCCCTGTGAGGTGAGGACATCATTTGTCAGAAATCAATATGTGACTATCGAAGAAGAAGAAAAATTTCGAGAACGTTGGCTGGCAAAAGCAGATAGTGTTTTTGTTTTGAACTTAGCTGAATACAAAAAAACTAATATACGTCTTAGCAAGATTAACGACGCTCTGCAAGATTCGCTCAAACATTATATTCAAAAAGCGCAAGGGAGATGGGCTTGTCTGTTTCCCTTTATAGAAATGGCTGTTTTGCCTAACGGCAGAATATACTACTGCATTGAAACCTTATTTAGACTTGGTTTTGATAAGGATATTGCTAGTTTGGGAGATTACAATCAACAAACTCTGCAAGATATTTGGAGTGGAAATTTATTTAATCAACTTAGACGCGATTTAATGCTTAATCAGTTAGATAATAGGTTGGCTTGTAAAAACTGCGACATGTGGAAATCACAGGTTATTAGCAGAGCTATTAAAAATAGGCTTCAAGTTACCACCACTATGATAACTGAGATTTATCAGAGAACTGACTCCAAGGTAAAAACATAAAATTAAAAAATTTTCAGGCGCTTCAGAATTGAGAAGGAAAGATAACAAAAATTGTACTTAATAAGAATTTACTTACGAACACTATGAAAGACTATCAGATTATTCAAAAAATCTATGAAAGTGCTAATTCATTAGTCTATCGAGCCATTCTAAAGCCTGATAATCAACCCGTTATTTTAAAGATTCTCAAGGAAAACTACCCAACTCCCTCAGAACTAACTCGATACAAGCAGGAATATGAAGTCACCCGCTCCTTAAATGCCGATGGAGTTATTAAAGCGTACAATTTGCAGCGGTATGAAAATAGTCTAGTCATTTTTTTAGAAGACTTTGGTGGTGAATCTTTAAAATTATTAATACCCGAACGCCAATTTACTCTCAAAGAATTTCTCTTTATTGCCATCAAAACAACTGAGAGTTTGGCGGCTATTCACGCTGCCAATATTATCCACAAAGACATTAATCCCTCTAATATTATTTATAATTCAGAAACCGAACAACTTAAAGTCATCGATTTTGGTATTTCCACCTGTTTATCACGAGAAAACCAGACAGTTAGTAATATTGAGCGCCTAGAAGGAACTTTAGCTTATATTGCTCCAGAGCAAACTGGAAGAATGAACCGAGGCATAGATTACCGCAGTGATTTTTATTCCTTGGGTGTTACCTTCTATGAATTGCTGACTAATCAACTACCTTTTACAACTACCGACTCTATAGAATTAGTTCACTGTCATATTGCACAACAACCTGTTCCCCCACATGAACTTGTAGAAACGTTAAATCTAACATCTCAACCAATACCTAAAGCCGTTTCAGACATTGTGATTAAATTGTTGGCAAAAACCCCAGAAAAACGATACCAAAGTGCTTGGGGAATCAAAGCTGACTTAGAAACCTGTCGTGATCGCTTACAGAGTTTAGGGCAAATTGACGAGTTTTGTTTAGCAACTCAGGATATTTGCGATCGCTTTGTCATTTCTGAAAAACTTTATGGTAGAGAAGAAGAAATCATACAACTATTAAATACTTTTAAGGGAGTCAGTCAAGGTAGCACTGAGATAATACTGGTTTGTGGTTATTCAGGAATTGGCAAATCTGCCTTGGTTAATGAAGTTCACAAACCGATACTACGTCAGCGAGGCTACTTTATTAAGGGAAAATTCGATCAGTTGCAGCAAGATATTCCTTATGCAGCGATCGCTTTAGCATTTCAAGACTTAACACGACAATTACTTACCGAATCTGAAGCAGCACTACAAACTAGGAAACAGGAACTTTTAGCAGCATTGAATCCTAATGCTCAGGTTATCATCGATATAATTCCTGAATTGGAGCAGATTATCGGCAAACAACCACCAGTTGAGCAATTAGGAGCAACTGAGGCTCAAAATCGATTTTATTTATTTTTTCAAAGATTTATTACTGTTTTCGCTCAAAAAGAACACCCCCTAGTTATCTTCCTTGACGATCTCCAGTGGGCAGATTTAGCATCTTTGAAGTTAATTGAGCTATTAATAACCGATGTTGACAGCCAATATCTATTGATAATCGGAGCCTACCGAGATAATGAAGTTGATGCTACTCATCCTTTGATGCAAACCTTAGAGCAAATTCAAAAAGAAGGTGGTAACATCAATAACATCTTGCTGCAACCATTAGAAATCCAATATATTAATCAATTAATTGCTGATACATTAAATTGCTCCACAGAAAAGTCAAAATCTTTAGCAAAGTTAGTAACTAATAAAACTCAAGGAAACCCTTTTTTCTTAACTCAATTACTCCAATATCTGCATAAAGAAAATATTTTGTCATTTGACCACAAGAAAAATTTTTGGTACTGGAATATTGAAGAAATAGAAAAAGTAGGAATAACTGATAATGTCGTTGACTTAACTATCAGCAAGATTACTAAACTGGATGAAAAAACTCAGAATATTTTGCAATTAGCAGCTTGTATTGGCAACCAATTTAATTTAGAAGTTCTTTCTGTAGTCAATAACAAATCTCAAATAATTACAGCTAGAGAACTTCAGCCAGCACTAGAGTCAGGTTTAATTTTACCTCTGAGTAATGACTATAAAATACCTCTGCTTTGGAATCAGGAAGAAATATCAAGAAATACTTCAGAAATTTCCAATGTTTTTATTCCCAAAGTTCCCAAATATATCCCCTACAAATTTTTGCACGATAGAGTTCAGCAAGCTGCCTATGCTTTAATTCCAGAAGCAGAAAAAAAAATAGCACATTTGCAAGTAGGTTTTCTTATTTTGAAAATGATAAAATTAAATGAGATAGAATCAAATATTTTTGATATTGTCAATCACTTAAATGAAGGAACTGAATTAATTATTGAACGCCCGGAAAGAGATAATTTAGCCAAATTAAATCTTCAAGCTGGTAAAAAAGCAAAGGCTTCAACCGCTTATCAGCTAGCTCTAAAATATTTAGAAACTAGTTTAAGATTATTAGCAAACAACAGTTGGAAAGAGCAGTATGAATTAACTTTAGAAATTTATGTAGAAACTTTAGAATTACTTCGCTTAAATACTCAATTTGAGCGAGTTGATTACTTGTATAATATTTGTTTATCTCAAATTACAAATAGTATTGATAAAGTAAAAATATATGAAGTAAAAATTCTTTCTTGTTTTGCTGAATTTAAACCGCATGATGCGATAAGTATTGCATTTAAGTTTTTAACAGAACTAGGAATAGATATTCCTCAAGGAACTATTGAAATAGAAAATAAAATTAAACAAGAAGAGGGAGAGCTAGAACTATTTTTGCAAAATCAAAATATTGAGAAATTAGCTAATCTTCCTAGACTCAATGATCCATATAAACTGGCAGTGATATTCATATTACAAAGAATTATTTCTCCTTTGAATATTATGAATTCACCATTATTTCCCTGGGTCATATTAATCCAGCTTAATCTCTGTATAAAATATGGTAATCCCTCTCAAGCTCCTGCTATATATAGTTCTTATTTACTAATTCGATCCGGCTCAACGAGAGAGATTAATTTAGGATATAAGTTTGGCAAACTGTCTATAAAGTTGCTCGATCAATTAAATTCGACCGAATTAGAAGATTTAGTTGTCCACTTTTATTATGGATACGCATGGCATTGGAAAAATTTTCTCAGGGATAAAAGTGCGTATAAAAAAATCATAGATACGGTTCAAAAAGGGATAGTTAGAGGATGCAAGGAGTATACAAGTTATGTAATTATCACATATTTTTTAATAAAGTTTTTTGGAGGATATAATTTAGAAGATATCGTTTTTGATTATACAATATACATTAAGTCAATTGAAAAATTAAAAATAAAGTACTCAATTTATTACGCTAATATATGCAAAAAAAATATAATAAATTTGATAGATATTAATTCTAATTTTATTAATAGTATTAGTAATGATCCAAAAGAAGAAAACGACTGTTTGAATAAATGGCAGCAAGATAAGAGCGAATGGTTGTTGTTTATAGCTTATTTTTCAAAATTAATTTGTTCATATTTATTTAAAACATATGAATATGCTGTTACTTCAATAGTTGAAACTGAAAGATACATTAAATCTTATGCTGGATATTTAACTGTACCACAACACAAATTCTACTCTTCTCTTTCCTTTCTTGCTCACTATCATAGTTTCAACCTAGAGCAACAAAAACAAATCTTAGAAAAAGTAGAAAATAATCAACAGAATATGAAAGTATGGGCGGGTCATTGCCCCGCCAATTTTCAAAATAAATACGATTTAGTAGAAGCAGAGAAAGCGCGAGTATTAGAACAAAATTGGCAAGCCCAAGAACTTTATGAAAAAGCAATTCAAGGTGCTAAAAAATCTGAATTTATTCACGAAGAAGCCATAGGTTATGAACGCGCAGCAGAATTTTATATCTCTCTCGGTAGAGAAGAAATAGGACGACTATACCTGAAAAATGCCCATCATTGTTATAGTTGCTGGGGTGCAAAAGCCAAAGTTAAAGCCCTAGAATCGGAGTACCCACAGTTTCTAATGGATATAAACAACCGAAAAGAAGACCAAAGCATTAATACAACTGAATCTACTAGTAGTACAAATCCCCACGTACTCGATCTGATGACAGTTACCAAAGCCTCTCAAGTATTAGCTAGCGAAATAAAACTAGACCAACTGCTGGCTAAGTTAATGAAAACTGTAATTGAAAATGGAGGTGCCCAAAAAGGCTTTCTGATACTGGAAAAAGATAGTAAATGGGTAATCGAAGCTGAAGGGACAGTAGATTTTGATGAGGTTACTCTACTGCGATCGCTTCCCATTGACTCT
This sequence comes from Nostoc sp., assembly GCF_036917095.1. Classification (GTDB taxonomy): domain Bacteria; phylum Cyanobacteriota; class Cyanobacteriia; order Cyanobacteriales; family Nostocaceae; genus Nostoc. Next base: position 14,798 of record NZ_JBALFH010000007.1, read on the forward strand.
GTAGATGGCGACAAGCAGACACTTATCCTACCAGTTGCGATCGTGAACTATGTTGTCCGTACTCAAGAAAATGTAGTTCTTAATAACGCAACCGTTGAAGAACACTTTATCCGCGATCCCTACATCGTCGCCACTCAACCAAAATCGATTCTCTGTACTCCTTTGTTAAATCAAGGCAAACTAAGCGGTATTCTATATCTAGAAAACAATTTAACTACAGATGCATTTACCAGCGATCGCATTGAAGTTTTAAGAATTCTTTCTGCTCAAGCTGCTATCTCCATTGAAAATGCCCGTCTCTACGGACAGTTAGAAGATTATAACCGAAATCTAGAGCTGAGAGTAGAAGAGCGCACTCAAGAACTCTCACAAACCCTAGAAATTCTCAAAGCCACCCAAGCCGAACTGCTGTTTGAAAACGAGTTACTCAAAAGTGGCGAACAACCCTCTACCTTTGACTATCAAGTGGGAGGAAGTTTGCCGATGGATGCTCCTACTTATGTTGTGCGTTCAGCAGACCGTTATCTCTATAAGGCGTTGAAGCGCGGGGAATTTTGTTACATTCTCAATCCTCGGCAGATGGGCAAGTCAAGTCTGATGGTACGCATGATACACCATCTCCAGCATGAGGGATTTAGCTGCGGGGCGATCGATCTGACCCGTATTGGTAGCGAAAACGTCACGCCTGACCAATGGTACAAAGGCTTAACAGTAGAGCTATGGCGAAGTTTTGGTTTATTAAGAAAGGTTAATCTAAAAACTTGGTGGCAAGAGCAAGGAGATATTTCTCCAGTTCAGAGGTTGAGTCAATTTATTGAAGAAGTTTTGCTAGTTGAAGTTGCTCAAGGAAATGATACTATATCTAAAAAGTTGATAATTTTTATCGATGAAATTGATAGCTTCTTAAGTTTAAAATTCCCAGTTAATGACTTTTTTGCGCTAATTCGCTCTTGCTATAATCAGCGTAGTATTAATCCAGAGTATCGACGTTTAACCTTTGCTCTTTTTGGAGTAGCTACCCCTGGTGACTTAATTACTGACCACCAAAGAACGCCTTTTAACATCGGTCAGACCATTCAATTGGAAGGGTTTAAAGAGCATGAAGCGCAACCTCTACTTCAAGGATTGACCGAGAACGTGAGCAATCCTCAAACAGTTTTAAAAGAAGTGTTAGTCTGGACTAATGGCCAGCCCTTTTTGACTCAAAAGCTCTGTAAAGTCATCCGCAATTCTTCATCTCCTATTCCTACCAACAGAGAAGCCGAATGGATTGAAAGTTTAGTGCGAACTCAGGTAATAGAGAATTGGGAATCACAGGATGAACCAGAGCATTTAAGAACCATTCGCGATCGCCTTCTCAAAAGTAAACAATCCGTTCGGCTACTAGAACTCTACCGGCAAATTTTGCATCAAGGAGAGATTATTGCAGTTGATAGTTCAGAGGAAAGAGAATTGCTTTTGTCAGGGCTAGTAGTCAAGCAACAGGGAAAATTGAGAGTTCAGAACCGTATTTATGAATCTATCTTTGTTTGATTTACGAAAACTTTTGTTTAATCTAGAAAGTGAAAGAAGAGGTCTATCCTTCTGGATAATTTAATTTGTCTAAGCAATACTGTTGTACTAATAAAGGGCAGATATTGTGTTACTTGCGTAATTCCTGTTATCTTTATTAGTAGCATTTGTCTGTAATCTCTATGAACCTTGATAGTCTGTTTGAGATTGTTGACCGCCTACTAATTGAGAGCCACAATCGCCCCCTTAATTCCACAGAAAATCTGGTTTTGCGTGGGATTTGGCAGTATAAAACTTATAACCAAATAGCTATAGAGGCAGGTTATAGTCCTGGCTACTTTACCAATGTTGTTGCCCCAGAATTGTTTGGGCGACTCTCTGAGGTCATTGGCCAGCGCGTGACCAAGAAAAACTGTCAGGTACTGCTGGAATCCTATGCCATCATTGAAGCAGCTCCAGATACAAAACTTTTGAAACAAGACCTGACGCAATTTCCCCCCACAGTTAATCAGGATACGTCACCTTGCTACCCCAGCGGCTCAGTTCCTCTCGCCTCTCCCTTTTACCTCAAACGTTCTTACCTTGAGGAGCAAATTTATCAAGAAATTAAGAAACCAGGAGCGTTAATCAGGATCAAAGCTCCCAGAGAAATGGGCAAAACTTCACTGCTGCTGAGGATTCTTGACTATGCCAATCGCCAGGGTTACTGCACTATCAGCTTGAATCTAGAACAAGTCGAGCAGACAATTCTGAGCGACTTGAATCAACTTTTGCGCTGGTTGTGTGCCAATATCGCCCGCCAGCTTCAGCTTCAACCAATGTTAGACGAGTATTGGGATGAAGATTTGGGAAGTAAAGTTAGCTGCACCGTCTACTTTCAAGAATATCTACTAGCGTCAATTAATACTCCCCTGATCTTGGCGTTGGATGAAGTGAACCATATTTTCGAGCATCCCCAAGTAGCGAAGGATTTTCTACCTCTGTTGCGTTCTTGGTACGAAGAAGCGAAAAGACTGCCCATTTGGCAAAAGCTTCGTCTACTCGTGGTTCACTCAACAGATATTTATGTTCCTCTTGAACTTAATCAGTCTCCTTTCAATGTAGGATTACCGATTCAGTTAGACAACTTTAGCCAAGAAGAGGTACAGCAGTTAGCCCAACGCTATGGACTCAATTGGACAGATGGAGAAGGAGCTAGACAATTAATGGCAATGGTCGGGGGACATCCGGCACTAGTACATTTAGCTCTCTATCATCTGAGTCGAAAGGAGGTAACTCTGTCGCAACTGGTAGAAACTGCTCCCACAGCAAGCAAAATTTATTCTTATCATTTGCAGCGTCACTGGGCAACTTTGCAAAAACAGCCTGAGTTAGCACAAGCTTTTGATAAGGTTCTGAATGCTAATGAAGCTATTCTCTTAGATCCCATCCTTACTCACAAGTTAAGCAGTATGGGGTTGATTAAACTTTCTGGATCTGAAGCGATCGCAAGTTGTGAATTGTATCGGCGATTTTTTACGAAAATAGAGCAGCATTTGGCGTTGCAGAATCAAAATATGAATTAGAACTCACTCCTATTTCTGATCCTACACAATTCTTGAGAGTACAGGTGCTTAGTACAGCTTTGCGTAAAATCATGGCGAATTGAGGGTTGAAATTTAAACACAAAGGGGTGCAGAGCCACGCAGAGATTTTACTATGAGTTAATGAGATATTGTACTTATTTACAAGTTATTTTAAGAACATTTCTATTTAGGGATGTTATTTTTCATGAGTTTTACTATGAGTTATGGGATGAGTTTTATGAGTTTCAGAGCCTATAAGACAACTAATATTAAAAGTAATTCACTGCAATATTATATCTAATACGAAGTTGTATAAACAATCCTACTTTTAGAGGATTTTACTACTTCAAATATTTTTTGCAACACAACCTTCTTCGGTCAATAAATTTGAATCATAACCAAAAATCTGATCAGTTACTTTCTTAGGAGAATTTTATGGTGAACTCAATTAGTATCAATGCTGGTGGAGGAGCGATCGGAAGCTATGGTGCAGATGCCTACTACAGTGGCGGTCAAAGTGCGTCGAGCAAGACTCTCGTCGATGCTAAGGGCGTCTATTACCCAGCAAACCAAGAAGTTTATCAGACCGAACGCTACGGCACCTTCAGCTACACCTTTTTGGATCTGACTCCCAAGGCCATCCATACTGTTAAGCTTCACTTTAACGAACACTTCTGGGACTCGGTTGACAAGCGCAAATTTAACGCTGCGATTAACGGCACGCAAGTACTATGGAATTATGACATTTTCTCCCAAGCTGGCGGCATCAATAAGGCGATCGCTGAAGAATTTGTAGTGACCTCAGATACCGGAGGGCAGATTGTCGTGAACTTCACGCCAGGCGCTGCCGATCAGCCCACAGTCAGCGGCTTTGAAATCAACCAAAGCACCCGCCCGCACAACAATATGCTTTTGGGTTGCTTCCCCGGCTATGCCAATATCAACGACATAGAATCCTGGTTAGGTAAAAAGCACGCCGTGCAGGTTATGTTTACAAGCTGGGACCCGAACAGCAAGGAGCAGGCTTTCACGACGATGAACCATATCTGGGATAGTGGAAGTGTACCTGTGGTCACATGGGAAGTCTTCACCGATGACAAAAATCGCTATGCCCCAGCGAATATCGATGCCCTAATCGCCAACGGCAGTCACGATAGCTATTTGAATGACTGGGCTGACACCATGAAGAGCTTCCTGGCGGGTGCTGGCGGCGTATACGGCGATGCTGATGACCGCCGCGTCTACTTGCGGTTTGCCCATGAGATGAACGGCGACTGGTATCCCTGGTCTGCCAGCTATAAAGACTCCCAGAACACGCCCACCGATTATATCAATATGTGGCAGCATGTTTGGACGGTCTTCAAAAATAAAGGCATCGACAGTAATCATTTGCAGTGGCTCTGGACACCCATGAATACCGATGTAGGCAACCCGCTCCACAAGGCTGAGTCTTACTGGCCGGGCGATGCCTATGTTGATTGGGTCGGCATTGACGCTTACAACTGGGGCACCGGCCAGTCTTGGTCAAACTGGACACCTCCCGTCGCGCTGCTAGACGACATGATTAACCGCCTCTCCGGCTACGGCAAGGCGATCGCGATTCCAGAGTGGGGCACAACGAGTGATAACTACGGCAGCAACAATGTTGGCGCGAAGGGTCAGTGGATTGTTGAGATGTTCGACTACCTCTCGGTCAAACCCCAAATCAAGATGCTTTGTTACTTCAACATTGAGAAAGAGACTGACTGGGCTATTTTTGGCGGAGATCGCGGCGACAGCACCTATACCATAGGCTCCACCGTCCATCAGGTCTACTCTATCTACAAAGCACGAGTCGGTGCAGACTACATTATCCCAGGCAACAACAGTCCCCAACAAATAACAGATGCCCAGTTCAAAGGACTGTAAACATTCCATCCCAGAGGTCAATTGCAATCACAATGCGAAGGTCAGAGCGTTGGGCGTTTACAGTGTGCAGTAGACACTAATGTAATTCCGCTGTTAACAAATTTTACCTTGGTGCTTTGGGATGGTAGGCAAGTTCCTGCCGCTGCCCTAGATATCGGTATGGCAATTATCGGTCAAAAGATTGACATCTTTGTTGATAGCGTTGAAGAAGCAATCAATCTAGGTGTCCAGTCTGTTACAGCAATTTTGTAATTTAATTTTTTGGAGTTGATTTATGTCTTGTACAATCGGTAGTTCATATATTGTTAAGTCTGGAGACACGCTTTTTGTTATTGCCCAACAACAATTAGGTGATGGCAACCGTTGGTATGAACTCAAAAAACCAGATGGAAGTCCCTTAACAGACGCGGATGTGGCAAATTTACAGATAGGTCAAGAAATCTGCATTCCTAACGGGTCTGTCACTCCACCACCACCACCCCTTCCTCCAATAGGCAAGGGTTTCGCAGGTATTGTATCGCAGCAAACCTTCGAGGCTCTATTCCCAAACCGAAATGGTTTTTACTCCTACGACGGTCTAGTGATCGCCACGCAGAAATACCCAAGCTTCTGCAATGAAGGATCGGACGAAGAATGCAGACGTGAGGCGGCTGCCTTCCTAGCAAATATTGCCCAAGAGACGGGTTTTTTACAATACATTGAGGAACTGAACACAGCAGTATGGGGTAGCTATTGCGATCCTACAACCTATCCGTGTGTGCAGGGTAAAACCTATCACGGTCGCGGACCGATCCAATTGTCGTGGAACTACAACTATGCTACATGTGGGGCGGCTCTTGGTATTGATCTGCTCAATAACCCGGATTTGGTCTCAACAGATAGCGCTATTTCCTTCATGACCGCCCTGTGGTTCTGGATGACATCATGCCACAATGCTATCCGCAACTCCGGTTTCGGCATGACAATCTCCATCATCAATGGTGGCATCGAATGTGGACCGAATGCGTCCCCACAAGGTAGACAAGAAGCCCAAAATCGAATCAATTTTTATCAGGATTTTTGCCAGAGGTTGGGAGTTTCACCAGGCGAAAATCTTTCCTGCTAAGTCGAATGGCGCTAAGTTAACGGCAAACCCATTATTATTTATAGAACCCATTTGACATCTTATGAGGTTTTGAATTAAGGTACTCCTCAGCATCTAAAATCCAATGCTAATGGCGTATTCCAGCGACCTCACTGATACAGAATGGGAAATTTTTGAACCCTTATTGCAAGAAATCTTACCGACTAAGAAGCAGACTTGACCGAGCAACTGGACAAAGCGAGAGATATTTAATGGAATTCTCTATCAACTGAAAAATGGGTGCAATTGGTAAGACCTACCCAAAGACTTCCCCCCTTATTCCACCGTCTATTGGCACTACAAACAGTGGCGAGCTGCTGGGGTATTCAAGGAACTAATGAGTGTCTTATACCAATTTAATGTGAAGTTGCACATATCTTGATCCCCCTAAATCCCCCGATAAATTGGGGGACTTTGAATTCCCCCCTTTTTAAGGGGAGCCAGCGCGGTCTTGGGGTCTCCCCAAGTGGAGCGACTGGCGTGGGCTAGGGGGGATCGAATTCTATGCAGCTTCAGAAAGAATTGGTATTACATGGACAAGTTCGTGAACAGGTAAAAAAAAACCGTACTGGACGACATTGATCATCATTGACTCCCAAGCAGTGAAAAATACTTGCAATGCCAGTGTGGAGTCGAAAGGTTTTTGTTTCTACAAAGCCACCAACGGTATTAAAAGGCATTTGGCTATTGACACCCTTGGGTTTCCCTTCTTTACGCACTGTACACGCGCCAATATCTCGGATGATGCCGGATTAATTGAGATGTTTACTCTCAACATCGACTACTTCAAGTCAAAACAAGAGTGATATTCCCAAGATTACTATCCTGCTAGATCATGGGTATCACCCAGAATATTTGACTCAGGAGTTAGAGCGGATTTATCCAGAGATCATGACCAAAATCCAATTTCAACTTTCTACGAAACCCTCAAAACAAGAGAAAGCAGCACAAGGAAAATGTGGATTTGTTCCGGCAGTAGCCAGATGGGTGATCGAGCGCTCCAATGCTTGGATGGAGCGTTGTAAAATTCTGGTTAAGAACTTTGAACAAACCCTAGTTAGTGCCACTGCCAAACTCAATCTCTGCTTCATCAGGCTAATGATTAAGAGGCTTGCAGCACCTTCTTAGATGTCAAATGGGTTCTATATTGCGTCCTAACTGCCTTAGCGGTTGCTATACTATCTATCAAGAAATAACTACCCAAGAAAAAGTGCTGAAACAAATAAGTGATTCAGTCGAAACAGATATCCAAATACTACGAAATTTACAAGAAGATCGTTTAGTGTTAAAACCACTCACTCAGTCAGCAGAAGTTAATGATGATGCATGGATAGAAACAAGATATAAGGTTCTGACACAGGATGCTGAAGTAGTAACAAAAATCAAGGATGCAAGTGATAAGTTAACAAAACTTAAAGAGATTTTTATTGCTTCTATAGAGGGGGATTTAACCACTAAACGTCTTGATAATTTCATACAAGAAACTAATTCATTTTCAGCACTTCTTTCTAACTAAAAATAGTCGTTATTCAGGAGAAATTAAATATGTCTATTAATTCCGAAGCTGAAGCTCAAGCGATTTTGGAGAAATTAAGACAAGTTGATGCGAAACTTAACTCTCCACAAGTTTTATTCACCATTGATCATGAAAGCGATCAACGTAAGAAAGATGCTTTTAACGAAGCGAGAACTAAAATCGCTGTTCAAATTCGACAACTAGAAGATCAGAGACTTTCTTTACTATTAGCAAGTCTACAATCAAATGAAGCTTCGTTCCACCAAGGAATAGATAACTTAAACCGCGAAATTGAAACAGCTAATAGTATAGCTAGAATCACAGAGGCAATTGATAGAGTCCTGAGTGTTGTCACTGCGATAGTGATTCCCACGAGAGGAAGCGGAAGTCGGAAAATATACGTTTTACTGGTGGGAATCGATAACTATCCCGATCCCAATCATTGCCTCCAAGGTTGTGTAAACGACATTACAGCTATAGAAGAGTATCTAAACGAACGGTTTGACCCGCAAGAATACCAACTACATTTACTCAAGCTTCAAGACGAGCAAGCAACCCGTGAGGCAATTATTAATGGCTTCCGCAACCATCTTTGTCAAGCACAAAAAGATGATGTAGTTTTGTTCTACTACAGTGGTCATGGTTCCCAGGAACTAGCACCGAAGGAATTTTGGCACATCGAACCAGACCATCTGGATGAAACTTTAGTCTGCTACGACAGTCGTACCGAGAATGGATGGGATTTAGCAGATAAAGAGTTGGCGAAACTAATTGCAGAAGTCGCAGAAAAAGAACCACACATAACCATAATTATGGATTGTTGTCACTCTGGTTCTGGCACTAAAGACCCCATGCAAGAAGCCAAAGAACGTCGCTTCCCCTCTGACAAGCGAGAACGTCCCTTGGATAGCTTTATTTTTACACTGGAAGATTTAGATAAACTTTCAGATTCCCGTGAACGTGATCCCGAAAAACACCCCACAGGTTGGAAGATTCCTAAAGGTCGTCATGTACTGCTAGCGGCTTGTCGAGACTACGAAACAGCCAAGGAATACCCAGGTAAGTTTAGAGGTTATTTCTCTTATTATTTACTGGATACACTTACCAAGACCAACGGAAAGCTGACATATCGGGATTTATTTGCCCGCACAAATGCTATTGTCCATAGTGAAGGTAGGGAACAGTCTCCGCAATTGGAAGTGAATGATCCCCAGGATGGTGATAAGTTCTTCCTTGATGGTGCCATAGCCCAAGTTACATCATACTTCATTGTCAACCATGACAAAACCTCTGGATGGGTAATTGAAGGTGGTGCTGTCCACGGAGTGCAACCACCCAAAAATGGCGAAACTACTTTATTAGCACTATTTAAATTTGATGCTAATAATGACGATTTGCGTGACCCTTCAAAATCTGTAGGTACAGCAAAAGTAACTCAGGTATTGCCAACTAAGAGCCGAATAGATATCGAAGGGGTAGATAACCTAGCTACTGATAGCACTTTTAAAGCAGTTGTTACCAGTTTACCCTTACCACCTTTAGGGATTTCCTTTGAAGGAGATGAAGCGGGTGTAAATTTGGTGCGTGAACAGCTAACAACAGCAGGACTAAATGGTAAACCTTCAGCCTATGTCCGCGAGTCACAAGAAATGGGCAATGCAGAGTTGCGCCTGTTGTGTCGCCATAACCAGTATGTAATAGCCCAACCCACAAATGAACGCCCCTTAGTAGCTCAAATTGATGGTTACACCCCAGACAGCGCAGAGAAGGCAATTAAACGCTTAGAACATATTGCCCGGTGGAAATCAATTGCCCAACTTGCAAATACTGCGGCAACTCAGATTAAAACTGGTGATGTGAAGATGGAACTCATATCTACTGATCCTGACTTATTGCAATCACAGCAGATGCGTTTGCAGTACAAATATAAGGACGGTAAGTGGCAACAACCAGAATTTAAACTCAGACTTACCAATACAACTAAAAAACCTCTTTACTGTGCCTTAGTCAACCTTTCAGACAGTTTTTCCATTAGCGCCCCATTTTTTGAATCTGGTAAGATCAGACTGCAAGCAGGAGAATCAGCTTATGCTTTAGATGGAGAAGAATTAATACTTGAAGTTCCTAATGAATATTGGCAACAGGGAATTACCGAGTACAAAGACATTATTAAATTGATTGTTAGCAATGACGAATTTGATGCCAGATTGCTAAATCAAGATAAACTAGATGCTCCTCGACCTGTATCCAGAAATATAGAATCTGCAAATCAAAGTAGTCTTGAGCGTTTAATGGCTCGGACACAAAATCGTGAAATTCGAGCCAAAAGTAGCGCAGTCAGTTTTGACGATTGGTATGCAGAGGAAATCACAATTACCACAGTCCGTCCCTTGGAATCTACGCCAGTTTCCCCAGAACAAGAACAACAATTAGGAGTAGGGGTGAAATTACAACCCCATCCCAGCTTAAAGGCAAATGTTCGCCTCACAACTACACCACAAGTCAGCCGAGATTTGGGTAATAACATTGTACCTCCCATTCTGCGGGAAGATCCAGAAGTGAATCAACCCTTCCAATTTACTACCAGTCGGGGTACAGACCCAGGATTAAGTGTACTGGAACTGAACGACGTTGCAGACTATGAAGTCGTTACCCCAGATGCACCTCTGAAGTTGTTAGTTGATGCACCCCTAGCAGATAATGAATATTTGCTTCCTATAGGTTATGACGGTGAATTTTTCTTACCTCTAGGGCGTGGTCAAATAACTAACGACGGTAAAACAGAAATTATTCTCGAAAGATTACCAGCACCCGTGAGTCAAGGAGAACGCAGCTTGCAAGGTGCAATCCGCATCTTCTTTCAAAAAGTAATCAGCCAGGGTCTGGCACGGGAATTTAAGTATCCGATATTAGCAGTACCGGAAATAACGGAGAACAAGAAAAAGAAAGTAATTTATCATTACGATGAAGCTTATGTTAGGGAGCAGGTAAAAAACGCCAAACGAATTGCTCTCTATATCCACGGAATTATCGGCGATACCGAAAGTTTAGTATCTACTATTAAACAGCCTGTATTGCAACCAGATGGGCAAAAAATTTCCATCAGCGAACTTTATGACTTAGTGCTTACCTTTGATTATGAAAATTTGAATACTTCTATTGAGCAGAATGCCCAAAATTTAAAACGACGGCTCAGAGATGTCGGTTTAGGAGAAAAACATGATAAAGAACTACACATTATTGCTCACTCAATGGGTGGTTTAGTATCTCGTTGGTTTATTGAACAGGAAGGTGGGCATAAATTTGTCCAACACCTAATTATGTTGGGTACACCAAACGCCGGTTCTCCTTGGTCTGTGGTGGAAGATTGGGTAAAACTGACTCTGGGTATTGCACTTAACAGTCTTGCTACAGTTGCTCCCCCGGCAACAGTAGTAGGTACTTTGTTGGGTACATTAGAAAAAAATATCCGGGTATCTCTAGCCCAAATGAACCCAGCTTCGGAATTTCTCAATTCTCTGGCTGCTAGTGATGACCCTGGTATTCCTTACTCAATTATTGCTGGTAATACCTCTATTATTGCCGCAGCATTAGAGGAACAACCAGAGAAAAAGTCCAGTGTCTTGAAACGGTTACAACAACGTTTATTTAATAAAGTGGTAGAATTACCGTTTTTCGGTGTGCCAAATGATATAGCTGTGAAGGTGGATAGTATCAAGAGTGTGCCTACCGCGCGATCGCATCCTCCCTACATTCAAGAAGTACCTTGCGACCACATGAGTTATTTCCTGAGTGAGCCTATTGAAGTTGGGTTACAAGCTTTGATTGCTGCGATTATAAGGCAGAAATAAACACCAAAAAGGCAAAAGTAGGCTGTTTCATGTCTAGCTTTTGCCTATGATTTTTTAACGCTAAGGTACACTAAGGTTGGCGCAGAGTTACGCAGAGTTTTTCTGTCTCTAAATTATTTTGCAAGGTGTAAAAGTTAAGCTACCTAGTAATAAGATAAAAAAAATAAGGTGCAATCATGAAATGTAATTGGAAAAATACAGCAAAAAATATCGGTTTATTCTGTACATTATTCACTACCTATTTTATCAGTTTAAATACTTCTCTAAAAGCAGCAGAAACTGTTGTATTACGTTATGGCGTATGGGAAGAAGCAATCTCAGTCACTGATTTACAAAGTATTGCAGAAACAGGACAAGTACCTCAAAAATACAAAGTTTATACTAATAAATTTCCATTAGAAAAACGTCAGAAGTTTTTAGAAGCACTACAAACGAAAAAATGTGTAAATTTTGTAACTTTAAGTCGATTATTATATACTCCAGTTGGCAGCACTATTCTCCAGGATTTTGCTAGACTAACATCCCGCAAAGATGATGCTGGAATGCAAGCTCTGAGAACTGCATTGGTACATGGTTCTAAACCTAAAGAAGGACTTTCTATTATTAGCTTTATCCAAAATTATCCTAGTGAACGCCTTGTGATTAATTTGGAGGAAGTATCTCAAGTTTTTAGTAACTTGAACTTGTCGTATCAGCAAACTAACCAGTTCATGCAAGCCATTACTCCTCGACTGGCTGCAAAATCCACTAAACAAGCATTACCCTTTGATCCTAGCGAAGCAGGAAGTGGCAAAGTACAGGTTATAAACTTGCCAAAATTAAAAGATGAACAACGCCAACGTCTTGTTCCTGTTGATATTTACTGGTCAAATTCTGTAACTCCTGCTAAACCTGTGGTGATTTTGTCACATGGTTTTTCCTCCAATCGCACTGATATGCGCTACATAGCAGAACATTTAGCATCTCATGGCTTTGTAGTAGCAGCAGTGGAACATATTGGTAGCAATGAGGAATATAAAATTGATTTGACTGATTTGACAACATCTAGGCTGACAAGTATGAAACCACAAGAATTTTTGGAACGCCCCAAAGATATCAGTTTTGTTTTAGACGAGTTAGCAAAGTTAAATCAAACAGACAAACACCCATTGCAAGGTAAGCTGACAACCGATAACGCTATGGTTATTGGTCATTCTTTTGGAGGTGGGACAGCTTTATCTATTGCTGGAGCAGAATTGCAAGTAGATTCTTTAAAAGAACGCTGTCCTCAAGTCCTGGGTACTACTGTTAGCGCAGGAGAGGGTTTACAGTGTGTTGCTAAAGATTTACCAGAAAATCGTTATCAATTGCAAGATTCTCGTATTAAACAAGCGATCGCTCTTAACCCCACAAGTTTCCTGATGTTTGGTGAAACAGGGTTAGAAAAAGTACAAGTTCCAACCCTGATTTTGGCATCATCTAAAGATGAAACGACTCCAGCTTTAACTGAACAAATCATTAGTTTTAACAAAGTACCTTCACCAAAATGGTTGATTGGAATTGTTGGCGCAACTCACAGTAGCATCAAAGATCCAATGTCAACTGCACAGAGAGAGGAGAAAAAGAGTGTTGAAGTAGTTGGTGAGCAAGCTGCTGATATTCGTAAGTATATGAAAGCCATTACTCTAGCATTTGCTTCTCAGATGACTCCAGAAGCTAACAAATATCAAGTATTTCTTACCCCAGAGTATGCTCGATATGCTTCTACACAAGCATTCCCGATTCGTTTAGTAACGGAAATTCCGGCTGATATTCTGAAAGAAATCAACAATGCTGTAAGCAATAATCAGCAATAGTATCAAGTTTAAATAAACGATTTTTAAGCTTTTAACTGCTTATTTGCATAGAGGTTTAGTTCATGTCAAAGCATAATTTCAAACGCAATTTTGCGGTTATTATTGGTATTAATAGTTATCAAGACGGTATTAGGAAGTTAATAACAGCAGTTCCAGATGCTCTCAAATTAGCTGAAATCATTCAAAAGCAGCATGAGCAGCTAAAACCACAATATCAGGCACAAAATAAGTATGAAGTCCAATTATTTTTGAATCAACGTGCTAGTCTTAGTCAGCTAAAACAATTAATTGCAGATTTCCATCAAGGTCAAATCTTATTAGATAACGGTAAAGTTACAGTTACTAAAGACGATCGCCTGCTGTTTTACTTTGCTGGACATGGTATTGCTTTAGATGCTCTAGAAAGCCAAGAAGGGCCTGTAGGTTATCTAATTCCTCAAGATGCCATATCAGGAGATAGCAGTACCTACTTGCCGATGCAGGAATTGCATGATGCTTTGAACGCGCTTCCCTGTCGGCACATGTTAGCAATTCTCGATTGCTGCTTTGCTGGAGCTTTCCGTTGGGCATGTCTCAATCGGGAAATTGTACCCAAGTTCAAAGTATATAAGGAACGCTACGACCGTTTTATTAGCGATCGGGCTTGGCAAGTAATTACGAGTGCATCTGACGATCAAAAAGCCTTAGATTCTTTGGGAACAAGAGGAATCGTCACAGACGGGAACGAAGAACATTCCCCCTTTGCCAAAGCTTTGTTTGACGCTTTGCTTGGGAAAGGTGCAGATTTGAATCAAGATGGTATTATCACCGCAACTGAAATTTACTCACATTTGCGCGATCAAGTGGAAATCCTTACAGAAACCCACTACCAGCGACAAACCCCTAGTTTGTGTCCACTGAGGAAACACGACAAAGGGGAATTTATCTTTCTCTCCCCTGATTTTGACCGAGATAAATTGGAAGATGCACCACCACTAAACGTAGAAAACAATCCCTATCGAGGATTATCTTCCTATGATGAAAAAGACAGTAACTTGTTTTTTGGTAGAGAGGAGCAAATTCAAAAGCTTTACCAGAAAGTAGTTGATAACAAGCAACAATTAACATTAGTGTTGGGTGCTTCGGGAACGGGTAAATCTAGTTTGGTGAAAGCTGGACTTATTCCTAAACTCAGGAAGGATGATAAAACTTGGCGTATCCTACCCCCTTTTCGACCAGGGAAGTCTCCTTTAAAGTCATTGAATAACGTACTAGAATCGGTCAAGCAGCCTTTAATCCAAGCAGCAACATCTTCCCATTTATTCACCCCAGTCGAAGAAAGTTTGGTAAATTGGTTCAAGAATAATCCTCAAGCAAAGCTACTGGTGGTTATCGATCAGTTTGAAGAATTGATAACTTTATCTAAGAGTGAAGAAGCAGAGAATTTTCAGATATTTATTAAAAATTCACTTGCTAAATATCCCAACAAAATCCATGTAGTTATTACCTTGCGAATCGATTTTGAAGCGCAGTTTCAAACCTCGGTACTCAAAGACTTTTGGAATGATGATGCTCGGTTTGTTGTTTCACCAATGAGCCAAAATGAATTCCGGGAAGCAATTGAGAAACCTGCATCACAAAAAGTTCTATATTTCGACCCTCCCAGCTTGGTAGACGAACTAATTAACGAAGTCGTGCAAATGCCAGGTGCTTTACCTTTGCTTTCTTTCAGCCTGAGTGAATTGTACTTGAAGTATTTAGGCGATCGCACCAGGGATAACCGGGCTTTAACCAAGAAAGATTATGAAGAGTTGGGAAGGGTTGTTGGTTCTTTAACTAAGCGTGCTAACCAGGAATATGAGAACTTAGTTAAAGAAGACAGTGTTTATCAAAATACAGTGCGTCGGGTAATATTGCGGATGGTTTCATTGCAGGGTGGGGAATTAGCAAGGCGACAGGTTCATAAATCGGAACTGGTGTATCCTAGTCAAGAAGAAAGCGATCGCGTACAAACAGTAATCAAACGCTTTTCTGAAGCCCGCTTAATAGTTGAAGGTTCCAATTCCGAAGGCGAACCTTATGTAGAGCCAGCCCATGATGCTTTGGTGCAGGGGTGGGATAAGTTACTGAATTGGAGACGAGAGAAGCAAGGAAGTATAATTCTACAAGGGCAGCTAACGCCTGCTGCTGTTGATTGGAAAAATGAACAATCGGCACAATTTCTTTGGAATAATAACCCCCGCCTTAATCTATTAAAACAGGTACTCAACTCCAATGACAGCTGGCTCAACAAAGTAGAAACTGAGTTTGTGCAACAAAGCATTAGGCAGAGAAATACAGACACAACACGTTCACGTTGGGGTATTGGAATCCCTGTGTTACTCGGCACAATACTTATTACCTCGGTAACAAGTATTGTGTGGACAATATGGTCTAACTTGGCAAATAAACCAAATGTCATATTATTTGCTGATCCTGAGCAAGAGATTCAAGGAACTACAGACATCTCATATGTGTATAGTTATAAGACTGTAAAAGAATTCCCTGAAGCAGTAATCAACCAAATTGTACTAGGTATACCTAAAAATAAACCGTTTTGTCTATTTAATGAAATACTTCCAGATGGGGAAAAATTTGAAAATGGAAAGAGTTTCAATATAACTGCACCAAAAGAGCCAGGAGTCTATTATATTAAATTCTTCATAGACTTAGACCGCGGTTGTGATCAACCTATGGATAACTGGGTAAAGGGAACATATGAAATTCCTGATAAATCAAATATAGGAATTATTGTAGTAGGGAATGTATTTAACTTTTCTATATATCCAAAAATTTGGTCAGCCTACTTTAAAAATATACCTAGTTCATCCACTCTAACTGGTAATGAAACTAAACGTCTTGGTGGCTATATTTCTTTAACAAACTTTAAGCTCGATAAAAAATAACGGTAATACTTCCAATAAATTTGCCAGATTGGAAGATAAAAAATTTAATATTGCACAATAGTACTTCTAGTTTTCAACTTGAAGTGAGAGTAATCTTGAATAATTTTGGTTACTGTATCCCGAACCAGCCACCAGTATCGCCACCTGCCCAGCATCCTTCTTTGCAGGCTTTCGGCAAGACTTTAGCAAACATTAATTGGAACTGAGGATCAGCGCTAATATCCACATTTTCATAGCCTACTGGCAGACAAATTCTTTCTTGATAACTGCCGGGAACCCTAACTTGTGCCATTACATATATATCTCCACCGACTGAATACACACTTTTCTCTTTTCTGCGGGAGTAGGCGGCAACATAACAGCCAGGATAACCGATAAATTTATTAACAGTGGGTAGAGTCTTTTGCTCAAAACCCGGATAGGATACATTCACCACAACATTATCTTTGGCGTAGACTTTGAAGTTTGCAGGAAGAATAGCTTTATTGGGATCAGGATTTTTTCTGCCATAAATACTGATATTCCTTGATTGTCCCTTGGCTTTGGATTTAATTTGTTCATCTACTAAAGTCGGTATTCGACTATTACTCTCCCCTGAAGCCTGTTCATGTTGCCTTGGAGATAATTGAAACTCGCCAACTTCCTGCTTAAGAGTCGCAACTTTGTTGCTGATTGAGTTGTCTAATAAACTTTGCTGGGTGGTAAAATTTTGCTGGCAACCAAAAAGAAAGTTGAGGAAAACAGCTAAGAGGGTATTGGTATAGTAATTCTTGAATATAGGCTTGATCATTTAGATAATTACTCTATCCCTGTTAAAGTTAATATCTATACTAACTCTCCTTCGTAACTCTCGCCAGAGAAAAAATATAAGCCTTATTTATCAAGGTGTTTATCGATTGAGTAATACTAATTAAATAAAGCGATCACCTTTGTGCTACGTATCTTCAGTCTACGTATAATGTCCTAAGCGCTTACTTTTGAGTTCACCTGCTCAAAATAATTGCTACCAAAACTTACCAGCAATGACCACAAAGCCCAACAAGTAGTTTTGGATAAATGGGATCGCTTGTACTTCGATTTATTAGGATTTCTTGGAAAGTGCGAAGCTTGCGCGACGTAAGTCGTTCGCTTATAGGCAGATTTACTATAGCTGGTTAGAAAATGCGATCGCCTTCTCAAAACCTCTTGGTACAGAAGTGCGATCGCTTGGAGGTAAATTTATTAGGGTTTCTAGGAAAGTGCGATCGCATCTGCGGCTCATGACCAAAAGGCGATCGCTTATAGGTCGATTTATTAGGGTTGCTTAAAAAGTGCGATCGCATTCGTAACTATCTCCAAAATAACCCCAATGTTAATGAAAGCGATCGCCATCTCTGTGACGATGTACCACCAATTACTACAAAACCTAAGAATTAAGTGAGTTAAAAGCGAACTGCAACCATCATATGTCAAAATCCAAGTACGATTTTCACCGCAACCTAGCAATAATTATTGGTATTAATAACTACTCAAATGGTATTCCAGAGTTAGAAACACCTGTTGCTGACGCTGAAAAACTTGCCAAAATTCTCCAAGAAAACTATCAATATGAGGTGCAGATATTACTAAATGAAAAAGCTACATTATTACAGTTAACTTCTCTATTAGCAGACCTTAAACAAAAAACACTACATTTACCTGAGAAAACATTACAGATAGAAGAAAGTGACCGTTTAATATTTTACTTTGCCGGACATGGAATAGTCCCCGCAGATGGGCTAGAAAACAGGGATAATCTGGCAGGCTATCTTGTCCCCCAGGATGCCAAAGGAGATATCCTTCTGCAAAAGCAAATAGAAATTAACAAAATTCTCCTGCCCATGCAAGACTTGCATGATGCCCTTGCAGAACTGCCTTGCCGTCATTTACTAGTTATACTAGATTGCTGTTTTGCAGGGGCATTTCGGTCAAGCTTGTATCGAGAAATTGTCCCAGCGCGAAAAGTGTATAAACAACGGTACGATCGCTTTATTAGAGATAGAGCATGGCAAGCGATCGCATCTGCGGCTCATGACCAAAAGGCGATCGATTACCTCGGTTGTTTCGGACAAAGAGGAACTGTAGAAGGTAACAAACACTCACCCTTTGCTGAAGCTTTATTTGCGGGTTTGCGCGGTGCTGCGGACACAATAGGAACAGGTGATGGTATCATCACTGCAACTGAACTTTATTGCTATGTGCGCGATCAAGTTGAAGAACTTACCGACGAGCATGACAAACGCCAAACTCCTGGCTTGTTTACCCTGAAAAAGCATGACAAAGGCGAGTATATATTCTTACTACCAAATTTTGACCAAAACAAGTTAGAAGATGCACCAGCACTCAACGAAGAAAACAACCCTTATCGGGGTTTAAAAAGCTATGAAGAAGAGCATTCTAAGTTGTTTTTTGGCAGAGATGAACTAATCAAGCAACTATATGAACGTGTTCTTCACCCTAAAAATCCACTAACTGTAGTTTTAGGAGTTTCCGGTTCTGGCAAGTCTAGTTTAGTCAAAGCGGGGTTAATTCCTTATATAAGGACTAACCATAACGAAGATTGGTACATTATACCTACATTCCGTCCTGGTGAATCTCCCTTCGCCGCACTGGCTGAGGTAATAGCAGTCAATACAGAGGTTAATAGAAGCAAAATAGAGGTAATTAAATCTCTCAGCGAGACGCTCATACAAGCACCCAGGCAATTTATTGAAATTGTAGCCAATGGCAGACAAATTCCTACAAATGCAAAGCTTTTATTGGTGATTGACCAATTTGAAGAACTAATTACTATCTTCAAGCAACAAGAGCGAGAGCAGTTCTTAAATTTCCTGACACAAGTATTAGAGGCTAATGCTCAAAAGTTGCACATAATCATCACCTTGCGCTCTGACTTTGAACCGCGTTTTTTAGATTCTGCACTGAAACCCTATTGGAGTGGCGATCGCTTTCCAGTACGGGTCATGAGGTCTGATGAATTACGACAGGCGATTGAAAGACCAGCTAATGAAAAAATGTTGGATTTCGACCCGCCAAATTTAGTTGACCTGTTGATTGACGAAGTAGGGCAAATGCCCGGTTTGCTATCACTGTTATCTTTTACTTTAAGTGAACTTTATACTAGATGTATTGAGCGAGAAAGTAGAACTTTAACTGAGGCAGATTATAAGGATCTAGGCGGAGTTGCAGGTTCATTAACACATCGAGCAACGGAAATACATAACAAACTGGACAAAGCCCAGCAACTCACCATGCAAAGGGTGATGCTGCGGATGGTAACAATTGAAGGCGGGGAGTCAGCACGGCGACGTGTACCTTTATCTGAGTTGAAGTATCTAGATGACGCAGAAAATGAGCGAGTACAGGAAATTCTTCAATGGCTGGATAAAGCGCGTTTAATTGTTGGTGGACAGGAAACTGGGGGTGAACCCTATGTAGAACCAGCCCATGATGCTTTGGTTCGCGGATGGAATAAGTTACAGGAGTGGAAAAATGAGGAGCTAGGAAATTTGTTGCTGCAACAACGTTTAACGCCTGCGGCTAATGATTGGGGGCAAGATAGCACTAATACTGGTTTGCTATGGGATGATGACCCACGTCTTCCAATTTTAGAACAAGTGGTTAAATCAAACAATAGTTGGCTAAATGAACAAGAAACGAAATTTACCAAGCGTAGTATTCGCAACAAAGAAGAAAGGGATATAAATGAAAAAAAGCAGATTATAAATATATTTGCCAGAGCGTCTCAAGCTTTCTTTGCTTCCAATCAACTGTTAGAAGCTTTAATTGAAGGTGTGAAAGGTGGAAAAGAATTACAAAAATTACGAGACAAATTTCAAAAATTAAAACAAGAAGCCATTTTAGAAGAAAGAGAAGCAGCAATTTGCAAAGAAATTAATATCATTAAAAATCAGACTGTAATTACCTTAGAACAAGCCGTTTACGGAATTAGAGAATTAAACCGATTGGAAGGGCATACTGGCCCAGTAGAGAGCGTCTGTTTTAGCCCTGATGGTCAGATGATCGCCTCTGCTGCTTGGGATAATACAGTTAAACTCTGGAGTCGTGACGGGAAGCTATTAAAAACCCTTTATCAGGATTTCAAAACGCCTGAAGGTTATAGCACTATGGTTTTGTGCGTTAGTTTTAGCTCCGATAGCCTTATTATTGCCGCCTGTGGAGACAATACAGTAAAACTTTGGAATCGAAACAATGGTCAATATATTACAACCTTGACTGGGCATAGCGAAGATATCAATTGTGTCTGTTTCAGTCCTGACAATCAGACTATTGCTTCGGCGAGTAGAGATAACACAGTAAGACTTTGGAATCTTAACGGAGAAGAACTAAAAATCTTAACTGGGCATAGCAAAGATGTGACTAGCGTCAATTTTAGTCCAGATAGTCAGATGATTGCTTCTGCCAGTTACGATGACACAGTTAAACTCTGGAAGCTTGACGGCACTTTGATGACAACACTAAAGCATAAAAGTACAGTTTATGATGTTACTTTTAGCCCTAAAGGTCAGATAATTGCTTCAGCAAGCCAGAATACAGTGAAACTTTGGAATTTTAACGGACAAGAGCTAAAAACCTTAACTGGGCATAGTGCTAAAGTCAATAGTGTTAGTTTCAGTCCTGATGGTCAAACAATTGTCTCTGCCAGTGACGATGGCACAGTTAAACTCTGGGGTATCGAGGGTCAGAAGATTACGACTTTCATAGGACATAGTGCCAAAGTCAATAGTGTTAGTTTCAGTCCTGGTGGTCAGACAGTTGCCTCTGCCAGTGACGATGGCACAGTTAAACTTTGGAACGCGCATAGTCAAGAGCGCCCAACCCTTGCAAAAATCGTCTCAGATGCTGGTGATACTGAGGTAACTAAAGTCATTTTTAGCCCTGATGGCAAAATAATTGCTGGCGCAGGCAAGCAAGGGGTAAAACTTTGGAATTTTAAAAATCAGGAGATTATAAATTTTATACAGGAGAGTGGAGTCGCCAGTCTCAGTTTCAGTCCTGATGGTCAGACTATCGCTTTTGGTTGTTTTGACAATCAGGTAAAACTTTACAATCTTGAAAATCAAAGTCTCACAGTTTTCATTAGTCTCAATGGGCATAGTAGTGGAGTTAGGAGTATTAGTTTTAGTCCTGACGGTCAAATGATTGTCTCTGGCAGCGATGATAAGACAGTAAAGCTCTGGAGTCGTGATGGTCAAATGCTCACAACCCTCAGTGGTCATAGTGGCGGGGTCTGGAGCGTTACTTTTAGCCCCGACAGTGAAATGATAGCTTCTGGTAGTGATGGTTCTGATAAAACAATTAAACTCTGGAGTCGTGATGGTCAAATGCTCAAAACTCTCACTGGGCATATCAACACTGTCAATAGCATCTGTTTTAGTCCCGATAGTCAAATGATAGCTTCTGCTGCTTCCGACAATACGGTAAAACTTTGGAGTCGAGACGGTCAGGAAATTAAAACCCTCCGAGGTCATGATTATCAAGTGGTTGATGTCAGGTTTAGTGCTGACGGTCAA
The DNA here is from genome assembly GCF_036917095.1 of Nostoc sp. Classification (GTDB taxonomy): domain Bacteria; phylum Cyanobacteriota; class Cyanobacteriia; order Cyanobacteriales; family Nostocaceae; genus Nostoc. Next base: position 36,584 of record NZ_JBALFH010000007.1, read on the forward strand.
ATGATAGCTTCTGCTGATTGGGACGGCACAGTAAAACTTTGGAATCTGAATGGGCAGCTTCTTCAAACTCTGAAGAAACGTAGTAATAAATCAAGCTGGTTTTATAGTATCTGCTTTAGCCCCGACAGTCAGACGATTGCTTCTGGCACTGCTAATGGAGTGCTTTTATGGAATTTCAACCTAGATGAATTAGTGGTGCGTGGTTGCCATTGGATACTCGACTATCTTAAGAATAACCCTAATGTTGAGGTGAGCGATCGCTCTTTATGTGACGATATACCACCAATCACCGCAAATCCCAACAAGTAGGTTGAGGTAAACGTGACCGCCTACCTTGAACAATCTCAATCTTACGAAATAGCAATCAAAAGCTTTTGGAATCGGATTTAATTATACTGATATACTACCAACTAGTGATCGCATTGTGCCAGTTGCGTAAGTCCTGTTTCCATTGACCAAATCCCCTCACGGGGACTGAAACAAGTTCCAGTAAAAAACTGGAAGTGTCGAGGCTCAGTGGGAGCAACGCGATTTTGTGAGGTCGGACAAAAAAGGTGCGATCGCTAAAACTTACATTTCTGTATTAGGTGATTTTATTTGCAATTAGCATACGTAATTGCACGAGAAACTATCTCAATGAGATATCTCAAAAAGATTGCTAGTAAATCATTTGACGATTATTTCCAAATATATCTGCAATAAGTCTTTAAGACTTGGTATCAATTATGGCAGAAAATAAATTAAATGCCGAATTGAAGTATAAAATTTATCAGGCAGTTTGGGGTTTGATAAACGAATTAAAGATAGAATCAGAAAAATTATCCCAACTTTTAGCTATCCATTGACAACGAAGATGTAACATAATTTCTGCGTTATCTTGAAGCCAAAACTTACTATTACCTTTCATACGTAAATTAACAACTTGACGAATTAAACTTTCAACAGCACCACTACCAAGAGGAAGTTTTTTAGATGCAACTTCATTATATTTTAAAAGCCTCCGTCGGTAAGCTTTTAAAATATAGTTTCGCTCTCGTACCAAAGTTTTAAGGCGCTCTCCAATTGCCCCAGAGATAAACTCATCCATGTTTCTGATTAAATTCAGTGTTTGACCTTTCTTTAAAGTTTTTCGCGCCTTTTTAAACCATTGTTGTCGCTCATTATTTGTGCTAAATGCAGCATCAGCAAAGTCTTGTAAATGTGATGCTGCGTGATAAAAGTCTAATAGTTGACAAGTGTCAGGTGGGCATTTTAACTTTTTGAGTAAAGGGAGAATATGTATCCAGATCCATTCTGCTCCATCTGCAATTAATAAAACCTGTTTCGCCTGACTAATACCTAAATTAACCAAGTACATCTCTAATATATGCAAAAATCCTTGATATCCTTGATAAGTTCCATCATTGGTAATTGGAACCTCTCCATTCCTGATTTTTTTACCTTGTTCATTCACTACATAAATTGTTAATAGTTTTGGCTCAATCCATTCTCCTGTAAAGCCTGCACGATTAGTCTTAACCTTACGCCTGCCTTTTTTATTAATCCGAATCCGTGTACGACCGCCATCTACAGCTTTTGACTTCACGCTGGTCTTTAAGAATGTTACGAATCGGTAAACTACCAAGCTCTAAACTTGTTAGTTTTGATTCACGTAAATTTATACCAATTTTACCAAAGTAATATGTTAGCCTTTCTATGCGTTTTAAACTGATATTTATGCCCCAATCAATTAATGTTGTCCGTGCTGCCTCAAACGAGCCAGCAATTGCACCATATCGGGCAATAGTCGATAAAACTTCAGGGGTTAAACCTTCGGACATTCCTAAATATCTTAAGAATGGGCAGAATCCAACATGAGTAGATTTTTTATTTTTATTTGGTTGAGTCTGACGTTCAACTACATACGGTAGCTTTAAAGTTACTGCGACATTACCAACTGTTAATATTTGCCGTTCTTTGCAACCGTGCTTTCGCGTTTTATTGTGCCACCATCCCTGAGTTTCCTGCATTGTTTTGTGCAAAAATTCTTGAGATTTAGACAAGTTATGAAGCAACAAAGCAATACACTCCCCTGCTAAAATTAATGCCGATTCCCTAATTTCTTTTTCACGTAATTTGAAAGTTTGTCCATTCCATTCTGAAATATTCGTTAATTCTAAAATTTTCGTAACTTTTTCTTGAAAATGTGACACTGATTTGCTTAAATCAAAAGTACAATATATATTATTTTTCATGGTAAGCATTCCCTGTTTTTGTTTTGATGTCAGATATCAAAACCTTTACTCCAAAGGGAATCCTACCTTTTTTTTCTATCCTAAAATCATCTACAAGTTAACGCAGCATTAATACTCGGTCTAAGGTGATAACTATTCTAAGTACGGCTACATAGGTTTTTAGCGATCGCACCTTTTTTGCTCAACCTCACCAAATCGCGTTGCTCCCGCTGGCCCAAGAATCTTTGGTTGAGTGCGATCGCTGGCGGATAAGTTAACAGAGTAAATAGCTTAATCTCCCACAACTCCAATGCAACGGCTGTGTTGTAGAGCGTATCAAATGCTGGCTGACCGTGAGCAACGATAAAATCATCAACCCCTTTCTCTGCCCCTAACGGTAAATCAATCACTCGCAGCGAACAGCCCTCATTTACCAGCAACCGTCCCATGCGACTGATAGCAGTTCTTACCCGTTGAACTGTCTCAGGTTTATTGTCCTGGTCAAAGCAAATGTTAACCTGTCTCCCCTGTGTTGCGAAATGTTTCAAGTCGGGAATCAGAAATGGTTTACCAATAGCGTTGCCGTACTCATCATGGGGTGTGCGGTATCCAGCGTTAACACCGGGAATTGCGATCGCTGCATAACCCGCAGTCAATAACGCCCCCGCTTTCTTGACACCTTCGACGATTGTCACGGGTACATTATGCCGCCAAACCCAATGCCAGAAGCCGCCAGGATGCTGTAGGTCTTCTTCAGTAATGGGGATACCACTACGATTGGACACTTTCACCCAGATGCGATTCGGTACTAAAAGGAAGAAAGCGCGTGTCTCTTCTCTGTATGGGTGTTCATATTTGATCAATTTGTGAATTTTCTGGCGATCTCTTCGGGGGTGGTCGGGTTTGAAACAGCCCCACATCATCTGTGTGTAGTTGTTGAGGGGGTCAATGCCATTGCACCACCAGCCGCCTAGTTCAATGTGCTGGTACTTCTTCAAATCGCGATCGCGCAATCGTCCATCATTGCGACGGGAGATTTTGGGACTGTAGAGCAGATATTCGTAGGGTAACGTCCCGTAGAGCGATCGCGCATTCAAGTGAAAGATTTCTTCGTCAACGCAACTGTTGAGCCATTCTTGTAAATGTTTGAAGTGAGAATCAGATTCGATTATACGCATATTCCCTCTGTTTTTTGACGCATGGAAATGAAGCGGCATTGCACCCATGCCGCCGGTTCAATTTTTTGTGATACTTTTGCTGGCTATGAAGTCGTCATTAAGCCAGCATTGCTCTGGGAAAAGGTTAAAGGGGAAGGATTAAAGGAGAAGGATTAAAGGAGTAAGAACAATTCCTTTCCCCTTTGCCCTTTCCCCCTTACCCTTCTCATCACCCGCCTCCGGTATGCGGTCGAAACGTGAGATTAATACGTGTGCTAACCACTTTGTTGGTTTTCGGAACTTGATGCAGATGAGTAGACTGGCAGCCAGGGTGCTTCACTTGCAAGCTCCCGTGTTCCAGCCAGAAATCTGTTGGTTTGCCATCTCTCGGTTTGATTTGGAATTTGCGACATGACCCCAGGCTTATGGAAGCGATCGCAGGGTTGAATCCCATCGATGCTTCCTTGTCAGTGTGCCAACCAATCGAATCCTGTCCACTGCGGTATTGATTGCCGATGACTATGCGGAATTTGTAGCTAGTCAATTTGGTAATGGAGTCGCGTAACTTGGCCAGATTGTCTGTCCAAGTCAAGGGTTTTAAAAACACGCTGTTGGAGTAAAGATAATCACATCCGGCATCACCATAAATACATTCGAGGCGAGGGACGGGCATTGTTTTACCCGCGATCGTGATTTGATTCTGTTGCCACTCCAGTTTTAAGCAGTGTTGGTAGAGTTCGTTTGCAAGTTCTTGACTTAAGAAATCGGGGTAATAAGTGACTGGTAAGACTGGGGTTGATTCAGCAAATAAATTGAGTTGTTGCATGGTAGTTTTCTCCAATTAAAGAACGTAATTGCTGTTAGTTTTGACCAGTAGAGAAAACCTCAATCAACACGCTTTCTGGATACAACCCAACTTTTCCAAAACGTGGATCATGAATGCGTTCGATTTCTATTCCTTGTTTCCGACACAATGCACTTGCTTTTCTACCTTTAGTACCCGCTTCTTTTACCGATATTTCTAAACCTTGAAGATTAGCGAAACCAACAACACTATATTTATGACCGCATGGGGTGTTTACCCTATCTTGCTCAACTTCAACTGCTTTGAGTCTCGCCAGGATTTGAGTTTGTTGCTGTTGTTGTTGGAGTAAATGCTGTTCTTGCTCTGCCAATTGTTGTGCTAAAGCAGCGAGTAACTGTACTTGAGTCATTGATTGCTGCTGGATAGGCCCTTGATTCATCATCACTTTCATTAAGGTTCTGTTAGCCCAGATGCGGAATTCGACAGAAACCCACTGAGCTAAATCAATTGCGATTTCTGGATGAATCCAAGTCCCTTGAGAACTGCCATAGCCCTCAACTTCGATGACAAGAGACGATATCGGGATTCCGATGTCGTTTGAAAGTGCTGTCCAGTAAGCTTTTGTGGACTTCCGTTCTTTGTAATGCCCCCAAGACTTATTATTTGCATGGCACATTTGTGTTGCATTCACATACCCCTTGGGAATGCTGTATTTACCTAGCTGGCCATCTTCGGGCATTTGGTTAATTTCTGTGTCATGCCCTAGCTATCTAATTGGTATTTCAGGGCTTGAGACTCAAGTATAGTAAGAAGTTCCGTATGTTGATCGACCAAAGCTTGTATTGTAGTAAC
>NZ_JBALFH010000008.1:0-86803 GCF_036917095.1 Nostoc sp.
GGATTTGTAATTCTACATCCATTGCCCTGCTTACCTTCCAGAGTTTTTTCTTTTAATCCTTTTATTAAGAATACTCGGAAAGTGACATAAGAGGGTTATACATAAATCTCTGAGTGAGCCGATATATCTTCCTGTTTGAACGCAGTGATGCCTAAGGCAGGCTACGCCTACGCATAGTGATGTATTGTATCTAAGCAATAATCGTTATAGTCGATCTAAGTTATGAACGCAGACATAATCAGAGTTAGCCAAGAACACTTGCTCTCCCATCCGCACCTATGCCGAAACCTCAGGAACCAAACCCAACATCTACTCTCTGTTAATAACAGTAATTACATTGAACCATCAAATGGAAGGTGCTATTTTAAGTACCTCCCATTCCGTACCGCTTAGTGATACTAGAGCGTTAATCGGGATTAAACAACCACAAAATTGTTTTTGGTTAGTGACGATCCACTTAAAACTTGTGCAAATTGTACCTGAGTAAAGGCACTGGCACTGCCATCTTGGTCAAAGAACAATGCACCTGTAATGTTGTTGTAAATAAATCGCTGAGTGCTATTGGTTGCAGACGATCCAAGAGTAAACTCACTAGCTGAGAGCGAACCGATTGATAACCCGCCACCAAAACCAGCAGCCGATATTTGAATCAGTTCATTAGTCGCGTTAAAGTCATAAAGTCTATTAACACCTTCGTTGAAACTACTGAAAGCAAAGGTATCAATACCAGATCCTCCATAGAGGGCATCATTACCGTTGCCACCTATGAGGTAGTCATTGCCATTCCCACCTTTGAGGGTATCATTGCCACTATCGCCCCCTTTGAGCGTATCGTTGCCATTGCTCCCCAGAATGTAGTCATTGTAGGCTGTACCTGAGATATCTAATCGTTCGATATTCTTGTAGCTAACCCGATTCGTGCCTACCGTAATTGAGCCAACGCTAGTAGCAGCATTGAAAGTCGAAGTAATTGCGCTACCCTCGCTAGGATCGTAATACGAAACGCTCAACAAATCGTCACCTGTCCCCCCATCTACCGTATCATTGCCACCATAGCCCACAGAGAGAGTATCATTGCCATTGCTCCCAGTAATCAAGTCATCGTAGCCTGTACCTGAAATTACTAATTGTTCGATATTTTTGTAGTTAATCAGATTCGTGTCTACCGTAATAGATCCAGTGTTAGTAGCAGCATCGAAAGTCGAAGTGACTGCCCCAGCAGGGTCGATAGACGAGACGTTCAACAAATCGTTACCTGTCCCCCCATCTACTGTTTGAGTTGCTAAGGAAGAGGGAGAAGGATATAAGACCAAAGTGAAAGAATCATTGCCATCCCCTCCATTGAGGATGTTATTACCAAATACGGTTACGGTATAGTTTTCGTTGTAGCCAGTGGCAGACAGAAAATCATTGCCATCTCCGCCATTGAGGATGTTATTGCCTGTTGAATAGACAGCATCCAAGGTATCGTTACCAGCGCCACCATTGAGGGTGTTATTGCCGGAGGTAAAATAGTTGAAGCTCTGAGCAAAGTTAGAGAGAGAATCATTGCCATCCCCTCCATTGACGAGGTTATCGCCTTTTGAAGAGGCAACACTCAAGGTATCGTCACCAGCGCCACCATTGAGAGTGTTATTGCTTGAGGAGCCAGAGACTGAGAGATTATCATTGCCATCACCCCCAGAAAGTAGGTTATTACCTGTTGAACCAGCTATCAAGGTATCATAACCAGCACCACCGTTGAGGATGTTATTGCCTGTCGAAGAGCCAGCATTCAAGTAATCATCACCAGCACCGCCAAAAATCGTATCATTGCTATAATTTGTAAAATCACCGCTATTATCCGCAAAAAGTAAATCGTCACCATTGCTCCCCACAATATAGTCATCATAGGTTGTACCTGTAATATCTAATACTCCTATATTCTTGTAGTTAACCTGATTAGTGCCCGCTGTAATCGAGCCAGAGTTAGTAGCAGGATCGAAAGTCGAAGTGATTCCTCCGTTAGCTTTGGTATAATATATACTTAAAGAATTGAAACCTATCCTTCCATCTACTGTTTGAGTTGCTAAGGAGGAAGAGGCAGTATCTGGGGCAGACAAAATGAAGCGATCGCTACCATCTCCTCCATCAAGGGTGTTTCTACCCTGGGCTTCATAGGCGTAAAAGTAGTTATCGCCATCTCTGCTTGAAACCGTATTGTTGCCAGTAGAGAAACTAATATCAAGGTAGTTATTCCCTGTATCTCCCCTGATGATGTTATTTCCGAAAGAATAGGAAGCATCTAGGGTATCATTGCCATCTGCACCTGAAGCCGTATTGTTGCCAGTAGAGTACTTAATATTAAGGTAGTCATCCCCTGTATCTCCACTGAGAATGTTATTTCCAGAAGAATAGGAAGCATCCAGGATATCATTACCTACACCACCAATAAGAGTATTGTTGCCCGTACCACCCCTCAAAAGGTCATTGCCACTCTTACCGTCGATTTTGTCATTACCTCCCTGACCATTAACGACATCATCTGAGTTGTCTAAACCCGTAATGTTGTTGTCGAGGTCATTGAGGAAAGTTACTGTATTCTTGATGCCCAAGCTAGTATCAGTAGAGTTGGCATCGAGGACATTAAAATTGTCTGTGATGCTAGTTTGCCCATCAAACAAGATATTACCAATGGCTGGTTTTGTACCAGAAGCTTTCAGGTTATCTAAATTTTCTAATTTGAAGTTTTGCAGGATGACTTTTGTACCATCTACCCCTTGAAAAGTGATTTCTAGATTATTACCATTCTGGGTGAGTAGCAGATTTCGGGCAGTGAAGTCAGCACCAAGGAATTTGATAGTGTCCACTCCGGCAATTACTGCTGCTGTTGGGTTTGTTCCTTTACCTACCCCACCAAAATCGATGATGGTATCAATGCCATTGCCCAAGTTGTAAACAAATTTATCCTTGCCGCCTCCACCAGTCAAGGTGTCGTTGCCTTCCTTAGCTGTGATGGTATCATTACCTGCAAGACCCTTAATTGTGTCTGCACTGTTAGTGCCCAGTAGGGTATCATTCCCGTTGGTTCCAATGATATTTGCCATTACTTTTTCCTGTCTAAATCGATTTTTTCAGTAAATTAAATTTTCAAGTTGCAGTTAGTGCTTTTTGAGGGCATAAAAATTCGCCGAATGTGACATTTCGACATACTTTCATAGCACCATTGAGGGTTCCGAATTTTTTTGGAAGATTCGCCCTTGATTGGCTTGCAAGTAGTACTTATCCAACTATCTCCAACTATTTAAGTTCTAGGCTCTGGACAAATTCATAAACATGCGGATTCACAAAAACAATTAGTTTCAGGCTTCTTTCAATCATTATTCATCAGTAGCCCCGGCTAGTAAAAACCGTAGGCATCGCTGAAAAAAAGTTGAAAAATCAAGCTTGAATGCCTGAAACCCACAGTCCATAATTTGGTTGATGTAAATGTGTAAATCTACTTGATAGGGCATAAAATAAGGAATCTTTATTTCCTTGTTCTAGGCTATTGCCCGTTGATGTTTAGCTTGAAAATAGGAAACATCTAAAATAACTCTATAATAACTAAATACTGAATATTTACTTAGATGTCTATATTTTAATAAAATCTTTGCATACTCTTCATATTATTTGCTGTTAAATGTACGCATAACTACTGAGCTTTATGTATTCTTTATATTTTGATGGTCAAATAATTTGCAGAAAGCAGCAGGCAGGTAGATGTCCGCAGGAGGGATAATAAAATACGTATTTTTTTTAGCGATCGCCTGGGTTGGAGTAAAGCAATGCTGCGATCGAGAGCAAGCGATCGCAGCGATGCCTGGGTTGGGTTACGCCTAAGCTAGGATCGAGATAAAAGCAGTGCATAACGATATTAAATTGCTAAAATTACAAACGCAGACATGATCCGACTTAGCCAAGAACACTTGCAAATCATCCGCACCCATGCCGAAAGCACTTATCCAGACGAATGCTGCGGTATAATTTTAGGGTATTTGGGGACTGAGGGCAAAATTGTGCTAGAAATTATGCCAACAGAAAATGTTTGGAATACAGAAGCGGCGGCTGAGTTTCCAGGGGAACGCACAGCAGAAAGTAAAAAACGGCAATATGCGATCGCACCGGAAGTTATGTTAAAAACACAAAGGGAAGCACGCGTTAGCGAAGCTCGTCGCGGTAGCGAGGTTCGCTCACTCAACATTATCGGCATTTTTCATTCCCACCCAGATCATCCTGCTATCCCTTCAGAATGCGATCGCCTATACGCTTGGCAGGGATACTCGTATATAATAGTTTCCGTCCAAAACGGTAAAGCTGGAGAACTCCAAAGCTGGAGCCTTGATGATACTCATCAGTTTCAAGCAGAGGCAATTGAAAATATAAAATAACTGGCTTAGTTTAAAGACAGTCACTCGTAGCGGTTTTAGCCGCCACTACGGATGAAAACTCGTCTTCCCCCTCTCTCTATCTCCATAGGAGATACAGTTTTTCGATAGGATTAATATTCTGTCCCAGATCATAACTGCTATGCTCAATCCTAATCTGGATGAAATCCAGTTGACCAAAGACGATTACGAACGCTACTCCCGACACCTGATTTTGCCGGAAGTAGGACTAGAAGGACAGAAGCGCCTGAAAGCTGCCAGCGTACAGTGTATCGGTACAGGTGGATTAGGTTCACCACTACTTTTATATTTAGCTGCGGCGGGTATTGGACGCATCGGGATTGTCGATTTCGATGTTGTCGATACTTCCAATCTGCAACGCCAAGTAATCCACGGTACATCCTGGGTGGGTAAACCCAAGATTGAATCGGCAAAAAACCGCATTCACGAGATTAACCCCTATTGTCAGGTTGATTTATACGAAACCCGCCTGACTTCCGAAAACGCCCTGGAAATCCTCGAACCTTACGATATCGTAGTGGATGGTACTGATAACTTCCCCACCAGATATCTAGTTAACGACGCCTGCGTATTGCTGAATAAGCCCAACGTCTACGGTTCAATTTTACGCTTTGAAGGGCAAGCTACTGTATTTAACTACCAAGGTGGCCCCAACTATCGCGATCTTTTCCCAGAACCACCACCACCAGGAATGGTTCCCTCTTGTGCAGAAGGTGGCGTATTGGGGATTTTGCCAGGAATTATTGGTTTAATTCAGGCAACCGAAACTGTCAAAATCATTCTGGGACAAGGTAACACTCTCAGTGGGCGGTTGCTGCTATACAATGCCCTAGATATGAAATTCCGGGAGTTGAAGCTGCGTCCTAACCCGATTCGCCCAGTGATTGAAAAACTGATAGACTATGAAGAATTCTGCGGGATTCCACAAGCTAAGGCAGAGGAGGCAAAACAGCAGATGGAAAGTCAAGAAATGACCGTCAAAGATTTGAAGGAATTGCTGGATAGCGGTGCAAAGGATTTTGTACTGCTAGATGTCCGCAACCCTCATGAGTACGACATTGCCAAGATTCCTGGTTCGGTGTTAGTGCCCTTACCAGACATTGAAAATGGGAATGGCGTGGCTAAAGTGAAGGAAATATTGAACGGTCACCGCTTAATTGCTCATTGTAAGATGGGCGGGCGATCGGCAAAAGCCCTCGCCATCCTCAAGGAAGCCGGGATTGTTGGGACGAATGTCAAAGGTGGAATTACCGCTTGGAGTCGAGAAATCGATCCTTCAGTTCCAGAGTATTAACAAGAGAGGCAGGAGGCAGAAGGCAGGAGGAATACTAGCCTCTGTTTTCTGCCTTGAGCAGAGCGAGTTTGCGGTTTAAGTCCCCACTTCCCATCTCCTGATGACCTTTTTGGAATTAAAAGTTAAAAATTAAAAATTATTCTATTTTTAATTAATTAATTTTGCTACAGAGCTAACAATGATAGATAGCGTAGTGTTAGCGAGGCCACGTACTCCTGCAAAGAAGCAAGCTAGGCGTAGCGTCTCGTAGAGAGCGGCTTGAAATTTTTAATTAATAATTTTTAATTTTTAATTGGAGCGTTCGCGCAGCGTCTCGTAGAGAAGCGACTTGACTACCTCAAAATCTCATCTCAATATTTTATGGGTGCAAGTTTGGGTGTTAGCAGTAGTGCAGGGAGCAATTACTCTCACTTGGTTAATTTATAATATATATCTGCCACAACTTTTGACTCAGTTTGGTTTTCCCGCCTCATTGGCAGTTGCTTTGGTGTTAGTCGAAAATGCCTTTGGTGCGGTGCTAGAACCATTGATGGGTGGACTTTCAGACCAAGCTAGACGCTGGGTAGGAACTCGGTTTCCCTTCATTTCAGTAGGTATGATTTTGGCATCGGCTTTGTTTATTGCTATACCTTGCGTTGTAAGTTTGATTCCACCTACTACCGTGATGCGATCGCTCTTACTTATAGTATTGGTAGCGTGGGCATTGGCAATGACAATATTTCGCTCTCCAGTTATGTGCCTGTTGGGAATGTATTCTACACCAGCCCAGTTGCCTTTAGCAGTCAGTGTTATCACTTTGGCAGGTGGTGTAATTGGGGCTTTTAGACCGATAAGCTACAAGTTTATTCTTAGCTTAGGGCCAGTTTATACCTTTGCGATCGGTTCTTTTGTGATGCTGGGGGCGGCGGCTGTGTTGCGGTTAGTTAATCCTCCAGAAGCACCAGTGGATGAACATCAGGCAGAAACGGTAAAGTTGCCCTTAGAGAAATTGGCTTTGATTTTAGTAACTGGTTTCGGTGTCGCCTGGGGTATCCGATTTCTGATGGATGTCTTGGGCAAAGTACTAAAAACGCAACTGAATACTGATAATGTTGATGTGCAAATGGTTTGGATTGGAATAGCGATCGCAATTGCCAGCATACCAGCAGGAATCTTCGCCGTCAAAATTGGGAATCGTCAAGCAATGCTTTGTGGGATCTCTGCAATCATTCCCTCGTTACTGATAATGATATCTGTGGGCGCACGAATTCCAATAATTGTAGTAATCGTTGCTGGCTTTAGTTTAATTGTCAATGGAGCAATTCCTTTTGCTTTAGGGTTGGTACCCCAGCAGTGGGCGGGATTAGGAATTGGAATGTATTTTGGTGGGTTCGCTTTAGCGATGAGTTTGTTTGGCGTCCTATTTCCCCAACCGCAAGGGATAACACCTTTTGTCGGTGCAGTTGGGGGTGCATTGGCATTTTTCCTAGCTGGTATTTGCATTGCGGTGAGTGGCATTTCTGAAACGCACAGGAACGCAGAGGTTTAACGCAGAGGTACGCAAAGTTGTTCTCTGCGTACCTCTGCATTTAAAATTCAACCTAATTATGCGATAGAATCAGCAGTTGTTTTAGCTACAGGTTTAACCTGACTCAGCAGACTGTGCAGTTTTTCGCCTTCAATGACTTCTGTTTCCAAGAGTTGAGTAGCGATCGCTTCTAGCAAGTCTCGATTCTGTCTGAGAATCTCTAGGGCTTGTTCGTGGGCTGTTTCCACGATTTCCTTGACTTCGCTATCAATAGCTTTCGATGTGTCTTCACTCACCGCCCGCCGGGGATTAGCGCCACCATTACCCAAAAACATCGATTGTTGTCCTTGTTGGTAAGCTAATGGCCCTAAGACTTTGCTCATACCATAAGATGTTACCATCCGTTCTGCCAAGTCAGTTGCTCGTTGCAAATCGTTGGAAGCACCTGTTGTAATACTGTTAAACACAATCTCTTCGGCGGAACGTCCACCTAACAGAGTCGCAATTTGACCCCGCAGTTCCTCTTCATTCATCAAAAAGCGGTCTTCAGTTGGTAATTGCAGAGTGTAGCCCAAAGCTGCCATCCCACGAGGAATAATCGAAATTTTTTCTACGCGACCGTTTCCTGTGGTTAGCGCCCCGACCATTGCGTGACCAACTTCATGGTATGCAACTATCTTTTTCTCAGTCTCGTTCATCACGCGACTCTTCTTCTCTAAACCAGCAACCACCCGCTCAATTGCTTCAGCAAAGTCTTCTTGAGCAACACTTTCACGGAGATTACGAGCTGCTAATAAAGCAGCTTCGTTAACCAAGTTTGCCAAATCTGCACCAGCAAAACCAGGAGTACGAGTAGCGATCGCTTTTAAATTTACATCATTTCCTAATTTTACCTTTTGAGCGTGAATCTTGAGAATTGCTTCACGACCAGATAAATCGGGACGGTCTACCAATACTTGGCGGTCAAAGCGACCTGGACGCAGCAATGCGGAGTCAAGGCTTTCGGGGCGGTTAGTAGCTGCTAGTACAATCACCGTTGCATCACCAGCCGCAAACCCATCCATTTCCGTTAATAATTGGTTGAGGGTCTGTTCTCGCTCATCGTTACCACCGTAGAAGCCGTTACTGCTACGAGATTTACCGATCGCATCCAATTCATCAATGAATACAATACAAGGAGCTTGTTTTTTCGCCTGCTCAAATAAATCCCGCACTCTGGAAGAACCGACACCGACAAACAATTCTACAAACTCCGAACCAGAAATACTGAAGAATGGAACTCCTGCTTCTCCTGCTACGGCTTTCGCTAAAAGTGTCTTACCAGTACCCGGAGGGCCAACCAACAACACACCTTTGGGAATCCTAGCGCCAATTTGCGTAAACCGCGCCGGAGTCTTGAGGAAATCTACAATTTCCACTAACTCAGTTTTCGCTTCTTCTACCCCAGCCACATCTGCAAAGGTGATTTTAGCGGATTCGCCTTCAACGTAAACCTTAGCTTTGCTCTTACCAATAGAAAGCGCACCTTGGGGGCCACCGCCACCACCACGGGCGAGAAAGAATTGCCAAATACCAATAAAAATCAGTGGTGGAATCACCCAACTTAAGAGGGTTGTAAACCAAGTATTCTTGGGTGGTGGTGTAGCAGCGAATTCAACTCCCTTTTGTTCTAGCAGTTTGGGTAACTCTAAATCAAAGATTGGTGTTGTTGCAAACACCTGGGCCGGCTCGGCATTTTCTGCTTTTAGTTGGTAAATAATCTGGTTTTGACCAACGGAAACGCGGCTAACTTCGCCTTCTTGTACTTGATGAATAAATAAGCTGTAGGGAACACCTGTAGGGCCAGAAGCAAATAAACCAGGCAAAAATAAATTTAAAAGCAGGAATAGCCCTGATACTGCCAGTAATATATTAGCAACGATCCGAAACCGAGGTGACTTAGGCTGTTCTTTAATTGCCATTGATGTTACCAATCCTTAGAATGAAAACTGTTGAGAATCTGACTTTCTGGGAAAGTTCGTTATTTACCATCGGAATAGTTAAAGCAGCAATTTATACTGTTTCCAACCAATCAAAAATTTGGGCTAATTGATCGAGTGTTACCAGTCCGTACTGCCAAAGGGTCATGGCCAGGAAGTTGGGGGTCTGCTCGCAATGTCGCAAAGCAAGAGAAATTGCTCCACTAGGTATGCCTAACTCTTCCTTTAAAAAATGCACCAATTGATCTATAGCTTTCATCGCAATGTTAAAGAATATTAAATAAACCTTATTTCTGAGAGAGCTTGACTTGTGTGATGTAATGTCCAAGCTGCATCGCAAAGTCGTTCAGTTTGTCTTGATTGTCAAGGATACTACTGGTTCTCATAATTTCTCCCATTTAGCAATGTTTGTTTGCAGCATTTTTTTATTTATGTAACTAAACTTAACAATTAAATTAATCTTTGGGAACTAACGAGCAAATACGGTTTACCGTACTCAAAAAATTAATACCACTTGAAATGAGAAAAATTTAGTGAAGAGAACGCTGTCAAAGAAGACGCAGAGATTGTGAAACCCAAAGAAAAATCCGGCGTTGCTGAATCAAGGGATGATTCTTGTAGGGTGGGCGACACGAGCGCCCTGAAATACAAGTGACGGGCAAGATGCCCATCCCACAAAACTAGCAAAATCATCCCGCAAATATGCAACGCCAAAAATCCCTATGTTCTCTTCCATATTCCGTGTTACGTTCATTTTTCACCAATGATTTCTATCTTTAGATAGATACGTACACAATCTGAGAAAGCGATATTTACAACGAGCTACGCCTACAGAAAAACTTTACTTTACATGTAATAAAGTTAACTATAATTTTACCAGAATTACATCTAGCCTAATGACGCTACTTAATATATAACGAATGCTAAATTGTTCTTGAAAAAATCTAAGTAGTCTTGTAGAGTGTATTAGCAAAACGTAAATGATGCCGTACTTTCTGCACTAACACACCCTACGTGGATTTAAAAAATCAAATCGGAGTCCTCTAGGTTAATCCCTAAGCAATGTTTATTACCACTTGATACATCTGCGTAAGCGTAGCCCATCGTAGGCATTGCATAAACTATAAATACTCAATTTATCTTGCATCTCTCCAAAATTAAAAATGTTAGTGATGATAATTTATCCTCTTAATAGCTAACGTCCAAAATAAAGTATTTCTATTCTCTAGCAATGACAATATCGTTAGACTTAATGACTGCATAAGCTTCTTTTCCCTCAGATAGTTCCAACTCTTCTGCGGAAGCTCTGGTGATAATCGAGGTTAATTGTACTTTATGAATAATCTCCAGAGTCACCTCACTATTAACTGCTCCATAAACGACTCGTTTAACGACACCTTTAAGAATATTCCGAGAGCTAACTTTTAGTGATTTCTTTTGAATACTACTTTCTATTTCAGGCTTTTGAGCGTAAATATCTTCTTCTTCCTGATGAGTTGGTGGTGATATTGGTGCTGATGAGTGCTGATTAAGACTACGCACGAGTTCTCGCAGAATCTCAGTTTTGGTGCGTTGAGACTGTTCGCAGAACTCCTCTAGAATCTTCCGCTCGTCCTCTGAGGTTTGAAATGTGACCCATCCTTGTTCTTTTCTTGGCATAATATTATCAATTTTGGTTATCTTGGTAAAATTCTACCAAGTATCAATTCGATATGTCGTTTTAGTAATAACATTTTTTTTGTCAGGATTTTCGATTTTTTTAGCGAAAATTAATCAACTTATCTCATACAGATAAGTACATAAATATTTATTTTTTTGTAGGTGCAAAATATTTTGTTACTTGAAAATGTCTAATCACTACATTTAATACCAACTAGGATGGTATAAGATTGAGCTATAGTATTTGTTGAAATAGCTATATTTACCACAGGCTACGCCTACCCAAGGTAATCTGGCAGAAAATTCCGCTGGCGTAGGCGTAGCCCGTCGTAGACATCGCGTGAGTGCCGTAGGATTATTTAACGTGAGTTCACAGCCGGGGGATGAAACACCTAAAATCGCGTTCTCAAGACCTGCGGAGTTTATTTGAGAACAATATCACCATTGAATACGTGGCAGAACCCCTGAAAGCTATGCCAGCTGATGCCGAGGTTAAAGAAGTCTTGCATTGGATGCAGGCACAAAATTTTGATGTTATCGGCGTTGAAACGGGAGATATTATTAGCGGTTATGTAGAACGCTCTAGTTTGATTCAAGGCAAAGAAGGCAAATGTGGCGACTATCAACGAGTGTTTCATCCCAAAGAACTAATAGCCGTTTCCACCCCACTGATGAAATTGCTACCCATTTTGCAACAAACTCCGCGATTGTTTGTCTTGGACTGCAATCAAGTAAGTGGGATTGTTACCTGTGGCGACTTGCAGAAAGCACCCGCGCGAATGCTACTGTTTGGCTTGGTGACCCTGCTAGAAATGAATTTGCTGCGGTTGGTGCGGATTTACTATCCCCAAGATTCCTGGCAAAAAATCCTCAAACCTGAACGCCTAGAAGTTGCTCAACGGCTATGGCGAGAGAGCCAAGAAAGAAACGAAGCTACCGATTTGTTAGATTATTTGCAATTCTGTGATAAGCGAGAGTTGATTTTAAATCAACCAGAACTTCTCCAGCAACTAGGGCTAAAGTCCAAGCGGTTTGGCGAACGCTTCCTCAAGTCTGCGGAACAGCTGCGAAACCGATTAGCTCATGCCCAAAATTTAGTTAGTGGTTCCTCTTGGACAGAGTTGATTTCTCTAGCAAAGGAAATGGAAACGCTGTTAATTCTCTGTGAAGAAGTTGAGTGAATTTTTCAGCAATACCATTATTTAACTATTGTGTCAAGTCCCGTGCTGTGGAGAAATCTAAATAGTGCTTCGCTCAAACCTTGTAATTGCGATCGCAAAATATTGAGCTTTAACGCGGCTTGTTGAGCGAATCACTCACTTGAGTTCCTGTATAATTGGGAACCCAACCTTCGGCAACCGCAAAATAGCGTACTCCTTTGAAATTCAACGATGCAGTTGGGCTAGACCAATGCTCAACGCCGGCGGGGATGTAGAGATAGTCTTGTGCCTGAACTAAAAGCTGTACCTGACTGCCATCAGGTCGCACAAAGCCATAGATCATTTCTCCTGCCAACACATAGAGGGGTTCAGCGGCAGGATGAGTATGGTAACGCCCGTAGGTTGCTATCAGGTGGTGAAGATTGAAGGAACCTGGATGCACATTCAGTAAATCACACCAGATTGCGCCATTTTCGTACTGAATAAATTCAAAGACGCTGTTATGGAGTTCTACACAATAACGTTTTTCGGACTCAGTTAAAACGTCCTGGGCTAGCAGATTGGGGAAGAGAAGCGACGTTCCTGGGTCGTAGTGTCTGAGTTGAATGCCAAGAGGGGCAAGTTCGCGAGTTATTTCGCCTAAATCGCTCTCAATCGTTCCGTCGTCAAGTAGTAGGTTAGCCATGACAAAAAGACTAATTAACTGTTAAGAAGAGTATACTCAATTTCGATCTAAAAAGCCACTATTCCCGACTGACAAACCGGGGTTTAATTTTTTAGTGACTCCTGTTAATTCACTCCCAATCCCCATTCACAGAAGAAATTTATCGCCAGAATGATGCTATTGGCACCACTAGCATCTAAGCTAGTACGGGTGAACTATATGTAATATGGAATGTCTGACTTAATTCTGTTTTGGCATCGGCGCGATTTACGCATTTCTGACAATACGGGACTGGCTGCGGCAAAACGGCAGAGTCCGAAAGTGGTGGGCGTGTTTTGCCTCGATCCGAATATTTTGGAACGGGATGATGTTGCTCCTGTGAAAATAACTTATATGATTGGCTGTTTGCAGAAACTCCAAGAGAGATATGCCGAAGTTGGTAGCCAGTTGTTAATACTCCATGCCGATCCTGTACAAGCGATACCAGCTTTAGCAGAGGCAATAAATGCCAAAGCTGTTTTTTGGAATTGGGATGTAGAACCTTATTCACAAGAACGCGATCGCACTATTATAAATGCCCTCAAAGAAAAAGGCATTGAGTTTCTTAACCAAAACTGGGATCAAATTCTCAACTCCCCAGATGAGATCCGCACTGGTAGTAATCAACGTTATACAGTTTACACCCCCTTCTGGAAAAATTGGATCGCCAAACCGAAGAGCCAGCCAGTAGAAACACTACAAAATGTTGAAGGGTTAACAGAAGCTGAACAAGAAATTGCTAAACATGCAGGAGCGATCGCATTACCTTCAGCAAAAGATTTAGGATTTATTTGGGATGGAGAATTGATTATTTCACCGGGAGAGGCGGCGGCGCAAGAACGGCTAGAGGAATTTACTAATAAAGCTATTACTGAATATCAAGAACAGCGAAATTTCCCCGCAGTTGACGGAACATCGCAACTGAGTGCAGCTTTGAAATTTGGTGTAATTGGCATTCGCACCGTTTGGCAAGCCACGGTAGAAGCATTAGAAAACAGCCGCAGTGAAGAAACAGCAGTTAATATCCGCACATGGCAACAGGAATTAGCTTGGCGGGAGTTTTATCAACATGCAATGTATAACTTCCCGGAATTAGCTGATGGTGCTTTCCGCGACACCTTTAAGAATTTTCCTTGGCAAACTAACGAAGAACACTTCCAAGCTTGGTGTGAGGGGAGAACTGGCTATCCCATTGTGGATGCAGCAATGCGCCAGATGAATGAAAGTGGCTGGATGCATAACCGTTGTCGAATGATTGTCGCCAGTTTCCTCACCAAAGACTTATTAATTAATCCCCAATTGGGAGAAAAATACTTTATGCAGCACCTGATTGATGGTGATTTATCTGCCAATAATGGCGGTTGGCAATGGAGTGCTTCTAGCGGCATGGACCCCAAACCTGTACGGATTTTTAACCCAGCCAGTCAAACACAAAAATTCGATCCAGAAGGGGAATATATTCGGCAATGGGTATCAGAATTGCGGTCTGTAGATACAGAATATTTAGTTACTGGGAAAATTCCACCTTTAGAACGTCATGCTGTTGGCTATCCTGACCCAATTGTGGATCATAAAATACAGCAACAGCAGTTTAAACAGCGTTATCAACAGCAAAAAATTCTTAGTAGTAGTGAGTAAAATTGTTAGTTTTTTAATGTTAATTTAGAGTTGATATTGTATCATAGGCGTTGCTGAATCCAGGTATAAAAATAATTTTGCGTGATTTCAAAACCCTTGTAGAGACGTTGCATTGCAACGTCTCTACACCAAGATTCATACATCTAATCAGCAACGCCGTATCATAATAAGAATCTTGCTATAGGGCGATCGCATTTAAATAAGTAGTCAGACAGAATTAATTACACAATATCATTGCGAGCGATCGCAATGACTGTAAATATTTTTGTCCGACTACTTATTGACGAGAGACGTAGCACTGCTACCTCTCTCTTACGCATTGACAAATTAGATAATAAATGCAGTAGTAAAACAACTGGAATCAAACAGATAAGGAACACCAATTTATGACCTCAACCACAACTTACACTTATGATGTCGATGGCAAAGTGATATCTGAGAGGACAGACAACAACAGTGATGGGATAATAGACTCAGTTATTACCTACCGCTATGATCTGACATACACGAGCAGTGACACCAACGGCGACGGCAAAGTTGATTATGTCCAAACCTCTACTTATGATGCCAAGGGCAACCTGACATACTACAGCTATGACAACATCGGCGACGGCAAAGTTGATTATGTCCAAACCTCTACTTATGATGCCAAGGGCAACCTGACATACTACAGCTATGACAACAACGGCGACGGCAAAGTTGATCGTGTCGAAACCTCTACTTATGATGCCAAGGGCAACGAGACATCCACAAGCAGTGACAACAACGGCGACGGCAAAGTTGATTATGTCCAAACCTCTACTTATGATGCCAAGGGCAACCTGACATCCACAAGCAGTGACACCAACGGCGACGGCAAAGTTGATTCTGTTCAAACCTATACTTATGATGCCAAGGGCAACCGGACATTCTTTAGCAGTGACTACAACGGCAAAGTTGATTATGTCCAAACCTTTATTTATGATGCCAAGGGCAACCTGACATCCACGAACACTGACACCAACGGCGACGGCAAAATTGATAATGTCCAAACCTCTACTTATGATGCCAAGGGCAACCTGAGATCCACCAGCTATGACGTCAACGGCGACGGCAAAGTTGATTCTGTCGATACCTCTACTTATGATGCCAAGGGCAACCGGACATCCATAAGCCGTGACTACAACGGCGACGGCAAAGTTGATTCTGTCGATACCTCTACTTATGATGCCAAGGGCAACCTGACATCCTACAGCAATGACAACAACGGCGACGGCAAAGTTGATTTTGTCCAAACCTATACTTATGATGCCAAGGGCAACCAGACATCCTTTAGTGGTGACGACAACGGCGACGGCAAAGTTGATTATGTCTATACCTCTACTTATGATGCCAAGGGCAACCAGACATCCGCTAGCCGTGACTACAACGGCGACGGCAAAGTTGATTATGTCGATACCTTTACTTATGATGCCAAGGGCAACCTGACATTCACCGACAACAACGGCGACGGCAAAGTTGATTCTGTCACAACCTCTACTTATGGACGCGCATCCGCTAGCTATGACTTCAACAATGATGGTGTAATTGATGCTGTTGGCATCTACAGCTACGATTTTAACGGCAACCTGAAATCACAAAAAATTGACAATAATGATGATGGCATCTTTGATGAAGTCACCGCTTATAGTTACGACGCTAACGGCAAACAGACTGCACAGGTAGCTGACAAAAATAATGATGGCATCCCTGATGAGATTACCACTTTCAACTACGATCGCAATGGCAAACTAATTTCCGCAGATATTGACAACAACAGTGATGGCATTACTGATGCAGTTGCCACTTATCTGTATGATACCAATGGTCAATTAATCAGCAAAACCACCACAGACGGAAATGTGCCAAAGATTACTTTAAACGGTGGTAAGGGTGCAGATCAACTCAGTGGTGGGGCTAGTAACGATCAAATTTCCGGCAAAAACGGCAACGATCAACTCTTTGGATTAGCCGGAAATGACAAACTAGTTGGTGGTAATGGTAATGACATCCTCAATGGTGGCGCTGGGCGTGATATCCTCACAGGCGGTTGTAGCGCTGATAAATTTGTGTTCAGTAGTCTGAGTGATTCGCTGCTGTCTGGCTTTGATCAAATAACTGATTTGAACATTTCTCAAGATAAAATTGATGGGCTGTATGCAGTTAGCGCTGCTAATTTAGTTCAACTTGGCACTGTTGCGAGTCTAAATCTTTTCGATGTACAACAGATATTGACTGCAACTGCTTTTGTAGCTAAAGGTGCGGCAACTTTTACCCTTGGTACAGGCAATAAGGGGCAGGCTTTTCTGGCACTCAACGATAACACTAATGGATTCTCTGCCCTCACGGATGCTGTGATTGAGATTAGTGGCTATAAAGGCAGCTTGAATAATTTAGCAGTTGTCTAACTTCATGCTGACCAAAACTAGAGCGTCGGTTCGTACCCTTTGTCCAAATTTGAATTTATATTAACGGACATCATAAGCTGTTGTGCATTTAACTTGCATAATTAGGGCGGGCACTGTAGAAATCATAACTAATTATCCGAACTTGATATTAGATGTTTTTCAGCTTATTACGTCTTGACTGGTAAACGAGAAATTGTCCATAAGATGAGCAGAAAGATTAAATAAATTGCGCCAACTAATCCAAACTCAATCAGAGGAATATAGGTTACTTCGTAAATTCTGCCCAAGCCGCGTTCAGTCAGTCCATAAACGGTCAGGACACTCACTAAAAAGGCTCCGTAGATAGTACGTTTAGTCAAAATACCCACAGGTAAACCGTGAAGCTGAGTAAGTACCAGAATGCCAAAAAAACCAAAGAGAAATGTGGGCCACTTGCTTTGTCCTAGTATTAATGACACGATTACACTATGTAAAAGCACTGAAGCCTCTAAAGTAAATGTCCACCAACGGTTTACATGGGTGCGGTTAAAAATCAACGACGATTGGAGCAAAAGCAAGAACATGTAGAAAAAACCAATCAAGTGCCCCCAAGTCGCTTCCATTGGGTGATACCAGAAGGTGTAGATAGCGGCGAAGGAGAAAAAATAGCCGTGGTACAGCTTGATAATTTGCAAAAACTGTTGATGGAAGGGAACAGAATTGCCAAAAAATAAACCGCGTCGAGGTGTTTCTAAAATCAGTACGAACACCAGTAGAAGCACAACCGCACCTTGAGAAGCCCAAATTGAAGTATCTTGAGCTAGAGCATCGTACCAAATATATGTTTGGAGAAAGTGTAAACCGATGAATGCACCGTTAATAGCAAGCATCAGGTAATTAATTGGGTGCAAGGCTGATTTGTATTTCAACTGCGATGCCTGCGGCGGGCGTAGCCATCGCTGCGCCCACAAGATACATCCCCAGATGCTAAACTGATGCCCAAGGTACATGCCCCAAGCCGTCGCTCGACTCCAAAAGGTTGGTTGGGGAAGCTTCCAGTAATACCAGTTTAATCCTTGGTCAGGAAGTTTGGGGATACTTGCAGGAATGCTCCCACCAATCCAGATTGCGTAGGTGAGGAGGATGCTTACAAAGATGCCTAAAAATAATACTCGGCGACCTGTCATATTAATTCGTAATTCGTAATGACGCTCAAAGACTCGCTAACGCTGCGCTAACGTAATTTTTAATTAAAAAGGGGGAATAACCTTCTCAAAGTCCTCCTTTTTAAGGAGGATTTAGGAGGATCTAAAGTTTTGGATACATCGACCATAACTTTAGATATTCTAAGACCTAGATTATCAGGCTACACGTTCTCTGTTTGGCTCAGATACACTTTTAGTTACTCGCAAACTAAGAGTCAAAGCTACTACCATTACTAAAGTTCCACTCAAAAAAGGAGCAGAACTTCCAAATTTTATAAAACTCACCCCTGCCCATGTTGGCCCAGCGATGCGTGCCAATGCAGAGCAAGAACTGGCAATTCCTAATATTTGCCCTTGTTCTTCTGGGGGTGTCATCTGGGAAATCAGGCTGTTCAATATTGGTTGGCTGACACTAATTCCCCATGCTATAAGCGTGGTGGCGACCAACAATAAAATTAGGCTTTGTGAGAATCCAATTAACAGTAATCCTGAACCTAACCCTAATATCCCTAAGATAAGTAATTTGATTTCACCAAATTGTTTCTTGAGAAATCCGATTAGTCCTCCTTGAATGATTGTGCTCACAATCCCCATGAAGGCAAAAAGATAACTAGTTTGTTGAGGCCCCCAGTTTAATTGCTGCTTAGACCATAAAGCCAATGTAGAATCCATAGCCGCAACAGCAAAGGTTACTAAAAAGTAGATGCCAACAAGCATACAAAACTGTGGACGCTGTGACAGATGTAGCAAGTTCAGCCGTTGCTGACGGTGGCGATGAACTTGGATTTTAGCTTTAGTCTCAGAATTTAGAGATTCTGGAAGTAATATCAAAGCACAAAGAAATGCTAATAAAGATAATCCGGCTGCGAACAACGACGGTAAATGAAAGTTAGCGTTGTTCGGATCGGAACCGATCAGAAGACCTCCAATCGCTGGGCCGAGAATGAAGCCAAGACCAAAAGCTGCTCCGATTATGCCCATACCACGAGATCGATTAGCTGGCGTGGTAATATCTGCTATGTACGCCTGAGCAGTAGCAATATTCCCTGCCATAGCCCCAGCAAGACTACGAGCAATAAATAAAATCCATAAGGAGTTGGCAAAACCTAAGCCTGCGTATGCAATTACCGAACCGAATAAAGTCAGTAATAAAATCGGACGGCGACCGTAGCGATCGCTAAATCTGCCCCATAATGGTGCAAATAAGAACTGCATTAAAGAATAAATAGCTATAAGTAGAGTCGCTTCATTCGGTTTTGCGCCGAATTGTTCGGCATATAAAGGCAGTATTGGCAGGATAATTCCAAAACCGAGCAAGTCTATAAATATAGTCAAAAATAAGACAAATATAGCCCTGCTATTATTTTTACTCTCCATAGGTGCAATTCCATTTTATTAAAAAATATGTGTAATTTTGATGAGTTTTATGGACATCAAGGAACACTTATATAAAAAACATCCATTGAATACAACCAGTAATCAGTTCAAGCAAAATGATTGAATTTGAGTGTGGTTGAGCAAAATAGCATGGAACAAACCCATTATAAAAATCAAGCCAATAATACTACTAATAAAAGCAACTACTATCTCGTGCTTCCGTATAGCTTTTTGTATCTTAGCGTCTATGATATGTTCTAATTCTTTGTATGACATAGAGTTTCATTTGGCTGAAGATAAGAATTATGTGGAACTTACGTCTGAGAGAAATTTGAGTATGCTCAAAAATCGAGCTTATTCAATGACAAATTATTTTGACACTCTCACAGTGTCCAAATAATTCTTCGTCATTGATAATGACGTTCTCTACGAAAGGCTGCGCGTAGCTTGCTTTCTGGTAAGGATAAGGGGACTCGCTACCGCTGCGCTAACGTAATTCGTAATTACAATCAGTGTTAAGCAATTTCCGGAAAATAACTTACCCGATAGACTGATTAAGTCTGTTTTTATTCCCTACAGGGAAAAGGACTATTCTAACTGACCTGGTAATTTCTTATTCCGAAATGTCTTGAGCTAAAGGCTCATCACTGATAGCGATATGAGAAAGGGAGTCCGCGTATCTTTACGGGAAAACAAGCTACGTGCAGCTTCTCGTAGAGAGCGTCTTGCAGATCGCCCAATCAGATATTTTGGTGTGGGTTGCTGTACATTCTTCAATTACTAATTACGAATTATTTTGCCCAGTGCGTTGGCGTAGTTTCAAAATAGTACCTGAAATACCAAAAGCTAATATCGCCAAGGTATAAGTTGGTTCGGGAACTCCAATAATGCTTAACTGATTAATAGCCAAGGCGTATTTTGGAGCAGAACTGCTAAAAACGAGCCGTGAGATGTTTGGAGTGTCACTACGAACCCCCAAAAATACTGCCGAATTATCTAATGCTAGCGATGAGGTACTTAAAACTGAGAAACTACCCAACAAGTTATTGGCATTATCAAAAGCGCTGATAAAAGTTTCAACTTCTAAATTACTAATGTCTACAGCTATCTGAGTACCAGCGCCAAAAACAGGCTGGGCAAAACTAATGCTCAAAGGCCCTCCGTTCCCCTGAGTCCGAGGATCGGGAGCACCAGGAGGAAGAGGTTGAAAACCTGTTGGGTCTATGCCTCCGAAGAGAACAAAATCTCCTTGAGCGAAGTTAGTCCGAATGCCAGGTGGAGGTAAAGTTTGAAAGACAAATGGTGGAGTAATTTGAGGTTTATTAGTTGGAGCTATATTTATATTTAACCCTAAACCACCTTGCGATGTTGCTAAAAAAGAGTTAGGCAAAAAAGCAGAAAAGTCAGGAGAGGTGGGATTGAATACTTTACCTAAACTTCCCCAGTTAACTTCATCATTGCTTTCTAAAACAGCGCGTTCAGTTACTAAGAATGTAGCTGCTTTAACTGGTAATGGAAAAACCGTTATTATAGCTGCGATCGCTGGTAAGTATTTGACAAATAAGTTAAATAGTTGATTGTTCGTAAATGCCACAAAGTTTATTCCTAAATTTTTTAGAATAATATCATCAAAATGCAAGAATTCAACACCCAGGATGAGGCAGTTCGTTGCTCTGGTCGAGAGAGTTAAAACAACTGCCATGTTCAGTGGTTATGTTGCAAAAAGTTTTTTAGGGCTAGCTGCTGATATCTGATACAATTTATACTTTTATCAGTCCAATCTATTTTTTTATAACAAAACTTTTACTCTGGGAATAAAGGACAAAAAGCTTTAATTTCTCATGAAATTGTGACTTGTAGTAATTTTACACCAACTGAATACTCACATTGGATGAAATATTTTCAAGGGAGGCAAATTGATTTCCTAAAAAAGACAAGTTACCGCTAGAGGTGTCGTAGAAAAAGTCGCTAATCTTAGTAGTATCAAACCCTAATTTAGAAACTTGGATTACGTCGCCCTGAGCAAAGTTGTAATCTTTGATGATGTCAATACCCTCGTTAGCACTGCTGAAAGTAAACTTATCTGCACCAACGCCACCTGTAAGAATATCCTTACCTTCTCCACCGATGATGGTGTCATTACCTAAGCCACCGGAGATAGTGTCATTGCCAGCATTACCAACTAATAGGTTATCTTGGCTATCGCCAGTAATGCTATCACTTTCATTTGTACCGATAACATTGTCAAAGTTCACTACATTAAATGTTAATGTTCCTAAACCAGGAACGTTATTGGCAGAGATAGTTTGGGCTTCTAGGTCAGCGGTGGCAGATACCCCAGACAAAGATTGAGACGCATCTATGGTATTGTCGGCAACACCAGCATCAGCAATAACTGTTTCTACTTTAAAGACTCGATCTGTTCCAAATCCATCAGCTTTGGTAATTGCCCCTACACCTGAGAGGGTGATGGCTTTACCTAGTTTGCTGTAGTCTGCTTTATCAAAGCCATCTCCGCCATTGATGCTGTCGTTACCGCGACTGCCCTTGAATGTATCATCGCCTGCACCACCTATCAACGTGTCATTTCCCAGTCCACCGTCAATCAGGTCATTGCCACCTTTACCATCAATTAGGTCATCCCCAGCCAGACCAGTTAATTGATTATTTTGACTATCACCCTTAATGCTGTCAGCCTCATTTGTGCCAATGACATTGGTAATGTTGACTATATTGAATGTTAATGTTCCCAAGCCAGGAACGTTATTGGCAGAGAGAGTTTGGGCTTCTAGGTCAGCGGTAATAGATACCCCAGACAAAGATTGAGATACATCTATGCTGTTATTAGCATTTCCACCATCGATTACATTATTTTCCTGCTTAAGAAAGATATTGCCATTGCCTCCACCAAAAATATTACCACCAGTGATGGGCAAAGAATCATTGTTAAAAGTTTGAAGAACAATGGCCATAGTATATCCCTTTGTAATTTTACAGATCGAATGTATTTTATCGTTGTAATAGTTGCATAATACAAGCCCGTTAATTGTAAAATTCTGATGAAATCACCTTCAACATAATTAATGTTGTTTTATATATCCGATCGACAAAAGATGAATAAGGATTCAGTTTTGCCAAAAATGCGTTTTTCTGTGGGTAATATTGAGAAGTAATAAAATTAGGGCTTACGCACTTTACAAAATAATCATCTTGTGTGTCAGGGTATATAGAGGCATCGCCAAAAGGTAATTGAAAAATCTAGCTATAAGTCTGGAAGACCATATCTGCTATTTTGGTTTCTATGTCAAACAGAGTTCAGTTAAGCTTTTTTCTCTCCCCCTGCCTGCCTTAACAGATAAATGTGCTTGACTGAACCGTATTGGATTATAAATTATTATTGCGATCGCAACGTGGTGGAGTGTTCGCTTCGTACCCTACGGGAACGCCAAGGGCAAAGGCAATAACAAACATGTTCTTGCTTGCATTGGGATACTCCTATATGCTAAAGATTTATTTTGTATAGCTTGTTATTTTTGAGTTATTCATACTTGATTTTGGTGAGCGATCGCTTATCTTCTTTACGAGAGGCTGCATCAACGACATAATGCCTCAAAGGGTTACGCCAACACCTTCTGGTGCATCTGCTACACGAACAGCGATCGCACCTAGATCGAAATTGACTAACTCTCACACTGGTTTCCATAATTTCGGATACATTACCGCAAATGCGCTGATACTTTATTTTTCCCTCTTCATAAATTCCGCAAAAACACCGTTACGCTATTTGTATTTGCGATCAAAACTAAGAGCATCCAGTTTATTAGGGCGTGTTTATGACCAACCCTGTAAAGACGGTTATCCAAGTCAATCTGGAGATGGCTCTAGAAGTAGCTCAAGAATTGGAGCAAGCTCCATACACTCAACTCGGTGCTTATTGTTTGGAGATTTTGCGGGAGATAGGATGTCCTGGTACTGAACTCCCAGTTAGCTTACAAACTCGCGATCAGCAGCTTAACTTTATCACAGGCTTTGCGTCTTATGCTTTTGGGGAGGTACAAAATGTATAAAGCATTAATTGAAGATATATTTTACGATCCAGAAGAGGCAGAAGAAACTACTTTTCCTGCCACTGATAAAGATTTGTTACTTTTAACAGAAAAATTTTTAGCGTTTGAAATTCCTTCAAAGGTTTTCTTACAAGCTATAGCCATTGCTGATTACGATGGTGCAGCAGCTTTCCGCTACGTTGATAATTATTTGACTACCCTCAAAAACAAGAAGAAACGTAAGCATAAGAAATTACTTGTGTTAGGTGCTTCTACTAAATACGACAATAATTGATGTGTTTTTTTTACAAGCTAATCCTGAACCAATACGATTTAGATAAGATAATTTCTATGACTGATGTAGAGACATTGCATTGCAACGTCTCTACATACATCTGTTCCACACCGATAAGAAAAAACAATTAGAATTTATCTAGAAGCTAGTGGTGGGATCTGTATTAAATCAAGCATTATCTGTGTGCTAATTACATTAGCGTAGCCCATTACGAATTAGTATTACTCTCTTTGAAGACAAACTTGTTCATAGCTTTTACCCGCGATATCCCAAGTGAATTCTGTTTCTACCAGTTGTCTGCCGTTGTGAGACAATTCTAAACGCAGATTTGGACGATCGAATAGTTGACTAATAGCGGTGATGTACTCTGCTGGTTTATTTGCTCGTAATGCCCGTAATGTATGACTAGCTCCATCTACGGCTAATCCTTCTAAGCCGCGATCGCTAGCTACTATCGGTACACCAGCTGCCATTGCCTCTAAAGTTTTGTTTTTAATGCCAAACCCAGTCCGCATTGGTACAACACAGATGGTGGCTTGATGTAAATACTCTACCATCGAAGGCACGCGCCCAATTACATTAACTCCTGGTTTTTTATCAAGTGCTAAAACTTCTGGCACCGGATGAGAACCGACAATATCGAAAGTTGTATCAGGATACAATTTTTGGATTTCTGGTAAAACTTCGTTGCTGAAAAAGCAGACAGAATCAATATTTGCCAAATTATCCATTGCACCAATAAAAATTAAACGGTGTCCACCTGGATCGGTGGTACGGTTGGGGAAAGAAACTAAATCTACGCCATTGGGAATAACTGTAATTTCACTATTGGGGTTAAATTCTTGTAGTTGAATTTTATCTTCTTCTGTTGTCGCGACAATTGCCGAAAATTTAGCACAGTAGTTTTGCTCATAACGCCGCAAAAGTGGCAGATTAATTTTGTCTCTGAGGGAATTTTCTGAAATTCCCGTTGATAGTTGGTTTCGACAGGTAGCGTACACAGAACTATGAACATCAACTATCGTTTTTAGCTGTTTCTGAAAATGCGAACGTACATAAATTTCATTGACGCTATGTTCGCAGGTAATTACATCACATTTCCCTGCTTCCACCCAGTTATCAACCCACGTTTGCATCTCAACTGAGTAGCGGTTGAGTACGCTTGGTGGTGTTCCCTGTTGCAAAAATGTACCAAATCGCTGTATTTTCTTCAATATTCCGGTGGTTGCAGAATCTGGCGGGCGTTCAAAAATAGCTAGATGCTCCACACAATCGCGTAATCCTGCTACTTCTGCGTCTGTAACATCGCCCTCGCGTTGAGTCGCTAGGGTAATACTATGGCGTTGACTGAGATATTTAAGTAAATTAAATGTCCTGACTTGGGTTCCCCCGCGCGTTGGTGGGTAGGGAAAGGTGGAAGATAGCATTAAGATGTTCATATAAGTGATGAATCAAATGTGATACATACACCATGACCTCATTGGAGGCTGTATGTCATCATTTGATATTGAATAGACCTCATGCGATGTGCAACTTAATTTTTGACTTCACTTCCATTCCTCTCTCCTAAAAGGAGAGAGGCTTTGAGGCTACTCCCCAACGCTAGCTCTTAAGGGGCTGGGCAATACGGTTTTGCCGCTAATCGCAAAGACGCGATAAATCGCCGTCTCTACAAAGGACTGATTATTGTAAAGACGGCGATTTATCGCGTCTCTTGCCTTAACCGAACCGTATTGAGGGGCTGGGGGTTAGGTCTTTTTTTATAGTCTATTCAACTGAAAATCGCTGTATACAAGAGGTCTATTGCATCTAACCGATAATTCATCAGGACTTACGCAAAATAATGGAAAAACGAACCGCGAAGGCGCAAAGGACACGAAGGAATGAGAGTTTCAGAGAGTTATTGCGTAAGTCCTATTCATTACAAATTACAGCATAATCAAACCCAGTCGCACACCCACAGCAACAGCCTCAGTGCGGCTGGAGACAGCGAGCTTTTGGAAAATGGATGAGAGATGAAATTTAACTGTATGCTCAGAAATATGCAAGCTTTTAGCGATCGCTTTATTCCCCAACCCAGAACCAAGCATACCTAAAACCTCTATCTCCCGTGGTGTCAAGGTTTGTACGGGATTTGCCACCACTTTTTCTCGGATAGAGAGTAATTCTATAGCATCCGGGTGCAGCACCACCAAACCAAAAGCGATCGCCTCCACAGCCGCAACAATTTCTGACTCTGTGCTAGTACTGGGCAATATCCCCCGGATACCAGAACGTAACCCTGTCTCTAAATCAATGCTGTCGAGTTCCTCAACAATGACGATCGTTCCTAATGGGTATTGCTGTTCTTGAATAATCAGCAATTTTTCCCACACCGATTGTTGAAGATTGCCACTCAAATCTACCAGCACCACATCTGGTTGTAATTGCCCAACTTCCCTTGCCAATACATCCAAATCGGATGCACTCCCCACAACCATCAGCCGAGGATTGGTAGCCACCACAGCGGATAACCCTGCCCGCACTACAGGGGAAGTGGCAACTACCATCACCCGGATCATGTCGCCTCCACAGCAGTTTTCCCAGACTGCACCTCAACATAGATCGCGAATTGCTTCCCACCGCGTAGGAGTTGTAGCGGCACAGATCCTTTACTGTCATGGAGATATTTAGTTAAATCATTCATGCTAGTGAATAATCGCCCCGAAACTCCAATTAAAACATCACCAATTTGTACACCAGCAGTTTCTGCCGCACTGTTAGGTAGGATTGACAACACCAATAAACCCAAGCTACGCCTACTTAAAAGCACAGGTTGCAGTGTAACTCCCAGTTGCGGACGACTATTTCCCTGTAAAAAACGCTCAACGGTGTTGCTGGGAACTGCTACAGCCAAACCATTAACAATCATCGTATTAATTCCCACAACTCGGCCTTGACAATCGGCAAGTGGCCCCCCAGAGTTTCCAGGATACAGCTGCAAATCAGCCATAACAGCCCGTGGATTATTTGCATGAATAATTCCAGTTGTTACAGCACCACTGTCAGCAAAGGGATTACCCACCGCTAAAACTAATTCACCCACTCGTAGCGCCTCAGAATTAGCAATAGTTGCAGCAGTTAAATCAGTGGCGACAATTTTTAGGGCTGCTAAATCTTGCTGTGGATCGAATTGTGTACGCACCGCATCAAATACCCTTCCATCTGCCAATTCCACAGTTGCGCGGTTGCTGGTTGCGACATGGGCATTAGTAATAATTAGTCCGTCAGATTGCCAAATTACACCAGAACCGACTCCCAGAGAGCCGCTTTTCACTTTGACAGTGCGATCGCGTAGTTTAGCAGCTACCTCTGTTAATTCAGCAGCGATGTTAGTTAATGTTGTGTTTGCCATGTTATACAATTTTTCCCCATGTCAAAGTAGAATCTGTTGGCTGACAATAGTTTTTAGTCGGGTTGGGATAATTGAGAATGCTGCAAAATATCAGTCAGCCCAACTTTAGAAAGCAAATTCTGACAGTTCCGAGTTCAGAGGCTCAACGTTCGAGTAAAAAGGTGGAAGTTCCGAATTCAAAGGCTCAACGTTCGAGTAAAAAGGTGGAAGTTCCGAGTTCAAAGGCTCAACGTCCGAGCAAAAAGGTGGAAGTTCCGAGTTCAAAAGCTCGAATGAATAGAAAATTTAGATAAATCTTGACACAGCTAGTTAAACCCATCCCAAATTGGATTATTCTTCCTTAGTAGGTCGTTCGCCAACTGCGATCGCTAACTCAATTAACACTCCACCCCGGACAACTTGCAGGTTGACAGTTTGACCAATGCGATCGCTACTATTGAGCAGCGCCAGTACATCACCTGTATCTCCCACAGTTACGCCATCGAACGTTACCAAAACATCGCCAAGCAACACACCTGCATTGTCAGCAGGCCCGGAAGGCTCAACATTAACGACAATTACCCCAGTTGCAGAAGTTAAATTGAGAGCAGTTTTCAGGTTCTTAGGTAAACGTACAGGTTGCATTCCCACACCCAAGTAGCCTTTTGAAATGCGTCCTTTTGCTACTAATTGATCGACTACGCGATCGACTGTAGCAGTAGGAATAGTCAAAGCAGTACCACGCCGCCCCGATGTATTCATACCTACCACAAAACCAGCAGCATCTACGAGCGGCCCGCCTGCAAAGCCAGAGTAAAGGGTGATGTCTGGACGGATGAATTGGTCAATATTCCCGCCATTCATACTCCGCCAAGCACCGCTAACCACACTCACCGCACCCATCGCCGCCCTTAAGTCCCCTTCGCTACCTCTTGCCAGTCCTAACACCAGATGACCGACTTTGAGCGTTTTGGCATCGCCAACTTTTGCTACAGGTATTTCTACATTTTCTAGCTTAAAAACAGCGATATCAGTGCTAGAGTCATGACCGATGAGTGTTGCTGGTGCAGTACTGCCATTTGATAAAGTGATGGTGATGTCATCATAGCGCTGGAGAGACTCATCAGAGGTAACAATGATGCCATTACGCCAGTGAATGCCACTTGGGGAAACACGAGCACCCGCATTAACTGCAACCACAGCAATTCCAGCTTGTTCTACGGTATCAGCTAAACTGTTGGATAAAGCCAGTAATGAAGACATAAGATTTTTCTGCCAACTTTCTTAGATACTCATATCGTCCCGTTTTATCAACCCAGATGACATCGGAAAAATGGGGAGAATTCATCCTAGAAAAATGGCTAGGATTTATATAGCAATCCTGAATCATTGGTGAGGAAAAAGATCCGTGACTTCTCAAATAATCCGCGTTGCTGCGGGTTGCAATTCTCACAAATCAAATAGGATTGCTCAATATCAGCATTTTTTCAATCTTCTGCTTCGTTGCCATCCCGCCTTGGAATAAATTCCGAGGCTAATAGCTCAAGTCCTCTCAAGAAGACTAAATACCAATACGCTTGGGTTAGGGAGCATCCCAATTTTGCCAAAAGGTACAGAACTGACACAAAAACCCTGTACAAACCTCTTTCCTTAGCGCTCTTGGCGTCCTTGGCGGTTCGTTATTTCATTATTGTTCTAAGCCAAAATCCCCTATAAAAATAAACTTGCACATTTGGGATACTCCCCTTGGGTTAAGCATTTTTTCTCTTTTCTCTGTTTCCTCTGCGCCTCTACGAGAGGCTACGCCAACGCCAACGCGTCTACGTTAAAAAATGGATTTTGATAAAAATCTCAGTCCACTTAAGTGGACTTGAGCTATTAGCCTTGGAATTTATTCCCAGGCGGGATATCGGTCAGCACGACACTTTGACTATTACAAAAATGTCGGCAAAATATCACGAACACCAAGCATATTGCATTCTAAAGTGGAATAGCAATGAAATGGCAGATAAACAAATGCACGCCCAATCAAGAGAAATCAACCTGCTGACTCCATCTAGAGAATTACCTCTATATGGCAAAAGGATTTTAGTCACAGCACCGAGAAATTATGCTTATAGGTTATCTGAACAAATCATCAAACAAGGTGGTTTACCTATTTTTATGCCTACTATCGAAACCTCTTATTTGTCAAACTACACTAAGTTAGATACTGCTCTAAAGCACATAGGTGAATTTGATTGGATTGTCTTTACAAGTAGAAACGGAATCGCTGCATTTTTTCACCGGATGAATGATTTAAATATTCCTGTATCTGTGGTGCAAAAATGTCAATTATGTGCTTTAGGAAAAGACGCAGAAAGCTTATTATCTTTTTGTGGCAAAGTGGATTTAATTCCCACAGAATCTAGCCCAGCCGGAATTGTGGCTGAATTAGCAAAACTTCCGCAAATTCACAAGAAAAAAGTACTGATACCTGCTCCAGAAGTTGTTGGTTTGCCTGAGCCTGATGTTGTACCCAATTTGATTACCGATTTGCAGCAATTGGGCATAGAAGTAACTCGCGTACCCACATATATTACACAGGGCTTAAACACAAGTATCTACAGTATTGAATTAAACTTGATTCGTCAAGGAATAATCGATGTAATTGCCTTTAGTAGCACGGCGGAAGTAGAAAGCTTTTTAACAATGGTTAACTCGCAAAGCGATTATCAGGGCTGTGTAATTGCATGTTTCGGCCCTTATACAACTGCTAATGCGCGAAAGTTGGGTGTGAATGTTTCTATCGTGGCTAAGGATTATAGTTCATTTGAGGGATTTGCTGAAGCGATCGCAGAATTTTTTACTCTAACTTCCAGTTCACACTAAGCGCTTAAGGATGTAAATAAATCAACCACATTTAACTCTAGACTAGCAGCACATAAACCCGTAGTATCGAATATGGAGTTTATATGAGTTAGGGATTGTTACATGGCAACTTATAAAGTTACATTAAAGACCCCAGACGGCGAACAAGTAATTGACGTTCCTGAAGATGACTACATTCTAGAGATCGCTAACGAGGAATACGAGCTTGACTTGCCCTATTCCTGTAACGCTGGTTCTTGCTCTACCTGCACCGGGAAGCTGATTTCAGGTACAGTTGACCAATCAGATCAGAACTTCTTAGACAACGATCAAATGGACGCGGGATTTGTCCTCACCTGCGTTGCCAGGCCCACTTCTGATTGCGTCATCCAAACCCATCAAGAAGAAGAGCTTAACTAAGAAATGTGGATTTAATAAAGAGCAAGTTTAGTAGGGGAAGCAGGATGAGCGGTGGAAGCCACCCATCATAACTGCCGTTGTGTTAGGACAAATGTCCTAACGCACCTAAAATCTCAAATGGTAGGTTACCATACGCGATAACACACTCTAAAAGATTTAAAATTTTGCACTTTCCTATAAATCTGTATAGGCTGAGTAATTCACACTAAAAAGCGCTCTCCAAAAGGGGAGCGCTTTTGACTTACTTTAATAGATAGCTAGCAGATATAAAGCTAAAATTAGCCAGATGATGCTAAATTAACTTTGACAACTTTATTCTTTTCTTCTTCAGCTTTGGGTAGCGTCAGGTTCAAGATGCCATCTTTATAATCTGCCGTAACATTGGTATTTTGAATCCGAGCAGGTAAAGGAATTACACGTTGGAATTTACCATAGTGGAATTCGCTTTTGATTGCACCTTTCTCTTCAGATTTTGCTTCAGACTTCCGCTCGCCGCTCAGGTATACAGCTTTTTCTGTAACTTGCAAATCCAAGTCTTTAGCTTCAATTCCTGGAAGTTCTAGCTTCAGGTGAATTGCATCTTCAGTTTCTTTTAACTCAGCAGCAGGAACTCTGGATAAACCTCTATCCAAAAATGCAGTTGGTATATCTTCATCAAATAAGCGATTGATTTGACGTTGTATCGCGTTAAATTCTTGCCAGGGGTTCAAACGTACTAATGCCATATCTCTACCTCGGATAATCACTGGATTTGATTCCTTGCTTTGTTCTCATAGTATTTAAAAATAAAAGTGGCGTGAATTCGGTTTTTATCACCTGAGTGATGATGATTGCCGATCCAAAAATCTCTTTACTATAAATGTACGGAAAACTGAACTATTGGGGTTCGGTAAGTTCGACAACAGCAGACTGTAAATCTAGTAACTATATTTAAAATGTCGGTATAAGTGTTACCTACTCCCTGTTCTTGGAGGTTATTTAAAGAGTATTTAAATCTCAATTTAAGCAGTTTTATATTCCCCATAAACCACCTTAGAAAGGGCGTTTTAGAGGGATTTAAAACTTGTGATGCCTACAAGAAGACTGTTCAAGCATCCTCTTAAAGCTTGCAACGCGTAGTCTATCCTACAAATGTTTAGTAGATTTCCGCGACTAATGAGAAGAATTTAACCTGTTGTATTTTTTTTATTTCACAGGGATAATAAAAGATTCCTCACAAACTGCTGATAACAGATATGTCAACAAGTTGGATTTACCTTATTGCAGCAATCCTCTTTGAAGTTTCAGGCACAACTTGCATGAAGTTATCGCAAGGATTTACTAAACTAGTTCCTTCGGTGTTAATAGTTGTTTTCTATGGACTTTGTTTTACTTTTTTGACCTTTGCTCTCAAAAAACTTGAAGTCAGTGTGGCTTATTCTGTCTGGGCTGGATTGGGAACTGTCTTAATTGCTATTATTGGTATTATCTGGTTTCGTGAATCTGCCACACTCATCAAACTTCTGTCAATCGCCTTAATAATCATCGGGGTAATTGGCATAAATGCAAGTGAATAAATGACACAAGTATGAGTCTAGAAAAGTATCTTTGGATTCACTGATAAAAATGGAGACACGCAGTGTCAAAGCTGGAGACGTTTCCTGTATTCTCTGGGCTTGTCGTTATATCATGTCTGACTAATCACCGATCGTGAGAATCTCTTTGCGTCAGTCTAAATAATAAGTCTTTAAGCGCACATGAGATTTGACATTGCGTCAAATAAAAAATACCTCACCCATGTTACAATAGACGAGGTAAATAAACCAAAACTGATCATTCTGCTTGTTGCTGTTGTAGCGAATACACCAGCAATTTTTATTGTTCCGCTAGCAGAGCAAAATGAGCAGACTTAGCTAAATGCTCTTAAAAGTTAGTAAACCTCAGTAAATATCTGACTTTTCACGGTATCTGGAAAACCTCTCTCCTTTTAGGAGAGAGACTTTGAATTTTCCCCCTTCCCGCGTCGGGAAGGGGGTTAGGTCAATCGTTGGCTTTTCCACATAATGTGAAAAGTCAGCAGTAAATATAGATGAAGTTTAACCCCAGCATATTAGCTCAAAATTTATTAAACCCAGCAGAACGACGATAAAGTAACCAAATAAATAGCGGTGAACCCAGCAAGGCAGTAACGGAACCTACTGGTAGTTCTACTGCACCTAGTCTAGAGAGTAAATCTGCGAAAGTTAGTAACCATGCACCTGCAAGGGCAGAAAGTGGTAAAACAAAGCGATGATCTGTACCAACGATGAGGCGGACACCGTGAGGGACAACAAGACCAACAAATCCAATCAGGCCACTGATGCTGACTGCACCTGCGGCTAATAAAGTGGCGACACCACCAATTAACAGACGCGATCGCGTCAACGAAACCCCCAAACCCACAGCCAAATCATCTCCCAAAGCCAGCACATTTACCGATCGCGCCAGTAAGCATCCCCCTAGCAATGCAACGATGATGTAAGGGCCAGACGTAGCAATTTCTTGCCAACCCCGTCCGTTAAGACTACCAACCAGCCAACTCAGCGCAGTTTGAATTTGACCGTCTTCAGCTAAAAGTAGCAATGTACTTTGTACAGCACCAAACAAAGAACTCACCGCCACTCCGCCTAAAATCAACCGATCAACAGAAATTCCCGACCCCGCACGACCGAGCAAAATAACGATCGCAGAAGTCAAAATAGCTCCCATCCACGCAGCTAAAGGAATTGCGATCGGGAATATTTGCCACACAATCATCAGAATTACAATTAATCCTGCACCTGCTGAAATCCCCAAAATAAATGGATCGGCAAGACTATTGCGTAACATTCCTTGCAGCAGTGCTCCTGACATTCCCAAAGCTGCGCCGACAAGGAGAGCAGCTGCAATGCGTGGCAGACGCAAATCCCAGAGAATTGTCTGTTTAACCGGATCGCCTTTGCGGAGTATGGCTTGCCAAAATTCCGACATACTTAAAGGTACTGCTCCTTGAGAAAGCGACAGCGCTAGCGTTACCAGCAGCGCTGTACCAAGGAGTAAAACAGCCCAAAGTACGCGGTGTTCAGTGAAAATTGTCTGAAATGGTTTAGTCAAGTTTCGCGATCCTTTCTCCAAAACAGTCAGCCTGAGCTTCCAAAATTTCTTCGTCACCCAGTTAATTTTGTCTATCTATATAACATCAGCCCTTATCCCTACCTTATTGTGGTTGAAAGTGCCGTTTGGTCTACTATTCGGCCTTAAGCGCCTTGCGTCCTGGGAGCCTAAGCAGCGAGACAAACGACAGTACCACTGGGGAAATAACTGCACCTATTGCAGCAAACGAGTCCGCGAAAGCTGACGCTAAAAACACTCTGAGCATTTCGGAAGTGACATTACCCTAAAGTTAAATTAAAAATGAAGAAGTTTTGACTTTTTTACTGTGGGTCAATAATTGAACCCATAAATAAAACCCTTCCCGTCTGATTATCCCTAATGGCACAGAAAAAGGGACGGTCAACAATCATTTGGAATGGTGGGTTTATATCAATAGAAGATGTTATTCCTACAGCAACTGAAGTAACAGCAGCCGCTTCCGTGCCTTCTTCGTTCACTTCGACAAAAGTTTTATGCTTAACTTCGCTAATCTTAAGATTTTTACCCATACCGGAAAAATTGGCTTTGTCGCTGAAAGCCTCTTCCATACCTAAAATTTTTAAGGAATCATTAAGTGTAATGTCGTAATCTGTTTTGAAGCGGGGTAGGCGAATAAACCCTTTTTGTTTGCTGAACTGAGTCATCCATTTTTCCCAGTTTTCAACATTCAAGTTTTGATAGAAGGCTTTCAGATTAGAGTTCTGTTTCGGCAAGAAAATATAAAAACTGAATTTCCCATCTTTGCCGTAAGGTAAACTAACTGCCTGAAATTGTTGGCTTTCATAGTATCGATAGTTACCATTTTGTGACATCATCGGGTGTTGTTTTGGTCTGCCAGATGTCCTGTAAAAAGGGTATTGAGCAGTTTGATTTTTATTAAATTCTTGGCTCCACTTCCCCTTAAAATATATGGCATTAATCAGAAATAACACCTGACTTGGCTCAATTTTTTCAATTATCTTATCGATTTTACCATTAGTATTATCTTTAACCCATTTATTGATAATATTAGCCGCTGCGGGATCTTGAAAATTTAAATTGCTGACCTTAGCTTTATAGAAATACTGGACTCTTTGGAGAAAGTCTGGTTGAAAGCTAAAGTTTTTATTTGCCCAAAGTGAGTTAGCAATATTCAGTTGCACTTTCGGATCGGAATTGTCTAAAAGCTGCTTTAATGATGCTGCGTAAGAAGAGTTGATTTCTAGTAGATTCATTCCCTGTAATTCCAGGGTTTTTGCGATCGCTAGTTGAGTTGTGCCGCTCGCGCCATTGTAGGTCATAGCTAGAGCGATCGCAACACTCGAAGGTGAGATAAAAACATTCTTCTCACCTTTATCAGCTTTTTGAACTTCTGAAAATAGTTTGAAGCCAAACTTATTGCTAGACGCAACGATTTTTATATCAGTTTTAGCTGTCTCTTTTTGCAATGGAGTTTCTGGCTGAAGTAAGCTAGATTTGGCAAGGGCACTTTTATTACTATCGATTTGACAATACCCTAATACACTAAATAGAACAACACTTGCAACTGCCAGAGCATAACGTCTGCCGAGACTAACACCGTAACGTCTTTGCATAAAATTTTCTCTTACACTACTAAATTTCTGCCGATTTATTTTACCACCTCACTTGCCAAAGATTACATTCTGTACTAATAGTTGACGCAGATACTGTGTCAAAGATTAACTTATTGCATTTGCTCTAATAGATCAAATGAGACTGTTACAATAACTGTAACAGTAAGTTATTAGCTTAGAGGAATTAAACACAATTTATTAGACCTGCTAATTCCTAATTGAGGTGGCTATGGAGACGAATTATAAAAACTCTCGATTTTTAGGAATTGTTCCTATTTAAATATAAAAGTATTGTAGATTACCCGATCGCAAAATAATCAGTGCTCTTGTTTGTTAAAGATAAAATTACGTTTGTCAGTTCACGAAATACCAAACTTTTGTATGGACACACGGCTGTGCATTGGTGTCAACTTAAGCCCAAACCCTTTAATATCATGTCCGGTTAAAGACTTATCATTAAGACCGCAGAGGGGCAGAGGAGCAGAGGAGCAGAGGAGCAGAGGAGCAGAGGAGCAGAGGAGCAGAGGAGCAGAGGGGAGGGGTTTTTAGGCTTTCTGCATAGATTTGGGAATCATAATTAATTAGCCGGACATGATATAAAACCTCGTTTCTAGTCAGAGGCTGGAAATACTTTTCATTGGGCTGCTGCCGCCTCTTAACTTGCGGCAGCCCACTCATTAGGCATTCCCACTCAGAGACTCTTGACGAGACAATCTCTAAAAGCTAGTTCTAGGCTGGCTTTAACCTTAAGTTGACACGCATGATTGTGCCCGCCCCCCTACGTCAATTCCAGCCCACCTTGATAGCCAGTAACTATGCGTCCACCATCCTTGAGAACATGAACCTCAATCTGGTCGCTAGCCCAAGTAATCTGGTCTTGAAAAGCCGGGTTTAACACCCGAACCCGTTGATTGCTAGAAGAAACTGGAGAGTTAGGAGAATTAATTGCCAGAGATTGCACAAAAGGCCCGTCAATCAAAATATCAAGTTGTTCTAACAATGCTTGGGAACCTGGCGGCGCAGATTGAGACTGTAGTTGCTTGAGAGTGAAACCAGTAAAAGACATTACATTTAATCCAGCAGCTTTTACCTTCCGAGCTAAAGACGCTAATGCAGTTGCTTGCCAAAAGGGTTCTCCACCAGAGAACGTTACACCCGTGTTGTGGGGATTACTGAGAATATTCTCGGCAAGGGTATCAACAGCAATCAATTGGTTAGCCTCAAATGACCAGGAGTTAGTATTAAAGCAGCCAGGACACTCACGAAGACAACCTTGTACCCAGATGACAGCACGACAACCAGGGCCATTAACTTCTGACCGATCGACGTAACCCATAATGTTGAGATAGCCAGGGGGAATTTCCATGAGTGCTAGCGATGGGTCAGTTGGCTTAATTTCCATCTCTTTAACTCCTTTTAGCCGTTGCCTGTTAACCGTTAACTATAGCGAATCTCCAGTTATATAAGTGTGACTAATGACAAATGGCTAATGACTAATCCCTCAAAAACTTTGTGGGATTTTGAAAAGTCCGCTTTAACTTACTAGACTGAAGTTAGTTGCCCAGCTAGCATTGACCGTCCTATAGATAGAATCGATGACTCAACAAACTTCTAGAATTTGTATCCTTGGCGGAGGCTTTGGTGGTCTCTACACAGCCTTGCGCTTAAGCCAGTTACCTTGGGAATCTACGCAAAAACCCGAAATTGTTCTGGTAGATCAAAGCGATCGCTTCCTATTCTCTCCTTTACTTTACGAATTACTCACTGGCGAACTGCAAACCTGGGAAATTGCCCCACCGTTTGAAGAACTTTTACAAGGCACGGGGGTGCGTTTTTATCAAGGAGTTGTGTCTGGAATTGACATCGACCAGCAACTGGTGAATATCCAGGAAGGGCCGGAAATCCCTTACGATCGCTTAGTGCTGGCGTTAGGAGGTGAAACACCGCTAGATATAGTGCCTGGTGCAACATCCTACGCCTACCCATTCCGCACAATCTCTGATGTTTATCGTTTGGAAGAACGCCTGCGATTTTTAGAAGAATCGGATGCTGATAAAATTAGGGTGGCAATTATTGGGGCTGGCTACAGTGGCGTAGAGTTAGCCTGTAAGTTAGCCGACAGACTAGGTGAAAGAGGACGCTTTCGGATCGTTGAAATTGCCGACCAAATTTTGCGAACTTCTCCAGAGTTTAACCGGGAAGCCGCAAAGAAAGCTTTAGAAACCCGTGGTGTGTTTCTTGATTTAGAAACCAAAGTGGAATCAATAGAGCAAAATTCGATTTCCCTAGAGTACAAAAACCAGTTAGATACGATTCCTGTGGATTTGGTAATTTGGACTGTGGGAACTAGGGTTGCGCCCGTAGTGAAATCCCTTCCCCTCAAACAAAACCAGCGCGGTCAAATCAGTACTACATCTACTCTGCAAGTCTTCGATCGTCCAGAAATCTTTGCCTTGGGAGATTTAGCAGACTGTCATGATATTGAAGGACAGCAAGTCCCCGCCACCGCCCAAGCGGCTTTTCAACAAGCTGATTATACTGCTTGGAATATCTGGGCAAGTTTGACTAATCGCCCTCTCCTTCCCTTCCGCTACCAACAGTTAGGAGAAATGATGGCACTAGGAATAGACAACGCCACTCTCACTGGTTTGGGAATTAAACTAGATGGGCGCTTGGCATATGTCGCCCGGCGGATTGCCTATTTATATAGGCTGCCAACTTTAGATCATCAACTCAAAGTTGGTTTTAATTGGCTAGTCCGTCCGATCGTAGAAGCACTTGCCAAGTAAGTTGCTAAGGATAAACAATTATTTTGTTAAGGTTGGGCATTGGTAAAGAACCAAGACATTTAGAATGATTTGCCTGATTTTCGCCAACCTACTTAGCAGATGCTAGACTCTACCCACAGAAGCTCTTTAAGAAGCCAAAATCTAACATTCAACATTCAAAATTTTCAAACTTTGATGGAACAACCGAAAGTTATTTTTTTAGATGCTGTGGGTACACTCTTCGATGTCAAAGGTAGTGTGGGCGAAGTTTATAGTCAGATAGCCCAGGAATTTGGCGTTACAGTTTCAGCCGAAACATTGAATACAGCCTTCATCAAAAGCTTTAAAGGAGCGCCGCCACCGATATTTCCAGATGCAGAACTGCAAGATATTCCCCAGCGCGAGTTTGATTGGTGGCGGATAATTGCCCTGAACACTTTTGAAAGTGCTGGAGTTCTCAAGGAATTTTCTGACTTTTCGGCTTTTTTTAGCGAACTTTACATCCACTTTGGGACTGCCGAACCGTGGTTTGTCTATCCCGATGTTTTACCAGCTTTAATCAACTGGCGGCGGTTGGGAGTTAGCTTGGGGGTGCTGTCCAATTTTGATTCTCGGATTTACTCAGTATTGCAAAGTTTGGGATTGAGAGAGTTTTTTACCTCCGTCACCATTTCTACGCAGGTACGTGCAGCTAAACCCGACCCACAAATTTTTGCCATTGCCTTAGACAAACATAAATGTTCCCCAGAGGGAGCATGGCATATTGGCGATAGCATTATAGAAGACTACCAGGG
This sequence comes from Nostoc sp., assembly GCF_036917095.1. Taxonomy (GTDB): domain Bacteria; phylum Cyanobacteriota; class Cyanobacteriia; order Cyanobacteriales; family Nostocaceae; genus Nostoc. The sequence goes on from NZ_JBALFH010000008.1 coordinate 38,625, forward strand.
AGCCAAAGCAGCCGGACTCAGAGGCGTTTGGATCAACCGTGGAAAATGAGAGGATAGATTGGCGATCGCTATTTTTTATCGCCCGCACGTCAAACGCCTCAAAAGCTCGTTAAATTGTCGCCCAAATCCCCCACCCCAAAATTTCTTGCTCTCCAGATTCGGCTGCTAAAGGCAAACTTAGCACTGTGTTCGGGGCTAGTATCGGCTGATACAGCAGTTTTCTTTTGTCTGAAGTACAAAGCTACGGGTTTGGAGGCAGTTCTTACAGGAGGTAAAAACTCTTTAAGTAAGTCGGCACAATAAAACCAAACTATATGAACAAAAGTAAATAAAACTCAAACCCTCTTTCCCCCTGCCCCCTACTTCCTGCCCCCTGCCCCCTCTTATCTTCACCATTTCTCCATGCTGCCCCAACACTCGTATGATCGAGATATCAAGAAAACATAACAGCCAGATTTTTACCGCAAAACATGGGCAGTATTTGGGAAATCGATTTTTACTCCCGTCCGATTTTGGACGATAATCAGAAAAAAATTTGGGAAGTCTTAGTCTGCGAAAGTCCCTTGGATATTGCCACAAAAGCAGATTCTTTGTTTCGCTATGCTCAATATTGTCCCAGTACCCAGGTAAATTCGGGTTGGTTGCGGACAGCATTGCAAGAGGCTATTAATCAAGCTGGAAAAGCACCAATTAAAATCCGCTTTTTCCGCCGCCAAATGAACAACATGATTACTAAAGCTTGCCAAGACTTGAGCATTCCCGCCCAACCTAGCCGCCGCACTTTGGCTCTCAACCAATGGTTAGAACAGCGAATGGAGGAAGTGTATCCTCAAGAACCAGGGTATCAAGGAGGAACTAATCCCTCAGTCCGCTTAGAAAAACCTTTGCCGCAACGTTTACCAGATGCTTTGGAAGGACAGCAATGGGTATTTGTTACTTTAGATGCTGCGGATTTGGCAGAAATGCCAGAGTGGGAAATTGGCTTTGGTGAAGCTTTCCCCTTAGAGTTGGCGAAAGCTTCACCCGAAGCTCGTATTCCTGGTATTTTGATTTTCTCACCTAGAGCGTTGCCCTTGGCAGGCTGGATGTCTGGTTTGGAGTTGGCTTTCTTAAGATTAGACACCAGCGAAGAAGCGAAATTGCTTTTAGAAACTGGTGTAACTGAAAGCTGGATTCTGGCAAATATCAAAAAACCTCAAATTTTAGCAGAAGCCAAAGGTTTTGAAGAAGCCAAGCAAAAAGCTAACGGAGTGCATTTTATCGGTATACAGTCCGATCCCAAAGCAGAATCTTTTGCTGGTTTTTGGCTGTTGCAAGAGGTTAATCTCTGAAAATGGGGCAGGGAGCAGGGAGCAGGGGGCAGGGGCAGGGGAGGCAGAGGGAGCAGAGGAAGCAGGGGGAGAATAAAACTAATGACCAATGACCAATGACCAATGACCAATGACTAATGACCAATGACCAATGACCAATGACTAATGACTAATAACTAATGACTAATGACTAGATACGTCGAGAGATGGCAATGATTTGGGATAATTAACTGCGTCCATCAGCGTCGATCTGCGGTTCTAAATCGCAACTGCCGAAACACGCTGATGATTTTTGGATAGTTATCTGCGTTCATCAGCAGAAAGCCTGAACGCTAGGGTTCAGACTTTCAACAGACAGCGTTGATATGCGGTTCAAAATCCACAATTCACTAAGGGTCATGGGTTCTGAAAATTTGTCACAAGATACACTAGCAGAACAGTTGCTGGAACTAGCTATAAAATCTGGAGCAGAAGCTGCTGAGGTGTATCAGTCGCGATCGCTTTCTCGTCCAGTCTTTTTTGAGGCAAACCGACTCAAACAGCTAGAAACCAACCAATCTGAAGGCACAGCACTACGACTTTGGCGAAACGGGCGTCCGGGACTCACGGTGGCTTACGGTTCTGTCCTAGCCGAAGTAATGGTGGAAAAAGCTCTTGCTCTAAGTCAACTTAATTATCCAGAAACAGTAGAATTAGGTTCTAACTTTCAGCCCTCCTACCCAAATTTAGGGGAAAGTGTGCCGATAGAGATTTTGGTAGGCTGGGGCACAGAAGCGATCGCACTCATCCGCGATGCCTATCCAGATGTTGTATGCAATGGTGATTGGGAATGTGATGTTGAAACCACTAGACTAATCAATACCAAAGGTTTAGATTGTCACTATACCGACACTACCCTTAGCTGCTACATATCAGCAGAATGGGTGCGTGGCGATGATTTTTTGAATGTTTCCGATGGACAAACTCAGCGGGGTGAACTCCACCCAGAGAGATTAGCTAATCAAATTTTACAGCGGTTAATTTGGGCCAGAGAAAATGTCTCACCTCCTACTGGTCGAGTCCCGGTTTTGTTCACTTCTAAAGCCGCCGATATGCTTTGGGGTACTGTGCAAGCAGCTTTGAATGGCAAGCAAGTTTTAGAAGTAGCTTCGCCTTGGGCAGAACGCTTGGGTACTTTAGTAGTTGCACCCAGCCTCACCCTCTACCAAGATCCAGAAGCGGGCCCTTACAGTTGTCCTTTTGATGATGAAGGCACTCCTACTCAATCTTTAGTATTTATCCAAAACGGGACTTTACAGCATTTCTATAGCGATCGCACCACCGGGAACCAACTGGGTACTCACACCACCGGAAATGGTTTTCGTCCTGGTTTAGGTAGCTATCCCACCCCTGGTTTATTTAATTTTCTCATCCAGCCAGGTTCGGCATCACTACCAGATTTGATTCAACAACTAGATGATGGCTTGATTGTGGATCAAATGTTGGGTGGTGGCGGCAGTATTTCTGGAGATTTTTCAATCAATGTTGATTTAGGCTACCGCGTGCAAAATGGTCAGGTAATTGGGCGCGTTAAGGATACGATGGTTGCAGGTAATGTCTACACAGCCCTCAAGCAATTGGTTACACTGGGCAATGATGCTGATTGGAATGGTTCTTGTTATACTCCATCTCTGATAGTAGAAGGGCTATCCACTACGGGGAGAAGTAATTAAAGGGGCAGGGGGGCAGGGGGGCAGGGGGGCAGGGGGAGCAGGGGGAGCAGGGGGAGCAGGGGAAGAAGAACGATTATTGCCCAATGCCCAATGCCCTAATTCTCACAAATTAGGGAACTCCAAAAAATAAATTATCCCAATTTCTGGACTCAACACGACTAGTTTCTCCCCCCTGCCCCCTGCCCCCTGCCCTAAATACGATGGGATTATTTTTTTTAGTTGGAAGTCCTTTATGTCTCTTCCTGTTCTGAATCAGCGTTTTCGTACCTGGTGGCAGCCTAGAAGAGGTTTAGCGATCGCCGAAGCTTGTGTTATCGGTCTGGTTGCTGCCCTATCTGCGGTGTTTCTGAAAGTAGGATCGGGATGGCTGGGGACATGGCGAGTCCATACTACCCACTTTTTACCGGCATGGCTGGCACTACCGACAATTGGTCTTGTTCTGGGATTTATAGCTGGATGGTTGGTGGATCGATTGGCACCAGAGGCTTCTGGTAGCGGTATCCCGCAAGTCAAAGCGAGTCTTGCCAATGTGCCTGTGACATTATCCTGGCGGGTGGCAGGTGTGAAGTTACTCAGTGCCATTATCGCCATAGGTTCGGGCATGACTCTGGGACGACAAGGCCCCACCGTCCAGGTAGGGGCCGGTTTGGCAGCAGGGATGAGTCGCTGGGTTCCGACTTCCCCAGATCATCGGCGGCAAATGATTGCAGCTGGTGCGGGTGCGGGTTTGGCAGCTGCTTTCAATGCCCCAATCGCAGGTGTATTGTTTATCGTTGAAGAGTTACTCCAGGATTTATCAGGGCTGACTCTGGGAACTGCGATTATCGCCTCCTTTATTGGTGGGGTGATATCCCGACTTTTAGGTGGTGGCAGTTTAGACCTTAACCTGCAATTGGCACAATCTTCCAGTCAATTCTCCATTCCAGAAATTCCCTTTTTTGTGCTATTGGGTATTTTGGCAGGGTTGTTGGCTGCATTATTTAATAGCGGCTTAATATTTAGTATTAAATTTTATAGAAAATTACATATCAGCTTACCGCTGCAAGTAGCTTTAGCTGGATTTATCTCTGGTGTTGTCGTGGCGATGCTCCCGGCACCCTTTCGTGATAATACGGGATTACGGGAGTCCTTAATTACTGGAGGCTCTCAACCTACTGTAGCAGCGATCGCCTTTGCAGCCCAGTTCATCCTCACACTCATAGCATTTGGTTCGGGAGCGCCGGGGGGATTATTCGCTCCCAGTCTGATTTTGGGTTCTTGTTTAGGACACATTATTGGTGTATTTGAGTTAAACATCACCGGAGTCGGTTCTCCTGCTACTTACGCGCTTGCGGGTATGGGTGGATTTTTTAGCGCCGTTTCCAAAGTGCCAATCACAGCAATTGTGATTGTGTTTGAGATGACTACAGATTTCAATCTGGTATTACCTTTGATGATTGTTTGTGTAGCAGCTTACCTAGTTGCGGATAAGGTAATGCCTGGTTCGCTTTATGAAAAACTTTTGGAATTAAAGGGCATCACTCTCACCAAACAAGTTCCTATAGAAGGAGCATTAACTAAGCTAACTGCAAAAGATGTGATGCAAGAACGGGTAGAAACTCTGGATGCAGAGATGAGCTTGGAAGAAGCAATGCAGTCTTTTGCCCGTTCCCATCATCGCGGTTTCCCTGTGGTAGAAGATAGCAAGTTAGTAGGGATTGTGACGCAATCAGATTTGCTGAAAATACGCGAGAGTACAAAGCATACACTGAGCGATCGCAATTTAGCCGATATTTTCTTAAAAGAAATTATGACGCCTGTCCCGATGACAGTAACACCAATCCACACTCTGAGTAATGTGCTGTATTTACTCGATCGCTATCAAATCAGTCGCTTACCAGTGGTGGATGGACGGAAACTGATCGGGATTATTACTCGTGCAGATATTATTCGGGCGGAAGCAGATCATCTCAATTGTGATAACCGGACTCCTAAACTGCGACCACAACCTTCTTATGTAGTTTATCAAACGCGATCGCCCAGCATCGGCAGTGGTAGATTATTAGTGCCAGTAGCTAATCCCGAAACAGCGGGTATTTTATTACAAATGGCAGCAGCTATTGCCCGCGATCGCGATTATGAAATAGATTGCGTGCAAGTAATACTGATACCCCGCCATAGTTCCCCATCAGAAACACAAGTAAGGACGGCAAAAAGCCGCCGCTTGCTACGACAGGCGGAAGTCTTAGCAAAAAAGTGGAAAATTCCCTTGCACACGCAGATACGAGTTACCCACGATGTAGCGCAGGCAGTTTTGGAGACAATCAACGAACAACACATCGACCTAATTTTAATGGGATGGAAAGGTGGCACATCTACCCCTGGTCGGATTTTTGGCAACGTTGTAGACACCATAATTCGCCAAGCCACCTGCGAAGTAGTGTTAGTAAAATTAGGCACTACTCGGCAAGCCTTCAACCGCTGGCTAGTCCCGATGGCTGGTGGCCCCAATTCCCCACTGGCGATTAAATTACTACCGGCTTTAATTACATTGGGAAACGATCCGAAAATTCGCCTGACACAAGTATTTAAGCCATCTGAACTCAAGCCAGATATGTCAGTTTCAGAACAAGCCATTCGCCATTTGATGCGGCGGCGAAAATTGTCCAGTACTGTAGTTGCTCTCCCAGTGCAAGCTAATTCAGTTCCTGAAGGTGTGATTAACTTAGTGAAAACCGAAGGTTACGATGTTGTCATTTTGGGAGCTTCGCGCGACGGATTGTTGCAGCAGGCGATTCAAGGTAATATTCCAGAAGCGATCGCCTCTGGTGTAGAAAGTACAGTGATTTTGGTTAGGGGTGCAATTAAAATTAATAAGTAATATTAAGGTATTAAAAATAATTATTCATTTTATTACTTATAAAGTATACCGATAATCAGAGCAACAATTATTGGTATTAAGATTGGAATAGCAACTATAAGTCCCCACTTACCAAATTTAATTTCTTCACCCTCAGATTTTAAAAATGCAATCCAACCTACAACTCCCATCAAAATCCAAATACACCCAAAACCAAGGAATATAACGAACACTGAATCTTCCATTTTTCACCAATTAAATTTATACAAAATAACTGTAAAAGAAATTTTAATTCATCACCTTATTGACTAAATAGCTGAGATATTAGCTCGCACTTTCTATTGGTAAATCTTAGAAACGACCTTTCATCCCTCGCTTGGGATAAATCTTCTCTATCTTAGCTCGACTTTATCCATTTTTTTCGCAACGCGATCGCTTAAGCTGAAACCTTAGTAGGGTAGTAGTTTTACTTTTTTAACTTCATCTATAATCTGTGACGTGGAAAAAGTATTTGCCAAAAAGCTAGGGTTTTTGCCGGATAAAGAAAGCGAGTTCTTAATTTTGGATAAAGTCGAGCTTAGAGGATGTTTGAAAAGTATTTCACTGTAACTTTAGACACTTTCAGATCCCCCCAACCCCCCGATAAATTGGGGGGCTTTAATTCCGGTTCCCCCCTTTTTAAGGGGAGCCAGCGCGGTCTTGGGGTCTCCCCAAGTGGAGCGACTGGCGTGGGCTAGGGGGGATCGATAACGTTTTGCTACCGACGAAAGGACTTTTAAAACAACCTCTTATACCAATTCTATAGAATGATGCGCTAAATCATATTAGGGCTGAAGTATCAGAAAGAAAAACATAGACGTGGAGTGGCTTGCGGTTAACTGAACTGCATTGCATTAGTACACATGACCTCTTGACTAATGACTTTGGGGGCAGTCGGCTATCCCGGACACCCCCCTTAAAGGCATGGGATTACCGCCGATTTTGTTTGAGAATTTCCTTAGATTGTAACTGATGACCACCAACTAACTTTGCTAAACTTGTACGAAACTGGCTAAAATCAAAAGCTTCAATAGTTTTTTGTTGCAAGTATTTGGGTTGGTAAATTACTGGGTTAGAGCAGTCGCCTTGCAGGATTTGAATTAGATTATCAGCAATTTCTTCAACATTATCGGGATCGACTAAACACCCCAGTTTCCCCTCAGCCAAAGGATCTATAGAACCATCTTGATTACCCGCCAGCACAGGTTTACCACAAGCTAAAGCTTCTAGATAAACAATACCAAATCCTTCTCCTTTACTAGGCAAAGCAAAAACATCGCAGAGATTGTAATGATCGCATAATTCTTCATCTGGTACAAATCCTGCAATAGTGACACAATCTTGTAAACTCAAGTTGCTAACTAAAGCTTTTATTCGAGGTATGTCATCGCCTTTCCCTGCAAGAATAAAACGAACATTAGGGATATGCAACCGCACTTTAAGTAAAGCATGAAGGATTTGGTCATAACCCTTGTATTTTGCCATGCGCCCCATCCGGGTGACTGTTAAAATTACAGGTTGTTTAGCTGTTAATTTATATCGTTTTAGCAAGTATGTAGGCTTAGGATTTATTTTGAATTGTTTGGCATCAAACGTATTAGGTAAGAGGACTATTTTATCTGGATCGATATTTTTATTTTGAAGCAAGCGCTGGCGAGTGTAATTACTAACACTAATAATTCTATCTGCGTTTTGTAATGCTAATTTTGTAGCTTTATTTTCAATATCCCAAACTTCTAAACCATGAGCAACTACCCAGTAAGGAATCCCAGTCAGAAGTTTTAGAATATAACAAGCAGTGGCATAGTTAACATGAGTTGATATGACTATAGTGGGACGTTGGAGAATAGCCAAAATAATAATTTTGGTGGCAAATATAATCGTTTGCAATAATCTTGGCAAACCTCCAAAATAATGAAACTTTGTTGAACTTAAAAATTGCAAGTTTTGCTGCCGTCTTGAATTGTGCTTGTCATACTTCAAAAACACATCATAATTAGCTTCAGGATATACATCTTGTAAAGCTTGAAGCAAAAATGTTGAGTAAACTTGAATACCTCCCTTAAAATCAAACATATTCGGGAATATTAATTGAAAATGAGGTTTATTTCTCATAGCTGTGTTGAACATTGTAAATAATTTCAGGTTTTGATTCAATAACAAAATCTTTTTTAGAATTGATAGCTGCTGCCAAAAAATAAAATTCAATAGTTGTAAAGGTATAGTCTTCAGCAAAATAATCTGGCAGTTGAGAGGCTAAAAACATAATAATTGGAATTACCGTTATCGGATTCGCACGTTTAACTTGAGATGCTATTTTTACTAAAAAATTTGCAAATAGAAATAATCCAGTAACTCCTTGCTCTACTAATACGTTTAAAAATATATTATGTGCGTGATAACCTTTAACTCCAAAGACTTTCACTCCTATATGTTCTGCAAAAACTCCTACACCTATACCAGTAATCGGTCTTTTAATAGTTTCAATAATAGCTGCGTGCCAAAGTGCAAACCTTGACAAGGCTGTACCAACAGGACTAGGAAGTACTATTTCGCTGCTATTGGTTAAAAATAAATTAATTAAAGGAAATATTTTGCTATTTCCCAAACCAATTCTATATGTAGATACTGGTATGGATATAATGCATAAAAGCCATAAACTCATAATAAAAACCATTTTTCTAATACTAATAATTTTATATATTAATAAGAGAAATATCCCCAGAATAAAAGCTAACCAAGCATTTCTACTCGCAGACAAAGCTAGGGAAATGAGAAAAACAAATTCGCTGATATATAATTCAAATTTAGATATCTTTCTCTGCTTTTCTAAAATTAGGCTTAAACATAATCCAATAGAGACTATTACCCCAAACTGATTAGGATTTTGCATGATTGAACCAATCTGAGGATAATAACTTGGAAATTTTAATAATTCAAAAATCCAATGATTGGGAAATAAAGCTTCTAAAAAACCAAAAGCCGCAATTATTTGTAATAGATATAATATACAACGATAGTAAAAAGTTAAAGAGGATGCTTTGATATTTTTAAAAGTCAGAACTAAAAAAGCAAAAAATACTATAAAGTAAGTAGAATATTTCAAACTGTAAGTAATAGCTGTGTTTGGAAACGAGCTAATCAATGAGGACAGCCACATCCAAAAATACAGTAGACTCATATATATCAGAATGACTCTATGTTTTTTTAAAACTTCTGGGATTGATTTTACAGACAAACTAATTATGGCAAAGCTAAATGCAGGAAGTAATAAATAATGAATACCAATATTTATTCCCGGAAATTTAATTCGCCCTAAAAGCGAAGAAAACAGTATCAGTAGGAAAAAGATATTAATCATAACTTTGTAGTTTTGGATACTTGCTTGACAACAAAAATCTAGATTAAACCCACACTCGCAAGTTTAAACAGAGATTTTGATATTTCTTTCCAGCTAAAATCCTGAGCACGTAAAGAATATTATCATATTACGGTCGTCGGCGATATCATCTCTTGAAGCTATAAGTGAATTTAGATTTTATCCGAGCTAAATATTCTGGATGGGGATGCAAAAAGTGGTATAAAGTATAATAATGGCAAATGTACAAAAATCAAAAAACTTTCAAACCCCTTAGCAATTGGAAATTTTAACAAGGGAATGAAATCCGCCGAAATCAGCTGATAATTTGCTTTTCAAATATCTATGTTCAAGGTAGACTTAAGAGCGATCGCTAGCCCCTAAGTTTACCAATTTGCAGTGCGTTTTATTTCTGGTAAATCCCAATTAACAATTCAACCAGACTCGGACAGCTCTCCCTCTCGAAGAGCTGGAGCCATGTAAACACAAAAACAAAGCCTGCACTGGCAGGCTTTACCCGTAATTATTTTTAGAACTTACGCCAAATTAGAACGCAACTCGTTATTAATAGTTAGAACGGGAGCCAGGAGAACCTACCACATTAGGATCGCTATAACCTACAGTCTCATTGGCTTTGCGGCTCTTGCGACCAAACAGACCAAATAAACCGAGCAAGCCCAGTAAACCCCAATCACCATCCCGATAATTTCTGTCGGTAACAGTACGGTCTGTAGTAGTATCTGTAACAGTAGCATCACCAGAGGTTGTTGTCTGAGCAGAAGCAGGTAGAAGTGTGGGCAAGGTAGCTAAACTAAGAGCTAGAACAGTACTTCCCAAAATTTTGGAGACATTAAAGCGTTTCACGTTCGCATTCCTCAATTGAATTGTTGCAAGTAATACTAAAAGTTTATTAAGTTATGACAGCGCCAACATCAATCTTTAGCTGCAAATATAAATCCACTTAAAGTTGTATTTGTGCTCAAGCAAATAAGCATTTTGGCATACAAGAAATTACTGTGCATGGTAAATTGTGCAATGCTGAAGTCGCCAATCGCATTAAAACTAGCTCAATTCTACAAAAAAAATCTTCTTTATTAAAAGATAAAAATACGTCTTCAGGTATGACAGATGCCGATAATTGAATAACCGAGCTAGTTTGCCTGAAGATGATACTTCCTATATAGTTGTTATTTCCAATAATCCCCAGGAACTCGGTAAATACAGATTTCCTATTTTCTAATAATTTAGGTTACTTGAAACTACCGCTTTATTGTCGTTTTCAGCTAAATAGACCACTGTAGGGGCGCACCGCTAGCTATGCGCCCCTACTCAGACAACCGCCAAATCTTAATCGTATTATCCTCACTACCACTGACAAGGGTCTTGCTATCAGGACTGAAGGTAACAGATGTGACAGTGTTGGTGTGCCCCGCTAATGTGAGAATTTCCTCTCCTGTGGCTGCATTCCACAGTTTAATGGTGCGATCGCGGCTACCACTAGCAATAATTTTACCATCGGCGCTAAAGGCTACGGTTGTCACAGTGTTGGCATGTCCCATTAGTGTACGAATTTCTTTACCCGTAAGTAAATTCCATAATTTGATGGTGCGATCGCGGCCAGCACTGGCTAAAGTTTTACCATCTGGGCTTATAGCCACGGCTGTTACTGTTTGAGAATTTCCTTCTAGTGTGCGAATTGGGTATCCTTTTGTTAGATTCCAGATTTTGATCGTCTTGTCAAAACTGCCACTGGCAAGAATCACGCCGTCGGGGCTGATAGCTACCGATCGCACCCAGAATGTATGCCCTGCCAATGTCCGAATTTGCTCGCCTGTTGCTAAATCCCAAATTTTAATCGTGTTGTCATCACTGCCACTAACCAGAGTCTCGCTATCAGCACTGATGGCTAGGGCATGAACTGAGTCAGAATGCCCCTCCAAAGTCCGAATTTGTCTTCCCGTTGCCAGATTCCAGATTTTGATAGTGTTGTCATCACTGCCACTAACCAGAATTTTGCCATCTGGGCTGATTACCACGACATTCACTTGCTGAAAATGCCCGTTGAGTGAAGAGATTTGTTTTCCGGTTGCGAGATTCCAAAGTTTGATTTTGCGTAGGCGTTGCCCGTTGTACACATCGCCGCCACTGCTGGCAATGGTTTTGCCATCAGGGCTGATGGCGACAGATAAAACCGAGTTTTCATGTCCTTGGAGGGTATTAGCTAAGGAAACCTTATCGAAACTAATCTTAGGTGGTTGACTTAAAAACGCTTCATCTTTGCCAGAACTATTGTGCTGACTCAGCCTAGAGACCAAACTGGTTTGGATTCGGCGAAAATATTTATACCAAGATTCTTGGAATCCGAACAACAGAATAAAAGCACTTACCAAGATTAAAGTTCTCAGTAAGGGATAAGTTTTTGGTAAATATGGAGCTTTAGTTGGTGGTATTTTTCCGGATGACTTACCGGCTGGTGGCAGTGCGAGGAGTTGTTTTGGAGTCAAGTCTCTAAGAACTTCATCCACTGACTGGTAACGTTCTTGGATGTCTTTTTTCAAAAGCTTGTCGATGACAAAATCCAACTCAGGGCTTAATGGACTCCGCAAATATTCCCGCCAATTACTCACCCAGGCGTACCCAGATTCCATCCACAACTGAAAGGGCGAATTTCCCGTTAGCAGATGAAAGCAGGTAGCACCCAAACCGAACAAGTCACTGGCGGGGAAAGCTTTACCATCTCTAATCTGTTCTAGGGGAGAATAACCATGCGAACCAATGGATGTGCCAGATTTCTGCTGAACTTTTGCGGTGAATTGCTTTGAGGAACCAAAATCAATCAGGCTTAAACGCCCATCCATTTTATGGCGGATAATATTTTCTGGCTTGATATCGCGATGAATGACTTTGCGATCGTGGATAAATTTCAGGATGGGCAGTAAGTCTAGCAAAATAGATTGAATTTCTCTGGCGTTATACGCTTTGCGCTGTTGCAACTCCTTTAATAGATTTTCTCCATTGATAAACTGCTGCACTAAATATAGGCAGCCGTCTTGCTCAAAATAAGCTAGCAAAGTCGGAATTTGGGGATGTTCCCCAAGGTCTTGTAGTCGCTGCGCTTCTTCAGCAAACAACTCCATCGCCTTTTTTTGCGACCAAGTTCCTTGGAATTTTGGAGCTAATTGCTTGATAACACAGCGTTCATTGAGTTTATCTACATCTTCTGATAGATAAGTTCTGCCAAATCCCCCCTCATCTGAAAGGACTCGGATGACACGAAAGCGATTTCTTAAAAGTGACACCAATGGGGTGCTACAACTTTGGCAAAACTTCTTTCCATTGGGATTCAGGGGATTTGGGCAATCGGGATTTAAGCAGCAGATCATGATCTGACAGGCGCGACTGCATGACAACTTAGGCTAAGTTTGCCCCGAACTTTCCCTTAAGAAAATTGACTCTCGTTTACTTGTGGTAGAAAACCCTGGTTTGGGGATTGGGGAATTACTTAATATAGTTAGCGTTTGTAAATAGTAGTCAGTCTTCCTTACCTGTGGAAAACTACGAGAGCCATAAGATTAATTATTCTATCGATTATATAATAATCTGAATATAAATATTTTTCTGGACTGCTATCCCTAGTAATTTTGCTTGTATCTTGGCAAGCGATAAGTGACTAAGTATTAAGTGAAACCCTGCTTAATTAACCATCACTGATGATGAAATCTAGTCAAAATGCTTACTAAATTGATTTTTGATATTTTATTTCAGACATTATTAATTGTTAATTTGATACTTTAACTCAATCAAGCTTCAACTTAACTTTACAGAACTCCAAAAAATAAATTATCTAATGTTTGGGATCGAAACTACTTTTTCTCCCGCTGCTCCCTGCTAAGTGCCCTAAAAGGAATGGGATATCTTTTTGTTTGGAAGTCCCTGATGACCTCGTTTATTTTAGCTTTGCTCTCCATTTCCGAATAGCACTAGCAGTTCTGGCGACAGGTGGCATATATACATCAGGAGTTTCGTGAGAACTTTCGTGTTGTATAATACTGTTATTGTTTAATTTTTGGGTAGTTAGACAGCTAGCCAAAGTAGACAAATAGGTTTCATTACCTAAAGCTTTCATCACTTCATCGGCAGTCTTAAACCGATCGGCTAACATAACTTTCACCATTTTGCCTAAAATCTGGGCGAAACTGTTGCTAACATTTACCTCTTTTCGCCAGCATATCTCGCCAGTATTTGCGTCATAGTCAAATTCTAAAGGACTTTTACCAGTCAACATATAAATACAAGTTACACCCAGAGCATAAATATCACTGGCATAAACTGGACGTAGAGAAAACTGTTCTGGTGGTGCAAATCCCCTAGTCCCGATAAAGTTGGTATTTGCAGGTTGATTGATTGAGTTTTCGCAAGCATCAACTAATTGCTCTTTCACCGCACCAAAATCAATCAGCACAACTCGCCCGTCATACTCACAGCGCAATAAATTCTGGGGCTTAATATCCCGATGAATCACATGATTTTTATGAAGATACTGTAATACAGGTAATAATTCCCGTAAAAACTGTTTAACTGAGGCTTCACTTTTGGGCCCAGTTTGCCGCACTTCTCGTGCCAAAGTTAAACCTGGTACGTATTCTTGAATTAAAAAAAACTCCCCATACGCCTGAAAGTAGTCTATTAGCATGGGAATTTGCGAATGACTACCGAGTTGACCTAAAGTTCTTGCTTCTTTTTCAAAGCGTATACATGCCCTTTGCCAACTTTGAGGATTAGTCACTTTCGGGCAAAGCTGTTTAATGACACACAGCGGATTCCCAGGTAATACAGCATTTTTGGCTAAAAACGTGATGCCAAAACCACCTCTACCCAAAATTTGCAATATTTCATAGCGATCGCGAAATAGCCGCTTGGAACCGCACATTTTACCAAGTTGAGTTTGCTGTGAAATGCTTTCTAGAGAATCCGTTATTTTCTGATAAAAGCGATTCATTAGTATAGGATATCTGCTCTGAAATGTCTCTAATTTTACGGCAATTATTCCTTGGCGACGGTAACATTACTGTAACTTTGCGAAATCATCAAAGTTTTTCAAAAAATAAAAAGAAATTTTTGCAGAAATTACAGATTGACAAAAAAGGTAAAATATGATTTAAATTCTTTACCACAGATGAATTGGTTGTAGGGGCGTACATTTGTCATTTGTGTAAACTTAACGTGAAAAGCAGTCTAGGCAGCGTTTTGAGAGATTGCCCAAAATCCTTGCTACGCTTCCATTAGCTCTACTTAATCATTCGTCAACAACGAGATCCGCGACTTCTTTAATAAGCCACGGATCTGAGCCTTGCGATTTGCAGAAATCAAAAAAGTTCTAAGGCACTTCAATGGGAATCAAACCATTTTCTGGCAAATAGTTGGAAAAACGCCCTTCATCTGCAAGCACCACAATCAGGCGCAGGGGATAATCTGGCGGAACTTGCAAGTCTGCCCACGGCACTGCCAACTCTAAACAACTATTTAAAGCTACTTGAGCGCGACTGAAACGGGGATGCCATTGATAATTGTCTCCAGCTTCCCGAAACTGAATCGATTGCGTCAGCAAGTTAACTTCTAAAAGATGGTGGAAATGGTAATTAAGTGGGGCTGCATCTGGTACATCTGCCAAGGGAATTGGGCTATTGACCATTGTTTTTTCTGGATAGAACCACAGCAAATTCAACTCTGTTGGCAAATCTTGCCCTGGTGCAGCGCCAGTTTTAAAGTCTAGCCGCAGATAGAAATTCAAGTGATCTACCCCATACCAAAGTCGCTGGATGACACTGCTATTGTGCATTGTCCCCCGCGCCCCGCCGATTTCTATGCGTCCAGCTTTGTCCCAATCTTGTTCGTCACCCTTACCATCAATGACGGGATGAATAAACCCTTGTGGGGTGTGGTTTCCCTGTGCTTCGTGGGTTTCTACTGGTTGCTTGAGATAGGGCGGTACAGGTTCATTTAATGCCTTGTAAATGCCAAACAGGTGTTCTCGAAACAACTGGTCAAAGATGGCATCTTGATTTGAGGAATGTCCTGCACCGAACCACCAAAACCAGTCGGAACCCTCTGCGGCATATAATGCTTCCCATGCTTCGGGGTTGTTTTCTTCCGTCGCTTCGGGATGACTTGCAAGCATTTCCCTTGCTTCTGTCAAGTAATCCCAAGCACGATTTTTGGCGGGATCGCCAATCCAAGTGGTGAAACTGCCATCCACCCAAGAACCACTATGTAGTTGTCCTCCGGGAATGGTGGCTGTGGCTGGAAATTCTTCGAGAAATTCGGAGACAGTGACGAGTTTGAGGCGGGGTTCATCGCTCAAGCTTTGATATAAAGCTTCTAGGAAGGGTTTGCCATCTTGGGGATAAAATTCCCAGCAATTCTCCCCATCCAAGGCAATGGTAACTAGCCAAGGTTGCTCGCTTTGACTTTCTCTTTGCATTTTAGCGATCGCTTGCAAATGTCCCACTAAATCCGCAGCTGCCTTTTTTGCTGGCATTGCGCTATAAGTAAAGCCAATCAAATCTGATAATCTGTGGTCGCGAAACACAATTGACAAGTCACCCTCTGCGGTTTGCAGGCGATAGGGTTGATATAACAATTCTGGTTGCTGCACATTCCCCGCCCCATCCCGATGAAAAAAGTGTTTCAGTGTCCATCCCAAGACTGCTTCATCTGAGCATACCCACTTAAATCCTTGGTTAATAATATCTGGAAGTATTGCCGGACTTACTGACTGTTCCGAAGGCCACAAACCACGAGGTATTTGTCCAAAGCGGTCTTTATAAAAGTTCCAAGCTTTCCGCAAGTGGCGGGGAATATCTTCTGACCACTGAAAACGCTGCTTAGGTAGTGTCATATTGGGCACAGCTACCCGACCGGAGTTAGTATCAGCTAGCAAAGGCAAAATCGGGTGGGTGTAAGGCGTGGTGGTAACTTCTAGCTGCCCCGCCTCCTGCATTTTCCGATGTTGGGGGATAATGCGGCTGAGAATTTCTCGCTGTTTGGAATAAATGCGTTGGCGATCGCTTAAAGTAAAATTTCGACCCTGTTTTAACCAAGTAGCAATTTCCGGGTCATCCCAAAACAGTGGATCGATCCAAGCTAAATTGTGCCAAGCTAGCAAATCACCATAATCTGGCAATTCCCAATTGGCTAAACACCAAGCTTGACCTTTTTCCTGTCTTTGCTGATATAACTCGGCATAGCGGGGATGGGGATCGATCAGGGTGTGGTGATTAGCATCGAAAAAGTGTTGGATTATGAATTCGCGCTGTTGCTGGGTGAGTTGTTCATCAGGGGTCAAGCTGGCTGTGAGATAAGGGTCAAAAGCAGTGCCAGCAATATAATCTTCGAGTTGCAATATCAGCGATGGAACTAAATTCACCGTTTGGTGTAACTTCGGATATCGCTCTAAGAGCAATACCAAATCCAAATAATCTTTAGTTCCATGCAAACGTACCCAAGGTAGGCGGTACTGCTGACTCGGAGATAGCGAAACGCCGCTGCCAGGAGATTTGTACAGCGGCTGATGTTGATGCCAGACAAAAGCGATGTAGAGAGGATGGGACATAAGAATAGTTAGGAGTTAAGAATAAGGAGTTAGGAGTTGATTCAAAACTCATAACTCCTAACTCCTAACTCCTAACTTTTACACCACTTGCTCAATTTCTGCAATTTCGGGAATCATTTCCTTTAAGCGGCGCTCAATACCCATTCTCAGGGTCATTGCAGAACTGGGACAAGAACCACACGCACCTTGCAGGCGCAGTTTGACAACAGGCCCATCAAGTTCTACGAGTTCCACATTGCCGCCATCAGACATAAGATAAGGGCGCATTTCATCTAAGACTGTTTCAACGTTGTCAATTGTGAGTTCCATAGTTTAGACCTGCTAAGTTAGGGATGGGGATTGGGGATCGGGCATGGGACATGGGGAATAGGGCATTGAATAATAATGATCTCTGTGCCCTATGCGCCGTTACTCATTAACCATTATCCAAAGTTTTATTTTCCAGCTTTGTTAAATCGATCCTAAATCTAATTGCTGCGAGATTGCCAGGTGTCAGTTTTTAATGACTTTTGACTAAACCACTGCTGATTTTAGCAATTTGATATTAGATTAGCTGAACAATTTGTCGTGCAAGCCCTCCTACTCTACTTTAGCCTTTAAAGTACTGAAGAGAACGCAAGGAGGTGAGCACAAGGAAAATTTTTTCCCAATACCCATGCCCAATATGGTTATTAAATAATAATTCCTAAAAAAATTTAAAACCCAGTACTTTTAATATTCCAGACGACCAATGACCAATGACTAATGACTAATTTAGCACTCAGCACTGTTTGTTGAGTCGCTATCATTAGATGAAACCATGACTGGTTGTTGATATAGTGGCACTGTAAATGTGACTGTTGAGCCAAGTCCTTCGCCCAGACTATAAAAATGTACCTCGCCGCCCATTGCCTCCACTAGCTTCTGGGATATTGCCAGTCCTAAACCTGTACCGCCGTACTGGCGAGTGCGGGAGCCATCCACCTGAGAGAATAATTGAAATAGTTTATCTTGTTTGTCTAAAGAAACACCGATGCCAGTGTCTGCCACACGGACTCTCACCATGCCAGGAAATTCCTGACCTTGAAAGTTCGGCTTTGCTTTTTTGAGTACTAAATCGGCGCTGACGGTGACGCCACCCTCATGGGTAAATTTGATGGCATTCCCTACCAAATTGAGCATAACTTGTAGCAACCGTTGGTAGTTGCTTTGGACAATGATTTCATCGGAGGTAGCAGGCATTTGCATCCGGAAGCTAAGGTTTCTTATTTCTGCTTGGGGACGCATAAAACCTTCTACATCACTGAATAGCTCATCTAGCTTGACTGGAGCGTAAACTAGCTCCATTTTGCCAGCTTCGATTTTGGCAATGTCTAAAATATCGTTGATGATATTCAGCAGATGTATCGATAAGTGGTGAGCTTCTGCCAAAAATTGGTTTTGTTCTTCTGTGTCATCTGCCATCCCTTCCAAAATCAGCTTCAAGAAGCCAATCATGCCGTTGAGGGGGGTACGAATTTCATGAGATACATTGGCCAGAAACTCGCTTTTGAGGCGGGAAGCTTCTTCGGCTTTTTGACGCGCTGCTTCTAATTCTTTATATAAAGTAGCATGAGCGATCGCAGTTCCCAGTTGATCTGCTGCTTCTTTTGCTAGTTCTAATTCCGATTCTGTTAATGTGTAGCATTCATCCTGCCAATTCAAGGCAACCAATCCATTAGGCTGATCTTGATAGCAAGTCGCAACCACCAAAGTTTTCTGCCGCGTAGACTCTGTGTATCCAGGCACTTCCATTACAACTGGTTCTAGAGTTGCCAAGGCTTGAGCAAAGGCAGGCTCAGAAACTATATCTATTTCTGAGCCAAGCATTGATTTCAGTTCTGGCTGGCGATACTCAGCCTTTACTTTCACTTTTGAGTTTGAGGGCTGATAAGGACAAATAATGCAGCGCTCTAGCCGCAGTGCTTTCCCCAAATTGTCAACTGTTTGCTGCCAAATAATATCGAAATCCAATGTCCGCCGAATATTTCTGGTAATCTTATTTACCAGTTTTTGGTGTTGTTGCGATCGTAAAGCTAACTCTATTTGTGTGGGTGTTTTTGATGCCACACGCACTTGTTTTTTGTTGAGTGTCGCTTGTACTAACCGTCCCATCACTAAAACTGTAGTGGCAGTTGTTCCCAAACTCGGCATAACCGGACTAATCGCTAAGTCCAACTCAAATAATTCCTGGTGGTAGCTAAACCAGCACTGAAACCTTTCTGGCACCAAACTTGTCAAAATTCGGTGCAATCGTTCCAAATAAGTAACCTTATCCACCGGGGCAAAGGTTTGGGTCTGGTTCAGCTCCTCAACTATTTTTTCAGCATTTAATCCCAGGAGATCGCTATGCTGCCAACAAAAGGTCAGATAGCGCCCTGCCCCATCTTGCGTATACACCAACTCGGCTCCTAGAGTTGCTAATGAGCCATCAGTCTTACTGGTAATAGATTCCAGGTTTTGAGAAAATACATTTGGCAATTGGGATTTGGCAGTAATAGTCATTAATTGAGTTGGATAGACAAAGGGTATCCGACCGTAATTTTACTAAAGCTGCTCAAATTTTTGCATAAATTTTTACAGCTTTTTTGTTTTTTATTGTGTATTTTTTGCTGTTTTGAAATCCAGATTGGCAAACTTCACTTTTTTTACTTGTATTGACAGCTGATTGATGGCGTCAATCGTTCCATTCACCGCGAGGAGGAACAGGGGTACGCACAGGCGTGCGCGTCAATTCATCATCTCTGAGGATTTCACCGCGCAACCACTGGCGAATCGCCACCTCAATCACTTTACTTGGGTCATTGGTGAGATGCTGAATTTGCTCTAGTAGCTCGGAGTCTAGGCGGACAGCAATTTCTACCTTATCGGCTCGTGTATTTTCCGCTTCGGTAGTTTTTTTTTGCATATTCATAGGTTTATATACTCTGAATTGGTTTTGTCTAAAGCTTTGTAAAGTAGTTATATTCATTATTTGGGCTAATTGACTGAAAATCTTCAAGAGCACAGTTACATAATTCCCTGAAATAGCACCAAAGTAACAGGCTTTAAGTTTCAAATCGCATTTTTCATATAACTGACTAGACAATGGCTCTAGAATTTTTGTCGGTAAATCAGTGATTCTGGACGATTACGGGTGGTAATTGCCCACGCTCCCTATACGATCCCTACATGTACTTATTTACATTTATTGTACGCTCCTAGCTGATGAATACTGGCAGCAACAAATAGACTTTCATAATATTCTTAAAAGTCCACCTATTTAGATCGAAAGTTAAAGATGGGGTGAAGTGGGGCAGGGGGAGCAGCGGGAGCAGGGGAGGCAGGGGAAGAATAATAACTCGGAACTCAGCACTAAAAGCTAGCAGCGTCTTGGCTAAGAAAGCATTAAAATACATTAAGTAAATTGCTCTTTTAACTTTGGTTGCTGCTAAGGCAAAGATAGTATATGACTGACGTTCCCGCAGTTCGCATTCGCAATTTTTGTATTATTGCTCACATCGACCACGGGAAATCAACCCTCGCCGATCGCTTGCTGCAAGCTACTGGCACTGTTGAAGACCGACAGATGAAGGAACAGTTTCTTGACAATATGGATTTGGAACGGGAGCGCGGCATTACCATTAAGCTGCAAGCTGCCCGGATGAACTACACAGCCAAGGATGGTCAGCAGTATGTGCTGAATTTAATTGATACTCCTGGGCATGTGGATTTCTCTTATGAAGTCTCCCGCTCTCTTGTTGCTTGTGAAGGAGCGCTATTGGTAGTAGATGCGTCCCAAGGTGTGGAGGCGCAAACTTTGGCAAATGTATATTTAGCCTTAGAGAGTAACCTGGAAATTATCCCGGTTTTGAATAAAATTGATTTGCCTGGGGCTGAACCAGAACGGGTAATTGGCGAAATTGAAGAAATTATCGGTCTAGATTGCAGTGGTGCGATTCTTGCCTCTGCTAAAGAAGGAATTGGTATTGATGAGATTTTAGAAGCAGTTGTCGAGCGGATACCGCCACCACCAAATACGATAAATGAACGCTTACGAGCGTTAATATTTGATAGCTATTACGACAGTTACCGGGGAGTAATTGTATACTTCCGGGTGATGGATGGCACATTGAAAAAAGGCGATCGCATCCATTTGATGGCATCCGGTAAAGAATTTGAAATTGATGAGTTAGGCGTTCTTTCTCCCACTCAAAAGCAAGTTGATGAACTCCACGCTGGGGAAGTAGGCTATTTGGGAGCGGCAATTAAAGCTGTAGCTGATGCACGGGTAGGAGACACAATTACCCTCAGTAAGGCGAAAGCTGAGTCACCCTTACCAGGCTACGCAGAAGCGAACCCGATGGTTTTTTGCGGGATGTTCCCCATTGATGCTGACCAATTTGAAGATTTGCGGGAAGCTTTAGAAAAGCTCGAACTCAACGACGCAGCGCTGCATTACGAACCAGAAACTTCGAGCGCGATGGGGTTTGGCTTCCGTTGTGGGTTTTTAGGCTTGCTGCACATGGAAATTGTTCAGGAACGCCTAGAGCGAGAGTATAACCTAGATTTAATCATTACAGCCCCCTCGGTGGTTTATAAGGTGATTACCCTCAAAGGTGAAGAACTGTACATCGATAATCCTAGCCGTTTGCCTTCTCCCAACGATCGCGAAAGAATTGAAGAACCCTACGTCCAAGTAGAGATGATTACCCCGGAAACTT
The DNA here is from genome assembly GCF_036917095.1 of Nostoc sp. GTDB lineage: Bacteria > Cyanobacteriota > Cyanobacteriia > Cyanobacteriales > Nostocaceae > Nostoc. The sequence goes on from NZ_JBALFH010000008.1 coordinate 60,216, forward strand.
ATGTTGGCAGCTTGATGGAGTTGTCACAAAACCGCCGTGGTATCTTCAAAGATATGAAATATCTCACCCAAGGACGAACCACCCTTACATACGAGCTACCCTTGGCGGAAGTTGTGACTGACTTTTTTGACCAGATGAAATCGCGATCGCGCGGCTACGCCAGTATGGAATATCACATCATCGGCTACCGTGAAAATCCTCTGGTAAAACTAGATATCATGATTAACGGCGATCCCGTAGATTCCTTGGCGATGATTGTGCATCGGGATAAAGCTTACAATGTCGGGCGGGCAATGGCGGAAAAACTCAAAGAGCTAATTCCTCGCCATCAATTCAAAGTGCCAATTCAGGCATCTATTGGCAGTAAAGTTATCGCCAGCGAACATATACCTGCTTTGCGGAAAGACGTGCTAGCCAAGTGCTACGGTGGTGATATCAGCCGGAAGAAGAAACTATTACAGAAGCAAGCAAAAGGTAAAAAGCGGATGAAATCTGTAGGTACAGTGGACGTACCGCAGGAAGCTTTTATGGCAGTACTGCGTTTGGATCAAAACTAATTTAAGGGACTTCCAACAAATAAATTATCCAATCTTGTGGGGTGGACATCTTGTCCGCCCAAGGCTTGGGGCTATTGTGTCGCCCACCCCACAAAAAGTAGTTGAGTATTTTTTTATTTGGAGTTCCCTAAGAGTGCTTAATCCTCAGAGACAATTGGCTGCTTGCGGCTACATCTCAAGTGGAAAAAACATAAAAGACCTAACCCCCCAGCCCCCTTCCCTACAAGGGAAGGGGGAGTCAAAACCTCTTTCCTTTTAGAAAGAGGTGCTTTTTAAAGCCTAAGTTGCAAAACGGGCGCTCAATTACGAATTACGAATTACGAATTAGTATCATCCCTTACTTCCTATCCCTAGCCCACAGTTGATAACCTTTGATAAGCTTTAACAAAATCACTGTTAAAAAATCTAAAAATTTTAGTAAAAGTACTCACTGTATTCGCCAGACTTGTATTTTTAGATAAATGTAGTTTTTTAGATATTTGTAAAGCGTCGGGGAGTCTAGTAGATGAAGATACTGGTACTGAGTTGGGAGTTTCCACCAAGGATTGTTGGGGGAATTGCGCGGCATGTAGCGGAGTTGTACCCGGAACTGGTAAAGCTAGGGCATGAAGTCCACCTGATTACGGCGGAGTTTGGTCAGGCATCGATGTATGAGGTAGTTGAGGGAGTAAAGGTGCATCGGGTGCCTGTGGCACATAGTAACGACTTTTTCCACTGGGTAGTCAATCTCAACCTGAGTATGGGAGATCACGGTGGTAAGTTGATTTTAGAGGAAGGGCCCTTTGATTTAATTCATGCCCATGATTGGTTAGTCGGAGATGCTGCGATCGCTCTTAAGCATAATTTTAAAATACCACTAATTGCCACAATTCACGCTACGGAATACGGGCGTTATAACGGTATTCATACAGACATCCAAGGCTATATCAATGGTAAAGAAACCTTGCTGGCTTACAACGCTTGGCGGATTATCGTTTGTAGCGACTATATGCGCCAAGAAGTAGAACGAGCGCTACATAGTCCTTGGGGCAAAATCGATGTCATTTATAACGGTATCCGAGCCGAAAAGAAACAGCATAACGTAGATTTTCATGCTCTGAATTTTCGCCGCCAATTCGCCACAGACGATGAGCAAATCGTTTATTACCTTGGTCGCATGACATACGAAAAGGGTGTACCTGTATTGCTCAATGCCGCACCTAAGATCCTTTCGCAAATGGCAGGTAACGTTAAATTTATAATTGTTGGTGGCGGCAATACTGACCATCTCAAGCGCCAAGCCTGGGATTTGGGAATTTGGCATCATTGCTATTTTACAGGTTTTCTCTCCGATCAATACTTAGATAGATTCCAAACTGTCGCTGACTGTGCCGTTTTTCCTAGTCTTTACGAACCTTTCGGGATTGTGGCTTTAGAAAGCTTTGCTTCTCGTGTTCCGGTAGTAGTTTCTGATACTGGTGGTTTTCCAGAAGTAGTGCAACATACCAAAACAGGCATTGTTACTTGGGTAAATAACGCCGATTCTCTAGCTTGGGGAATTTTGGAGGTTTTGAAAAATCCAGGATATCGGCAATGGCTGGTGGATAACGCTTATGAGGATTTAGAGCGGCGCTTTAGCTGGCCAAAATTAGCCAAGCAAACCGAAGAAGTGTATCAGCGAGTTGTAAAAGAGCGATCGCAAATTGCGTGGTAGTTGATAGAGTAGAGACGCGAACTATCGCGTCTCTACAAGGGTTTTGGCTGTTCTTAGCTATTGCTGAATCTAAATGGAAACTTTATTTAAACTTGGATAAATTCTTAATTAACCTTTGCTAAATCTATAGCAGACACGGCTTAAAATTGTGGAGAAGTCCAAATTTAATCTGGTTTTGGATATTATTTTTTATTCCGAAATCAGTAACACTAGTTAAAAAGCTAATTCATCAAAAACATGGTAACAAGTTTAGCGTAGTGGCATTTAATTTAGGCGATCGCGATCGGTAAGCAATCCCAGCAGTTTGCAGGGTACGGGCAAGGTAGTCTCTTCGAGATTGCTTGTGCGCTCACCTAAATTCGATTTACGCATATTCCCTATGTCCATAACATACTCTAACTCTGATACCATTTTCTGTAATTTCCTGCTTGCTAAAAAATTAGTTGAATAGAAATTAAGTACTTAGATAAGGAAGAGTGAAATGGGACTTAGCGACGGACTTTTGAACCCGACCAAAAAGGCTATGGTCATAAATGACTGTTGCAACATGATAGAAGGACAGCTTGCATCCAAGTCAGGTATGAGCGGCATCGCTTTGAAAACTGCCTTTGCCGCCCTAAAGGGAGTCAAGCCAGGGTATATCCCCTACGTCGTTGAGCAGATCCTGCCACAGTGCTTCACAGCACTCGATCCCATCTGGAATGAGGGCGTAGAGAAAGGCAATCCAGTTGAACACCTGAGTGCGAATCGCTCTCATACGGCAGATGCGCTACTGGGTGTCACCGATGCGAGAGTTCAAAGCACAAAGCGCCAAATCGTGCGAGGAACCTATGAGAAACTTCGAGGTTCAGCCAAAAAGCACGTCGAAGAAGCTGTGCCAGACTTAGCCAAATTAATCGGTAATTACGCTAACAACTGAGCTAGAAGCGAAGAATCACAATCAATGTATGCCGCCATTCATGCGTTGGTGGCTGGCATACGGGACTTAATTCCATCCTTTTTAAGGAGGGTTAGGGATGAGGAAACCTTAACCCCAGCGTATTGCTCTGTCAGTTAGTTCCCTTGCAACTCAAAGCCAAACTAAAAGTTACTCGTCTTCAAAACATTAAACAGCACCTACCTACTTAGTCTCACTTTAAAAATTTAATTTCCTGATATATTCCGAGTCAGCTTGAAACAGCAAATAATCAGAAACTATCTGAATTATTGTTTTAATCGGCTTACAATTTATGAAAAAAGTTACCTATCGATATCGTAATTATGGGCTAATTGGGTTACTATCCTTAACCGCCGTATTCAGTACAACTACATCTGCCTTAACACAGTTAGCAGGCGATTCCCCAATTGAGCAAACTCCTATCCCTGCTTCTAACTTAATCTGGCCGACTCAAGGGTTTATTTCTCAAGGCTTTCGCAAATATCAACACGAAGGAATTGATATTGCAGGGGCATCTGGAACTCCTATTGTTGCTGCTGCATCCGGTACAGTTGTAAAAGCAGGTTGGGATGATTGGGGATTAGGCAATGCCATAACTATTAAACATCAAGACGGCAGCACTACTGTTTACGGTCACAATCGCCGTTTGTTGGTGAGGAAGGGTCAACAGGTCATTCAAGGTCAAATTATTGCTGAGATGGGATCTACAGGCAATAGTACAGCACCTCATCTGCACTTTGAAGTTCATCCAAATGGTCGAATAGCTGTCGATCCCCTTCGTCTGTTGGCATCCTTGACTGCAAGTGTTAATTCTGCTTTTATTCAGCAAGTGGATAACCCAAACCGCCCAGTTTCGACACCCCCACTAGCAAAGCAAGCTTCACCTTCACAGCCGATTCCAATAGGTTTTGCACCTGTTAGCACTGATACTAAATGCAATGGAGTTATCATCATTCAAGGTGAGACTGCAAGTATTCGTGTAAAAGTCTGCGAAGAAAAGGGTCAGTTATTTTATATTGGGCAGTTGAAGCAAGACCCAAGCAAGCCTATAAAAATAGCAGCTTTGAATATTGGTAAAGGCAGATATCGAGCAGATAATGGTAGTTTTTATTATTTAGTCAGCCCTGATAAAGTGGAAGTTTGGCGAAATGGTAGTCAGATACGTTCTGACAGTTTTTATACTTTAACGAAATCGCCATAAAGTTACCATCCAATATTTGACTGTACTGCAAGCGATCGCTTGAGTCGATCGATTTGCTAAGTCAGTCCATAATTATCTGTATATTGCTGGAGCGATTATCAATTGTAATGCGATCGCAGGAGTTCAGTTTATGCCTCTAGCTCTCCTTCAATCCCTAATAGGGATTTTAGTTGATTGCAATGCAAGAGAAAAAGAATATTTCCCAGTTTTTGGGTAGTTTCAATCCCTAATAGGGATTTTAGTTGATTGCAATCGTTTACTCTAAAATTCTACAATGCAGTTATTAATGTTTCAATCCCTAATAGGGATTTTAGTTGATTGCAATGTGGAACGAGCGCAGGAGGTAAAAATTTGATATCCCCAGGTTTCAATCCCTAATAGGGATTTTAGTTGATTGCAATGCGACTCTGCAATTTTTAAGCAAAAGGCTGAAGGTTTCAATCCCTAATAGGGATTTTAGTTGATTGCAATCAGTGTCCCAGTTTTCGTAAAGCAGTTGGGTAGCGTTTCAATCCCTAATAGGGATTTTAGTTGATTGCAATGATGACAAGATAAAGCCACTTCTTCGATAGCATTTGTTTCAATCCCTAATAGGGATTTTAGTTGATTGCAATAAATAATTTAAAGGGGTTTGGTAAATTCACTCTAGTTTCAATCCCTAATAGGGATTTTAGTTGATTGCAATTCAAGAAGTTCGTTCGTCGGGGTTACTTCTTCAGGGTTTCAATCCCTAATAGGGATTTTAGTTGATTGCAATCTTATGTAATGCCTTATGTGTCCGACGAATGGATTGTTTCAATCCCTAATAGGGATTTTAGTTGATTGCAATCAATTGCATTCCCAAGAGTTCCACCGAGTCTAGCAGCTGTTTCAATCCCTAATAGGGATTTTAGTTGATTGCAATTTCAGTTCGCATTCCTCAAGGTCAAGAACAAGAAGTTTCAATCCCTAATAGGGATTTTAGTTGATTGCAATGTCACACGATATTTTTTCATGATGTATCTTCTATTGTTTCAATCCCTAATAGGGATTTTAGTTGATTGCAATAGTGAAAAAGAATTTTAGCTTTGTATGTCAAAGGTTTCAATCCCTAATAGGGATTTTAGTTGATTGCAATAATAATGCCTTGTTTGCTGCACCAGTCGATACAAGCGTTTCAATCCCTAATAGGGATTTTAGTTGATTGCAATTAAAGAGGATTTAAAAGGAGTTCTTTGTGAATTGTTTCAATCCCTAATAGGGATTTTAGTTGATTGCAATCCTTTTGGGGGTGCTAGGTAGTTTAAATGGCGATGTTTCAATCCCTAATAGGGATTTTAGTTGATTGCAATCCAATGACAGCATTAAGTACAGCGTGTAGATAAAAGTTTCAATCCCTAATAGGGATTTTAGTTGATTGCAATATCTTGCTATCTCAATGTAGACATCTGCGAAGTATCACGTTTCAATCCCTAATAGGGATTTTAGTTGATTGCAATGACATTAGTTGGCAATGAAAAGCTCGCTGTGATTTGTTTCAATCCCTAATAGGGATTTTAGTTGATTGCAATACTTGAACTGACACTCTAGACTGACACTTTGGACGTTTCAATCCCTAATAGGGATTTTAGTTGATTGCAATCGCTGGCGTCTGAAAGCCCTATGTTATTTGGTTTTCAAGGTTCAATAGCGCGAATAGGAAAATCATAACATGAGGAGTGGCAATTGTGCTAAACGAAATTAGCTGAAAGCTAGTCCACATAAGGTGCGCGGATGGTTTCAAGACCTACAGCCGTCAAGTCTTTGCATACACGGCAATTCAGCCATTTTTGTAGTCGCCTCTTCACCAACACCTACCCATTCGCGCACTGGGCAAAAAAAACTAGTCTGATTGCAAAGCAGTTCATTATCCATGAGCTTAATACAGACTTTCTTTTATTTCTAGCGAAAACAATTGCTACCTATCAAACCTCTGTGTTTCACTTTTAACCCTCATTCGTTATAAAACTTAAAATTTTTCCTTAGCAGCTAACATCTGTAAAATATTTTCTACACGATCCAACTCTCCAACGATTCGCCGAATTGGGTGAGGCCAAACTTTCACAAGGGTAGGAGTTGCAGAAACCTGATTGAGTTCTGCTTGTTCTGGATGAGTTAAAACATCAATCACCTTCAGAGTATAAGGATGCCCCAGCGATCGCTCTAATAATTCGTGTAAATTTTTGAGAATGCGTTCAGTGGTACTGCTATGTCCTGCAACAAACAAGCGGAGAACATAGCCTTGTGTGATGGCTTCCTTTTTTTGTACTATTACTGGTTGGTGGTATTTTGGCACAGGTTCAGAAAGGTCTAGACGGACAATTAAGTCGTGATCTTCCCAAAGCTGCCCAAATGACGAACGATAAGTTGTTAACACCATGCGATCGCACAACCCCTCTTGCCAGGGAGCTGGTTGCCATACTAGATCCCCCGTACCAAAAATGGCATTAAGCAAAGCTTGATGTCTAATTACAGCCGGATAAGCTTCAGCAAAAGTTCGCACTTGTTGAGTGCGCGGATCTAACCAATGGTCAATAGTCGCAGTATAACAAGGCACTAAGAAGTGCGGCGGCTCTGGCAAATCTAGGATTTCTTGCAAAGCCGAGCACAAATGCAAGTGCCATCGACCTTGCTTGCTAGGGTCGATGCAATAAATTAAATCTCCTCCAGGTGTAAATAGCGCAATGCCTTTAAACAACTGGGGTGTAGATAGTTTGTTTGTCGTCAAGTTATTCACAGAGGCTAAGAAGATAAAAGTAAAAAATTCTCTCTTTTACCTTTTACCTTAGCTATAACCTCAACCAGGATGACAAAGATATTTGAGATTGGGGAGCAGTGGACAAGGGGGAGAATAAAAAATTAGTTCTTTCCCCTCTGCTCCAAGCTTTGTGCCCCTCTGCCTCTTCCCAATGCCCAATCTTAAACTCGACCTCTGAGAAACTGTGCCATTTCGTTAGGAGTTGGTGACATTTCTAAAGCAGTCTCTTCAGTAATGCGCCCCTCTTGATAGAGATTGAGCAACGACTGATTCATCGTAACCATGCCGTCAAAGCTAGCTTGTTTCATCAACTCGCCAATTTCATCATATTTGCCGTCTTTGATCCATTCTTTAATTGCCTCAGTATTGATCAGCACATCGTGGAAAGCAGCCCGCTTCCCGTCAGTTGTGCGACACAAACCTTGGGCAATTACTGACACTAAAGACTCAGAAATTGCCACCCGCATTGCATCCTGTTCGTCACCAGAGTAGAGATTGAGAATCCGCTCAATGGTTTTAACAGCGCTATTTGTGTGCAGGGTTCCCATGACTAAGTGACCAGTCTGAGCGGCTTTTAGGGCGGTGTTGACTGTTTCCTTATCCCGCATTTCTCCCACCAGAATCAAATCTGGATCTTCCCGCAAAGCTGCTTTCAAAGCGTTGTCAAATTTCCGGGTATGCATTCCCACTTCCCGTTGTTTGACTAAAGACTTGCGGCTTTGATGGATAAATTCTATCGGGTCTTCAATGGTGATGATATGCTTGGCCATCTCCTTGTTGATGTAGTCAACCATCGCTGCCATTGTGGTGGACTTACCAGAACCAGTGGGCCCTGTCACCAAAATTAAACCTTTGTGGTGATGACAAATATCCCGAAAAATTGGCGGTAAATTCAACTGTTCCATAGTTAAGATTTTCAATGGAATCAACCGCAAGACCATTGCAGGCCCTCTAAGGGTGCCAAAAACATTAATCCGCACGCGAGCAAAGTCGTATTGAGTTGCTCCGTCAAATTCTAAGTGTTCTTCAAAGCGCTGAATTTCCCCCTCACTCATCACCTCCCGCAACCAACTCATGAAAGCTTCTTTATCTGTTTCTGGATAATCCGTTGATTGAATTTCTCCTCGGCTGCGGAAGCGGGGTACTTCACCTACACCCAAGTGCAAGTCAGAATATCCCTGATCGTAAGCTAACCTGATTAACTTCTCTAAAGTCGGCCCCGCACTGCTGTTTTTAGGGGTAGCTGAAGTAGGTATTGGCGGTGGACTAACCGGACGATGGCCTGCAACAGGTGCGTTGGCGCTTCTATCCGACATATCCAGTGTTTGTGTCATCTGCCGCTGCGTACTAAAGGTTGGGGTTGGCGGCGGTGGCGGCGGCATTGGTGGCAGGTTACGTCCGGCAGCAGGGCTAGTATTTAATGGAGACTGTGATTCTGTCATATATCTTCACATTTGGGAGTTAAAAAGTTGGATTAACGAAAAGTCAAGTCATTTGCTTCGATGACTTTTGGCGGATGCTTGCGTGCAAGCCCTAATGGTGATGAGAGGTGATTGAAACTCTAGAACCACGGTCAATCCATTTCATCCACCTCAACTTGTATCTTTTTTTCTTGAAATTTCACTACTCAGAAGATTTAGAGAAATTATTTAACTTATCTAACCTGGTTTAACACACGCAAGGACACAAAACGCTTCAGTCAATACACTTAGGTTATTTGGTAATATATAGTACTTTTAATAAAACATAAATATTCTAAGACCTTAGATGAGAAATTTATCCCAGGCATGGACACGAATTGCCAGCAATTAACAGCACAAACACTAGCAGATCATTTATTCAGCCCATTGATGAATTATGAGAAGCAATACTAATTTTTATAAGAAATGTTAAGTAGAATCGGGGTAATGTCCTGGAGATCGAGGTTATAAGCTCATAGCTTTTAGGTTGTATACCTGAAGACGGATGCATAAAACAAGTTTTTTGAATAGATAGAAAATTGAGTTTCAATTCATAATTACAAAAAATTAACTGTAAAGTTTAGTAAACAAATGCTCATTTTCCCAATTAGTTTTTATATACTGAATTTCACTGAGGAAAGAATTTCAGTTTACTCGCAAAAAGCGAGATATGACTGAGAGAGATTAAAATTCACTTGTGTATTTTGGGAGGAAAAGTCATGGTTTCTGCTCAAAGCTCTAATCTAGGAAAGACCTACTCCTTGTTGATGATTAAAAGCTTTTTAATATGGACTTTTACATTAGCAGTATGTTTGTTGGTTGTGGGTTTTCCACTAGTCGTCTTGATGGCTACGGTGGGATGTCTGTTGTCGATTATATTGCAATCTGTGATGCCTGTTAGTGCTGTTTTGCTTGTAGCAGGTGCTTTAATCATGTTTAATGTCATGGCAGTTGTATTGGCTGCGGGTGTGCTAACTGTTAAAGGAGTTCATCCTAATGAAATTAAATGGTTAAGCTGGCTACATGGAGAGGCAGACCAAATGCAGGCTACTGTTTACGCTGCTTGCCCTTTAACTTGTGAGATTAAAATGTAATCATTACAGGTAAATAAGACAAACAGTGCGTCTGCCCGGTTAAGCCGGGTTTTTTCATGCTCTTGGTGATTTGAACTTGCCAGATCGAGATGTAGTTATTACAGTTGAATTTGACAAACATTGCATTTGCCCGGTTAAGCTGGGTTTTTTTCATATATTGTTTGAATTATTCATTTATATTTATCGTTTGTGTGATGATTGACCGCCAACTATTGACTATTGACCATAGACCATTTTGACTATAACCATTGGCAAATGACAAATGACTAATGACTAATCAAAAACGGGTTTGCATTATCTTAGGTACTCGTCCAGAAGCGATTAAACTAGCTCCAGTGATTCAGGTTTTCCAGAAGTCTTCAAGTTTTGAGTTGCAAGTAATTCTAACTGGACAGCATCGGGAAATGGTTGAGCAAGTTATGCAGCTGTTCAACATCAAGGCAGATTATGATTTGGAAATTATGCAGGTTAAGCAATCTCTAAATGATATTACCTGCCGCAGTTTACAAGGGTTAGAAGCATTATTTCAGGTGAAAAAGCCAGATTTAGTGGTGGTGCAGGGAGACACTACCACGGCTTTTGCCGCAGCTTTGGCAGCTTTTTATCATAAAATCCCTGTGGGTCATGTAGAAGCAGGGTTAAGAACTGATGATATATTTAACCCTTACCCAGAAGAAGCTAATCGGCGGTTGATTTCTCAAATTACTCAGTTGCACTTTGCACCAACTCCTTGGGCTGTGGAAAACTTGCATCGTTCTGGTGTTTTAGGTGAAATTCACATGACGGGTAACACCGTAATTGATGCATTGTTGAATGTAGCTGCAACCCAAGTAGTTTGTAATGTACCAGGTTTAAACTGGGATTCATATCGGGTTCTGTTAGCAACAGTTCATCGCCGGGAGAATTGGGGAGAACCTCTGTTAGCGATCGCTCAAGGTTTTTTACAAATTTTAGATAAGTTTCCTGATACAGCTTTGCTTTTACCATTGCACCGCAATCCGACAGTGCGAGTTCCGTTGCAAGAACTTTTAGGCAATCATCCCCGGATTTTTTTGACAGATCCTCTAGATTATGGCGAATTGGTGGGAGCAATTGGGCGATCGCATCTTTTGCTCACTGACTCTGGTGGTTTGCAAGAAGAAGCCCCCAGCTTGGGAAAACCAGTACTAGTTTTGAGAGACACCACAGAAAGACCAGAGGCTGTTGCAGCCGGTACAGCTAAACTTGTAGGCACTACGAGTGAGAATATTTTTGCAAATGCTGCTGAGTTACTCAGCGATCCAGATGCTTATGAAGCGATGGCAAATGCAATTAATCCTTTTGGGGATGGTCATGCAGCAGAGCGCATCTTACAGATTGTAGAAAATTACTTGGGTATTTCATCAGAAATATCAACTTAGCAATTTAGATTACCTCTCTCTAAATCTCTCTCCTAAAAGGAGAGAGACTTTAAAATTTCCCCCTTCCCGCATCGGGAAGGGGGTTAGGGGGTTAGGTAAATCGTTGGCTTTTTTACATAACGTGAAAAGTCAGGATTATCTCCATGCCACAAGAAAATAGTAGAACCTAGAAACGAGATTTTCAAAAGGTGGCTTTTGGCTAAATACCCAGAGCTATTCTAGTTTCAGGCCCCACAACACCATCTACAAGTAGACCTTTACTTGCCTGAAAGCTTCGGACTCGGCTAACAGTTTCTTGACCGTAAATTCCATCAATTCTGAGATTACCTAAAGCTGTTTGAACGTCTCTGACAAGCTGACCTCTAGAACCAGGGGTAAGAATCACCGAACCACCGACACCACCAGGTGTAGTCACAGGAGAATTGTTAGGTTTATCAGCAACCCATCGGGCAAAAACGTATCTACCCGTAGAAAGTCTAGCAAAACCGTTTTCATATCTTTCAATGGCTGGAAGAGTTGCGCCATTTGGTATACAGTCCACATATGAGTAGCTGGAGCTTGGGCCTGTACGCACACGTAAACAACTGCCCTTAGTCTTCACATACGCAGCCGAACTTATTTGAATTTGGCTAACAGCAACAACTAATACACCGACGCCAGCTAAAGCTAACCAAGCGGAAGATTTAAGCAGTTTTTTCCAATTGAATTTATATTTACTGTTTCCAGATGTCTCTTCTTTAGTAATAACTATGTCGGAAGATTTAAAAAGTTTTGTCCAATTCCATTGAGATTTAGGGGAATTAGATTTGGTCTTTCCAGATGCCTCTTCTTGAGCAATAAACATATGAGAATAAGCAAGATATTCCATAATGCACCCCTTTATATGAAAAAATGAGTACTCACAGAGAACTACTTCAGCATTCTCTGTATTTATTCTTAGTATATTTTATATCAACTCCCTTTTTAAAAGGTTTTTACTAACGAAATTAAGAAAAAATAAAAGTTGGTCAAAAGATTCCTAAGAAAATGCGATGTCTACGACGGGCTACGCCAACGCGCTGATTTAGTATAAAATCATTAGGCGTTGGGAAAATCCGCGGTAGACATCGCATTTTCAAAATAAATAAAATTTAGTTAAAGCTTTCTTGCTTACTGACTTTTCCCTTATACATCCAAATATGTCAAGCGTATAGTTCAAGTCCAGTTAAACTAGCAACCATAGAAGCTAACTCGTCTAAGTCTATCGGCTTGCATCGGTATATATCATAACCTGCTAATAATGCCCGATTACGGTCTTCGTCGTAAGCAGATGCTGACAGAGCAATAGCTGGAATCTTTCTCCCTCGCTTTGCTTCCAGGTTTTTAACCTTCATCAGCAGCGAACAGCCGTTTTCATCTGGTAAATAAATGTCACTAATCAGGATATCTGGTTTAAAGAATGACATAATTTCAAGAGCATCAGCTGCCGAGGCAGCAGTAATAATTTCTGCTCCGTCTATTTGAAACAAAAAGGTAAGTAACGTTCTTGTATCAGGGTCATCATCAACAACAAGCAATCGCAGACCTTTAAAAGACATTGATTGATTAGACATTATCTCACCGCCATCTAGCTCGAATACTTAGAGTAGCAATTGCATCAAAAGGCATATATTTGTCAATACCTTTTGATGCATACTTTACTAAATCTTAATGGAATCAACCAGCAAGCGTCTGTCCGGTTGCGGACATAGTAGGTTACAATTATTTGCTAGCGATGTCTACGACGGGCTACGCCTACGCGCCTGGGCTGAGTCCCTAGCAACCGAGCATATTCTTTTTGGATGACTTGATAACACTCGCAGGAAGTTGCTTCTAAATCTTCCCGATTCAGGATGTTAATTTGACCGCGTTGATAGCGAATCATTCCGGCTCGGCTGAGGGTGCTAGCAGCTACTGTGACACCGGAACGCCGTACACCCAGCATCTGGGCGATAAATTCTTGTGTGAGCGGAAATTCTTCTGATTCGAGACGCTCAGATACTGTGAGCAGCCAACGAGCTAGCCGTTCTTCTAGTGTATGAAGACGGTTGCAGGCACATGATTGTGTAAGTTCGGTATATATAGCTCGTACATAGCGCAGCAGCAGCTTTTGAATAGCTCCGCCCCGATTGAATTCGGTTCTAAGGACATCTGCATCCATCTGCATAGCAGCGCCCGCAACTTGGACAAAGGCTTTTGTGGTTGTTGTGTTGCCTCCTAAAATTACTGGGATACCCACCATACCTTCATTGCTAACTATTCCCACTTCCACCGTCGAACCATCTTCCATAATAGTGACTATAGAAACCACTGCGTTTTGGGGAAAATAGACGTGTGTGATGGGTTCTCCCGGTTCGTAAATAACTTTCCGAGTGGGAAGCGAAACTAACTTCAGGTGCGGAACAAGACGCTCATAATCACTGGCTGGCAAAGCCGCAAGCAACCTATTTACTTGCAGCTTAAGAGTGTTTTCACTCACTGAACATTAAAAGATAAACTTACCCAAAATACTTTAAATTAAGTTACTTTTGCAAGTCTGTTCGGTTTCGCACACATAACTCAAAAAAATTTTCAGGCTCGGTTGCTGGGCTTTTTGCCCAGCAACCGAGCAAATTCGTTTTGTATAACTTGATAACATTCACAGGAAGTTGCCTCCAAATCCTCTCGGTTCAGGATGCTAATATGACCGCGTTGATAGCCGATCATTCCGGCTCGGCTGAGGGTGCTAGCCGCTACTGTTACACCGGAACGACGTACACCTAGCATCTGGGAGATAAATTCGTGCGTAAGTGGAAAATCTTCTGATTCCAGACGGTCAGAAACTGTCAGTAGCCAGCGAGCCAGCCGTTCTTCGAGTGTATGGAGACGGTTGCAAGCAGCACCTTGCGCTAGTTCAGAGTATACAGCTTGTACATAGCACAGCAGCAGGGTTTGAAGCGCTCCACCCCGATTGAACTCGGCTCTCAATACATCTGCATTGATTTGCATAGCAGCGCCTGCAATCTGCACAAATGATGTTGTGGTTGTGGTCTTGTCTCCTAAAATTACCGGGATACCCACCATACCTTCATTGCTTACTATTCCAACTTCCGCCGTTGAGCCATCTTCCATAGTGGTGACTATAGAAATCACTGCCTTATCAGGAAAATATACCTGTGTTATTGGTTCGCCTGCTTCGTAAAGGATCTGCTGAACTTGAAGCGGAACTAGTTTTAAATAGGGGAAAAGACGCTGATAATCACTATCTGGCAAAGCTGCCAACAGCTTATTTGGTCTTTGCTGAAAGAGGTTTTTATTTAATGACATTATAAGTCACTCTCCTTAAGGTAGATGACTTTAGAAAAGCTAACTCCGGGCACAAGGAAAGGATTAAGGTTCTGATCCTAATGTCAAAAGGTGTATTTGCTAAAGCAACTCGGAAATATAAAAAATCTTAAAAGATGATATTTGTTCGAGTCTGTGCGGTTTCGTACATAGAAGCTCAAAAAAAATTATTTTTTCCGTTTATTGGGCTTATTGCCCAATAAACGGACATATTCATCTTCTATAATCTGATAACATTCGCAGGAGGTTTTTTCTAAAGCGTCTCGATTCAGGATGTTAATCTGACCGCGGTGGTAGGTGATGATTCCGGCTTCGCTCAAAATATTAGCTGCTTCGGTGACACCAGCGCGACGTACACCCAGCATCTGTGAGATAAATTCTTGGGTGAGGGGAAATTCTTCTGATTCCAAACGGTCAGAAACTGTTAGCAGCCACCGAGCCAGCCGCCTCTCTAGCTTATGAAGACGGTTGCAGGCAGATCCTTGTGCTATTTGAGTGTATACACCTTGGACGTAGCGCAGCAACAGGCTTTGAAGGGCTGTACCCCGATTAAACTCACTTTTGAATATATTTGCATCCACCTGCATAGCACTGTCTGGAACCTGCACTAATGCTGTTGTGGTTGTGATGTTATCTCCTAAAATTACTGGGATACCCACCATACCTTCATTGCTTATTAAACCAGCTTCTACAGTTGAGCCATCTTCCATAGTGGTGATTATAGAAACCACTGCTTTGTTAGGAAAATATACCTGTGCGATCGCTTCGCCTGCTTCGTGAAGTATTTGCCGATTTGAGAGCGAAACTAGCTTTAGATGGGGGACAAGGCGTTCATAATCACTGGCTGGCAAAGCTGCCAGCAGCTTATTTGCTGGTTTTTCAAGGGTATTTTTGTCTAATGACATTGAGATTTTCCTGAATGTACCCGTCTGTAGAAAAGGCAACTCCCGGCATAAGGAGAAAATCAAGAGTCTAACTTTAATGTCAAAAGGTGTATTTCCTAAAAAAGTTATAATAAAAAATTTAGATTTTTATTATATTCATATTTATAAATATAACATGAGAGGTCGGGGTAAATAATTATCGTTAAAATATTTACTTACAGGGTGCCAATCTCCCAAATGCAAACTTGAGCTATGCTAATCTGCGTGCTTCTAATTTGAGTCGTGCTAAGTTGCATCAGACCGACCTATTTATTGCAGACTTGAAAGGAGCTATCCTTTGCCGGAATGAAGCTGGAGAATGCCAACTTATGCAAGGCAATCTTACCAGATGGTGAGCCACATAGTTGCTAAAGCGCCTGTTAGGGAACTCCAATAAATAATTTATCCAATCTTGTGGGGTGGCCGCCATATAAACTGGGCGCTCATGTTGCCCACCCCACAATCAATAATTGAATATTTTTTTATTTGGAAGTCCCTTAGTGGTTGGTAGATTGCTCAATCAGCGATCGTATCATGTCCGGCTAAATATTTGTGATTACGAATGTAGCGATCGCAGAGTGAAGTAATCGCTCTGTTCCACTGGCAATGACATATCGTCAGTGATTAAGCAGACTTGATATTAACTGCTGCGATCGCTTTGCAGCAGCATGAAGAATTAAAGATTTTGGCGGCATAATATTTGTATCGTGCCCGGATGAATAGTTATAAATTAAGTGATTTGACATACTTATTGTGCCGCTTTTCTTATATTCTAAAAGCAACTCGTTAAGTTGGAGAAATCTATACATATCTAACTAGAACG
The DNA here is from genome assembly GCF_036917095.1 of Nostoc sp. Classification (GTDB taxonomy): domain Bacteria; phylum Cyanobacteriota; class Cyanobacteriia; order Cyanobacteriales; family Nostocaceae; genus Nostoc. The sequence continues at coordinate 76,422 of NZ_JBALFH010000008.1, forward strand.
TTTGAGAAATTATGCGATCTAATCTGTCCTTAACCGCGAGCATCCCAATGCAAGCAAATCTACTAAAATAATGAGTTTTTATTGCGAATGAAGCAAAGCAGAATGTTCGCCTTTGACGTTCCTGTAGGATAGCGATCGCTTTGCTTCACTACGTTACGCTCCCAATGACAAATTATGTTTATTACACATTTGGGATTCTCCCTGCTTAAGCTTGTACTGGCTTGGATAAAAAAATATTTTTTAGTTTCTTTAGCTATATCTAAATTTCTTAAATCTATTTGTTTACAAAAAACTCTTCTAAAAGACATAAATAAAACCATGACTTTAGTCACAGTTCAAGCATACACAAGATAAAAAATAGTTGTTAAATTAGTAATGCTTTACAAAAATTGCCCAGTTAAAAGGTTCGATTTCGATCGGGACTTGTAACTGATCGTTACTCTTTCAGCAACATCATTTTTTATGTGTAGATTAATTGGCTACTTTGGTAACCCCATCCGATTAGATGAGTTGCTGTATAAACAGGAGCATTCGCTCTACAAACAAAGTTACAGTTCTTTGGAATTAAAATCAGGAGTAGTTTGTGGAGACGGAGTGGGTGTAGGCTGGTACGATGAACTGGGTAAACCCTTCATTTACCGAAATACGATCCCGCTGTGGAACGATCCGAATCTGGAAGAATTGAGCAACTATGTACAATCTACTTGTACTGTAGGCTATGCCCGATTGGCTGGAATAGGTGAATCGCTCGACATTAGCAACTGTCAGCCATTTCGCAGTGGTAAACTGTTGTTTGTGCATAATGGCGAGATATCAAACTTTCAAGAGACTCTCTATAGACCAATACGTAAGAGCCTCTCTGATTCCACATACCGCCTGATTAAAGGCATGACTGACTCTGAACACATCTTCGCTTTGCTAGTGGAAATCTGGCAGTCGTCTCCAGGCAGCACTCTGTTCTCAGCCTTACGTGCCACACTTCAAAAATTGACTGAGTTGGCATCAGAATACGATACTAGTTTTAGTGCCAATATAATTGTCAGTGATGGTGAAGCAGTTGCAGCAACTCGCTATGCTTATCGCACTCAAGCCCCTACCCTTTATTGGTCTTGTGATACACTCAAGCACCCAAACCAAGTTATTGTTGCCTCTGAGCCTTTATCTAACAACCAAAATTGGACTGCTTTTCCCGAGCAAAGTACGCTATTTATTCAAGCCCAGTCATTACGGCCAACAATTAGTTTGTTGGAGAGTTTTGCTTAATTGCGGTGCGGGCTGTGAACTACCTTGAACCTATGCGACTATTCTAATTGCTGTACTAATTTCGCTCTCTAGCAGCAGCGTTTTTGGAGAAGACTGCCGATTCATGGACAAAGTTAAAATTGTCGCAGGTTTTCTGTAAGAAACTTTTGTGTACATGGTGTTGCAGAGAAAGGGGGATGATTTGGCAACTTCCAAAATTCCCTCCCTGCTTCCCCTGCTTGCCCCAATTGATTCCACTGTTCTGCAACACTAATATTTACTACCTTGCTTTAGTTAACTTTGCTGCTCTAGAATTTATTAGCTTCACCGCAATATTTACGGGATTGAAATGCAAACCTATACTAATCCAGTCTACAAAGGTTATTTTGCCGACCCTTTTGTTTGGCAACACGAAGGGGTATATTATGCGATCGGCACTGGTGCAGCAGAAGCAGAAGGAACGGTAGATGAAATAGCGGACGCACCAAATGTTAACTTCAATAACAAATCACGTGTCTTTCCTCTGTTACGCTCTTTCGACTTTGTGAATTGGGATTATGTTGGTAACGCACTACTGCGGCCAGATCCCGCCCTTGGCGATAATTTCTGGGCCCCCGAAGTTGCTTACTGCGATGGACAGTTCTATCTCTACTACTCTGTGGGGCACGAGGACAAGAATCATCAGTTACGTGTGGCTACAAGCGATACTCCATTAGGGCCTTACCAAGATGTTGGTGAGTCACTTGTAGATCCAAAATCCTGTCCCTTTGCGATCGACCCGCACCCATTCCAGGATGATAATGGACAGTGGTATTTGTTTTACGCCCGTGACTTTCTAGATACATCGGATGGAGTGCGTGCTGGTACAGCATTAGTTGTAGACAAACTCCAAACCATGACTAAGCTTGCTGGTGAGGGGAAAGTGGTTTTACGTGCGCGATCCGATTGGCAACGGTTTTTAGCCAATCGTTTGATGTATGGTGAAATCTATGATTGGCATACTTTAGAAGGCCCCTGCGTTCGTAAGCATGGAGGTAAATATTACTGCTTTTATAGTGGTGGACGCTGGGAAACTGAGAACTACGGTGTAGATTATGGCATTGCTGACAACGTGATGGGGCCTTACTCTGACGCAGGTAACCAAACCGGGCCACGGGTGCTAAAGTCTGTTCCTAATTTTGTTAGAGGGCCGGGACATAACTCTATTGTTCTTGGGCCAAATGGTAAGACTGAGTATCTTGTCTATCATGCTTGGGCGAAAAACATGGATATGCGGCAAATCTGCTTAGATATGCTGATCTGGACGCCAGAAGGGCCCCTTTGCCAAGGCCCTACCTGGACGCCACAGACGATCGCCAGCGATTGAACTTAAAGATTTTGCGATACATTAACACCACTCTGTTTGGCTGGTATAACAACGCTATAGTAGCCAGCTGCGATCGCTGCTAATGCATTAAGTAAAACATTGGTACCAAACAATGGCATTAAGCCGAAAAATGTCTTACCAAAAGGCAACAATCCTATAATCGCCAACAAGGCATAAGAAACTGCAAAACTACGATTGAATAGACGCGCAGTGGTAGTATTGTTGTAAGAAGTAATTCCTAACAATCCTACGGCGCAACGTACAATGTTATGCAAAAAGTTAGTTCAATGTATTCTCTGCCAGTAGTTTTAAGATTGAGTTTGAGTGTTTACATCTAAAGTAATAATTTTAGTTAGAAAAAATTACATCATTAAGAAGTGAAAAATTTCTAAATCAAAAATTTTACTACTTAGTTTATTAATGATGACTGCCGCTACAAAGCAAGATTTAGACTTTTAAATATCAATGCCTACACTTACTGCACTACCTATTTTATTTGATAAATTCTCATAGAAAAGCGATCGCTTCACAGATTCGCATCATTAGAAGCGATCGCGTGAGGTTTATGAATTGAATATACGAGCAAGTTTACACACTATCAAAAGACTTTTAACCTACCTAAGGTTGAGAAAACATATCTATCAGCAGGGTTAAATTTACAATACTTGTTTAAAAAATTTACTATGATTATTACAACAGTATGTATTCAAGATAACAAAATAATAATCTTTTTTGGCAAAAAAACTATTATTTTCCTAAAAGTAGGTTAATTTTATATATGATTAGACTGAAACATATGGAATGAGAAATAAAGAAACCAGATTTATTAAAATTAATACATTTGTTAATTCTCTTAAGTTTTGTGTACGAAATCGAACAGACAAAAAACCATAAGTATGCATATATGTTTTAGAGAAAAACAAAAAATGCTTTACATTATATCAATCAATATTTTGTTATTTAGACTTAGACATTGAGAAAAATATAGTACTTTTGGCTTAACAAAAAAGCAACTTATATTTATTTGGATAGATGAAAAAACCATAAATATAATAGTATTTTATTAAAAATACAACAAAGCATTGATTATACCGATTCGATATGGAAATGCAGCAAATTGTGTTACAAGCTTTTGCCTAAAAGTAAGCTTGGTGCTGCTTTACAAAGAAAAGGTATTAGCGATTGGCTAGTCAGAATAAATAATTTAAATAACGAGAACATCTATGGCAAGTGAAAAATCTCAAGTCAAAAACAACGGTGTCAGCAATGTTATTTCGTCGAAGCAGCGTAAAACAAAGCGATCGCAGCTAGCTGAAACGCAATCATCGGGTACGACGCCACTGTTGAATTTAACTTCGTCTAATAAAAAAGTTCAATCAACAGAAACCTTTAAAGATACACCTGACATAGTTTGCTTATCTCATTTACGTTGGAATTTCGTCTATCAAAGACCACAACATCTTCTTAGTCGCTGCGCTCAAGGAAAGCGAGTCTTCTTTATTGAGGAGGCAATTTTCTCTGAAGAACCCTTGGCAAGGCTAGATGTAAACCAAGATTCAAATGGAGTAGTTGTGGTTGTGCCACACCTGCCACAAGGTTTAACTGAAGAAGCAATAAACGCAGATTTACAACTACTAATTAATAGTTTGTTTGCAGAGCATAATATCAACAAGTACATTTGTTGGTATTACACACCAATGGCGATCGCTTTTACGCGCCACTTGCAACCCCAAGCTGTGGTGTACGATTGCATGGATGAATTGTCTGCATTCCAGGGAGCATCACCCACTTTAAAGAATTACGAAGCTGAACTTTTCAGCCGTGCAGACTTAGTATTTACAGGGGGACAAAGCCTTTACGAAAGTAAAGTGAACCAGCACCCCAACGTTTATGCCTTTCCTAGCAGTGTAGATGTCCCCCACTTTGGACAGGCGAGAAACGTTCAAGAACCAGAAGATCAAGCTCATATTCCCCATCCTCGCCTTGGATTCTTTGGCGTAATTGATGAACGGATGGATATTGAACTGCTTGCTGGTATTGCCGAAGCTCGTCCCGATTGGCATCTAGTAATTATTGGGCCAGTTGTCAAAATCGATCCCGCAAGTCTGCCACAGCATGAAAATATTCATTATCTCGGTGGCAGAGATTATAAACAGCTACCTGCCTATTTAGCAGGGTGGGACTTAGCAATGTTGCCATTTGCGCGGAATGAGTCAACACGTTTTATTAGCCCTACCAAAACTCCAGAGTATCTTGCCGCAGGTAGACCTGTAGTATCTACCTCAATTCGAGATGTGGTGCGTCCTTACGGAGAGTCGAAACTGGTGCGAATTGCAGACACAGTTTCTGAGTTCGTCACCGCCGCAGAACAAGCAATGCAAGAAGACACCCCAGGCTCAGAATGGTTGAGTCGAGTAGATGTCTTTTTAGAGAAGATTTCTTGGGATCGTACTTGGGCATCAATGATGAAGCTGATTGACTCTGCCATTGCTGCCCGTGATGGTGAAGACAAAGCTAACTCCACAGGTGCGGCTGGTAAACAAGCACCAAATATCATAACCAGAGATTTTGTCTTCGATTACTTGGTTGTCGGCGCTGGTTTTTCTGGTAGCGTGATAGCAGAACGTTTGGCAACTCAGTCTGGTAAAAAAGTGCTGGTTGTAGACAAGCGCAACCACATAGGCGGCAATGCTTACGATCGCTATGACGATCATGGGGTTCTCGTACACAAATACGGCCCCCACATCTTTCACACTAATTCCCGTGAAGTCTTTGAATACCTTTCACGCTTTACTCAGTGGCGGTCTTACGAACATCGCGTCCTTGCCAGTGTAGACGGACAACTTGTTCCGATTCCGATCAACCTTGACACCATCAACAAGCTGTATGGGATGAATCTCAATTCATTTGAGGTGGAGGAGTTTTACAAATCCCTTGCTGAACCAATGGAATACATCCGCACTAGCGAGGATGTAGTGGTAAGCAAAGTTGGTCGAGAACTGTATGAAAAGTTTTTCCGGAATTATACGCGCAAGCAATGGGGACTTGACCCATCGGAACTTGATAAATCAGTAATTGCCAGAATTCCGACTCGTACCAATCGTGACGATCGCTATTTTACCGATACTTACCAGGCAATGCCGCTCCACGGCTTTACCCGGATGTTCGAGAATATGCTTAATCATCCGAATATTAAGGTAATGCTCAACACTGATTATCAGGAAATCCAAAAAGCTATACCTTGCCGCGAGATGGTTTATAGCGGGCCTGTTGACGAATTCTTTGATTATCGCTACGGCAAATTACCATATCGCTCGCTTGATTTCAAGCATGAGACGCACAACACCGCTGTATTTCAAAAAGCACCAGTAATAAATTATCCCAATGAACAGCTTTATACTCGTGTAACTGAGTTTAAATACTTAACTGGTCAGGAACACTCTAAAACTAGTATTGTTTACGAGTTTCCGAAAGCTGAGGGAGATCCTTATTATCCCGTACCGCGTCCTGAAAATAACGAAATGTACAAGCAGTATAAGGCGCTATCTGATACAACACCAGGAGTATATTTTGTGGGACGACTAGCAACCTACAAGTACTACAACATGGATCAATGTGTTGCTCAGGCTCTGTCTGTGTACAAACAAATTGCGGTTAAAGCTTAAATAATTCGTAATTCGTAATTCGTACTCGCTCTGTATTTGTAGGGTGCGTTATGGACATTAGGGCGTGTTTTCAAACTACTCGTTTAGCCTCCTAATTTTTTAGATCCCCCTAAATCCACGCCAGTTGCTCATGGGGGAAACCCCCAAGACCGCACTGGCTCCCCTTAAAAAGGGGGACTTTAAGAGATTCTTAGCCCCCCTTTTGAAGGGGGGTTGGGGGGATCTAAGACTTTGAAAACACGCCCTAGTAGTCTGGCAAGTCAACTTTGCATGGTGGTTAGCAGAGGGGCAGAGGGGCAGAGGGGAAAAAACTTGGTATAAGCCTCTCCTCTGCTCCCTTGCTCCCCTGCTCCCTTGCACAAGCGCCGACCTCCACCCAGCAATTTTGGGTGGGTTGGCGAACTACTAGTCCTAACGCACCGAAAATCTAGGATGGGGCGTTAGCCTGCGGCATAATACAACGCCAGTTGCTACAACGTAGGGAACCGGAACCTCCCTTCGGGTTCACCAGTCGCCTACGGCGGGAAACCCTCCTACAGCGCTGGATTCACCGCAACGCACTGGCTCCCCAACAAAACTCGAAAACAACCCATCAAATAAAATATCAGCTTGAGTTGTAAATTATGGCTTCTGCTTTCAACTCGACGCTCAACACTCCTAAATCAAAACTTCCCCTAGAAGTTTGGGCTGGTGTAGAGTGTACGGTTAATCGTGTGGGTGAAGAGTATCTCGATCAGTTAGAACGCAATGGTCATGCAACGCGCTTGGATGACCTAGATTTATTTGCCCAACTAGGTATACACGCCATCCGCTATCCAGTTATTTGGGAGCGGATAGCACCCAACGGTTTAGAGAATGCTGATTGGTCGTGGGCAGATGAACGGCTGGGACGCTTGCGCGAACTTGGCATCTGTCCAATTGTGGGATTAGTGCATCATGGTAGTGGCCCTCGCGATACCAGCTTGGTAGATCCAGAATTTCCCGAAAAACTAGCGGTGTTTGCTCGTGCAGTTGCAGAACGCTATCCTTGGATAACACATTACACACCTGTAAACGAGCCACTGACAACAGCACGCTTCAGTGGGATGTACGGTCACTGGTATCCTCATGGACAGGACGATTTAACTTTCGCCCGTGCTTTGTTAGGAGAGTGTAAAGCGATCGCTCTTTCGATGCAAGCAATCCGGGAAGTCAATCCCAACGCCCAACTCGTACAAACTGAGGATTTGGGTAAAACTCATAGTACGCCAAAGCTGGTTTATCAAGCAGAATTTGAGAACGAGCGTCGTTGGTTGAGTCTTGATTTATTATGCGGTCGAATCAACCCAACTCATCCGATGTGGGGTTACTTGCGCGATTGTGGTATCAGCGAGACTGAACTTGAAGAATTTTTACAATATACCTGTCCGCCTGACATTATCGGCATTAACCATTACCTGACGAGCGAGCGCTTTTTAGATGAAAATCTAGAAAACTATCCCGCTTGGACGCATGGAGGCAATGGTCGAGACAAGTATGCAGATGTAGAGGCAGTGCGAGTTTGCGCTGAGGGTTTGGCAGGCCCCCGGACATTGCTCAAAGAGACATGGGAACGCTACAAACTACCCTTTGCTGTCACTGAAGTTCACCTGAGTTGCACCCGTGAGGAGCAGCTACGCTGGCTCAATGAAGTGTGGAATGCAGCCCAAGAATTACGAGATCAAGGCGCAGATGTTCGGGCTGTGACTGTTTGGGCACTTTTGGGCAGCTACGATTGGAATAGTTTAGTGACTCGCTCCGCAGGATACTACGAGCCAGGTGTATTTGATTTGCGCTCTCCACAGCCTAGACAAACAGCGATCGCCAAGATGGTGCGAGATTTAGCCACTGGAAATAAACCGAATCATCCACTACTTGATACACCAGGATGGTGGCATCGAAAAGAGCGCCTATTATACCCAGCCGTCAGTTGTCGCATATCTCTCCCATCTCCCCCGCTTTCCTCGCCTGCTTCTCTTCGTCCCTTGGCGATCGTGGGAGCCACAGGAACTCTAGGCAAGGCTTTTGCTCGGTTGTGCGAAGTGCGAGGAATTTCATATTGCCTCCTAAGACGCCAAGATATGGATATTGCCAATCCTGCTTCCGTCAATAAAGTACTTACCGAGTTACAACCGTGGGCAGTTGTGAACGCTGCCGGATACGTGCGGGTAGACGATGCCGAACGCGAACCCGATGTTTGTTTGAAGGTAAACGCTGAAGGGGCAGCGATTTTAGCTGCTGCTTGCGCTCAACATAATGTAGGGCTGCTAACTTTCTCTTCAGATTTGGTATTCGATGGTGCTGAGTCTAATCCTTATGTGGAAACTGATACCGTTGCGCCCCTGAATGTATATGGATGCAGCAAAGTTTTGGCAGAAAAGCTAGTATTGCAGGCTCATCCTGCATCGCTAATGATTCGCACCAGCGCATTTTTCGGGCCGTGGGATGATTACAACTTTGTGACGATCGCCCTACGGCAATTAGCTGCTGGAAATACTTTTGTCGCAGCCGAAGATGCGATCGTCTCGCCTACTTATGTACCCGATCTTGTCCACACCAGCCTTGATTTATTGATTGATGGCGAGAACGGTTTGTGGCATTTGGCTAACAAAAGTGCTGTAGCTTGGTCTGACTTAGCCCGATTGGCAGCTAAAAAAGCAGGTGTGAGTGTCAGCAGTCTAATTGCTCGTCCGACGCAAGAACTTGGTTGGATTGCTCCCCGCCCAGCTTACAGCGTTCTTGGCAGCAATCGAGGTGAATTAATGCCACACCTTGACAATGCAATTTCTCGCTACTTGGAAGAAAGAAATTAGGACAAAAAATTTTAGATTTTGGATTGGATTTAAATCTAAAATCTAAAATTCAAAATCATTGTTTACAATACCCAATTATGTCAACTATTTTAGTCACGGGAGGAGCCGGATACATTGGCTCCCATGCTGTATTAGCCCTGAAAAATGCAGGTTATGAAGTAATCGTTTTAGATAATCTGTCGAATGGACATCGAGAACTTGTAGAAGATGTTTTACAGGTAAAATTGATTGTTGGAGATATGAGCGATCGCGCCCTGCTTGATAATATATTTTCATCCCATAATATAGAGGCAGTAATGCATTTCGCTGCTTATATTGCAGTGGGTGAGTCTGTTACCGACCCAGCAAAATATTACCAAAATAATGTTGCAGGTACTTTGACGCTTTTAGAAGCAATGCTTGCTGCGTCAGTTAAGAAATTTATCTTTTCTTCTACTTGCGCTCTTTATGGTGTACCAAAGTTTGTTCCCCTTACCGAAGACCATCCTCACGATCCTATTAGTCCCTACGCTACTAGCAAGTGGATGGTAGAACGAATTTTATCTGATTTTGATACAGCCTACAATTTCAAGTCTGTACGTTTTCGCTATTTTAACGCCGCAGGTGCTGACCCTGATGGATTACTTGGTGAAGACCACGAACCTGAAACTCATCTCATCCCATTAGTGCTACTAACTGCTTTTGGTAAGCGCGAATCTATTTTGATATTCGGCACTGATTATCCTACCCCAGATGGTACTTGTATCCGAGATTATATTCATGTGACTGACTTGGCACAAGCCCATATCTTAGGTTTGGAATATCTATTAAAAGGGGGAGAAAGCGAAGTATTTAATCTAGGAAATGGCAGTGGTTTTTCAGTCAGAGAAGTAATAGAAACTGCTAAAAAAGTAACAGGCAAGGAAATTAAAATAGAAGAACGCGATCGCCGACCGGGTGACCCTCCTATTTTAGTTGGCAGTAGCGACAAAGCAACTAAAGTTTTAAAATGGCATCCACAATATCCTGAACTGAACGAAATTATTACCCATGCTTGGCAATGGCATCAGCAACGACATAAGTAGAGACAACAGATTTCACGATTCTACTCAGAATATAGCGGTTCTCAGGTGAGTGAGGTACAAGAACCCCACCCCCAACCCCCTCCCCGCTCTTCGAGAGGGGACTATGATGTAGCTCATATCCCTCTTATGTCACTTTCCGAGTATTCTTAATAAAAGGATTAAAAGAAAAAACTCTGGAAGGTAAGCAGGGCAATGGATGTAGAATTACAAATCC
>NZ_JBALFH010000009.1:0-19726 GCF_036917095.1 Nostoc sp.
TTGCAGTTCCTTGACCGACGTGATGAAGCATTAGAACGCTACCAAACCGCTTTGTCATTTTTCCGCGACATCGGCGCACGCTTGGGGGAAGCTAATACATTAATAGCGATCGGCGATGTATTGCAGTTCCTTGACCGACGTGATGAAGCATTAGAACGCTACCAAACCGCTTTGTCATTTTTCCGCGACATCGGCGCACGCTTGGGGGAAGCTAACATCCTGCAAGAATTAGGTAAGTTGCAAGAAAATCCCCAGCAAGAACTAGAATATCTCCAGCAAGCACAAAATCTCTACATCCAAATTGGCGATATCTACAGTCAAAGTCGTAACCTCGCATATTTTCTCGCCAATGCACAGTTAAACATGGGGGACTCAAAAGCTGCAATTAATTCCTTAACTCATGCGGCTGAACTCGCCACCACCATTAACTATGCACCAATCCAAGAATACGCTCAAAGTCGCATAGCCGAAATCAACTCTACGCCCACACCAACACGGGGAATAAAAGAGAGATTCATGCAATTTATCCAGCAGCGTTGGGTAAAATTTGCATTTTGTTTTGTTGTTGGTTTAATTGCTTTTCTACTGCTGCGTCGCTGAGTCAAAAATTAGTAACGAATATCTTTGGAGAAAGTGGTATATCTGAGCGCACCTTTTCCATTATTTAGATAATACCCTGTCAACTGGCAAAAAGTCAACAGTTGCTTAACTTTAATTAAAACTGTTGTAGCAGAATTTTAGAGTTACCCGTTGAGAGTCAATACGGCTCGGTTAGTATATTTGGCTCTCGGAGATTCCCCCAACCCCCCTTAAAAGGGGGGCTTCCAAGCATCTTTTACCCCCTTTTTAAGGGGGTCGCCGTAGGCGGGGGGATCTTAACCGAACCGTATTGCATTGAGAGTCTAATAATTCAGTCTATTCAGGTTGAGCCTTTGGCAATTCTATAAAAAGCGATAATTACGAAAGTTATGGTTTTGTCAATGAAAATCATGATTTTGTCAATGAAAATCACGATTTTGTCAATGAAAATCACGATTTTGTCAATGAAAATCATGATTTTGCCAATGAAAACCATGATTTTGTCAATGAAAATCATGATTTTGTCAATGAAAAAGGATTATTCAATACGGTTCGGTTAGGGGAAGAGACGCGATAAATCGCCGTCTCTACAAGGTGGCTTTGGTTTATGCCAAAACAGGGTAAGAGTTATTCTTAACTAAACTGCTCAATTATTCCGCCACCTAACACTTTTTCCCCGTCGTACCACACCGCCGCTTGTCCGGGAGTGATGCTTATTTGGGGTTCATCAAATACCAAACGCACACGGGAGTTTTCCAACGGAATCACTGTCACAGGTGTAGGCGTTGAACGATAGCGAATTTGCACTTCGGCATGAATAGGGGTGGATGGTTCAGCAATGGAAACCCAGTTTACCCGATTTACAGTGCATTCTGGCTGAGTTACCTTAGTGCGATCGCCTACTACTACTTTATTATTTTCTGCATCTAATTCAATCACATACAAGGGTTCAGCAGCCGCAATTCCCAAGCCTTTGCGCTGGCCAATGGTGTAGTGATGGACACCATCATGCTGTCCCAAAACTTTGCCTGTAACATCGACAATATCGCCTGTTTTGGGAGCTAAATATTTATCCAAAAATGCCCGCATGGAACCGTTACTTTCCACTAAGCATAAGTCTTGACTTTCTGGCTTGTCAGCAGTTTTCAGTTCATATTCAGCCGCAATGCGGCGCGTGTCAGTTTTTTCTAGTTCGCCTAGAGGAAATATAGTTGCTGCAAGTAAATCTTGAGACAAATCATAGAGAAAGTATGACTGGTCTTTGTTGCGGTCAACAGCCCTTAATAACTGGTAACGTCCAGTTGCTTCGTCATGGCTAATTCGGGCATAATGACCAGTGGCAATGCGATCGCATCCCAATTCTTCACGAGCATACTGCACCATTGGCCCAAACTTCACCGTTTTATTGCACTGCGAGCAAGGCAAAGGCGTGATTCCAGCACTGTAACCAGTCACCAAATAATCGACAATATGCGTTTGAAAGAGATCCCGAATATCCACAACCTGATGGGGAACGCCCAATTGTTCGCAAAGATCGGCCGCGTCGATCATACCTTCAGAGCAACATTGACCTTTGCCTTTCATTAGCCAAAGAGTCAAACCAATCACTTCATAGCCCTGATGGTGCAGGATAGCTGCGGCGGTGGAACTGTCAACGCCACCAGAAAGACCAACGACGACTTTTTTCATACAAAGCACGACAAGCTGCGTGGTTGTCCAATTGTAGCACACACTCTTTCATTGCCTTGCTAGCAAAGCACTTCAGTTTTAAAGTCCCTGAAGGAGGCTAGGCATAGCTCATCGTAGACATCGCTATTTACTCCCCCATAACCCTTATCTAAGATTAATTACAGATGTATTTTTTGCCACGCAGATGAGGTAACTTTACGTTAACGCTATATAGTTGCTACAACGCTGAACTAATTAGTTCCTGACGCCAAATTGCCTAAAAATACTTTGACTACTTTCTAACTACTATGTCGAGAGAAATATTAAGTCAATTTATCCCATTTCAGATGCTGCGCGGAAGTTCTGAGGGTTGGAAGCCCACTATTAGACTTCTTCTCTTGTTAATGGGAGGATGGTTAGTGCTGATTCCCAACTCTACCCCAGCACAAGCACAAAACCTCAACAGCAACGTGTTACTGGCTCAAGAAGCAGGTGAAACTTTACCGCCACCGCCAATTCCCTTTGGTCAACAGCCATCACCGCAGTTACAACCAGTCCAAGCAGTTGAGGGCAATCAATTAGAGCAGAATTTCCAGCTTTCCCAGCCATTACAAAATAATCAATTGGAGCAGGATTTTCAGCCTTCCCAACCATTACAAAACAATCAATTTGAGCCGAACTTTCAGCCCTCTCAACCTCCACAGTTTAGTCAATATAACCAGAACTTTGAGCGCTACTTAGTTTACGTTGATGGTAGTGATTTCCAGACGCTACAAGCAATACGTCAGATTGAACCTAGTGCTTACATTCGCCAGTACCAAGGACGGAATGTAATTCAGTCAGGAGTTTTTAACAGAGTATCTAACGCCCAACTACGAGTGAATGAGCTACAGTCAAGAGGCATATATAACGCCCGAATTCTCAGCTTTGCTAACGGACAGGAAATAGGGGCAGGCAATAGCGGTATTGTAGGCGATCGCAGTAATGTAAATGCTAATAAGCCAGCCTCTAGATATTATGTCGCCATTCCCACCACTTCAGAACAGTTACCTGCGATCGGAGAGCAAATTAGGCAAAATCTAGCCCGATTTAATCAAGATTTAGGACGATCTGGCGGAGTCATTGAAAGGACGCAACCACGAGGGCCACACGTAGCAGTAGGGCCTTTCCGCGAGCGATTCCAAGCTGAGGAATGGAATCGATATCTGCGAAAATTAGGATACAGTAATGCCAGGGTTTACTACGGGAAGTGAATAAGTTAGGAGTTAGGGGTTAGATGAATCCCCAGAAGATTAATTTTATCTAGATTCAGGATTGCGATCGCAAATGATGAACCCGTGTTTGGCTAGATAATTCTGAATGTATTTAATCTCAATTCTTCACTCCTAACTCTCTACTTCCTCGATTCTTAACGCAGAGATTCAAAAATTACCGCTATTGTAATTAAACACAACAAGATAATTCCCAATGGAAGCAAAAACTGTTGTAAAAGGTACAGCAGTATGGGCATGATTTGCAAGATACCTAAACCCTTGGACAGAACGTAAGCGATCGCAATCCCAAATAGCACCAGTAAGAAATATTTCAAGGATTTAGAAGCAAGGCGAAATAGCAGCGTATCTTGATTTGAGTCCATAATTTTACTCACGAAAGTAGCTGAATTTTTTAGCAGTGAATATTCTTTTTGATTTCCCATTTAAAAAAAAGGCTATGGGAAATCGTGCCCAGCCTGAAGATTAGTTTTACCCGTCGATATTCACCTGTTTGGGTGAATTATTCAAAGACTGTTGTTGCCTTTGTGGATTGTTTTGCTTTTCATAATTAGCTAATAGTTGGAACGAAATAAACAAGCCCAACAACAGCAGCAAAAATGAGCCAAAACCAGAGGAATACTTATTTATTTCTCGCTCGACACCACATTTGAGACAAACATATCTATTGGGATTTCGTGTATCTTGGGCAAAGGGGCACTGATTTTGATTGCAATCATGATGACAATCTCTGTCTAACATCATTGAACCTCCTGTAGGGTAATGGCTTACATACTGAGTTGTAAATATGCTCTACAGAATCTAGTTAGTTAATACCCACTGCCTGTTTAGTAGACACCACTTTCATGAGTCATTAATATCGGACAGTAACAAGTAATATGTGTGATTTACTAAGCTTGCAGTAGTAGCGCTCTCTAAATCTCTCCTCAACCACCTTTTATTGACGCTTAACTTAACTTCGCCTGTATTACTTACAAGAGTAATACAGTCCAAAATGCTTTGCAGTCGGATAAAGTAAGCTCCCTACCGAGTAGGAAAAAGTATTTTGTAGTATGGCGGGTAGGAAGAAGTAGTAAAAATATCGTTATAATGAATTACAAATGATACATCAAGTTAACAAATGGGTGTAGAAGAAGCCTTAAAGTTTGTAGATAACTTGGTTTTTCTCAAGACGGGAGAACATTTAGATAAAACTCAAAGAATTATCTTAGGTCATTTGTGGGAGGACGAAAAGCGGACTTACCACGATATTGCCAACACTGTTCGTTATACAGAAGCGCATTTAAAAGCAGTTGGTGCAGAACTTTGGCATCTACTATCAAAGGTGCTAGGAGAGAAAGTCTCAAAATCAAATTTCCAAGGAGTGGTTCAGAGGTTTAGAACAACTCAACAGTCGCAAAGAATCCTCGATATCCCAAATCTAATGGGCAATGGCACTAAACCCCAAGATTTAGATTCTAACTTCGTGGGGCGCGATCGCCAAATAGCCGAACTTCACACCTTAGTCAGTCGGGGACAAAAAGTTATCCTCATCCAAGGTGAAGGTGGTGTTGGCAAAACCAGATTAGCACGCAAATATTTTAAAAGTCAAAAATTTAATTTTGTCCTAGAACTGTGGATGGCTACAGAAATCCAAAACCTTACTCCTGTAGAGAGTGTGGTTGAAGAATGGCTACGGCGATACTTTAACGAAGAACCGGGAGGAGATTTTGGTATCAGCTTAGAACGACTACGGCGCAAACTGCGAGAACAAACATCTAAAATTGGGGTATTTATCGATAATTTAGAAACTGCTCTCGATCAAAATGGCAAGTTCTTAGAATATCGTCGCCCTTATGTTGAGCTATTGAGAGTATTAGCAGATTCGGATGTGCATTCAGTTACTTTAGTAACAAGTCGTGAGCGTTTGCGGGAGTCTAGTGTAGAGGTTCATCTCTATCCACTCGAAGGTTTAGATGATGAAGCATGGCGAGAGTTTTTCAGCAGTTGCCACATCAATTGTGATTGTACTATTCTCAGTGAAATGTGCAGAGCTTATGGAGGTAACGCCAAAGCCATGCAAATTCTCCGAGGAGCAATATTGACAGATTTTTCTGGTGACATCCACGCCTATTGGCAGGAAAACCGTACAGATTTATTAATGGAAAGAGAGTTAAAAGATTTAGTCGCCAGTCAATTTAACCGTCTCCAAAAAAATGACTTAGAAGCCTATCGCCTCTTATGTCGTTTAGGATGCTATCGTTATCAAGATATTCCTTCATTACCTATTGAAGGAGTTTTATGTTTGCTTTGGGATGTACCAGAGCAAAAACGTAGAGGCGTAATTAAAGCTCTGCAAGATTTGTCTTTAATAGAAGCAAAAAAAGGACAATATTGGCTGCATCCGGTAATTCAGGATGAAGCGATTGGTAGATTAAGGTTAGTCAGTGAAGAATGGGAATTAGTAAACCGAAAAGCCGCAGAATGTTGGACGCAACGAGTTAAAGCCATCAAAGATATCACAGATGCATTAACCGCTTTAGAAGCTTATTATCACTATGTAGAAATTAATGATTTTGAGCAGGCTGGTGATGTAATTTTACAAGGGCGAGGCGAACAGTGGACTATAGGTTTGCCTTTGGGTTGCTCGTTTTACCAACTGGGACTGCTCCAGAAAAATTTCTCTGTCATTAAACGGATAATAGACGATGTAAAATCGCAAGAAAGACTAATTAAACTTTACAATATACTAGGCTATACATATCGAATTATCGGATGTATTAGAGAAGCTATAGATTGCTATAAAAAATCAGAAGAGATATTAGACAATTTAGATATTAAGCTCATAAAAATATCTATGATGTTCAATACAGGACTCTGCAAACTTGATTTATTGGAAATGGAAGCAGCCGAAGATTGTTTCAAATCGGTTTGTAACTTAGCTGAACAAGATAGAAATCTTGACAATTACATGGCTTATGCTCAGTGCTGCTTGGCTTTTGTTAAATCATGTTCTAACTTAAAAGAGGAAGCTTTTTATATTGCTGAAGATGCCTTATCTGCAATATCTTCATCAACTAAAGTGACTTTATGGGGAATGGGGCATAGCTTAATAAACCTATGTTTAACCTACAAAAATTTAGGTAATCTTAAAAAATCTTTTGATTTATGCCAAAGAGCTATATTTTCTTCCGAAGAAAACAACTTTACTCAGCTTAAGGCTAAAGCTATAACTTGTTTAGCTGGGTTATATAGAGAAGAACGAGAATTTGCTAAGGCAGTTTTCCATCATGCAGAAGCGATAGAAATTTTGAATAAAATAGGAGCTAAATCTAATTTAGCAGAGGCTTACTATCAATTTGCATTAACTCATCAAAAAATGGGTGAAATTGATAATAGTAGGGGAAATTTTATGCAAGCGATCGCACTTTTTAACGAAATGCAAGCACCCAGGCAAGTAGAGAAGGTTCAAACAGCAATGGAGTGTTTTGAAAAATAAGCAATGATATTAGATTTTACCTTCATCCATTCCCAACTGACGTAATACAGCAAAACATAGGAAGTCTTTGGAGTGACAGGTTTGGCGATGACTGGAGAATTCATGAGGCGATCGCTCCTGAAGAGGTCTATAAGTATTACGGTATAGTAATTCTAGGCAAAATAAAGCGATCGCTCCTAGAGAGGTTTTATGTCCCTGACCCTTGAAGACTTAGAACAAATGCAGCAACAGTATCCCGACTATCGCATGGAACTAGTCAAGGGTAATATTATTGTTATGAGTCCATCAGGATACGAATCAGATGAGGTCGCAGCCGCCATGATTGCCCAGTTATCTAACTGGGTTAGACCGCGCAAACTGGGACGAACAGCAGCTTCTAGCGCTGGTTTCAGGTTGCCAAATTCAAATTTACGCGCACCAAATGCCTCATTTGTTTTAGCCGAACGCTTGCGTCGCAGTCCGAAGTCTTTTGCTCAATTGGCTCCCGATTTGACTGTAGAAGTGAAGTCTCCTAGTGATAATTTAGAGGATCTCAGAGCCAAAATTCAAGAATTTCTGAGTTTGGGAACTAAGGTAGGAATTTTGCTCAATCCAGATGAGCGGATTGTTGAAGTCTACAACTTTGGACAAGAAGCAATAATACTTCGTGATGGCGATATTTTAACAGTTCCCGAACTGCTCCCAGGATGGGAAGTACCAATTGCAGATTTGTGGCCTCTAGAGTTTGATTAGAATAGTGTATTTATGTCGTTTACAATATCTATAACCTAGAACTAAAGGCAGTTTTACGCTATTTACATTTTCTAAAACGTTTTTCACTCATCATACACCTTTATCATCTTCTCAACTGCTTTGATGCCATGTTCCATTTCTCCAATCTAGATTATTGCCAGGTTGATACAATGTTCGTGCCGGAAATCCAAAAACATCCTGACAAGCATCATTCAGAATTTCAAGAAAGCCATATATCAAACCCAGTTCCCAGCTTTTACCTTTCAACTGAAATACCCAATCTAATAATTCATCACTATTGCAACATCTCTCCAAATAAACTTCATAGGAAACTAACTTAGTTCCTCTGAACTGGATAGTTAGATTACTTTTTTGAAAGAAAACCTTCAAGCTGTTAATAGTAAGTCCATTTTGAAGACGTTCTTTATGATTGGCTTCTCCTTGGGCAAGGAAATCACTAGCAGATACAACTCCAAGCTTCTTTCTAATATCATCAACATCGTTTTGTTCTGGCATATTATTATATCGAGGTCAGTGAATATAAGCAAAAGTGATGGGGCAATGAGATGATTATATTTTATTGCAAAGGACGGTTACTCAATACCCTATAGAAGGATGGGGAATTACGGCACTCAGTGAAAAATTTTACAATATAGCGATCGCTAATCCGAGAAAAAGGATAAAACTATCAAGATTTGGCAACTGCGATAGTGATTTAGTCCCGGATTAACTAAGGGACGGTAGAATATACCTAATTTTCGTAGCTTCAAAAGCCAAACTATGACGATGCATTCCACACTCCAACGTGCATTTACTAACCGCCGCGTTCTGAAAGTAATCAGCGGCTTGAATAACTTCGACGCCGCTAGCGTAGCTGCAACTGTCAAAGCTGCTGAATCTGGCGGTGCTACTTTTGTCGATATTGCCGCCGATGCAGCCTTAGTTCAACTAGCTAAAAGTTTGACTAATTTGCCAATTTGTGTATCAGCAGTAGAACCAGAGAAATTTGTGCAAGCGGTGGCAGCTGGTGCTGATTTAATTGAAATCGGGAATTTTGATTCCTTCTATGCTCAAGGACGCCGCTTTGAGGCTCCAGAAGTGCTAGCACTGACTAAGCAAACCCGCGCTCTCCTGCCAGAAATCACCCTATCTGTCACCGTTCCCCACATCCTGGAACTAGATCGACAAGTACAGTTAGCAGAAGAACTGGTGAAAGCTGGAGCAGATATTATCCAAACCGAAGGCGGTACTAGCAGTAACCCAGTTCACCCTGGAACTCTAGGATTAATTGAAAAAGCTGCTCCCACATTGGCAGCAGCTTTTGAGATTTCCCGTGTGGTGTCAGTACCAGTATTGTGTGCTTCAGGCATTTCTAACGTTACCGCACCATTAGCGATCGCAGCAGGTGCTGCTGGTGTTGGTGTTGGTTCCGCCATCAACCAACTCAATAGCGAAATAGCAATGATTGCGGCTGTGCGTGGCTTGGTAGAAGCCTTAGCAACTGCTAACAACCGCGCGATCGCTTAGTCTTGAATGGGGAGTGGGGAGTGGTAAATATTAAAATTTCCTCTTCCCTCTTCAGTAGAGACGCGATTAATCGCGTCTCTACCCGCTTCCCTTACCTCAAACAATCCTTCAACGCATAAATCACCTGGTCTTGCTGCTGTTCTGTCAATTCTGGGTACATAGGTAAGGATATAACTTCATGGCAAGCTTGCTCTGCTATTGGTAAGTCCCCTATTTGATAGCCCAGACTTTGATAAACTGGTTGTAAATGTAAAGGGTAGGGGTAGTAAATCATTGAACTCACACCCTGTTCTTGCAATTGACTACGCACCCAATCTCGATATTTGGCGCTAGAACCATTTCGCCCTTCGCCTGATATGCGAATAGTGTATTGATTCCATACCCCAACACCCTCAGGTAATTCCTGCGGTGGGACAATCCCCGGAACTTGACTAAGGAACTGATAGTAATAGTTGGCGATATCTCGTCGGCGATCGTTCCAAATATCTAAATAACGCAGCTTAATCTGCAAAATAGCTGCTTGGAGAGCATCCAAACGGCTATTTACACCGATTTCCTCGTGTAAATATCGAACTTTACTACCATGATCCCGTAGTATTCGCAGTTTAGTAGCGATCGCAGGGTCATTAGTCGTTATTGCCCCGCCATCGCCGCAACCACCAAGATTTTTGGTAGGGTAGAAACTAAAGCAACCAATATGTCCAATACTTCCTACTTTTTCATTAGCCCACATTGCGCCCGTAGACTGAGCGCAATCTTCAATTATTGCCAAATTGTGAGACTGAGCGATCGCCATCAACGATGTCATATCCACAGGTTGTCCAAATAGGTGAACCGGGATAATTGCTTTAGTTTTGGGTGTAATTGCCGCCGCTACTTGCTCCACATCCAAATTAAACGTAGTAGCGTCAATATCAACGAAAACAGGCTTTGCACCCACGGCGCTAATCACTTCAGATGTCGCAATAAAGGTGAAAGGCGTTGTAATCACTTCATCGCCTGCACCAATTTCCAAGACTCGTAACGCTAAGTAGAGTGCATCAGTACCAGAATTACAAGCCACACATTCAGTGACAGTATTATAAGCGGCAAACTGTTGCTCAAAGCCTTCGACTAAGGGGCCGCCAATATAGCGGCCAGAAGCCAAAACTTCTAATACGGCTGCACTTACTTCTGCTTCGATGGTGGTATATTGCTGCTTGATATCAAAGGCAGGGATGGGATTTACACTTTGGATCATGAGTTCTCATTTTATCGGGAGATACAAAGGATGCACTTCGACAGTCAATTTTTGCTGATTGAATTGTTAATCAATAAAGGAGCTACTAAAAGACTATCGCCCAAGATACGCATCTATTAGGGTTTTTACTTAAATTGGAGCGCGGCAAACTACCGCACATTTAATTTACAGATAGTAGGCATACTAGGTGTTTGCCATGTTAAGGTCGTACCATTTGGAATTTTGAATTGATGAAAGTGATATATATCAACCAAGATCCAACACATCGGATCAAAGTTCCTCTTGTGTGGGCTGCTTTGAGAAGAAAATACTAGGAGATAGAGAACCCATGCAGGATCTGATCGAGCTGGATTTCGGGGATTTAGCGATCGCTGTGGGATTGATGGCGATCGCCATTGGTTTATCTGCCTGGGAAAAATTAGGACTAGAGTTAAATTTAGCCCTTGCTACTGGGAGAACCATCTTACAACTACTTGTATTGGGATACATTTTAGATTTCATCTTGGCTTTAGACAATGCTTGGGCAGTTTTGGCGCTATTAGCAATAATGCTGACAATTACGGCGATTGTCGCACGAAATCGCATCAGCCAAAAAATTCCTCATGTGTTGCCTTTGGTGTGGGGTGCAATTTTAATTAGTACCGCCCTGACAGTGTTTTACACCAACTTCTTGATCCTTCAACCAGAAAGATGGTATGAACCACAGTATGTAATTCCCCTAGCAGGGATAGTCTTAGGTAATGCTACCAATGCAGCAGCGATCGCAGGCGATCGCCTTGTCAGCACCATTAATTCCAGCCATCTTGAAATCGAAACCCATTTGAGCTTAGGCGCAACGCCCCAGCAAGCAGTTAGCCAGTACCGCAAAGACGCCATCAGAGCCGGATTGATTCCCACTCTCAATCAAATGATCCTCATTGGTATGGTGGCAATACCAGGAATTACCACCGGACAGTTACTAGCAGGTGTTAAACCCCTAGATGCTGTGTCCTATGAAATTTTGATTGCGTTCATGGTTGCTTTCGCTAACTTGTTGACAACAGTTTTAGTCACAAAGGGATTGTGTCGTCAATTTTTCAATTCCGCCGCCCAGTTAGTAAGGTGAAGGGATTTGAAGAAAGCAGAATAGCGCAGCGGTAGGAGGCAGGGGGAGCAGGGTAAGAGAAAAAGCTTAACCCAAGCGTATTGCATCAAAACCTATAGGGCAGATAAACTTATCTGACCTAAAAATTGGCTTGGGAGGTTGATGTAATGTGGTTTTCTCAGAGCGGCAGATTATTAAAACAGTAGATTTATTCTTTTTATCGTAAGTAATTGCACCCACAAGGCTGTTAAAACCCTTTTTAGTCAGACCTAATTTGAATAAATCAGTTGGGAATTCTTTAATAGGAGTTGCATATATAAATGACTCATCCTTACTCATTTCTACGGAATATCGATAGCGGGCGGTTACTGCTGGTGCATCTCCATCTCCAAGCTCTAACAACCTATAGGATTCAGCAAAAGCTGATTTTTCCGAAAAATATGCTTGTTGTGCTCTAATAAAACTTCCAATTGTAGTCTGACTACTATCACCACAGCCACAGCTTGGTGGAACTTGAATAAAAACAGCTATAAATCCAAGTATTAACGCTCCAACTCCAACGGGTAAGAAGATTCTTTTAAAGTTAATTTTGGTACGGTCACTTTGCTTAGTCACATCTGGCATATACAACTCTAGAAGAAAAAGTTTTTAGATAATGGATAAGGGTTGGGTTTAGTAGCAGCAAATAACATTAAAGAGAGTATTCATAGACTCAGCTGAGATCGTAAATGAGAATCCCTATAGATTTCAAACTCCTCTCTCTTGTCTCCTAACTTTTCTACCCGCCTAAAGTCCGCGTATAAATCACCTGATTTTGGGAATCATACAGAACAAGGGACAAATTCGCATTGTCACTAATTACAGCTAGGGCTTCCCGTAAGATTTGCAAGTGATTGGTAACGTCAACAGCAGTCGCCGAGTTCTCAGAATAAGGAGTAGCCAAGTTATTTTTCCTTATTTGGTCATACTCAGGGGTTAGGCGCACAAGAATTCCTGCATTGTCTATGCTAAAGGTGCAAATCCGAATTCCATTAATACAGGTTTTATCCAAGTCAGTGCGGGTTTGTTGCAAACTACTAACAACTTGTACTTTTTCTTGTGCCTGTTTGAGGGCTGTTGAGTAGGGTTCGATGAGAGACTGAGCCTGAGTGTAGTACAAGCTATCTTCGGAAATCTGTTTAGCAGTTTGCAAAGCCTGATCCCAGTATGTCGCCGCTGCTTGCCATTGGTTTTGTTGCTCATATACTTTGGCTTGCTTGGCGCTGCTAAGGGCTTGTTGGTAGGTTTTAACAGCAAATCGTTCTTTAGTAGCGCGATCGCGTGCTACTACTAACTTAGGTTTATAATCTACCAACAGCTTTTGGGCATCTTGGTATCCAGCGCTAGTCAGGGGAATGGTATTCAAGGTATTAACTACTACTAGCCAAGTAGACTGCACTTTTTGCCAGTCATTCAAAGATTTAGCAGTAGCTTCCCGCTTTTCTGCTGCATTGGCTACAGCTTTTGCTGCGGTTAATTTTTTCAGCCATGTTTCCTCAGTAAATATTTGCTGATTTACAGCGTGCAAACGGACACGATAATTAAGTAATTTACCTTGCACTAGCCCATAGAGTTCGCTACTGGAACTTACACTTTCTAGTGGCGCTATAGCCTGTCGCCATAAGTGTTGCCTAGCTTGTAATTCCTCTAAGCTATATGCAGGAGTTTGAACTTTTTGTGTCGCCAAAGATGCCGTCTGCAAAGCCTTGACCACCTGGCTGATTTTTTCTGACCGTCCAGACAAACTTGCTTTTAGTTCTTCTGACATCTGGTAACGAGGCGACCAACTAGGAATTGTGTTCAAGGATGCGCTAGCTGCCATAAGTTGCTCTTGTACAACTACTAATTCTTTTTCAGACTTAGCGCGGCGCATCAGTTGCGGGGATTTTATTTTTAATTGCTCGGCGTTTTGTATTTCTTTACACTCAGACATCACACAAGGGCGACTCAAGAAGTAAGCACCACCGCCTAAGACTACAATTCCCAACAAGGCTATACCCAGTAGGATAGGTTTGATTTGAGATGCTGGCTTTGAAGCCGACAAATTTGACGCATCTGCAAACGGGTCAAACGCTTCCTCCTCATCAGTGTCATCGATTGATGGAAAATATGTCAGAGCAGATGAAGGGGATGAGAAAGATGAGTAGGGTATTGCTTCCTCTGCTTCCCCTACTTCCCCTGCTTTCTCTGCTTTCTCTGCTCCCCCTGCTCCCCATCCCCCCGTCTTCTTCAACGCCAACAAACATTTGGCATAAGGGCGTTGCTCCCCAAAAACTCTGAGGAAACATTGCACCCGCTGCTCTTTCTGGGGTGTTAGAGACTGAAGTGCTTCCTCAATCACTGCAAAAATTAGTTGAGCGTCAACTATTACATCTGATGCGTGTTGCGTTAAAATCATTAGCTCGTCTTTATTGACGGCACACTTAACCTCGAAGACCTCAGCCGTTGAGACTTCCACAAGTAATTGTTCCTGCAAAGTTTTGGCTAAAAGCTGTAAATCTTCCTGCTGGACTGCTACTTTCATAGAGCTTTCCCGCTGAACTTCTATATTGTTTTGATTATCTTTAAGGAGATGAAATGAACTTTTTAGGTTTGTTGAATGCAAATGCACAGTTTAACCAACCACAGCCTGAAAATCTGAACGACCAACTTTCTAACACAAATTCTGGCTTTTCACCAAAAATTAAAAAAGTAGTTATTGTTCGTGCCGCTACATTTTCACAGAGCTAGATGCAAAATTAAATAATCTGTGCTCAGATATAAATTACAAATAAAAAATGGGAATAATAGAGTTTTTGAGTATTTTCACTGCATTATTTCGTGACAATTAAATTCACAGGATCTACTGCCGTGCAAAATTCTCGTGACTGAGCAGTTGTGACAAATTTATCCAAAGGTTAAGGAAAGGATGAGAAGTCAGAGGGCTTTGACAGAAATGGTAGTTATCTTCTATGCTGGGAAACTCACTGAGGAGATTAATTACCTGTTGTGGCTCTGGCACAAACAGGTTAGCTATCGAAATTAATGTGCCTCATTTGCTGAATTCGATAAAATTGATCCGTGAAAAAGAAATTTTTATAGCTGCCAAAAGCTTAATTCTGCAATAAAATTGCTGCAAAATATTAAGACAGCACTAAGCAAAGGCTTGGAAAGTATCAATACAAGGTGTATCAATGGATTTATTAGAGTATCAAGTTAAAGAATGGTTTGGGAAAATAGGCATTCCTGTATTGCCCTCCCAACGAATCGATCATCCTACAGATTTGAAACGTTTAAAAATTCGCTTTCCAATTGTACTGAAATCTCAAGTACATGGAGCGGAACGGGCAAAAGCTGGTGGAGTCAGGTTTGCGGAGACTACAATCGATGCGATCGCAGCTGCTCAAAATATCTTTAATTTACCAATATGGGGCGAATTGCCAGAAGTGGTGCTGGCAGAATCTCAATACGACGCCAACCAGGAATTTTATCTAGCAGTGGTTTTAGATACTGCTGTCTGCCGACCAGTACTTTTAGGTTGCAAAGAAGCAGACATCGATTGGGAATCCGCTGGGGAAAGAATGCACTATGTCGTTGTGGAACAGGAATTTTCGCCATTTTATGCCCGAAGACTGGCTTTGAAAATGGGTTTGCAGGGAACGCTGATGCAGTCGGTAAGCAGTGTTGTCCAGAAGATGTACCACTTATTTGTGCAAAAAGACTTGGATTTAGTCGAAATCAATCCCTTGGCAGTCAGTGCTACTGGTCAAGTTATGGCTCTTAATGGTAAAGTCAGGGTCAATGAACGGTCGATCAAGCGTCATCCAGACCTCGCCGAGATGGCGGCAAAAATTATCAGCCGTAACCCCAGTAGTGCAATCAATGGTATATTGGGCGACTGGGATGGTGTGAAAATGCACGGGAAAATTGGGATTTTAGGTAATGGTACTGGTTCAGTGATGGCAACTTTGGATTTAGTCGCTAATGCTGGTGGCAATCCAGGTGTTTGTTTGAATCTACGTCATGCTTTCCTTACAGATACTACACCAACTACCTTCCGCGATCGCCTAGAGGCAGGTCTGAAAATCCTGGAGGCTGACAAAAGCATTCAAGTAATATTAATTAACTTTCTGGGTAGCATTCCTCAAACTGAGGAAGTAGTTGAAGTTATAGCTAGAGTTGTGGAGCAAGACAACAGCGAACTTCAATCACAGGTTGTACATTCTAATGGTAATAAAAGCCGGCGAGAACTGAATTTTTCACCTTTGGTTATCCGTCTTGCGGGTTCTGAATTTGATGCTGCTAGAAAATATTTAGCAACACTAAAAACCCACAGCGATGCGCTCCTCGTGGTAGAAAATTTAGATGAGGCAGTGGCGGCAGCAGTTCGTCTTGCTAAACCAACAGCTAATAAAAAGTAGTAAAAATTTAATCAATACGACAGTGTAAACTTGTCGTTTTTATGCCCAGTAGTCCAAAAGACTGGGTTATCAAACTTACGGTAATTTTTTATGAACTTAACGCCAGAGAGTAAAGTCTTAATTCAAGGCTTTTGTGAATTTATATCAGGCACTGATGTTGCTCAAATGCAAGCTTATGGCACGAATTTAGTAGCTGGTGTTAATCCTGGATGTGGCGGACAGGAACTGCATGGACTGCCAGTATTTGATTTAGTAGAGGAGGTAATAGAACAATTTGGGACAATTGACACGACAATTATCTGTGTAGATCCTTACGACGTTCTAGATGCGGCATTAGAAGCGATCGCAT
This sequence comes from Nostoc sp., assembly GCF_036917095.1. Lineage (GTDB taxonomy): Bacteria > Cyanobacteriota > Cyanobacteriia > Cyanobacteriales > Nostocaceae > Nostoc. Next base: position 16,368 of record NZ_JBALFH010000009.1, read on the forward strand.
CTAATATTCGCCAGATCGTGATTATCACCGCTGGCGTGCCGCCTTTAGATATGGTGCAATTGCTCCGCAAAGCCGAAGCCTGTGAAACTTTGGTAATCGGGCCAAATAGTCCGGGGATCATTGTGCCGGGAAAAATTCTTTTGGGTACTCAACCTAGCGAATTTTATACTCCTGGGGCAGTGGGGATCGTTAGTCGGAGTAGTACCCTTACCTACGAAGTTGCTTACGAATTAACAAAAGCCGGTTTAGGGCAGTCGATTAGTGTCAGTATTGGTAGTGATGCGATCGTCGGTTCCTCATTTCTGCAATGGCTACAAATTCTTGATGAGGATGAAACTACAGAGGCGATCGTTTTAGTCGGTCAACCTGGTGGTGGTAGTGAAGAAGCAGCAGCCCGGTACATTACTGAGGCAATTGATAAACCAGTAATTGCCTACATTGCAGGTAGACTTGCACCACCAGGAAAAAGTTGGCGTCAAACTGGGACTTTAGCAACGGTTATCGGACGCGATCCTAACTTTGGCACAGCCCAAAGTAAATTAGCTGCTTTAAAAGAAGCGCAAGTTCCAGTCGCTGAACGTCCTTCTCAGATTCCAGAATTATTGAGAAAAGAGATTAACTAATTCGTGTTGAAACCTAAAAACTCAAAAAGTTTTTAGGTTTCAACATTGGGGTTTTCAGCCAACATTCTTATAAAATGTCATCAACTACTTGATATTGATATAGCCAATTTTTTATAAAACAAGTGAGCTTCTGTGTGTTTAATGTTAAAAACTTTAAATGAGAAAAGAGACAAGGAAGAATTGTTGAACAAGTTTCTTCCTTGTTTCACCCATAAAGACAATCTTTGAATATTGAATCAACGTTCTAGTAGAGCGTTACCCCTTGGTTATAAGCATTTAGAAAACTCGTGTAGTCATACTCCACTTGAGTTGCATAGTCCACCGCAAAGTTAACGATTTCGTCTTTGAATCCAGCCTTGTTACTACTCACAATATCAGTCACTTCTTTATCAACGCTTACGGGAATAATCGCAGCATCATAGTCTTTATCAGAGATTGCATGGTTCTTGGCAACGACCTTCCCTGCATACCCCATCGCATCCATGAATTTCGACTTAGTGGTTAGCAACGTATAGTCAAAGTCCACTTGATAGGGCGATTTTTCATGCACCATAAAGGGGATGCTACTGACCGTAGTGTAGCCAACCAAAGGATCGGTATTGGAGAGCATCGCTTTCGTGGTGATTGTCACCCTTGCCCCTTCTTGGTTTCCATAGACTGAACTTGACAACAGACCTGGAACTGCGATCGCAATTGCGCTACTGCCTTCCTGCTTCATCTCCAAAATGCGATCGTCGTCGGTTGCTGAACTTGGCCCCTCAATCAGCAAGTAATATCGGTACTTACCAAGACTACCAGTGCCTGAACCTAATTTGAGCCGAATGTCCTTGAGGGTGTAGTAACTATTGTTGTAGCGCTTACTGCTAGGAATTGAGGCAACGTAGCTGCTCATAGCCCCAGCAATGTCGGAATAGCTGCTGTTGGATACAGGCTGAAGTTCCAAAGTCGTCTGGAATACTTGATTGTTACTGTTATTTAACTGCGTGTACTTATTTAGCAAGCTAGAACGGCTTTTATCTGATGCCTTTTGAATCAAATCTTTGACCACACCGTTTGTATTGCTGGATTCCAAACGGTATGACAGTTCGTCGTCGGTTCCCTTAAAGTCACTCATCTTGTTCAGATAAGCATCCAAAAAATTCCGGACAATATCCTGAGCGTCACTTGAGCTAAGACCGTTCTCTTTAGCTGCCAGCAGAATGGAGACTGCCATCCGTCGCAAGTCCCAAACGTAGGGGCCAAGATAGCCTTCATCAAAGTCGGTGGTGTCAAAAACGTTGTTGTCGTTGCTATCTCTCATCCCTCCAAGATTTTGCATATGCATATCTCCCTCTAACCAGATAGCTGAGGTTGAAGAATTTACAAATCCTGAACTTGGCAAGGTCTGCATATCACGATAAAAAATGCTATCTGTCCCCCGATAAAAGGCAAAAGGGCTAGTTTTCATCTTTTGCATCTTGGTTGCCAGTTCTTGAGGCAATTGAGAAGCAAAGGGATGATTGTATTGGTAAATTTCATTCTCCATCCAAGTTGAACGAGGAGTTGCAGCTTGAACTGGAGATGCACCCAAAATTAAAATTAAGACAAATACGATTGCAGATATAGATATGTATTTGGGCATGACAGTCTCTTAGGTGTAAAACAAATTGGCTCTTGTATAGAGACAATCATCCAACAACAATTCTTTTAGCACCTGACGCCATAGCTTAGAAAGTTATTTAAAGCACAATGCAACAACTATTCATACTAAAGAATTCTAAAAGGTAAAATTATAAAGAACCGTCAGAACGTAATCATGTCAGCTATCCAAACAACTGTGGTTCTTGCCATGACGGCCGATGGAAAAATTAGCGCCGTAGATCCTAAAGCACCCCGTGATTCCGATGAAGCCGATCAAGCACATGTGGAGTATCAAGTCTCTCTTGCCGATCTAATCCTGGTAGGAGCAGGGACGATTCGGGCTGAGGGGATAACCTTTACAATTCGCAATCCTGAACTGTTGGCAGCACGTAAGGTTCGGGGTCAGTCTCCCCAGCCCATTACCTGTGTTGTCTCAGGTTCTCTTGACTTATCGCTGGACTTGCCTTTTTTAAGCCAAGACATTGACCGATGGATATTTACGACACGAACTGGTTTGGAGCGCAGTTCTGATGCAACAACCTTGCACAAGCTGGCTAAATTAATTGATTTGGGAGATACAGACCTGGACTGGGATCGGGCCTACAGCTTGATGGCAGAGCGGGGTATTCACAAGGTCGTTGCTTTGGGAGGCGGCTCTTTAACAGCGGCTCTAGTAAAAGCAGGGCGAATTGATGATTGGTGGTTGACAATTTGGCCCGTTATTTATGGAGGAAAGCACGCCCCTAGTCCAGTGGAGGGAGAGGGTTTTCTTCCCAATGCTGCTCCTCATCTTCAACTCATCGAAACTCGTCAGGTAGGAAGTGAGTTGTTTTTACACTACCGCACACTCAAATGAAAAGGCGCTGCCAGAATTAAGCTCTATTATCGTTGATACTAAAAAGCGCCCTCCCAATCTATCTGGGAGGGCGCTTTTGATTTAGCTAAACTTCAGAATTAACCGTTGATAGCAGGAGCGGTAAGAGCGACAGGAGCAACATCACCAGCAGCCAAATCTAAGGGAAAGTTGTGAGCGTTACGCTCGTGCATTACTTCCATACCCAGGTTAGCGCGGTTGATTACATCTGCCCAAGTGCTGATAACGCGACCTTGAGAATC
>NZ_JBALFH010000010.1:0-41378 GCF_036917095.1 Nostoc sp.
GTGGATGTTTGAATGGTTTCTCCGACACACTACCTTTGATTTTGACACTCTTCAAATGTACGGATCTTTTTCAGAAATCAAATACTAGTCCTATACTATATCGAAAATGTATCGCTTAGAGTTAAATATTAATTATCTAAAAAGCAAGACTATTGAATTTACTTAACAATGTTGTTTTTTGAATACTGACAATACTAGACACACAAGCCCCATTACTACTAACGATACTGAAGAAGCAGGTTCTGGGACAGGCTGAGGGTTTTGCAAAGCCTGAAAATCAACCAGATTCCCTTGAATTGGGCTGAGTGATGCCAAAAGTTGCTCAATATCCTTAGAAATATTAGTGTCATTAATATCAACATTTCTAGAAGAGATTAGTCGGTTAAAGGTCTGGCTACTTGATACATCCAAATCTCCTGTTAACCCAATAAAATTTTGACCTATTTTACCTATAAGGGAGTCAATCAGATTGTTAACATCAGTCCTGATTCCTTGCGGAGATAATTCTAAACTGCTGAGATTATTAATGTTTCCAGTGGTTGTGTTGTCACTATCCACGAGCCATTTACCATTATCAATGATTTCATTTCCACTTGTAAAAACCCAGTTACCATTACCAATAATTGTGTTGTTACTACCGAAGTCCCAATTACCATTTCCAATGGTTGCGTTGTTACTCCCGAAGTGCCAATTACCATTACCTAGCGTTGCATTATTATTTCCATTGTCCCAATACCAGTTACCGTTACCAAGGATTGTATTATCCTTTGCAAATATCCAGTTACCATTACCGATAGTTGCGTTGTCATTATTAAAGTTCCAATTCCCATTGCCAATGGTTGCGCTGTTGCTGCCATAGTCCGAGTTAAAATTACCAATGGTTGCGTTATTACTACCAAAGTTCCTGTTGCTTTTACCAACGGGTGCGTTGTCCTTATTAAACGATGGGCTACCAGCACTAGTAATCGGGTTAATACTACCAGGATTAGACGTATTGCTATTGTTAGCAAAGGGTATATTATTACCAAGGACTTCTCTCAACGGATCGAAAGGCGATTGTTGAAGCAGACTTCCAGCACCTGCTATAGGACTACTGTTGCCAGCAAAGGGGTTGTTAGCGCCACTTACAATGGTATTGCCACCGTTTAGAAATGGGTTACTTCCACCTGCTAATGTGTTGTTAGTGTCCTGGAAAAAATTTTCACCTAGAACTAACTTTAAGCGATCGAAGATTAATTGCTGAAGCTTACTGCCAGCATCGCCAGCAAAGGGGTTGATACCGCCACCTGGAATGGGACTGTTACCTGCAAAGGGGTTGCTACCACCCGTCAACAAGCTGCTTTCAGTATACAAACTGCTATTGGGAGCAAAGGAACTACCGCTAGACAGGTTGCGATCGCTAGGGGCAATAAACGTGTTAACCTCACCATTAATGGGATTGACCGCAGACGCTTCCATTAGTAGTAATTCTCCTATTTTTAGTTAAAAATTTTGGAGTCTTCAGTACCTATTATGCCAAGTATGTATTTGCTAAACCCAAAATTCCTCTAAATAAAGGCTTTAATCATTTTCACTGTCAATCTGACAGAAAATCTTGCCTAAAGTCCTTACTAATAAAGAGTTTCAGGGCATAACATAGTCAATTAGCATGGTATGTACTGAAGGACTCATCATTGTTCCAAAGATTTTAATGGCTGTCGCGACTAAGCGAATGGGTTGCCGCCGCCACCAAATGCCCCACCACCAAATGAGGAGATGCCGCCGCTACCACTGGCACCACCAAATGAGGGGATGCCGCTCTCACCACTGGCACCACCAAATGAGGGGGTGCTGCCACTACCAAATGATGGGGCGCTGCCACTACCAAATGATGGGGCGCTGCCACTACCAAATGATGGGGCGCTGCCACTACCAAATGAGGGGATGCCACCACCAAATGAGGGAATGCCACCAGTGGATGACGGGATTTTGCTGCCACCTTCTTCCTCTTTAAGCTTTGAGTTAACTAGGTTATCAATACTAGCCCTCAAACCGAGTCCGTCCGGTATTTGAGTTGTGCTAATAGTACTACCCTGGCTACTAGCACCAGTCAAAGGGTCGCTGCCACTACCTTGGTTACCACCGCCTGCGGATGGGTTTACACCACCTGCGGATGGGCTACCACCGCCTGCGAATGGGTTACCACCACCTACGGATGTGCTACCACCGCCTGCGAATGGGTTACCACCACCTGCGGATGGGCTACCACCGCCTGCGAATGGGTTACCACCACCTGCGGATGGGTTTACACCACCTGCGGATGGGCTACCACCACCTGCGGATGGGTTTACACCGCCTGCAAAGATATTCCAGAAGTTGTCACCAGCGAAAGGATTACCACCATAAGGTAAATCAGGCTGACTGCCACCGCCACCAGCACTGCCAGCACCGCCAGCACCCCCAAATGGGCTACCGCCACCTTCTCCATCACCAACACCACTGAATATCTTGGGGAGGTCTTTCTCAGGCACGACTTCAGCCAAGCGACCGAAGGGTGAATCTCTCAAGTTATTGTTGCCACCAGTAGAAGAGTTCCCGGTACCACTATTATTCAAATCTGCCATCAGGATTAATCCTCCTAATTCTTAGAATAAAAATCTTGCTAGCATAGCAACATAAAATAGACAATATGAAGTCTTGAACGTGACCTTTATGTTGGTTTTTTGTTAGCAAAACTAGTTAGTAGCTCTTGGTTTATTTGGTTACCTTATAAAGTTTAGATAATCCATGTTTATTCAATGCTACTTACACTCATAATCTATGCGATCTCACTTCTAAGGGCAATGAAAAATCTTTTGATAAATATATCAAAAGATTAGATATTATTAGACGATAAATTAGAAATGTTGGCTGAAATTGTGTGTAGTCAAATTAAATTTAAATTAAATATAAGATTGCAATGAATAATCTTTTGATAAATTTGTCAAATCTTTAGATACTTAATTAATCTCCCTAGATTTGAGGCTCGATCGCTTTTATCCAATGTTTCACCGCGAGACTGACTGATAGCAATAAATAGTATAGTCAATCTCTAAATGGGATAAGCCACAGTCACCAACATTATCAATCTTGGTTGAAACCACAACCCAAACATCGCATACAAACAAAGAAAGCCGCTAAAACTGAGATAATCTCAAATACCAATTGAAATGACAAGGGAGCTAGAGAGAATCCCCAAATCAGAGAAATTGTCCCAGTTAGCATAGCCGCAATGCGATGAATTTCGTCTTTGCTTCTTAAAGCAAATAAAAAAATTCCTAAACCAATTAATAATAAGACTAAACTACTCATAAAGATATTTATTGCTTAGAAGCTAAAAGTCAATAATCCAAAGCTATAATGCGGACAAAAATTGTATATGCCAATTTTTTGATGCTCTCCTTATTTATATTATCTGTACTAATAACCTCTGTACAGCTATGCCTTTACGCCAAATTCCAGTATTTACTTTGACAGTTGTTACTTCTATCTTGCTGGTTTGGATTTCCACTCTCGTAGTGATTATACCCCCTACCGATCCAGGGGAGCGATCGCAGATAGAATTACCCTGAATTATATTTTTCCTTATATTAATATTCTACAGGTTCAACTGGTTGCGTTCTCATAAAATTTCGTTAACAACGCTGCTGTACCAGCATCATTCGTGTAGCGCAATGAATCTGGATTATCCACGATTCAACTCGCGCCATTTCTGGACATGGGAGATGTCTGGAATCGTATAATCTCAATCAGCTACCTAATCAAACTTTTTTGGTGAACGCAGGCTTAGGATTATTATGGAATCAGACAATGGGAATTGATAATTCCTTTTTAAGGCTTGATAATGGATTTTATCGATCTGAGCGATCGCGGTAATAATGCTCAGGATGATGGGTTTTACTTTAGTCTTCGCTACAGAGCTATTTCATTCTCATCTAGCCCACCTCAGAATAAATTCTGAGGCTAATAGCAAAAGTTGTCTTTAGACAACTAAGAAAGGCTTTTAGTCCACTTTAGTGGACTTGGGCTATTAGCCCGGAACTTTAGTTCCGGGCGGTTTATGTCTAGAACGAAATAGCCCTGGTCTTCGCTATCAACCCTAGTGAAGTGGTGCTTTAGCCTTTGGCATAACGTACCCCACGGTTCGGTTAAGAGAGTTATCTGTTGAAGTGAGAAGGGGAGGCATGGGGAGAAAGAATTATTATTTAATAACTCTTTTTCTTCCCCTGCTTCCCCTGCCTGCTTCAACCAAGAAATTCTTTAACCGAACGGTATTGAGAGAGATTTGAGGAGAGGTTCTTCCAGGATTACTGAATTGGTGTTCTAGAGAATAAGAGAAGTGATGTATCTATTTTAAATTGACCAAAAAATGAGCTATTAAAGTATTTCTTTCGTAGGATAGTAAGTAAAGATGCAAAAGATTCGGATTATCTTTATCAAGGTGCATCACTGAACCATCAACTGCTAAGTGGTGATGATCTATCCACCGCTCCTGTGAATCTAGTAAAAAACTGAAGTAGGGGCTGACATCTGGATGATTTTTCGTTAATTCATCGTAGCTTTGATAAAAAGGAGGTATCCCAATTCCCATTGGCATATATAAGCCTTTAGGATAGTCTTCTACAGGCAATTGAGGAAGAGTTTTCAGATTAATGCCACTAATGAATAATCTATTTTGTTCGCCAGTCTTGGTATCTGTGAATCCTAGCTCAATTTCCTGTAAATTTTGTTCAACGCCAATCGGTTTAATGTTCCTTAAAATGGCTTTATTAAATTTACCTATTCTCCAGTATTGATTTCCCCAAGGCTTATTTTGATCGTAAAATCCTGGCGCTCGAAAACTAGCAAATTTAATTTCATTTTTAGCGTCGTAAAAATCTCCCCATTTTGTAATGTTAGTTGCTAGTGTAGTTCTAACTTTTCTACCTTGCTCTCCTGATACAATTATCCTTTCATCAAGGGGGAACTGAGTAGCAACTTCTTTTTGATCGATTACATTTCTCAGAAGATTAGTTTTTACTATTGTGCCGCTCGGATCTTGCCAGTGTTCTAATTTCCACCAATGCTGCCAATATGAAATCTTATTAATTTTTTCAAAAATATTTTTGTAATGTCCAATGGGAAAGGTAAACCAACTTTGATAATAAAGGGATTTGTTACTATCCTCTTTAGTGAAAAGTAAAATTTCCCAATATCCTGCATTTAAGCAATTATTAGCCAAAGCGACCTCTACGAGGTTTTGCTTTTCAAAACCGTCTCCTCCAACAATTTCTATATTTTTTGAATTAGCAGGAAAACTAATCTGTTGCCTGTTCCACTCCCGGTCTGTAAAAGCGATTATTTCTAAACCTGGATCTTTTTTAACCCATTCAGGTGCTTTAGGAACTAATAGCTCTAAATCAATATTTTTTATAACTATTTTTGCCGTGTTTTTGTCTGTTGGTTCCAGCACAAAATCAAAATGTGTATCATCTTTCTTAATAAGTGTTAATTTTCGATTAGAATATCTTTTAAAATTTTTGCCTAAGGGCGCGGGATTGGCTGGATAATCGACATTAGATAATTCTTGTAGTTTTACACTCATCTGGTTATCAAAATTATATCTGGATTTAAACCAGAAACCACCCAACCCCAGCAAACCAAGACATAGAATAAGAGTACTAAATAAAATCTGTTTCTTTGTGACTCTGAAATTAGGTTTGCCAAATTGGGGAATGCCTGCAATTTTTTCCCTCGCAGAGATGTTTTTCATCGGATAAATTTCTTTTTATGAGAATACTGATAAACAGCATAGCATTGTGTAAAACGGATGTCTCATTTCTATTTTCAAAGGTCATGCTAATAAACATCTATCTGCAATTAAGGGGTTTAATACCCATTTCCTGCGGATGCTGAACGCTACGACTCTCTAAGAAAATTGCTCCTCTTGGGGAGACCACAAGAGGAGCAATTTTCCGCTAGGTTTAGTCTAAGTTTCAGTCAGGTTCTGAGCTTCGACTTTATCCATTTTTCCTTTATTGCGATGCTTACGGCAAGCCACTAAAAGCATCTATGCATAGGCTTAAACCTTTATTTATCAAGACATTAGACTTTTTCAATTTCACCAGAATTAGTCACAATAGAAGAAGTTTCACGCCCCAGACCAGAACTCTTACCCAATAAAGTGGGCTACTTCCCTTAATTGGATAAAGTCGAATTAAGCTGTCGAAGAAACTGAATATTCAAATCTAGCTTTTCTCCTAACCATAGGGAATGAACTGCATGGTCTGCCACAGCATCGCCTGTCTCAGGATGGACGAGAATATCCAATCCCTCACGATTGAGCATTAACCAGGGAACGACTTTATCAAACTGATTCGGTAAGAAAGCAACTTGATACATTCCTTTTGGGTGGGGGCCGATGGGCTTGTCAAACCAGCGTCCAAGTTGCACGTCAAACCTAGCGCCTAATCCTTCACGTACACGCGCAGCTACATCCCGACTTGCAGCATCGAAGTAAACATGAGCATGAAAACCAGCGATCTCGATAGTATCTTCTTTCATAGATCCACTTTTTGCTCTCAACTCTAATTTTGGATAGCGAACTTTTTCTTTCTTACTGAAAAAGCGATGTCTTCGACGGGCTATGCCTACGCTCAATTTTAGCCCAATACCGTACAGTTAAGGATCGTTTGTGGAGATCCAGGGAAGTAAGTAGGCGAAAATAAACCAAATTCAGAGTTTTGCTCGCTCAGATTTATGCGATGTTAGTAATTAGTTAACGCTTAAAGTACTTGTAGTTTCTTTGACAACTTCATCTGTTTTAGGAGCAACTGAAAGATGCACAACATGCACCGTACAAGGAGCATGGTGAAGAACATAGTTACTCACACTACCGAGAAATAGTTCCATCAGCCCAGAACGACCCCGACGCCCCATCACAATTAGGTCAGCGCCATAACTATGAGCCATATCACAAATGATGCGACCAGGATTACCAATATTTTGTGTAAATTCCGTAGTTACACCTGCTGTGTTAGCTTGGGCACAGAAAGATTGCAACATTTGAATTCCTTGTTCTTTAAAGGTATCCCACTGCTTTTGGTATAACTCAAAGCTTTGACTGTTAAATCCCGGATAGTAGTCCATATTAGACAGCATAGGTACGTAAGGACTACCTTCTTCTTCGGGAGATAGGACATGCAGTAGCATTAAGCTAGCTTGTGTTAACTTTGCTAAACTCAACGCTTCTTCAAAAACCTGTTGCCCTATTAGGGAGCGATCTAATGCAACTAGAATCTTTTTAAAGATCATATAGACCTCCGATTTTATTGGTAATTGGTCTTTACGGTTTCGGGTTTCCAAATGCTGGATTGTCAAAAATGACTAATCCCTCAACTATGTTTAGCGACTTGTGAATTTTAAATTTATTAAAGGTTTTCGCCCTATATTTATGTTTATAGCAAAACAATTTGAGGAACTTGTGAAGAAAACATTTATCTTTAACTATCAGGGAGCATCCCGTTTTGGAAGAAACATCTTTGGACCCTCACCCTAAATTCCTCTCTCAAAGTTGGGAGAGGGGCTAGGGATGAGGACGAATACGTGTTCTCAGTCAATTTGCTGTACTACTTGACAATCGCACTTGAGGAATGAGGGGTGCGATCGCAAGTTAAATAACTTTTGCGATCGCCTATAATTTTAATATTACAGTATCTGCTTCAAGGAAAAATTCTGTAGATGTCTTTGCGATGAGCAACTCGTTGGCAGATTAATGTTTTTGTTTCTGGATCAAGAGTAATGCCAATCCGATAATCACCAACTCGAATTTTATATTTATCGCTATAGCCTTTCAGCTTTTCAAGATATCCTAATTCAAACGGATTCTCTGATTCAAGTTCTTGAAAAACGATAGGTTCTACTCGGCTTTGAATCTCAATTGGTAAAGCAGCAAGTTATTTCAAGAACCTTTTGGTATATTCAACTTGCCACATTTTCTTCTTTTAGTGATTGATAATATTTTAGTGCTTCATTTTTTGATAATGGTTTTTCTTCCTCTACTTCCTTCATGAGTTTTGCTAAACCATAATCCTCAAGAATTTCTTCAATCTTTTCAAATTCAGCGATAGGGATTTGTACGGCAATAGGTCGTTGATTGTCATCGATAACATAGCTTTTGTGAAGTTCAAGCATTTTAATAACTCCTATGTGTAGAAATCCATTGCTGTTCACCTGTTAAAATTTTGGTGTCAGGCAATTAGATTTTAACAGTTTATCGCGATCGCATTTGACCTCTCCCCCAGCCCCTCTCCGAAGCGGAGAGGGGAGCCGGATTTCTCCCCCTTCCCTTGCAGGGAAGGGGGTTGGGGGGTTAGGTCTGTTGAGAACAAGCTGTGGAAATACGCATCAATACTTTATCAAGTTCGTGTCTCACTTCTTCATTTTTAATTCGCAACAAACGCAGTCCCCTAGCTAACAAAACTTTGTCCCGTTCTGCATCAGATTCGGCTTGTTGTTCATGAATTTTGCCATCTACTTCTATCACTAATGCTGTTGCGTGACAGTAGAAATCTGCAATAAAGCCATTGATAATCTGCTGACGGCGAAAGTGCAAACCATTCAGGCGATTAGCACGAAGATGTTGCCAAAGAATTTTTTCTTCTGGTGTCATTTGCTGACGAAGTTCTTTGGCACGTTGCACTTTAACTAAGTCTGCTTTGTATCTGATTACAATATTGCGAGTTCCCTCTTTTGTGAGTAGATAGGGTTCTTCGGGTGTTGGATTATTCATTTATGAAGTATAAAATAGGTGTTTATCTTTACTTATTGATGTTAAATAATTAGGTGGGCATTGCCCACCGTACTATTACTTACCTCGCCACCGTAGGCATACCCAAAATATCCTCAAGCCTCGGCATATCTTCCAACGCAATCACTCGCCCATCATCCTCAAAACCAGCAATTTGATCGAAGTTCAAATACCGATATAAATCATCTGCAAAAGGATGAATTCTACTCGCCACAATATCCAAATATTCTTGCACTGTCGGAAGCCGTCCTAACAGCGCACAAACTGCGGCTAATTCTGCTGAACCAAGATACACTCGCGCATCTTTACCCATGCGATTATTGAAATTGCGGGTAGAGGTAGAAAACACTGTTGTGCCATCAGCAACTCGCGCCTGATTACCCATGCACAAACTGCATCCCGGCATTTCTGTTCTAGCACCCGCAGCCCCAAAAACGCTGTATACACCTTCTTCTTTTAATTGGTGTTCATCCATGCGGGTTGGTGGTGCTATCCACAAGCGAGTTTTCACTTCACCTGCACCTTCCAAAACTTTCGCTGTTGCCCGATAATGACCGATATTCGTCATACAAGAACCGACGAATACTTCTTGCACTGGATCGTTAGCAACTTCCGATAATAACTTAACATTATCAGGGTCATTGGGAGCAGCAACAATTGGTTCTTTGATTTCATTTAAATCAATTTCAATTATTTCGGCATACTCGGCATCGGCATCACCTTCTAATAACACCGGATTTGCTAACCATTCTTCCATCTTGGCCACACGACGCAACATGGTACGCGGATCGTGATAGCCCCGTGCGATCATATTTTTCAGCAAAGCAACGTTAGAACGCAGATATTCAGAAATTGTCTCTACACTCAGCTTAATTGTGCATCCGGCACAAGAACGTTCGGCACTAGCATCGGTGAGTTCAAAGGCTTGTTCAACTTTTAAATCTGGCAAACCTTCTATTTCCAGAATTCGCCCGGAGAAGATATTTTTCTTGTTCTGCTTCTCTGCTGTCAGCAAACCTTTTTGAATTGCCACGTAGGGAATAGCATTCACGACATCGCGCAGGGTGATACCTGGTTGCAATTCACCCTTAAATCTTACCAAAACTGACTCTGGCATATCTAAAGGCATGACACCCAAGGCGGCTGCAAAGGCCACTAATCCAGAACCGGCGGGGAAGGAAATACCCAAGGGGAAGCGGGTGTGAGAGTCGCCGCCAGTTCCCACGGTGTCGGGTAGCAGCATCCGGTTTAACCAGGAGTGGATGATACCATCACCGGGACGGAGGGCGACACCGCCACGAGAGGCAAAGAAGTCGGGGAGTTCGTGATGGGTTTTGATGTCTACTGGTTTGGGATAAGCTGCTGTGTGGCAGAAGCTTTGTATTACTAAGTCTGCACTGAAACCAAGACAGGCGAGTTCTTTCAATTCGTCGCGGGTCATGGGGCCTGTGGTATCTTGAGAACCAACGGTGGTGATGATGGGTTCGCAAGATGTGCCGGGACGCACACCAGGTAATCCGCAAGCTTTACCTACCATTTTCTGTGCTAGGCTGTAGCCTTTGCCTGTATCAAAGGCTTGCTGGGGACGGGTGAAAACGGTGCTGTGTTCTAAACCAAGTGCAAGACGAGTTTTATCGGTGAGGGTACGTCCGATAAGTAGGGGGATGCGTCCACCTGCGCGGACTTCATCGAGGATGGTGTCAGGTTTGAGGGCAAAGGTGGAAATGACTTCGCCTGTTTCGTTTGTGATTTCGCCTTTGTAGGGATGGATGGTAATTACCATGCCGGTTTCTAGTTTGGTGACATCGCACTGAATAGGCAAAGCACCGGCATCTTCTGCTGTGTTAAAGAAGATTGGCGCGATCGCACCACCTAAAACATAACCCCCAGCGCGTTTGTTTGGCACAAAAGGTATATCATTTCCCATGTGCCACAATACTGAGTTGATGGCAGATTTACGCGAGGAACCTGTACCAACTACATCTCCCACGTAAGCTACAGGATGCCCTTTTTTCTTCAATTCCGCAATGGTTTGTAAGCTTCCTGGTTGCCGTGACTCTAACATCACTAAAGCGTGTAAAGGAATATCTGGGCGAGTTGTGGCACTTTGGGCGGGGGATAAATCGTCGGTATTGGTTTCGCCAGGAACTTTAAAAACGGTGACAGTAATCGCTTCTGGAACTGTGGGGCGACTGGTAAACCATTCAGCTTCCGCCCAAGAGTCAATCACCAGCTTGGCGAAAGGATTGGTTTTAGACAACTCCAAAACATCGTGGTAAGCGTCATACACCAAAAGAATTTTGCTTAAGGCGTTGGCGGCGTAAGCGGCGATGGGTTCCTTTCCTTGTCCGCCCATTACCAGAGGTGTTTCGGATGAGTCGGAGACGGATACAGTGGGCAATTGCAGCAAATCGATTAAGGATTGCACATTGTAACCACCGATCATTGTGCCCAGCAATTGCACCGCTTCTATGGGCGCAATCAACGGACTGGTGATTTCCTTTTTGGCGATCGCGGTGAGAAATCCAGCTTTGACATAAGCTGCTGGATCGACACCAGGAGAAACGCGATCGCTCAATAAATGCAATAATATATCCTCTTGACCCTTTGGCGGATTTTTCAGTAATTCGCACAATTGGGATGTTTGCTTTGCATCTAACGGTAAGGGGGGAATTCCCAGTGCTGCTCTTTCGGCAACGTGTTTACGATATGATTCCAGCATTCTTAACTCAACTCCAAATATTTAGCCAAACAAAGTTTTAAGTGTGTATCATCACTTCTCTAGTTTCAGGAGGATTCTAACCTCAGAAGTTTTTACAAGTGGAATTAACAGCAAGTGAGTCTCCTTACTTTAAGTTTTTTGTCTAGCAAGGACTTATAATTATCACTGTATAGCTATTTTTCCCGATAAACCTCTTTGAAAATAATTCTCTTTTCCTCTTTATTAACTTGGTACTGTGTCTATTTATCAGATAAAATAACTCACTTGTCCTCTGTGTCACGCTTGTTTTGTATATGTCCAAAACTTACACCGTAGAAATTCATCACCAAGGCGAAATTCATACCTTGCAAGTTCCTGAAGATAAAACGATCTTATCAGTTGCCGATACTGCTGGCTTAGAACTGCCCAGTTCTTGTAATGCAGGTGTTTGCACGACTTGCGCCGGTCAAATAACTGAGGGAACTGTCGATCAAACTGATGGCATGGGCGTTAGTCCAGATTTACAAAAGCAAGGTTATGTATTGCTTTGTGTTGCCAAACCCCTTTCTGATTTGAAAATTCAGACGGAAAAAGAAGACATAGTTTATCAGTTACAGTTTGGTAAAGATAAATAATCAGCGAACAGTTATCAGTATACTGCTTGATTATTGATAACTGTTCATTTAACATTACCCAAAGTGATAAATAACATAAGTATTTATTAGCAACTGATATCAGCTATTCTAGAAACTATAAATCAACAGGATTTACCAAGATGACGACTCATTTTATTACCGCAGAAATTGATTTAGAAGAAACTCCCACAGAATTACTACAAGCAATTGAAACAGAGTTGAACAAACAAGGGGAACCCCTACGTTGGGCAATTACTTCTGTGGACGTTGCCCAGCAAAAGGCTACAGTTGAAGCCGTTGTCACGACAGTTGAGAGTTAGAAGTTGAGAATTGGGAGTTGGGAGTTAGTATTTAATTGCTTTTGACTTATAATTCATAACTCCTAACTCAGCACTCAATATGCGTCCATACACCGCTATCTTAATTGTACCAACTGGCGTTGGAGCTGCCATTGGGGGTTATGCAGGAGATGCTTTACCTGTTGCCAAAGTTATAGCACAGGTTTGCGATCGCCTAATTACTCACCCCAATGTCCTGAATGGCGCAAGTTTGTATTGGAATCTCCCTAACGCTTTCTATGTTGAAGGTTATGGACTTGACAAATTCGCTTCTGGATGCTGGGGTTTGCGTCCAGTCCGCAGCAACAAAGTAGGTTTGCTTTTAGACCAAGCCATTGAGCCAGAATTGCGGCTACGACATATACAAGCAGCAGATGCAGTCAGAGCAACTTTGGGATTGACTTTAACAGATTATATAATTACTGATGGCCCATTAAATGTAGAATTGCGGACTACAGCATCGGGAGCTAGTTGGGGAACAATTGGCAACCCAGATAGTTTATTAAGGGCAGCTGAGATATTAATTAAAAAAGCGGGGGCAGAAGCGATCGCAGTTGTAGCCCGTTTCCCCGATGATATGGATGAGGAGGCAGTACAAAAATACCGTCAAGGTGAAGGTGTCGATCCTTTAGCGGGTGCAGAAGCCGTAATTAGCCATTTGCTAGTACGAACCTTTCAAATTCCTTGCGCTCATTCTCCCGCCCTTTTGAGCGAACCTCCACAACCAGATTTGTCTCCCCGTTCCGCCGCCGAAGAATTGGGCTATACCTTTTTGCCGTGCGTCCTTGTCGGATTAAGTCGTGCTCCACAATTTATAATAGAGAGAGGAGCAATCGGATCGCAGCAAGAAGATATTTGGGCAGATGAAGTGGATGCTGCGATCGTACCTGCAACTGCTTGTGGTAGCAGTGCCTTATTGAGTTTAAGCCAAAGCCGATGCCAAATAATTACAGTAGAAGAAAATAAAACTCTGATAAAAGTTCCTCCTCAACCGTTGGGGATCAAATCTATACAGGTAAACTCATATTTAGAAGCAGTGGGTATATTAGTCGCACACAAAGCAGGCATCAATCCCTCCGCTCTCCGTCCCAAATTATTACCTTTGCAGCCAATTAGTCATTAGTCATTAGTCATTAGTCATTAGTCATTAGTTATTCTCTCCCCCTGCCTCCCCTGCCTCCCCTGCCCCCTGCCCCCTCACCCTCCCCCCTTAAAAACCCGTGGTTGAACAACACAAGCAAGAGCCAGAAATTCCATACCTGACGCGCATCCAAGTACTTGGGGCGATGGGAGTGACTGCAATCATTTTGTTGATAGTCGCCAAAGTGGCGTTGAACTTGGGCAACTTTTCTTTATTTTCTTGGGACTTGAACCAAAGAGAGTTGCTGTTGGGTTTAGGGTTGGGGTTCGTCATCACCGCTTTAAGTGGCTTAACTTATCGCCTTTGGACTGCCTATCGTAAAAGTGCAGACTATTACCTAGAAGTGATACTGAAGCCTTTAGCTTTACCAGACTTAATTTGGCTGGGGTTGCTACCAGGATTAAGTGAAGAATTATTATTTAGAGGTGTGATGCTGCCAGCTTTAGGCTCCGATTTTACAGCTGTAATTGTATCCAGTCTTTGCTTTGGCATCTTGCATCTGAGCGGTTCCCAACAATGGCCTTATGTGATTTGGGCAACAATTGTCGGGATAATATTCGCATATAGTGCCCTGCTCACAGGCAACTTGTTAGTACCGATTGTCGCTCACATTATTACCAATTGGATTTCTAGCTATTTCTGGAAAATGTGGCAATTGCGGCAATTAAAAAATAAATTTTAGTCAGAGACTCAATGAATTGTATTCCCAGGCTCCGACTGGGAACAAGCAAAGTCTTATCAAGCTAGGTTTTTCAGGACTTGTGCGTACACCGTAAGCTTTTACCGATACGTTCAACAGCTATGTTAACCACAGCTTGAACGTTCATAAGCACAGAAGAAGTTGTATGAACAACAGCTTGAGCATTTATAACTAATGCTTAAGCTGTATGAGCAACAGCTTCAAATTTACTTATAAGCTCGTGAGCGTTTGTAACCACAGCTTCACCATTGATAAGTACCGCTTAAGCTGTATTAAATACTACTTCAAGTTGATTTATAGACTAGGACTGTTTATAAGTATTGCTTAAAATATACTGACTAAAACTTTAGTTTATATTATATTAAATTAAATATTTATACTGATACTATTGTTTGCACTTTGCTATGGCAATCTTATTTAAAAATACATAGGGTGTGTTAGCGACAGCGTAACGCATCAAATCTTTACCAATAGTGCGTTACGAATTTCATCCTAACGCACCCTACAGTAGCTAATTTTGTCTAAAAATCAAATAGGATTGCTATATCTTGCTTGAGTAACAGCGTGTTTGCGCGATGCCTGCGGCGGGCTACGCCTACGCAGCTACAAAGATTTTTAGTTAAGTAGACTACAGTCAAGAAATATATATTAATATCTAATTTCTTCTTTAAGATGGAAGAGGAAAAATCAGCCCTTGTGCTATTAAAAACTTAAAAAATCTGTTCTTGCGTTTCTCCTAAGTTTGACTACAAGAGAGACTAACTGCGAGAAATCTGGAAAAATCTTCTTGAAAAAGAAAGATTGTTTGGCTGTTTTGCCAATAAACGGCAACATCTAATGAGAAAATAAGATATTCAAACAAAGGATCGCCATTTGATTGTTAACACAATTTTTTGAGGTCAAACAGAACAAAAGCGTTAGGGGACATGACGTAGAAAGTTAGTGCCTCAAAATACTCCTGTAAGCCAGGCATTGTTTACTAAGTTTTGTGTAGAATTTGGTGGTGAGGTTATTTACTTGATTCTAAATTGCAGCAATCCAGGTTTCATTTATGAGTCAGTCTTTTTCTCAAAACCAAGCCAAACGAAATCGTCACCAAAAGCTGTGGCAACAAAAATGGAGTTTAAAGACTAAAGCAATAGTTTTGGCACTAAGTATCAGTGCCCTTCCTGTGGTTGCAATTGGAACAGCTACTTACTACTACGGCATTAATTTAATTACCAAACAAATTCCGCAAGTCAAACAAGAAAGTGGGAATTCAACAGAAACTGAAGCTCTACAGAGGCAACTGTCACTCTTGTTAACTGGTATAGGGGGAACAGCAATTTTGGCAGGTGCGATCGCTGTTTTTGTGACTAATCGAGCTATTAATCGAGTCAGCAAGGCTGCGGCAACTTCTAATACGATCAAAAATAAGCTACGTCCAGACAGTGAGTTTACTCAAACTTTCATCGCTAACGAAGATGAATTAGTGATATTAGAGAGAAACATAAACTTATTCACAGAGCTGCTTTCGGTTTTGGTAAAGGAGAAAGAAGCCGAAACTGATTACTCTGAACTATTGGTAAGAATTACCCGTTGGGTTAGAGAATCATTCAATCAAGAAGATGTTCTCAAAACTACCTCAGAAGAAATTCGTAAAGGTTTAAGCATCGATCGCGTAACCATCTTTTGCTTCAACTCTAACTGTAATGGAACCTTTATCGCCGAATCAGTAGCACCTGGTTTACCAAAAATGTTAGGAGTTACAGTCTCTGACCCTGGGTTCGAGGCAGCGTATATAAAAAAATACCAGAATGGTTGTATCCGTGCTATAGATAATATCCATCAAGCCGATCTCGGCGATAGCTATCTTGAGTTGCTGGAGCAATTTGGTGTCAAATCTAATTTAGTAGCACCGATTCTCAAAGGCAAACAGCTATTTGGTTTATTGATTGCCCATCAGTGTTCTAGAATTCGCTTTTGGCAGCAGTCTGAGATTGATTTGTTTGCTCAGATAGCCATGCAAGTAGAATTTGCCCTTGACTACGCCAGGCTTTTAGAACAGGTAGATACCAAAGCAGATAAAGCTCAGATATTTATAGAAATTACCCGCAGCATTCGCCAATCGCTCAACGAAGAGGATGTCATCAAAATAACCGTGGACGAGGTTCGCAAAGCACTGAGTACCGACCGAGTGCTGGTTTATAGCTTTAACGCTAATTGGTCTGGAATTATAATTGCCGAATCAGTGGTTCCAGGTTATCCAAAAGTTTTGCGGTCTGAAATCCAAGACCCATGTTTCACTCAGGGCTATATAGAAAAATATCAGTCTGGTCGCGTTGTAGCCACAAACAACATTTACCAAGCCGATTTGACTGATTGTCACATTAACTTGCTCGAATCATTTGCTGTCAAAGCAAACTTGGTCGCCCCAATTCTCAAAGATAAACAGCTATTTGGCTTATTAATTGCCCATCAATGCTCCAGACCTCGTGATTGGCAACAGCCTGAGATTGATTTATTTGCCCAGATAGCAATGCAAGTGGGATTTGCTCTCGACCATGCTAGGCTGCTGCAACGAATCGATGCTGAAGGTATGCAAAGTCGGTTGCTGGCGGATACTATCGGCAGCATTCGCCAATCGCTTAACGAAGAGGATGTCCTCAAAATCACTGTAGAAGAAGTTCGGAAAGTACTGAGTACTGACCGAGTAATGGTTTATAGCTTTGATGCTAATTGGTCTGGAATTGTAATTGCCGAATCAGTCGTTCTCACCTACCCAAAAGTTTTGCAATCTGAAATTGAAGACCCATGTTTCGGTCAAGGTTATGTAGAACAGTATCAGCGTGGTCGCGTTCTAGCCATAAACAACATTTATGAAGTCGGTTTGGCTGATTGTCACATTAGCTTACTCGAATCTTTTGCTGTCAAAGCAAATTTAGTAGCCCCGATTATTAAAGATGAACAGCTATTTGGCTTATTAATTGCACATCAGTGCTCCAGACCCCGTGATTGGCAACAATCTGAAATCGATTTATTTGGCCAGATAGCCGTACAAGTGGGATTTGCTCTCGACCATGCCAGGCTGCTGCAACGAATCGAAGCAGAAAGTATGCGAAGTCAGTTACTAGTGGATATTACCCGCAAGATTCGCCAATCACTCAAAGAAGAGGATGTCATCAAAACCACTGTGGAAGAGGTTCGCAAAGGACTGAGTATTGACCGAGTATTAGTTTATAGCTTTTACGCTAATTGGTTCGGAATTATAATTGCTGAATCAGTAGTTCCAGGTTATCCCAAAGTTTTGCGGTCTAAAATCTACGACCCTTGTTTCACTGAAAGCTATGTAGAAAAGTACCAGTCTGGTCGTGTTGTCGCAACAAACAACATTTACGAAGCCGGTTTGACTGATTGTCACATTAGCCTGCTCGAATCTTTTGGTGTGAAAGCAAATTTAGTAGCACCCATTATCAAAGATGAGCAGCTATTTGGTTTGTTAATTGCCCATCAGTGTTCTGGGCCCCGTGATTGGCAACAGCCTGAGATTGATTTATTTACCCAGATAGCTATGCAAGTAGGATTTACTCTCGATCATGCTAGGCTCCTACAAGCGTATCAAGCTACTGAAGTATAGCTTTGTGAGAGAGGATGCAATAGGGCAGGGGGAAAGAGGACAAGGGGCAGGGGGTAGGGGGAAAAGGGGAAAAAGAACCTGCATCAAGCCTTTGACTTCTCCCTTATACCTGCTACCTACTTTCATGCTCTTTTGCTTCTTCCTGCCCCCTGCTCCTCTTTTAACCCAAGTGTATTGGGCTTAGTGTAGTTTTTGACGAAGAAGCTGCCAGAGCGATCGCTAGTGGTAAAATTCGATGTTCCTGAATTTGAATCCTGGCGTGGAGTGTTTCTGCTGTATCATCGGGCAGTACTGGTACTGCGGCTTGCATTAATATTGGGCCGCTATCCATTTCTAAACAAGCTATATGCACCGTACAACCAGTGATTTTTACCCCACATGCCAAGGCTTGTTCTACAGCATGGATTCCCTTGAAACTAGGCAACAAACTAGGATGGATATTAATAATCCTCTCAGGAAAAGCATCAATGAAAACTGATGTTAACAATCGCATCCAACCTGCCAAAATCACCCATTCGACATCGTAGCGTCGCAATGTCTGCACAATTTTATCGTCAAAATCTTCTCTGCTTTGATAGTTGCGGTGATTTAATAAAACAGTTTCTACACCTCTATTAGCTGCTCTTACGGCTGCTTTCGCCGAGGGGTTATTGTAAATTAAAACTTGAATTTGGGCATTTAGCTGTCCATCTTCAATAGCTTGGGCAACTATATCAAAATTGCTGCCATTCCCAGAAGCCATAATTCCCAGTTTTAAAGGGGCGACTTGTCGGCAATCGCTAATGCTGGGAGAAACCAAGCTAAGGGTAGAATCAGGGCGGAAGGTCATAACAGCTAAGAGGGTTAATTAATAGATGCCAAAAAAATATACTAAATCGTGGTTGGATAATGATACAGTAGCCGCCTGGATTTTTCTCACACCAGCACTAATTTTACTGGGCGTTTTTATCATTTGGCCGATCGCCTATTTGTTTTACCTCAGTTTCACCGCAGGTAGTTTCACTTTAAAAGGTACTTATTGGATAGGCTTAAAAAACTATTGGCGCTTGCTACTCGACCCCGATTTCTGGCAAGTTCTGGGTAACACCTTTTATTTTACTGTTGCCACCATCATTCCCACTTTAGTTATTTCCTTGGGATTGGCAGTGTTATTAAACCGCTCCATTCCCTTGCGGGGCATCTTACGAAGTGCCTATTTTCTGCCTTCAATTATCTCACTTGTGGCAGCCGGTTTGGGATTTCGCTGGCTGTTTCAAACATCAGGGCCAGTTAACGGGCTTTTAGCTTTTTTTGGCATTCCAGACATATCCTGGCTAGGAGACACATTTTGGGCAATGCCAGTAATTATTTTAATGAGTATTTGGAAACAACTGGGTTTCAATATGGTAGTTTTTTTAGCAGGGCTGCAAGCAATTCCTCCCAGTCGTTATGAAGCAGCAGATTTGGATGGAGCAAATACTTGGCAACAATTTTGGTATATTACTCTGCCTGGATTGCGCCCTACTGTGATATTCGCAATCATCACTACCGCGATTTTTACATTGCGGAGTTTTGAGCAAGTTTATGTGATGACTGGCGGTGGCCCGCTGAATTCGACTAATTTGCTGGTTTACTACATTTATCAAGAGGCTTTTGGGCAATTTGATTTTGGTTATGCCGCAGCAGCAGCAACGGTGTTACTAGGAATGACGCTGGTACTCGTGTATTTGCAACTGCAAACTTGGGGAGAGGAGTAGGGCAGGGGGCAGGGGGCAGGGGGAGAATTTTGGAAGTTGCTAAATCATACTGCAAATATGCAAGGACGAGTTTTCAAGTTTTACTTCTTATATAAGCTGCGATATTCCCAAGGATTCACAAATTTAGCATCACTCCAAACACCAAGGCGTTGCTGCTTGGCCTCAGCTTCGGCTTGTTGAACTAAGTCTTTGCTAGGACATTTGTTTAAATAGGGACGATAGACTTTTGCTAAACCTTCTTGCAACAATACCTGTTGCACAAAAGTGCCATTTTTTAAACGGACTTCGGCAATTTTGCGTCCATAGCGATCGCTATCGGTGATATTCAAAGTTACGCGATCGCCTCCTTGTTGCACTAGTTGCTGCACCCGTTCTTGGGCTTTCACACCCCAAGTAAATTGATTGCGATCGCTAATGCGTTTACTCTGCTTTTCTTTATTAGTATGAGCTATCTCTGGCGCATCTACACAAGCAAAGCGGACTGTAAGATTTTTGCCATCAGCATCTTTTACTACTAAAGTATCGCCATCACTGACTCGCTCAACTGGTTCTCCAGAAGTACCGATAAAGCGATCGCAGCCGAACAAACCCAAAATTAGGATAGTTGCACAAAGCCAAAATCGCACTGGTTTATTTAATTTCTCCATCCAAACTTACCTGCATTACCTCTGTGGGATGATACTAGCAAAATGCAAAGATATATTTGTTAACCGTTGACATAATAAGAATTGTAACCTTCCAATTGTCAGCGGGAATCTCTGATGAACTTCTTGACTCACGTTCTGCATCTAGCTGGTTCAGGTGCTTTTGCCTATTACTCTGCTGCTCAAATTCGTGATTCTAAAACCCGCCCCAACATCCTTGCGGGGTTTCAGTTAGCAGAATCTGGCTCTGTGCCATTTTTATCTGCACTTAGCGATCGCGCAGCTGCCGAAGGCGATACATGGCTAGCCGAAAAACTAGTAAAACATGCATCAGATGAAACTAGGCATGGACAAATTTTTGCCCACGCCTTACAACAGTTGAATAAACAAGTTATAGATTTCAAACGTCAACCCCCAACTCCATCCACAAAAAAATCACAACAGCGTAGTCCCTTTTTCGCAGCATTCTATGAAGGCTACCCTCAAGAACAGCTCAAACCTACTGTCATTGACTGGGATGTGTTTATGGCTAGCACATACATTCTGGAGTTAGATGCTAGTAAAGACTTTGCGCGAATGGCGAAAGTATTACCTGATAACGAGGCAACTGCTCGGAACTTGAAGTTAGGAATGCTAAGTATTGCCCAAGATGAAACTGGACATGCTGCTTATCTCTACGAAGCGATGATGCGACGGATGTCTGCAACTAAAGTTCAAAAACTCGTAGATATGTGGCGAACTCGCAAAGTGAATGCCTTGTTGGCAATGGTTGGCGGTATCCTCCAGCGTAACGGTGAAACGCGATCGCTAGTCCAGGATAGTGCGCCGTCGGAAATCGATTCTGAGTTGGTAGCTACGTAATTTATAGATATCTTGAGTACCTAACGATCAATCTGACAATTCAGATGTGTGGAAAAGCCAACGATTGACCTAACCCCCTAGCCCCCTTCTTGACACGGGAAGGGGGAAAATTCAAAGTCTCTCTCCTTGTAGGAGAGAGATTTAGAGAGAGGTCTTCCAGACAGCGTGAAAAGTCAGAACGATCGACTACCTCTGGCTCAAACTTTCGTTAGCCAGGGGTTCCTATGTTCCCTAGCATAACCTGAGATTTTTGAAGCTTCTTAGCACCAAGTTGCTGCATACTACTAGTTTTCCGGCGTATTTTGGTAGAGCTTGGGACTCATTATCTAAAACTTCTCAGACATCCTCTAACAGCGATCGCAAGTAATGTAATGACGTTAAATAAGATTTGTCACATAATTTTTCAATATAGCAGGCAGTTCTTCCTTGCTTATTTCATGCGTAACTATCTGTACCGTTAATCTCTCAGCTTCTTCTTCTGTTATTTCAATATCGTAATCATTCGCGTTTAAAAAAGTCACCATAGCAGCAAAAGCAGTGCGTTTATTACCTTGTTCAAAAGCGTGATTGCAGGCTATGTGAAATAGATATGCAAATGCCTGTTCATAAATTGTGGGATGCAAATACTCTCCCCCAAAAGTTGCTTGAGGTGAGTAAAGAGCAGAGTCCAGCAAGCCTTCATTAATTATGTTTGATGACTCTCGCCAGTTTCACTGACGAGTGCTTCATGTATAAGGATTACGTCTTCTTTCCCAAGAAATTTAGGATGCTGCAAGTCTCTTGTAAACTGGTTCCCATTTTTTCATTGTTGATAGGAAGATTAACACAGTTTCTGATTCTTGAGGAGTTATGTCTCCTAAATCGAATGCGTTAACGTCCTCTTGGGAGAACGCGTTAACTCGTAACCCTGCTTCAATGAGTGAGTTTAGACTATGTTTTAGGGTTTCTACGACAACATAATTTATGTCTTTTTTGGGAGTTTCAGGAGTAACTACGCTTTTGAGGTCTTTGTATAGAGCGACAGAACCTGATGTTAGCTTTTCAAATGTTTTTTTTACGTCTTCTCCCCAGTAGAAAACCCAGTATCCGCCGTCTAAAATTTCCTTTAAAAGGAAATTGGACTTGACAAAGTACAGTATTGTTAACTCCCCAACGCTAGCTCTGTCACAAATTTTTTCAAGCAGTTTGACAAGTTTAGGAAGTTTTTGTTGAAGTTGAGCTATCTCTTCTCTAAGCTCATCTTGCGAAATTCCTCTAGTACTGACTATTTCAGCTAGTTTAGCGCTGGCTTCATGTTGTGCATTAGGAGAATCCAGGTATCGCTGAAACTGCTCTACTTGTGCTTGAAATATTAAGATTTTTTCTTGTGTGAGCATGAAGCGTGGAGAGATTACTTTCTTTGGAAGGCTCTACTTGATTGGATAGCTAGCTATCCAATTATAAAACAAGCGATCGCACTTTCATGATTATTGTTACAGTAATCATCATGCATCCGCCTCCAGTTGACTGCGGAAGACAGTCAGGATCTATTGTCGTAGAATTAAAGCGAGAGTGCGCGATAGCGCGGGTGGGGTATTTTTGTACCTCACAAGCTTGAAATCTGCTGTAACTAGCAGTACTACCGAGCAAACCTGAGTCAGGTTATTCCTACAAAAAACTATGAAAGCTGAAGCAGAAAACCATCGCAGGCTGACTTGTGAAGTAGAAACTACCCTAAAAGTGATTGGCGGACGCTGGAAAGTTTTGATTATTAGAGAATTAATGACTGGCGTCAAACGCTTTGGTGAGTTGCAACGGGCTTTACCTGGAGTTACGCAAAAGATGCTAACCCAGCAACTCAGAGAAATGGAGGAAGACGGCATTATTCATCGAGAAGTTTATCCCCAAATTCCACCCAAGGTAGAATATTCACTGACCCCTTTAGGAGAAACTTTGCAACCAATTCTTTATGCTATGCATGAATGGGCTGTTCAACATTTAGCTATAACAAATCACCATCAATATTGAGCATAGGTAATAAATAATAATTGCTAACTTTCAACTTGAGATAGCTAGATTTATTTTTGAACTTTAAATTGTTTACTCATTGCTTCTTAAATATTCAATCGCTGCCTCTAATTTTGAAGGATAACTTTCAGCAAACCTTTCAAACCAAAGTCCTTCCGACGAAAGTGGATCTACTTTAGCTAACCATTCTTTTGCCTGTACTTTCAAAACCTCTAGTTGTTTGGCTTTGAGTTGTTCTTGTCGAATCCTTTCCTGTTCTAGCTCTTGCTGTTTTTTTAACTCAATAGCAGCATCCTCTTCTGCAAAATCAGCCTTAATTTCTGCCAAAAGATTATCCATGAAATATCCCGACTTTGGCGATGAAGGGATAAACGATTTAGCTGTGGCTGATTTTGACTGCTGTTGTGGTTGTACTTCTTTGTATTCAGTTTCGAGTTGGGCTAACAGCTTATCAATGGAATCCATTTTTGCAATTCCTAATAAATAGTATAGTTAGTCATTAATGGCATTGAGTAGCACTTCCGATAGACTCAAATCTTCCATATCTTCCATAGTAATTGTGTCACAAATATCAAACTTAGCACCAGCGCTTTGAAGTTCATCGTCTAAGAGTTTGAGAAAGCGGGTAGCTTGCTGATCTGTGCCAACTTGAATGAAGGAAATAGCTAATTCTTCATCTCTATCGATGCGGCGAGAAGCTTCGATAATCACCCTCATAACTGCTTTGCGATCGTCCGGTTCACCATCAGTAACTACTAAAATGGTTTCACCATTTGGCTTGGTTTGACCGGCTGCTTTGCGTTGAAGGTAATCATCAGTTGCGTGTTTTAACACACCTGCTAAGTCAGTTGTACCAGAGGGATCGTTTTCTCGAAATATTTGTGATACCTTGCTGGATGTGACATTTTCGTATCGCTTAAATCTACCAGAGAATACATAGATAGTGATACCATCTGGGTCAAATTGTTCGCACTTACTAGCTAAAGCTAAAGTAGATTCCTGGGCTGCAACCCATCTACTTCTACCACCCTTTTGATCCTGGGTTGCCATGCTACCGCTTTTGTCGATAATCAAGGTATAGTCACGATTTTCTAGCATTATTAAATCAATCCAAAATTTAAAATCTAAAATCTCAAATTGGTTGCTGGACTATGGGCGATCGACCCATTAGTCAGTTATTGCATTGCTCAATACATCTGCAAGGCTCATTTCTTCTAAGTCGTCTAAAGTGACGGTATCGCAAATATCAAATTTAGCGCCGACACTTTGCAACTGGTCATCCAAAGCTTTGAGGAACTTCGTTGCTTGGGCATCTGAACCTACTTGAATAATCGAAATTGCTAATTCTTCATCACGTTCCATTTGGCGAGTAGCATGAATAATGACTTCAAACACAGCTTTGCGATCGTCTGGTTCACCATCGGTGATGACTAAAATTGTCTCTCCATTTGGTTTAGTTTTTCCGGCTGCTTTGCGTTGAAAGTAGTTATTGAGTGCATCCTGAAGTACACCTGCTAAGTTTGTCGTTCCAGCAGGGTCATTTTCGAGAAATATTTGTGCGACTTTGGCTGAGGTTACATCATCGTAGCGTTTAAATCTACCGGAAAAAACGTAAACGGTGATCCCATCGGGGTCAAACTGTTCGGCCTTTCTTGCCAAAGCTAGAGTAGACTCTTGGGCTATCTCCCATCTACTTCTACCACCCACTTGATCGGGCGTAGACATACTACCGCTTTTGTCAATGATTAATGTATAGTCGCGATCGCTCATCATAATATTCCTCTGATTGTTACCCTGTGGTTCTAGTCTAACTCCGTTTTTTTACGAGCAAGCAAGGCTTTTAAGTATTTGTATCAATTGTGCTATTCAAAAAAGCTGCACCACACTTGATAAATGCGTTGGCATAGGATCTTTGAACAAAATCTTCCTAGTCCCCAATCTCCTGGAAACACCAAAAGTTAGCAATAGGTTTGCTTGTTGCATCAATATTTAGTCTGGGAATAATAAATACTACTCCTGCTGGCACACACGGAGCTAAATAAATGTGAGTTCGACAAACCTTTCCCTGCTTTGAACTTCCATTAAAGTGTATCCCTCTCGGACTGGCAGAGGGACTGTTTTACCTAGTAAAACCAGGGAGAGGTTTCTTTATTACTTAATTTTAGAGATAAATTCAGGTATGAACCATCCTAGATTCTTAAATAACCCCGCCCAAAAAGAAAACACGCAGCCGCCAAACTTCTCCTTGGCATTTCTGTATCAGACGATCGATAGCATACCTGACTCAATTTTTGTCAAAGACCGGCAACATCGCTGGGTATTACTTAACGATACCTACTGCGATCTCGTCGGTCATAGCCAAGAAGAATTAATTGGCAAGTCAGATTATGATTTTTTTCCGCAAGCAGAAGCTGATGCGTTGCGGGAAAAAGATGAACTGGTTTTTACCACAAATATTACTAATGAGAGCCAGGATCTTTTTACCGATGCTCAGGGTATAACTCATCTCATCTCTACAAAAAAATCTTGCTTTGAGGATGAGACTGGTAATAAATTTCTGGTGGGTAGTATTCGAGACATCATTTTACAGAATAAAGCCGGGATTCTGGGTGTGGCTGGTAGAGTTACTGATACTACCGCTGTTATGAAAACCTGCGAGGCACTTCGGGAAACCCTGGAAGAACTCCAGGTAGTTGAAGAAGAGCTGCGCCAACAAAACGAAGAATTAGCGATCGCTCGTGAAACGGCTCAATTAGAACATCGGCGTTACCAAGATTTGTTCGATCTCGCCCCAGATGCTTACTTGGTGACTGATGTAGTCGGCATCATCAAAGAGGCTAACTATGTAGCCGCAGCCTTACTATCTGTGAGACAAAAGTATCTGGTAGGTAAACCATTCATCTTGTTTATCGCTGAATCAGACCGCCAAACCTTCATGAAGCAACTGGCAAGTTTGCAGCAGGTGCAGGATTGGGAAGTCGATCTACAGCCACGAAGAGGTACAGCCTTTCCGGCTAGCATCAAGATGGTTGCTATGTATGATTCACACGGACAGCAGGTCGGCTGGCGTTGGTTGCTTTGCGACATCAGCGAACAGCTCGCTCGTCAGCAAGCAGAGAAAGACCTACACCGGATAAATGCTGTACTCCAAGCTCAACAAGAAGCTTCCATCGACGGAATTCTGATTGTTGATGAAAATCTTACAGTTACATCATTTAATCAGAAATTCTCCCAGCTATGGCAAATTCCTGCGGCACTGATTCAAGCAGGGAGCGATCGCCAACTCGTGGAATGGGTATTAGACAAACTAGTAAATCCAAACGAATTTGTGGCTAAGGTGGAGTATCTTTACCAGCATCCAGAGGAAAGCAGCCGCGATGAAATTTTCCTCAAGTCTGGAAAGATTTTTGAGCGTTATTCTGCACCCGTGCGTAAACAGCTAGGGGCTTGCGATCGGATATCACCTTTAGAAGAGTATTACGGTAGGATTTGGTATTATCGCGACATTACCGAATACAAGCAAGCAGAGGCAGAACTCAGGGCTTCAAAGCAAAGACTGGCGTTGCTGATTGAACAAACACCTTTAGCCATTATTGAATGGAATTCCAACTTTGAGATTCAGACATGGAATCGGGCAGCAGAAAAAATCTTTGGATACACCACAGAGGAAATGCTAGGGAATAGTTTTGAGATGATAATTCCTGAGAGCGCCAAAAAACACGTAAATGAGATTATCGCTGCCCTGCTAACACAACGTGGAGGAAGTTTTAG
The DNA here is from genome assembly GCF_036917095.1 of Nostoc sp. Classification (GTDB taxonomy): domain Bacteria; phylum Cyanobacteriota; class Cyanobacteriia; order Cyanobacteriales; family Nostocaceae; genus Nostoc. Next base: position 26,957 of record NZ_JBALFH010000010.1, read on the forward strand.
TATCAACGAGAACGTTACTAAAGATGGCAGAACGATGCTCTGTGAGTGGCATAATAACCCGTTAGTGGCTCCTGATGGTCAGGTGCTTGGCATTGCCTCAATGGTGCTGGACATCACAGAACGCAAACGAGCAGAAGAGGAACAGCAAAAATTTGTAGCGTTGGTTGAAAACAGCAGTGACTTTATTGGCATTTCTTCAATGGAAGGGCAAGTTGTCTATGTGAACCCTGCCGGACTCAAGATGGTGGGACTTAGTAGCCTGGAAGCAGCTAAAACCAAACCAGTGGTTGATTTTCATTCACCAGAAGCCTTTGCAGAGTTTCATCAACAAATTATGCCTTTGATGTCTCAACATGGTTTCTGGCAAGGTGAGTTTCGCCATAGGCATTTTCAAACGGGCATAGAAATTCCTACTGATTGCAGCCTGTTCATGGTTAAACATCCTGAAACAGGAGAGCCTTTTTGTCAGGTAGCTGTTGCTAGAGACATCACAGAACGTAAACAAGCCAAGGAAGCCCTGCTAAAGTCGGAAGCGCAACTACGACAACAAGCCGAAGAACTTAAAGTTGCACTCCGCGAACTTAAACACACCCAGACTCACTTAATTCAAACTGAAAAGATGTCCAGTTTGGGTCAACTAGTTGCAGGAGTGGCACATGAAATCAACAACCCGGTGAATTTTATCAATGGCAACCTCATTCCTGCCAAAGAATACACCCAAGATTTACTTTCACTTTTGCAACTTTACCAAAATAATTATCCTGAACCTGTGCTAGAAATTCAGGATTTTGCAGAACTAATCGAACTGGAATTTATGAAATCAGATTTGCCACAAATAATCAACTCAATGAAAGTTGGGGCAGACCGGATTCGGGAAATTGTGCTTTCCTTGCGAACTTTTTCGCGCTTAGATGAAGCCGAAATGAAAGCTGTTGATATTCATCAGGGAATCGACAGTACTCTGATGATTTTGCAAAGCCGCCTCAAGGGTAATGACCAACGCCCGACAATTGAAATAATCAAAGAATACGGCAAACTGCCGCTGGTTGAATGTTACGCTGGGCAGCTAAATCAAGTATTCATGAATATTTTGTCAAATGCGATCGATGCCTTAGAAGAGTCATTGGTCATTTATCCTATCCCTGAGGAAAAGGCCCGAAGGGTAGAGCAAATGACTGCCCCGCAAATTCGCATTTGCACTCAACTACAGAAGCGAAATCAGGTAACAATTAAGATTGCCGACAATGGATTGGGAATACCAAAAGATGTTAAAAAACAACTATTTAATCCCTTCTTTACCACTAAGCCCATCGGCAAAGGTACGGGGATGGGACTTGCCATTAGTTACCAAATCATTACAGAAAGACATGGCGGTTCCTTAAAATGTCTTTCGCAGCCAGGACAAGGCGCTGAGTTTGTGATTAAGATTCCTCTGATTCAGGATACGTCAACATAATTCGTAATAAATAATACTCGCCTCTGGCAAGAAGCAAGCTACGTAATTCATAATTTTGAAAGCTTTATCCTGTGACTAAAAAACAAAGTATTTCTGCTGCCAACAACTACTTCCCTTCTTCAAGTAGTAATTACGAATTACGAATTACGAATTATCTAAATACCTCAACTTCTTCACGAACCTTCATTTGGTCGAGAATTCCCCAGATTTCTTGTAACATCGGCTCTAACCCAGTACGAGTAACCGCTGAAATCACAAAAACCGGGGCGTAGGAGAGATGATTAAGTTGGGTAGCTAACGCCTCCAAATCAACAGTTTCCCGATCGACTGCATCAATTTTGTTCAGCGCCAAAATTTGCGGGCGTTCTGCTAAACCCCGTCCATAAGCTTGTAATTCTTCCTTAATTGTGTTGTAGTCTCTAACCACATCATCACTAGTGGCATCAATCAAGTGAAGTAACACTTGCGTGCGCTCGATATGGCGCAAGAAATCGTGTCCCAGTCCTGCACCGTGAGCCGCTCCCTCAATTAGTCCGGGAATGTCGGCGAAAACAGTACCATCACCAGTAGGTTTCCGCACTACACCCAAATTTGGGATGAGGGTAGTGAAGGGATAGTCTGCGATTTTTGGACGTGCTGCTGATAAAGATGAAATTAGAGTGGATTTACCAGCATTTGGTAAGCCAATAATCCCCACTTCTGCCAAAAGTTTCAACTCTAGGCGCAGCTGCTTTATTTCCCCTGGTAATCCTGGGAGGGCGTATTCTGGGGCGCGGTTACGGTTACTCAAGAAATGCTGATTTCCTAGTCCGCCTTTACCACCTTGAGCAATCAGCAAAGTCTGCTTAGGCTCAGTTAAATCCCCCAACATTTCGCCAGTTTCAGCATCATAAATGGTTGTACCACAGGGAACTTCGATGATTAAATCCTTTCCTGCTGCTCCAGTGCAGTTATTTGGGCCGCCACGAGTCCCTTTTTCTGCCTGAAAGCGATGGTTGTATCTGAAGTCCAGCAAGGTTTGTAGGTTTTCGTCGGCAACAAAAAATACCGACCCGCCTCTTCCGCCATTACCACCAGAGGGGCCACCAGTCGGCACGTATTTCTCCCGCCGGAAGGCGACAATCCCATCGCCACCCTTACCAGCTTCAACTTCAATCTTTGCTTGGTCGATAAATTGCATACTTAAATAATAGTGAAAAGTGAGGAGTTAGGAATTAGGAGTAAAAAATTATAACTCCTCACTCTTCACTTTAACTAAATATATGGTGAAATATCTTCACCACATTTATCTGCTAGATAAGAGAGGGCGCGGAAACGTAAGCCCACTAGTTGCTCATACAAGGGGTTAATTTTACACATCGGCGGGATGTGGACAACCTTGCGTCCAAATAGGGTGACATCCCGCTCAAAGGGACACTGGGAGGGAATCATTTTACACAAAAAGCGGGCTACTCTTGGGTCTTGGATATCTAGCTTATCCAGCCAGTCGCGTAGGGGGTGTAGTGCATTAATTTGACGCTTTGTAAGTGCAGGGCTGGCGATCGCAGGGGTAACTTGCTGTGGGTATTCTAAGGTGTGGCGAAGGGCTTCTAGTAAATTATCTGGCTGTTCTAAGGCTTGGCAGAACTGATGCAGAACCTCATCTTCGGTGGGAGAATAAGTACCATCTGCGATCGCTACCATTATCCCTGTCCTTAAAAAATTTTCCGCAGCTGGTGTCCCTTTACCCAACACTGCGGCTAATTCTTCTGGCGTAATTACCTCTAGTGAGTCGCATTTAATTTTAGGAGCTAATTCATCTTTGGTGATGGTGGCAATTAATTCCTGTTCTCGATCGTCAAAATTACCATCAGCCCAAGCAATAGTAAGCAGTCCACGCAACCAAGCGGCAATCTGTTCGTTGCTGTAGGGGGATTGAACGGTACTTGTCATAAACTCACGTCTCAAGCTTTCCTCAGTCACTACTAAGCTACCCTACCCAGTGACTATGAAGATAGTGGGACAGCAGAGAATAATCAAGAGAGCGCGTAGGCGTAGCCGCCTAAAGACATAAGGGACTTCCAATTAAAAAAATAATCAATCGCTGTGAGGCAGGGGAGCAGGGGGCAGGGGGCAGGGGGCAGGGGGAAAAGAAAAATATCATCTAAATAAATTGGGTAATTTATTCTCTGGAAGTCCCTAAACCAGAGAAGTTTTCAAATCGCAACAGTCGGTCTTGGGGTAAAATCCATTTGAGAGGTATCTTGAGAATTTTTTCTACTTAAACTGAAAAGGGAGATTTAATCTGTGTTGTGGAGGTATTCATGAATAAAACCAAAGTTCACCTCGACATCATTCAAGAAACATCACCAATGCCGCTCTGGGTTAGAGCTTGTCAGCTTCAGGCAACAGAACCAATTATAGTAGATCCTAAATCATCTGAGATTATTGCAGCGTTCCCGCTTTGGGTTACCGCAGGCATCAACTACGAATTTGATAATTTTACTACTGCAAAAAGTTCTCACATAGGTTATTTACGAGGAACTATCCTCGGAAGTGGGTACGCACCCCTCAATAAGCAATTAAGGTATACATAATGTTTTTATTTGGCATTGAGCATGAAGTCGCTTTTCTAAATAAAGAAGGAAAATTTGCTGATTTTTCCCACACAAAGTTTGCTGATTTCAATCAAATTATTGAAAAGCTACCTACATACCCCAGCGACTATCCTCAACTACGCGTCGGTGATGCAGGTATTAAGATGAAGAGATGGTACATTGAGGGATTTGAAAGATTTGCGGATTCCGACAAGGTGATAGATTGTCATGTTAAAGGTATTGAAATAAGAACTACTATACATTCTGATATTCAAGGGGCTATAACTGAATTATCAGAAAGTTTTCATTTGCTACGTGAGGTTGCTGCTAACTTTAATTTATCACCAGTTTTGGTCAGTTTTAATCCCTACAATCCGGTTTTTGAGCCTCAACCCCCATTAAACGATTATGAAATCAAACAGCTAGAGGCTTATCCTGACGAACAAACTGCTAATATTCACATGGTTTCATACGGGCCAGATTTAAATATTTCACTGTCATATTTGTCCCCTGAAAACGTGATTGATATTGGCAAAAAGTTAACTTATTATAGTCCATATATCGTCCCTTTTAGTTATAGTTCTCCTTTTTATAAGGGAGGTTTATGGGATGGGCTATCGGTACGAACGTTTATCAGAACCGGAAAAAGACCAGCAGCCCTAGTTTTTATTCAGAAACAGGAACAACTGATTAATAGCATACCTCCCTTGACAAAAATCGCCCGCATTCCGGCTGAAGTGGGGCGCATTGAATTTAAGGCTTGTGATAGTTGTGATGATTTTTCTATCTATGCAGCTTTGCTGACATTATTGAAAGGTTTGGTGTTAGATGAAACCTTGCTGGGTAGAGCAACTGTACCCGATGCAGAGTTACATCAACTTTCTGCAAAAGAAGGGTTTGACAACGAGGATATTTTTGGAAATGCGACAAAAGTCTTGCAAGCAGCCGAAGTTGCTTTGAGAAACGACCCAGATGTTGATTATTTAACGCCATTAAAAGTGCTGCTGGCGAAGCGAAAAACAAGATCGCATGAATTAATAGAAATGTTCCATCGCCTAAGTTCAATAGAGGAGGTAATCAGGCAGACTTATCAAGTTTAGAGGAAATTGGGGATGAGGACTTTTAAAGCTTCTATTTTAATCTTCTGAAATTGCCCGTTGCGCTTGGATAGACACTTCTTCGTCTGGGTCATCTAAAGTTTATTATAGGGAGTTAATTACGTCGCGATCGCCAATGACAAGTACATCTGTTTTAATCTACTGGATATTAATATTCATAATATAAATCCTTAGATTCGCTGTGTAATCTTGCGTATTATAAGTATTTTTTATAGCTTTTGGCATAAACTATTCAGATGCATAAGCAGTAAACACAAGATCCTGCAAAAGTTTTTCTACTGATTGGATAAAGTCGAGCTAATTGAACATAAATAGTAGAGCATTAACTTGCCAAAACTATATTAAGTCGATATACCTAGAGACTGATTTTATTATAACTAAAGATGGAGGAAAGTTCATTCTAGAGATTGATGCAGACCTTAGGGTTTTCCAAGTAAAAGTAGAAATAGGGAGCCTGGAAAACGAAGAACGTCAATATTAAATGTAATTATTTGGCTAATGAATGAAGGTGGTATTTGCTTATTATCCCTTACTCATTCGATGCATAAATACAAAAACAATAAAGACAATTTCGTCAGGTTGGTTTCTAAAAGAACTTCCAGATTGAAGCACAGCTTGGTTGTTTTATTATTGCTCGAATTTGCTAAATAAGGTATAAGCTTGGCTCTTTCTGTAAAAGTTCTGCGTTGTTAAAGCTGTTTGTTATCGAGGATCTCAAATGAAAATCATTGCTTCTGTTTTATCTATCCTAAGTCCAGTACGCTTCCTAGTTGTGGCTTTTACTTGTGCCTTACTATTGCTATCTAGTGCTTTTCCTGCTTTTGCGATCGATAGCTACCAAAGTGAGTCTACCGAAGGTACTACACAACTGCTTGACATTCAGGCCAAAACTGACCAAGCCGGCAAAGAACCACCAATAGGATTGAAAAAGACTCAAAAAGAGACTAGCGAAGGATTAAATGAGGTTCAGGGAGCGGCTGATATTGACAAGCAGAAGCGTCCAGAAAATTCACAAGGTGCAACCTCAGTTGAAGAAAATATAAAGAATGTGTTGGAGAAAGTTACAGGTAAGAACTAAATTAAAGTTCTGGTAATTTTACAGTAGTAATGGGTAATTGCGTAAATGCAGTTACCCATTACTAATTAGTATTGTTAACCTGAAGACTACAATTTAATTATAAAAATATGTTCGCCCTGAGCATCTATGGTGAAACTGGCTGTGCATAGTTTTGATTAAACATATCTTAATTTATAATTATATTTAGTATATTTTATTGTTGTAGCCAAAAAACAATAAAGTTCGCCAATTACTAGAGTATTGGCTTAACACTACCTATTAAGGCATAGGCATATAATTAATTTCAGCCGACAATGTTACCTTTGGTTGATGTGGAATCTATCTGAAATTTGAGAAGTTAATAGATAAGTTTGCTTAGGGATGGAAAACAATGCGTTCGATAAACATTGGTTTGAGTGAAGAACAGCGTCAAGGTGTAATTAATCTGTTAAATCAAGATTTGGCAGATGCTTATCTACTGTTGGTGAAAACCAAAAAGTATCACTGGGATGTCGTTGGCCCTCAGTTCCGCTCTTTGCACCAGCTTTGGGAAGAACACTACCAAACGCTGACTCTAAATATTGATGCCTTAGCAGAGCGGACTCGTGCTTTGGGCGGTTATCCAGTTGGCACAATGGAAGGATTTCTCAAGATTGCTACCCTCAAGGAACATGCTGGTAATGTTCCCACAGCAACGGGGATGGTATCTAATCTAGTGAACGATCACGAGCAGGTTATTCGGAACTTAAGAGACCATGTAGATCAGTCTGGTGACAAGTTCCACGATCAGGGAACTGCTGACTTTCTGACTGGACTGATGGAACAGCATGAAGAAATGGCTTGGATGTTACGTTCATTCATTGAAGGCGAAGCACTGGGCCCAGATGGTAGACAGCCGGCAGAAGGGGCCAAGACTCCTGTAGGTGTCTAAGTTGAGGATAATTGTCTGGGAAACGAGTTAGAAGGAAGATTGATTCCTCCTTCTAACTGGTGTGAAAGAATTAATCTCCCTGCATATTCACCATCTTCATTGCAAAAACAACATCAGCACTTACAGATTTAAAACCTGAAATCTTGCTCCCCCCTTAAAAACCTACGGTGTAGACACAAGTCTTCTAGAGTTGTTCCACAAGTTTTTGATCCCCCCAACCCCCCTTTTTTAGGAGGGCAAAAACTTCTTAAAGTCTCCCAACTTATCGGGGGATTTAGGAATATCTACAAAGATTTTGATTTTGTACAAAAATGTGTGTACACCGTAGCCGAAAAAAGAGGGGAGCTTAAAAGGCAACCTTTTAAGGGGGTTGGGGAATCTATGCTGCGTAAGTCCTAAACATCAGACAAGGAGTATTTAAGTGTCAGAAGTATATAAAGCAGAACGGACTATCTCTGCTGTATTTAAAGAACAGAAGCAAATTGATGATGTGATTCGCCGTTTATTAGACAGGGGTGTGCCTAGAGATCATATTTCGGTCATGGGCAGAAACTTCCAGTCAGAAACTAGAATCGCTGGCTTTATTAGTAAAAAAGATGTTATTGTGGGGGGTTTGAGAACAGGGGCAGTTTTTGGTTCCTTGTTTGGTTCCTTTCTCAGCTTGCTCACGGGTGTAGGCGTACTGTTTATTCCTTTTGTCGGTTCAATCGTGGCAGCAGGGCCTATTGGTGCAGTGCTGTTGGGGGCTGCTAGTGGAGCGATCGCAGGTAGTGCAGGTGCCGGTCTAGTATCGGTTCTAACTACTTTGGGGATGCCAGAAGATAAAGCGGCTATCTACCAAACGCGCTTACAAGCTGGCGAGTTTTTAGTGATGGCAGAAGTTCCGAGCGATCGCGCTGGCGAATTTAATTTGCTGCTCGAAAGTGCTGGTGGCGAAGAAATTCACACAATTGAAAAAACCTTTGCTCGTCCTTGTCCTGGACAGTGCAACAGCCCAGACGACTTGTCTCCTGAGGTTCGCGCTCATCTTTCTGATGAAGCTCAACGCACATTTATTGAGCGCTATAACACTGTCTTCAATGAGAAAAATGACGAGTTCACTGCCGAACAAGCCGCTTGGGAGTCTGTTCATCAGCAATATGATGAAGATGAAAACGGCGTTTGGTCAAAAGCTAAGGTTAAAGCTTAAAGATTTCCAAAAAATAAATTATCCAATTTTATCGGGTGGCTATCTTGCCCGCATTTAGTTAAGGCTGGGCGAGATAGCCACCCTTATCATGTCCAGATAAATAGTTATGATTCCCAGAGTCATTGCACCCCACCCCCAACCCCTCCCCGCTCTTCGGGAGGGGAGACAAAGGGTAGCTTTGGCGGGGTGGGGTTCTTCGGGTTTAATAAGTAATCAAGCGGACATGATATAACTCTATGTTTGTCTGCGGTTTTAAATCTTCACTAAGGCAATTTATAGCTACTAACACGCACATTTAACTGACCTTGGCGCGGGTTCTGGCTGAATATAAATGCGCCTTCTTCAGTCTCCCCACTAGATAAAAAGTCGATCTGTTGCTCTCCTGTTTCTGTAACTTTACCGTTAATCAGTAACTCAGCCATAATTTGCACTGACTCTGCTGTATCTCCTCCACTATTTACAACTTCAAAGGGGACATAAAATTGGCCATCAATTTCCCGAATTGTTTGTTTTTTGGTAACAGAAAGGATGGGAGGTTGATTTTTTTCGTTCAGCCAAGTGTAGCCCACCAGACTCACAATGATTGCTAGGATGAATGAGGCGATGCTGAATGTTATCCACTCAGCTATTGAGCGCTTTGGTTGTTGTTCTGTTTCAGTCATATTGCTAACCTTCCGGCTGCACCACCAATAGTTGCAGGTAAACCCAGGATCAATGTGTGATCTAACCACATTGTCCAAGGGTCGCTAAGAGTTAACTTTTGAAAGAACCACAGCATAAAAGCGCCTGCTAGCAATGATACTAAGTAGGACATAATGGTTTCGCTTGATGGTCGTTGAAAAATTCCCTTTTGCTCTTTACGTTTTTGCTGGTTAGAAAAACCTGCCTGAAATACAATGCCATAAGAAATTAGCAACGATGCGGCGATCATTGCCAACTCCCAAGGTGGAGAGGTTGCGGCTGCAAGCATAGGAATTTCATCTGTGGGAGCGATGTTAAATGCAATTATGGTTGCACCAATCAGCGTTCCACCCACATCAGTAAAGGTGGTGTGTAACTCATCCCCTTTGTTCTTGGTTGTGCTATTTTCCCGATCGCTTCCTTGTCCTTTTCCATTACTGTTTTCAGTCTCTCCCAACAACTGATTCGCTAATGCTACACCAACAGCAAAGGGCACACTTTCAAAGATGATTTTACCTAAAGATTCCTTTAGGGAGGTTTCTGGTGTCAATTCTCGCAATAGTAATAGCACAAAGGTAGAACAAGCTATTCCGATCGCGATCGCTTCGACGGTATCGATTGCGGTTTGAGCAGCTAGCCAGCTATATCTGCGTTTGCGAAAGCCTTCTATCTGATTGAGCAAGTAAACCACAATAAACATCAATGCGATCGCTGTCATTATCAGTTGTGCTTTTGCCAGCGAGCCAATCCACCAAACTTCCATTGTGTACAGCAAGGGTATGCCAAATAAAAAACCTCCGCAAGCACCCCGAATGATGTCATTAATCTCACTCCTCCATACATTTTTTTGAGGTTTTGTTGCCACTCCTTTGCTTTCCTTTTGTTAAAAATTTGCTTTGACTTACTTATACTAATTCTCTACCAAAAGGCATATAGTAGTCCTAAATTATTCGTGAAAAGTTATATCCCCGGCAACTTTACGAAGTCGGGGATCGGGATACCGCGAATTTATAATAGCTTCATATTTTTTCAGATGGGTGTTACGTTGCACTCCGTATCTATCTTAAGATATATAATTCACCAAATTATTGTATCGTTTGATGGAAGTCACAAATAATACACTACTGTTAGCTTATGTAATAGGTTAATCAACTACAAGCTGGAAATAAAAACCATGAGTACTGAAAAAAGAATAGAAGCTACTGCAAAAAATATTGAAGGGAAAATTCAAGAGGTTGTGGGTGAAATAACAGGTAATCCACAAGATAAAACTGAAGGACAAGCAAAGCAAGCTGAAGCCCAAATTGACCACACTGTAGAAAACATCAAAGACGAACTTAAGAAAGCTTTAGACTAATTTAGTTTTTGCAGTCCAAATAGCAATCCTAGCGATGATTTATTAATGATAGTCTAAGATTAAAAACTCCACTTTCTTTGAGAAAGTGGAGTTTTTATGTTGTTAGCGTAAATTTTGAAAGGGTCAAGTCGCTTCGCTCCAATTAAAAATTAAAAATTATTAATTAAAAATTGTTTGAATTTTGAATTGTTAACTGTTGCTGCTAGCGGCTTCCTTTGAAGTACCTTTAAGATAAGAAAATATCACGAATCATTGGGAGGAATCATTCGTCATGACTGTTATTGTTGCAAAGTGGACGATTGACGAATATCACCGCATGATTGATGCTGGCATTTTGAGCGATCGCAAAGTTGAACTACTTAAGGGAGAAATTGTCGAAATGTCGCCGGAAGGGGAACCTCATGCTTATTGTAGTGATGAATCTGGTGAGTATCTAGCAAAGTTATTGGCTGAACGCGCCAAAATTCGTCATGCCAAGCCTATCACCTTACCAAACGACTCGGAGCCAGAACCAGATATTGCCATTGTCCAACGTTTAGGACGCGAATATCGAGAGCATCATCCCTATCCAGAAAATATTTTCTGGTTGATTGAGTATGCTAACTCCAATTTAGAAAAAGATTTAGAGATAAAAAGCAAAATCTACGCAGAAGCAGGTATTTTAGAGTATTGGGTTGTCAACCTTAAAAAGCTACACCTAGTGGTGTTTCGAGAAATATTAGATGGAGAGTACGCCACGAAATTGACATTGACTGCGGGAACAATTCAACCTCTGGCGTTTCCAGATATTTCTGTTGCGGTAGAACAGATTATTAACAGTTAAGGTAATTACAATATCTTTTGATGAAAGCATATTCAATTGCTCTTCGCGAAAAAATAATATAGCGATCGCAAGCATAGTCAACTACATCGATACGAGGAATGCCATATTTTTTCTTTAGAGAACAAAAGCTTAACTGAACTGTATTGCACCCTGATTCTCCCCTTATAAAGGGCTAGGGTGTACACACAAGTCTGAAATAGTTCACTCACTGAGTTTTTGTGTCAGTTTTACACCACCCTAACCCTCCCCTTATAAAGGGGAGGAGACTAGATCGTGTTTGACTGAGTTATTGCATCAAAATCTGACGGCTTAAAATACTCATAACTTCATGTGGATTACCTGTTGGTAGTAGGGCACTCCAATCACCAACGTTCGCATAGCCGAGAACTTGCAACAAGTGAATTGTGCTGGTAACGGCTTTTGGTGAACCAATCAATAAATGTTTGATCGGTTCTCTTTTTGGCGATCGCTTTTGGTTAGATAGATTCAGAGGGGGTGCATTATTGCCTTGGGTAGGTAAATACTGCTTTTGTTGTGATTTGGCAAACTTTTTTGATTGTGCAATGATCATACTTGACTCCAATTGTAGGGGTTAAATGAAAGGCGATCGCCCTCGGCCAAGAGTCCGCGATCGCCTTTCTTATTTCAATTTATAGTATTATTTTATACTTGTCAATAGTTTTTTAAGTATTTTTACATAGATTAGGCGTGAAGATGTTATTAGTCATTTGTCCTTTGTAATTACAACTGACCAAGGACGACCATAACAAAAATTTTCACAACTCAAATAAGATTGCTATAAGTTCGTTTATTGAATTCGGGTAGCCGTTTATTGAATTCGGGTAGCCGTTTATTGAATTCGGGTAGTCGTTTATCGAATTTGGGTAGTCGTTTATTGAATTCGGGTAGTCGTTTATCGAATTTGGGTAGTTGTTTATTGAATTCGGGTAGTCGTTTATTGAATTCGGGTAGTCGTTTATTGAATTCGGGTAGTCGTTTATTGAATTCGGGCAACCTACAAGAATTTACGCAAAAATATTTTATATATTTGTAGTAAATAATTTAATTTATACTGAATAATGCGGGTGTCAAGTAACCCTAATTCTGTCTATGCTAGTGCTGTACAGTCCAGGTTAGAAATCAGTTTTATCCTGGCGCATTATTAATAACAGAAAGGTGATTTATGTCACGTCTAAAACGCGGGTCTAAAGTAATTGATAGAGCGCAGCGTCGGATTGCGGCTTTGAAATCGATCAGTCCCACCTTAGACTTAGGGAATGGGGTAACAATTGACGCCTTTGCAACCCTTATCAAAACAACGCAAGACAAGTTGGAAGCTTATAACTCAAGCCTCTCCACCGTGGATATGACTCAGGAAGCTTTAGAAGTTACCGAAAAGTCGCTAATGGAACTAACAGAACACATGTTACTGAGTGTAGCTGCAAAGTATGGCAAGAATAGCGATGAGTACAAAATGGCGGGGGGCGTTCGTCGAAGCGATCGCAAACGTCCGGTGCGTCAGCCTAAACAAGGGGCTGTTGTTTGATAAACAGGGCTTATGCGGTGATACTGCGTAAGCCCTGGTATAAACAGCCTCTTATTTAGCCAATAAGTTATGATATCAATTAAATTATTGGACTTTGGGTAATAATGCCAAATCCTAACGTAGCAAGTTTACTAGAGCAAGGACACAACCAACTGGATCGGGGAGAGTACCAAGCAGCTTTACAGATTTTTCAGCAAGCTGCTGTACTAGAACCGCAAAACCCTAAAGTAAGTTATGGGTTGGGTCTAACTTGTTATCGTCTGGAACAATACCACGAGTCTATTGAATATCTAAACAAAGCTTTGAGAATTAAGCCAAACTACATTTTGGCGCTAGTATGGCGAGGATTGGCTTGCCAAAAAATTGACCAAGCGCAGCAAGCACAAGCAGATTTGGAGCAAGCGATCGCACTTGCCGCCCAAGATTCAGAAGACTGGCAAGGTAGAGGAATTGCATTAATTAAATTACAACGCTATGAGGAAGCTGTTGCATCTTACGACCAAGCACTGAAAATTAATCCAAATAACGATAAAGCTTGGTACATCCGGGGGATTGCTCTACGGATTTTGAAACGCGACGAAGAAGCTGTAGCATCTTTCGACCAAACACTGAAAATTAATCCAAATAACGATCAGGCTTGGTACTACCGGGGGATTGCCCTCTCGGATTTGGAACGCTACGAAGAAGCTGTAACATCTTACGACCAAGCACTAAAAATTAATCCAAATAACGATCAGGCTTGGTACATCCGGGGCGTTGTGCTGAGGGCTTTGGAACGCAACAAAGAAGCGGTTGCATCTTACGACCAAGCACTGAAAATTAATCCAAATGACGATGAGACTTGGAACAAGCGGGGGATTGCCCTCTCGAAGTTGGAACGCTACGAAGAAGCTGTTGCATCTTACGACCAAGCACTGAAAATTAAACCTGACGATGATAAAGCTTGGTACATCCGGGGGATTGCGCTGTGGAATTTGAAACGCTATGAAGAAGCTGTTGCATCTTACGACCAAGCACTGAAAATTAAACCTGACGATGATAAAGCTTGGTACATCCGGGGGATTACCCTCTCGAAGTTGGAACGCTACGAAGAAGCTGTTGCATCTTACGACCAAGCACTGAAAATTAATCCAAATGACGATGATAAAGCTTGGTACATGCGGGGGATTGCCCTCTCGAAGTTAGAACGCTACGAAGAAGCTGTTGCATCTTACAACCAAGCACTGAAAATTAATCCAAATGACGATGAGACTTGGTACAAGCGGGGGATTGCCCTCTCGAAGTTGGAACGCTACGAAGAAGCTGTTGCATCTTTCGACCAAGCACTGAAAATTAAACCAGACGACGATAAAGCTTTGAACAAGCGGGGGATTGCCCTCTCGAAGTTGGAACGCTACGAAGAAGCTGTTGCATCTTACGACCAAGCACTGAAAATTAATCCAAATAACGATTCGGCTTGGTACATCCGGGGGATTGCCCTCTTGAAGTTGGAACGCTACGAAGAAGCTGTTGCATCTTACGACCAAGGACTGAAAATTAAACCTGACGATGATAAAGCTTGGAACATCCGGGGGATTGCCCTCTCGAAGTTGGAACGCTACGAAGAAGCTGTTGCATCTTACGACCAAGCACTGAAAATTAATCCAAATAACGATGAGACTTGGAACATCCGGGGAATTGCCCTCTCG
>NZ_JBALFH010000011.1:0-25331 GCF_036917095.1 Nostoc sp.
CTAGATGCTGGTTTATCATTGTTCGTTCTTAGACATATATATGCCTCAGTATTATCTCTTAGTTTTTTTCAGAAATCAAATATGATTCCTATATGCAAACTAGATGTGGTTTAGCTTACCAACCATGTGATTCTTCCATCTTCTCGATTCCGTCCTAGTTCTGTGATGACTTGATAGCCTGAGGTGGTGTTGGCTATTTTACACTGTCTTCAAATATCCTCCAGGCAAAAACTGAACCATCCTACGTTCTAGATATGGTGACAGCTAAATGAAAGCGTCAAAATAGAAGACACAGGCCTTATACAAAAAGCCTTGCCTTGATTAACGGAGTTTATTATCAGTGGTATTACAAGTACAAACAAGCACCTACGAAGCTAAAACCCAAGAAATTGCTAAACAACTTCTCGCAGCAACGTCCGAAAATCGTTCATTTTTTTCTTCCCTGCGCGATCAAATGCGCTGGGATGATAAATTACTAGCTTGGGCGATGAGTAATCCTGGGTTGCGGGTGCAACTATTTCGCTTTATAGATACGCTACCTGCTTTGCACAGTAAATCAGAAATTGCCTCACATTTACAAGAATATCTAGGAGATGAAACTGTAGAATTACCGGCAGCTTTAAAGGGGATGCTAAACTTTGCTAACCCCGACTCGATGCCAGGACAAGTTGCTGCTACAACTGTTGGTACAGCGGTTGAGACGCTTGCCCATAAATATATTTCTGGGGAAAATATTAAACAAGTCATCAAAACAGTTGAACGACTGCGAAAAGAAAAAATGGCTTTCACCATCGACTTACTTGGTGAGGCGGTAATTACCGAAGCCGAAGCGCAGTCTTATCTAGAACGCTATCTAGAATTAATGCAACAATTGGTAGAAGCATCGAAGAATTGGGCAGCTATCCCGGCTATTGATGAGGCTGATGGCGAAACCATAGCAAAAGTTCAAGTTTCTGTGAAGTTAACGGCGTTTTATTCCCAATTTGACCCATTAGATGCTAAAGGTAGTGAGGAGCGAGTTAGCGATCGCATTCGGATTCTCTTACGTCGTGCTAAAGAATTAGGCGCAGCTGTCCATTTTGATATGGAACAGTATGCCTATAAAGATATAACTCTTAGCATTCTGAAAAAACTGCTCTTAGAAGAAGAGTTTCGGCAACGCACAGATATTGGCATAACCATTCAGGCATATCTGCGTGATAGCGAGCAAGATACTAAAGACGTAATTTCCTGGTTGAAAGAACGTGGTTATCCTCTAACAATCCGCTTGGTGAAAGGCGCATATTGGGATCAGGAAACTATCAAAGCAGCGCAAAAGCATTGGCCACAGCCAGTTTACAACGATAAAGCGGCAACTGATGCTAACTTTGAAACCATCACTCAGTTGTTGCTAGAAAATCATCAATATGTGTATTCTGCCATTGGTAGCCATAATGTGCGATCGCACTCTCGCGCCATTGCCATCGCTGAAAGTTTAAATGTCCCCCGCCGTCGCTTTGAATTGCAA
Organism: Nostoc sp.; assembly: GCF_036917095.1. Lineage (GTDB taxonomy): Bacteria > Cyanobacteriota > Cyanobacteriia > Cyanobacteriales > Nostocaceae > Nostoc. The sequence goes on from NZ_JBALFH010000011.1 coordinate 1,508, forward strand.
GTCCTCTACGGTATGGGAGATAAAGTTGCCAAAGCGTTGGTTGACAAGGGTTATCGGGTGAGAGTTTACTGCCCTTACGGTGAATTATTACCTGGAATGGCGTATTTAATTCGGCGGTTGTTGGAAAATACAGCTAATAGTTCTTTTTTACGGCAGAACCTCGAAAATCGACCAATTGATGAGTTATTAGCGCCGCCGATTGCCAAAGAGGAGAAGAACTCTTTAACTCTTAACTCTCATTTCCTTGGTGCTGCTGATACCGATTACGCTGAAGAAGAGGTGAGAACGAAGACGGCGCAAGCTTTCCAAAGCGTTCGCCAACAACTTGGTAAAACTTATTTACCCCTAATTAATGGCGAGTATGTTAATCCGCCAGAATTTGTTGATTCTCTCAATCCTTCTAATTTCAGTGAGGTAGTTGGTAAAGTTGGGTTGATTAGCGTTGAACAAGCAGAACAGGCGATGCAAGCTGCCAAAGCGGCGTTTCCTGGGTGGAAGAAAACACCAGCTAAACAACGCGCTGATATTTTGCGGAAAGCGGGTGATTTGATGGAACTCCGCCGCGCCGAACTTTCAGCTTGGATAGTGTTGGAAGTTGGGAAACCAGTTAAGGAAGCTGATGGAGAGGTTTCCGAAGCGATAGACTTTTGTCAGTACTATGCTGATGAGATAGAACGGTTAGACAAAGGTGTCAATTACGACATACCTGGCGAAACTAACCATTATATTTACCAGCCACGCGGTATTGCTGTAGTAATTTCTCCCTGGAATTTTCCGCTAGCGATCGCTTGTGGAATGACTGTTGCAGCTTTAGTTTCGGGCAATTGCACTCTCCTTAAACCTGCGGAAACATCTTCTGTGATTGCAGCGAAACTCACAGAAATATTGGTAGATGCTGGTTTTCCTAAAGGTGTATTTCAATACGTTCCTGGTAAGGGTTCGCAAGTCGGTGCTTATTTGGTAAATCATCCAGATACTCATGTAATTGCTTTTACGGGTTCCCAAGAAGTCGGCTGTAGAATTTACGCAGAAGCGGCAATCTTAAAACCCGGACAAAAGCACATGAAACGGGTGATTGCTGAAATGGGCGGCAAGAATGCCATTATCGTCGATGAAAGTGCTGATTTAGACCAAGCTGTAGTGGGGGTAGTGCAGTCGGCGTTTGGTTACAGCGGCCAAAAATGTTCTGCCGCTTCCAGGGTAATTGTGCTGCAACCGATTTATGATGCCTTTGTGCAGCGGTTGGTGGAAGCGACAAAATCCTTGAACATTGGGGAAGCAGAGTTACCGAGTACCCAAGTTGGGCCAGTGATTGATGCTAATGCCCGCGATCGCATCTGCGAGTATATTGAAAAGGGTAAGGCAGAAGCAGAAGTAGCCTTGGAATTACCAGCACCCAAACAAGGATATTTTATCGGCCCAGTTATTTTTAGTGAAGTATCGCCAAATGCGGTAATTTCCCAGGAAGAAATTTTTGGCCCTGTGCTGGCGGTAATTCGGGTGAAAGATTTCCAGGAAGCGCTAGGAGTCGCCAACGGTACAAACTACGCCTTAACTGGAGGACTTTATTCTAGAACACCTTCCCACATTCAGCAGGCGCAGACAGAATTTGAAGTCGGAAATTTGTACATCAACCGCAATATTACCGGAGCGATCGTTGGACGGCAACCTTTTGGTGGATTCAAACTTTCTGGAGTAGGTTCTAAAGCAGGCGGCCCTGATTACCTTCTGCAATTCCTCGAACCACGCGCGGTAACAGAAAATATTCAGCGCCAAGGTTTTGCACCAATTGAAGGTGCAGATTAAATTAACGTGAATTCGACGGTTCATATAGTGTCCGTCTAATTAGCCAAATCAAAACACCTCTCCCTGATTTTACGACGTAAAACCCTCCCTCTCCGGCTCGGAGAGGGACAGACTTGAACTTTAGTTCAAGGCAGGGAGAGGTTCGCCGAACTCACGTTAAACTACAATATGTAGGAACCTTAGAGAAAGCTTAATGAGTAATTTAGTTATAAAAATTGCTGAATTACCTGAAGAATTTACCGCAGTTAAAGCAATTAGAAAATCAGTTTTTCAAGAAGAACAGGGGGTAGATGCCGCTTTAGAATTTGATGGCAAAGATGAAATCTCCGATCATCTAATTGCTTATTTAAATGTAGAAGCTGTGGGTACTGCTAGAATTAGATATTTGGATGATAAAACTGCCAAAGTAGAAAGGCTTGCTGTTTTATCTACAGCTAGAGGGCAGGGTATTGGTAAGAAAATTATGGAAACTGCCCTACAGGTGATAGCTAACAGAAATATTCCAGAAGTAGTGATTCATGCTCAAGAATATGTGAAAGATTTATACAAAAAATTGGATTTTGTAGAAGAAGGAGAAATATTTGAAGAAGCTAATATTCCCCATGTGACAATGAGGAAAAAAATCTCGCAGTCAAAGTAAAAATACATTATATAGTTTTTCACTAATTGGTCATTAAAAAACGTATTTTTATAACCAATTAACTCAAATATCGCATCAGTATTGACTCTAACTGAATTATCCGAATTGGCTTGAGAAGATAGTCATTAGTATTAACTGGCAGCTTAGTAATTTCCTCTTCTAAAGGTTCGCTAAAGGTCATCATTACAATCGGTAAATCTTCCCAAAAAGGTTTTTGTCTAAGGATATTCAGCAAATTCAATATCCTATCATCCCTGATTAAGTGATAATCAAAAAAAACTAAATCCGGTTGGAGGTTTTGTACCTGTTTCAAAAAGTCGTTCCCATTATCTATCCATTTAACTTGGTAGCCAATTGTGTGGAGATAATCTTGCAACGCTGTGGCAGTACTTTCCTCTTCTTCCACAAGCAAAATGGTTTTATTTGTGGGAATGGCTGTGGAAGAGGAGAATAAGGAGGACAAGGTAAAATTTTCTTCCTCATCTATCTCATCTGCTTCATCTATCTCATCTGCCTCATCTCCCGGATGCACTGGATTTGGTAGAAACAGAGTGAACTGACTACCTTCTCCTAAAGTCGATGTCACGGTAACATCTCCACCATGCAAATGCGCTAGTTTGCGTGTTAAAGCTAAACCTAAACCAGTGCCTTCATACTGCCGATTTAATCGACTATCAAGCTGTTTAAACGGTTCAAATAGAAATTGAAATTGATTTGAGTCTATACCAATTCCAGTATCTGAAATTGTAAATGTTATCCCTTGCGGTACTTTTTTGGCTACCAGCGATACCCGACCGGCTGGGGTGAATTTAATCGCATTGGTGAGTAGGTTGAGTAGCATTTGCTTGATGCGTCGTTCATCAGCAATACAAATATCCGCTTCTAGGTCAATTTCATGTGTAAGTTGCAATCCTTTTTCTAAGGCGCGATCGCGCACTGTCCAGATGGCATAATTACATAAATCTGACACTGGCAAAGGTGAGAGTAATAGTTCTTCTTTGCCTGCTTCTACCTTAGATAAATCAAGGATGTCGTTAATCAGTGCCAGTAGTTGTTCGCCACTACTATATATACAACTTACATATTCGTTCTGCTTTTCATTGAGAGAGCCAACTATTTCTTGTTGCAGCAACTGCGACAAACCCATAATTGCATTCAGAGGTGTCCGCAACTCATGACTCATGGTTGCTAAAAATTCACTTTTTGCCCGACTGGCAACTTCTGCTGCTTCTTGAGAGGCACGAAGTTTCAATTCAGTTTGCTTGCGTTCAGTAATATCCTCAATCATCGCTAGAAAAAACTCAGGTTCACCATTGCTGCCTGGTATAACAGAAACAGAGATATGAGTCCAAACTAAGCTACCATTTTGATGCAGGCAACATCTTTCCATCTCAATACGATGTCTTTCGACAACCTGTTCCTGATGTTCGCGGGGTTGGAAGCCGACCCTCGAAGTTCTCTTTAAATCTGTGCGAATTCCTGATATCAGTTGTTTGTAAAGTTTTAAATCCCCCTTTTGTGTAGGAATGTAATCTGTAAACAGCTTACCGTATAGTTGTTCTCGGCTATATCCTAAAATCTCGCACAGTGCCAGATTAGTATCGACTATCTGCGCTTTCATATCTATAAGTCCAATGCCGATAGAGGAACGCTCAAAAATCGCTCGGAATCGCGCCTCACTCTGTAGCAGTGCTTCCTGTACGACGTTTCGCTCACTTGCTTCTATAGCCAGTGTCACGAAATCTGCAATCGAGCCAGCAAAATTCTCTTCTTCCACAGTCCATTGGCGACCTTCGCCAATGTGTTCGTGACACACTACGCCAACCATTCGACCCTCTAGCCAAATCGGTGCATCCAGTAGGGATGTGATGCCCCAAATTGAAAGATAAGGCTTGGATAATTCTTGGGTTCTGGTATCGTTTATGGCATCATGTACAGCAATAGTACGTTCCTCTTCTAAAGCCTGGAAATAAGCTGGATAATTTGTTTTTAAAAGTGAGTTACCGAGGGTGTGCTCCTTAGTGCTTACATCATACAAATCAATGCATTCAATTTTTGAACGTTCTTCATCATATAACCATACCCCAACTCGCTCAACTAAGAGCGTCCGAGCAGCAGTTTCTGTGATTTCCCTCAACACCGCATTGAGATTACCCTGCTGAAATGTCTTGCTTCTTGCCAACTGCACCAGTGTCTGGCTTTGTCTTCGCCGACTATTTTCTTTGATTTGTAAAGCCTCTTGCGCCTGGTTGTGCTCTGTAATACCTCTAACCGACACCACCTGCATTAGTTGCCCTCAAGAAGAAATAATTTTGCCTTGCTGTTCTACGGAAAAATTAGAACCGTCTTTGTATAACTACAATTACTTGATATGGTTTTTCATAACCGGAAAGTATTATTTTTATAATCAAATTTTATGATTTTGGCTAACGAGTCCCAAGCTAGATTTTGCCGACCGCTTCTATTACTTCATATAAGTGATTTTTGCCAAGTATAATTAACATTTCAAAGAATTGTACTATCAAGTAATTCCACTATCCAGTAAAGATACTGTTAATTAGTATAATGTTTTGAATTTATGACTGGGGAGTAGGAAAAACCTTTCTTAAATTTTAATCTTTAATCCTTAATTCTTAATCTTTAATTTCTAATCCCGGAGGACTTCCGAGTTCCGCAATCCCTAGCCTCCAATCCCCAGTTAAATTTCTTGCTTAGTGCTGACTACCAAAACACCCTTGATTCTCCTAGAGAAAGATGCCCAAAGGCTTAAATTTTGCAAGAATTAAGGTGGTAATGGCAGCTTTTGTGAGGTGGAGCGATGACGGATAGTAATGTGAGAATTGTTTCCCTGATTCCTGGTGGAACAGAAATTTTAGCTACACTAGGGTTGCTTGATGCTATTGTGGGGCGATCGCACGAATGCGATTACCCTCCAGAAATCCTCAATCGCCCCATTTGTACCGAAGCACGCTTAAACTCTAATGCCTCCAGCAGCCAGATTAACGATGAAGTGAACAATTTATTGCAATCGGCTCTCAGCATTTATAAAATCAAAACAGATGTTCTAGAGCAGTTGCAGCCTACACACATTCTGACTCAAGACCAGTGCGATGTTTGTGCTGTCAGCTTACACGAAGTTGAAAAAGCAGTTGCCACACTCGTTGACAGTAAACCCCAGATTATTTCTTTACAACCTAATACTCTCCAGGATATTTGGGCTGACATTGAGCGAGTCGGCAATACCTTTGGCGTAGACTCGGTGAAAGTCATAGAAAATTTAGAAGCTCGTGTCAAAATTTGTCAGCATAAAATCCAGGGACTTTCTTTAAATGAAGTGCCTAGTGTCGCGTGTATTGAATGGACCGATCCCTTGATGGCCGCAGCTAATTGGATTCCTGAATTAGTTAACTTAGCAGGAGGACATTCTCTATTTTGCGCTACAGGTCAGCCATCTCCTACCTTGCCGTGGGAAACACTCTTAACAACTAATCCAGATGTAATTGTTTTTATGCCTTGTGGCTTTGATTTAAATCGCACTCGCCAAGAAGCCAATTTGTTAACTCAACGTTCAGAGTGGGAAAAGTTGCACGCTACCGAAGCTGGTAGGGTTTACATCACTGATGGCAATTCTTTCTTCAATCGTCCAGGGCCTCGACTAGTAGATTCTCTAGAAATTTTGGCAGAAATCTTGCATCCAGAAATTTTTCAATACGGCTATAAAGGAACCGGTTGGCAAACTTTATAATGCCTGGTTTCAATCCAGATGATTTGGTTACGGCGTTTGTTCAGAATCTGCCGATGGTTCATTGTTAAATAACAGCAGGCGTGCAGCGAGGATGGCAAATCCGACAGCAGCGATCGCTTTTAAAACGCGTGTAGGTAATAATTCTGCTACTGCACCCCCTGCTAATGCCCCCAACAGGCTTGTCAACAGCAGTGCGCCTGCTGCGCCAAAAAATACTGCACGCGGAGAATTACAACGCCCTGAAAGTGCGATCGCCGCTAGCTGACTTTTGTCACCCAATTCTGATAAAAAAACTGTAATAAAGCTTAGTCCTAAAAGATGCCAATCCATATTATTAAGGGGGGGTGGGGAGTGGGGAGTGGGGAGTGGGGGAGATGAGGGAGCAGGGGAGGCAGGGGAAGCAGGGGGAGAATGACAAATGACTAATGACAAATGACTAATGACTAATGACAAATGACAAATGACTAATGACTAATGACTAGTAAATACATCCCAAAAGAGCATTAGGGAAATTACCAACAACATCACGCCTGCTGATTTTTCTACAGTTTTTGGGCTGAGTCGGTTAGCTATCCAACTACCTAAAAGCACGCCTAATAAGCTGGTGGTTATCAGCGCAGCCGCAGATCCGATAAATACCACCCACGGCGAATGAGATTGTGCACTCATTAATAGGGTGGATAGCTGAGTTTTATCTCCAATTTCTGCTAGAAAAATGGTTATAAAAGTTGTACCAAAAATTACCACTGCTGATTGCTGCTTCTGAGGACTATCGGCAACTACAGGCTGAACTGGTTGGGCGATCGCAGGAGTTAAGTTAAAATCATTGCTGTCTTTCAGCTCTAGCTCAATCTCAGTCTGAGATATGCCAGAAATGTCCAAAGGAGCAGAATCAAGTTTCACAGGCAATAGTTTTGTTGAGAGGTTCTTTTCATATTTCTATCATATTCTCAGATTGTTGTAATAAATTGCAACTCTAGATACTAAAACGAGGAGTAGGGAGTTCACAGCCCAACAGCTTGATTGAAGCGTAGTATTTCTAGACTGCGATCGCCATATACTCCCTCTATTTGTTGGTAACAGCAGTCAATAGCAAAATCGTTAACTTCTTCTGGTTCAACCCCATACATATCTTGAAACACTTCTGATTCCACACGGCAGAAGCGCGGACGATTTTGGTAGATGCGACATTCTCGCGTGGTATGGTCGAAATTAAGGCACCATCCCCCTTCGCCTACCATGCTGAGGTAGAGTTCTAGTTCGGGTGGTGAGAGATACTCATCTAAATCTGGACGATCTGCTGGATCGAGATTACAGCAGGCTCCACATTGTTTTACACATTGCCAAGTTGCCATTTTGTATTAGGGAGTAGGGAGTAGGAGATGAGGCGAGTAACGTATCATCTAGAATCGCGATCGTGCGTACTTTGAGATTGGGATACGCTGCATTACAAACGGTGTCCTTCTGAGAGTCTTCAATCAAATTCTTGGTGATTGGGAAAGAACTTCATCTTGGTATAAATATACTACTAATTTGTATTTCATTTAGGATTGCTATAGGGAATTAAAGTAGGATGATGACCAACATTAATATCGGTTACTCAATCACTTTTCTATAGATATGTTCCTGTTTAATCGCTTCCTCCATTCAATAATTCGGTTTGTGCTAGTCAGTGTGATGACGATCGCAATGGTGCTTGGTTGGAGTGCGATCGCTCACAGTCAACTACCTTCGTTACCTACCGCAGCCTCCAACGATCCGCACAAGCCACCTAATGATGTTACGCGCCTCGGTATGTATGAAATTGCGTCTGTGTATTCACCGTTAGACAGAAGCTTATTGTTTGAGATTGTCTCTCCCACTGTTTTTAATCGTAGCCAACCGCCAGATGGATCTCTTCCAGTAGAGGTACGTGCCGAAGAAATAACGCAACGGCTGATGCGAGCGCTCGACCGAACTAACAAAGCCAAACAAACTCCTTTGGTTTCTATTGCCATTCTGAATAAGGATTTAATCCTCCAGCTCAGTGACGATCGAACGACCCGTCCTTTAAGGCTGGTGACTGTAACAGAGCCAGATGCTGACTACCACGGAAAAACTTTGGAGGAATTGGCGCAGGAGTGGCAAAAAATATTACAAGCAGAAGTAGAACGTATTAATAGACTCTTCTCGCATAAGGTATTGTGGCAACGAATTGGACAGGCACTGCAAATCAGCATCGGCTTAGTGTTGGGGAGTGTTGTGTTGTGGTTACTGCGGCGAACTCTAATTCGCAAACAGACGGCATTACAAGTTCGCCATGAAGAGCAGATAGATGCGGTAAAACAGGGTGTGGTCAAGCGGGCTGAGGAAGAAACATCCACAACTATTCACACAATAGACACCAGCGAAAAGAAAACAGATGCAGACACGATCGCCCATCAGCGATCGCAGTTTCTAGACGCGATCCGGCGACAGTTTAGCCTCAAGCACCAACTGGGGATCTATTCTCTGCTCGCATGGCTACTGTTTTGGGCATTTATTCTGATGTGGTACATCGGGATTGCAGTCATTATGTATCGCGTTCCCTACCTGATGAGATGGTCGAAGGACGCTTTAGCCAGGCCCCTGGCACTACTGATGATTTGGTTTTTCATCACTCTTGTTATTCGGATCGGCAAAATTTTAATTGACCGCCTCACTGATGTCTGGACAACCCATTCCTCTCTCCCTTTGAGTGAAACTCAACGGATTGCGCTACGAGCTGCAACAGTTGCCGGGGCACTCAAAGGATTAATCACTTTTATTTTCATCACCTTCGGTATCTTGGATTTTCTAAAAATATTTAATGTGCCTACCAGTTCAATTTTGGCAGGGGGCGCTGTGATCGGTATCGCAATTTCTCTTGGTTCCCAAAGTCTGATTAAAGATTTGGTCAATGGCTGCTTGATTTTGATGGAGGATCAATTTGCTGTGGGAGATGTAATTGAGATCGCAGATAAAAGCGGACTGGTGGAAAATCTCAACCTGCGGGTGACTCAACTACGTAATAGCGAAGGTAAATTAATTACCATTCCCAATAGCAATATCATGAATGTCAGCAATCTAACCCGTCTCTGGTCGCGGGTAGACTTTTCTATTGTAGTGGCGTATGAAAACGACCCCAAGCAGGTTTTAGAGATTCTCAAGCAAGTATGCAAACAATTGTATAGCGAAGTAGAGTGGCGCGATCGCCTGCCAGAATCGCCCCAAGTGTTGGGGATTGATGACCTATCCCATACAGGTATGTCAGTGCGCGTCTGGATTAAAACCGCACCTATGGAACAATGGAACGTTGGGCGAGAGTTCCGTCTACGGGTACGGCAAGCCTTTGAAGCCAACAATATTCAGATGAACGCAAATTGAAGATTGTCAGCTGGAAACGAATAATATCGTGTCCGGTTAATGCAAGGGGGCAGGGAGCAGGGGGCAGGGGGAGAAAGAATTTTCAGGTTTTTGCACAGATGCGGAAATTATAACTAATCAGCCGGACATGATATAACTTACCAGAACCGTTAAAACCTTTTGCTGAACAACGTTCTGTAAATAAAGTTAATAACTTATTATACAAAAACGGTATCATAGGCTATTATTTTTTGGCGTTGGCAAAACTTTTCGGTCTACTGACTCTACCATTCAACTTCCTGGTGATAGAGCGAGCCAATCAATTCATATATATTCAAAACAACAATCAACATAACAATGAAAACATTGCAAGCTTTAATGCCGATCGCGCTGGGTTTACTCACGCTTACAGTCGCAAGTTCTGTAAATGCTCAAGCGATAATCGATACTGTAGACAATGGTAATTTAAGTGTGACGGGGATGACACGAGGAAGCGGTTGCACTGTCCTTTTTAGCCCTCGAGGAGAGCTACTTCAAAATGGTCGTTCCTGTAGTTCAAAAGAAATTGGTAAAGCTCAAACTGCGATCGATACCTATCTCCGGGAGCAAGGCGCACCTGAGCGCAACAGTGACAACTCAATGGGGCAAAGACTGACCTTAATCTGCTACGGTGAAGGTCGCAAACCAGGTATTGAAAACCGCAACAGCTATGAGTGGAACTCACGTCGCCATCGCTATGAACTGCAAAATCGTATAGAGTCTTCAACAGACGAGTTCGATTCCGAGGTTCAAGTCGAGATTCGTAATATGCAGGGAAAAATTCATCTGACCGGAAAGCTCATCCCACCAATTCATTCAGGCGGTACTGATGGATGGTGGAACCTCAAGGATCTCCGTGTCACACCTGAGCAAATCACGGGAAAATACCAAGTAAATGGGCTAAATCATCCGCGTGTTGAGATCGATCGACGCAGTGGACGGATTGCCATTAATGGGATTGAGCGTTTCCGTGGTACTTGCGATTCCGGCGACTGGAGCAACAGCAGAACTCGTTTCTAGTCTGCTGTATTGTTGGGTTTCGTCTTTGTCTTGACGAAACCCATGTCTTCGCAGTTGAAAACTCGCTCCATCGGTGGCATTAAGACCTTCTCGTTTAGTAGTGAAGACTTCGTGTTGGTGCAGACGCGATCGCAGGAGCATTGCTCCCTTCGACACTAGCTAATAGGCGAAAAATCGAGGTAAGTCTAAAGAAATACTAAAAGCAAAATGATAAAACAAAAATCAAGATACATTTATTTAGGTAGATTATAATACCATCAACAACATAGTACCAATCTTAAAATTTGAAGATTAATACTTTTGCTTGGGGTAATTTAATTAAGCTGAACGGTTTGCTAATTAATTAGAACAATAAGCAATGAATTGCTTGGGACGGAGAAACTATCACATGAAAAACTCTGCCTTGACTCTTATTCGTAGTGTTTTAGCCGCCTCGGTTATCACCACATCGCTCACATTTAGCTTCACTGCACCGTCGTTAGCTCAGGCTCATACGACCGTAAGGTTTTCCACTGGCAATGACAACACCTTTATCCGGTCTTCGATCGCGGGCAACCAATACCATGACTACGTTTTGAATGCGCGGGCAGGGCAGAGGCTGTCGGTTTCGTTGATTACCAAGGGAGCAGCATACTTCAACATTCTCTCACCAGGCAGCACTAATCAGGCAATTTATAACAGCTCAATATCGGGCAACGACGGAAGCGTTCGTTTGTCACAGAGTGGCAACTATACAGTTCGTGTGTATCTAAAGGGTAACAATAAGGACAGAAATCGAACGATTCCTTTTGAACTTTCAGTCGGTATCTTGTGATGGTTGCTTCTCAATACTAGACATCTTGCAAAAGTAAGTTTTGCAATAAGTCGGGGAAAGGTCAAAGGTTAAAGGGTAAGGTAAAATTCCATCCCTTTCCCCTACTTCTGCAAGAAGTCTACTAAACAAAAGCTTGAAAAGCGGCACAGCAGCGATGCGTTTATCACATCGCTCCTAACAGTTTTCTCGATCGCTGGAAGTGCAACAGTCTAAACACCTCCAACAGCGTATTATGCGCGGGATCTTAGGCAGAAATTTTCTGCCCAATTTTCTGCCCAATATAATATATTTCGGCGGCTGCCAACGACCATCTTTTGAGACATGGCAAGACACAAATCACCCTCATCAGCTTCACGCCTGTTTAGCACCGCAAAAAGGAAAATTGTATGTCCCCCCTAAGACACGAAGCCGCTGTACCAGTTGAATATCGACTGTTTGGACTCGATCGCCGGCTCATTTGGCCGACGGTGAGCGTTTATCTTGTGGTGTTTTTATGGTCGGGAGTCATGCCAGCCATCAACGAGGCTGTTCATAACAAGGAGGTTTTAGCAGGGACAGCTTATAATGTCGGTCCCGTAAGGTTTACGCCAACCCAAGGCTGGGTGATAACTAAGACCCCATTCCCTGTCGGGAGTTCATCAACCGCAGTGGTCTTCAAAGATGGCGTCACGTTTAGCGTCAAGAGCGGTGTCTGGAGGGGAACTGCCGAGGAACTCCTCAACCAGATCGTGAAAGACCAGCATGAATTTGTTGTCGAGGGTAAATTAGTTCCCGTTACAACACTGCAAAAGGTTGCCGGAGTAGCTAAGAGAATTAGTGGTACCGACTATACTGGTCTACTGCTCGCATACGTCGATCGCAAGGGTCAGGCAGTCGAAGTGATTGTCAAGGGTCCGGCCGCTACCTCCACACAACTGGAGCAACCGATCGCTGACATGATTAAGAGCATCACATTTAAACCAAAGGAGGGCGATTCGTGACCAGCACAGCAAAGAGTGAGGACACAATCCGCAAGGCTGCCATCGATCGTTCGGGCTGGAGCTATCCCGTCCGATTTTTTCAGCCGCACAACCCGGCGTGCTACCTGTATTGGTTGCTCGTGCTGAAAGGCACCTACGTCTTCAGCGGACTTTTGTTCCACAGCGCCATCTATCCCACTGCTCTGTTTATTGCCCTCTCCTCTGAGGCACTGTATTGCCTGCCTTGGATCTGGTTTCTCACGCACAAAGATCGGTATGAACGTGAGCCAGCCAAGCTCGCGCTGCTCGGCTTCCTCTGGGGCGGACTAGTAGCGCCGTGGGTCATGGCGCTCCCTGGCAATGGTGCAATCCTATCGCTATTTGCGAAGCTGACCAGTTTCGACTTTTATAGCCATTGGAGTCCGGCCCTGACGGCACCCATCGTGGAGGAAAGCTCCAAATTCGTCGGGCTTGTCATGCTCGCTTTACTAGCACGCAACCATGTCCGCAACGCCTACGACGGGTTTCTGCTTGGTGCGTTTGTGGGTCTCGGCTTTCAGGTCTTTGAAGACGTGTCTTACATTGTGGGTGCCCCCGACGCAAGCTTTGGATCGCAGCAAGTTGCTGGTACGTTGCGGGTGTTGATTGTACGCACAGCGACCGGTTTCTGGAGTCACTCGCTCTACACGGCGGTTGCGGGTACGGGGTTTGGCTACTTCCTTGAAGCGAAAAATCGCTCGTTCGGCCATCGGTTCGCGGTTTTGGTAGGTTTCTTTCTGTTGGCTTGTCTGGCTCATGCCTGTTGGGATGCCATTGGCGGGTTTATCGGTTTCGGGGCCATCGGCATCGTCATTGCAACGGTTGCGATTTTGTTTGCGTGGCGGTTCTCCGAGCAGCGTCAGCGCAAGTTTGTCCGCGTTCTGCTGGCTGACGACGTTGCAAACGGAATCGTGACAGAAGCCGAACTGGCTGCGATTTCTAACCGACCGAGAAATCGGCGAGCTTACCTGAGAGAGATCAAGTCCTCATTCGGGCCTGACGCGGCAAAACGCGCTGGGTTCATACTCGATGCGGCGATCGATCTTGCAGCAGCAATTGCATCTACAGACAATCTCGATAGTCCGGCAGCCAAAGCCGCGCGTGCGGAAATTGCGAGGGTGCGCGGTGCAGCACGGTTAGGTTGATTAGAGTAGATTCCAGCCGAAATGCCGAGGCGATCGCCTATACTCTTTTCCTCGCCGCTGCCGACAGTTGACTGTATTCTTCTATTGAAGGCGAAAGAGGGTTCTTCCGGCCGCTTACAAATAGGCGTAGATATAGCGGTGCGATGTAGAAGGTGAGTGTTAGATGTAGCGACTTGCAATGCTAATCGCTCAAACCTGCAATCAAGATATGGGAACATCCATTCCTTAAAGCACAATATATGAAACGCTGATTATTTCGTGAATAAGCATCGTCCAAGGGACTTCTCATACATTGTGCATTAACCAAGGAATGCGAGTTTCAGCTTTCTCGCCTAGCTTTTAATACATCCTCTCAGTACCCTCTGAATTGGATTGTTTGTCCAGATAGCAACTATTTCTTACAATCCTCTGGACCGCCTGTGTAAACAATCGATTGGTAGCGTCCTTCCTCTGTTCGGATCGTTACACAGTAGTTAGTTCTGCCTTCTAGCCAGTAGCCGTAGCCCGAATCATCACTCTTGACCCATCGATAGCCCCGTTGTTTCACTGTGTTTTCTGCCTGTCCTGCCCTTGCCCCCACTAGATCGCCCAACCGAGAGACGGTAGTACCCGCTTCAGGCTGACGCCTAGCAGCAGCGCTACGATTTCTGTTACCTGAGCTTTGTCGATTAGCAGATGTATCCCAATAGACAAAAATCGACTCATTGGCGAGGCGATAAATCTGTCCCCTGTCGCCAAGTCCAGCTTGTCGATAGGCAGCATCACCATTTCGATCGCGATAATTGCCGGGTCGATTACCCGAAGGAAGCAGGTCATAGCTATTACCATTTTCCAGTTGAATGCTAACCGCACCCTGCCGTTGGGAAAAGGTACAGGGACCAGAAGATGTGGCGCGGTCTTGTCCTTTTGGGAATACATCGCAACGGGCATTCACGGTATCGGCTTTGACGGATACGGGAAAACTTAAAGAAGCGATCGCCAGTGCTACCGCTAAAAATAAATTTGAAGATTTGATCGCCATAAAGCTCCTGAATTATGACAACAAAGATGACATTTTATATCATCCTCTAAATGTGCGTTTGCTAGTTGACATTTGCAAACCTTTGTTAAACGGACAAGGGGGACAAGGGAGAAATTAATTTTCAATGCCCAACACTTCGACTTCCTTCGGCTTCCTTCGGCTCCTTTCGGCAACTCTTGGAGACGCTACGCGTTAGCGGAGCTTTCGCTTTAGCGATACGCTCAAGACAAGCCGCTCAGTACAAGTCATTACAAGTGCCCCAATCCCCTTATTTTACGTTTTTATGTCTTTTCTTATAATTTTGTTAAGTAAATTAAATCTAACAGGCCATGGCCAGATATGATCGATTGCGGGCTTTGTAACTAAGTTATTGAATTTTTCAAGACATTTGGGAGGAGAAGAGGAAAAATGTTTGACGCTGTGTCTGACTTGTTTAACGCTTTTACCAGTATCAATTGGGAAGTTATTTTCCAATTGCTGTCCGTGGCACTAATTGTGATTGCTGGACCAGTGGTAATCTTTTTGCTGGCATTTCGCAACGGCAACTTATAAGAGTTCTGAGTGCTGACTAAGGGGTTAACAGTTAAGAGTTAAGAATGAGAAGTTAATTAAGAATTCGTAACTCATAACTTGTAACTCATAAATCAGCACTCAATACCGATAACGCCTGAAGGGCAGCTTGAATAATACTGTCATATTGTGGCTGAGAAATATCAACTTCTTTGGCATTTTGACGATTAGTGCCCAGTAAACCGATTATATGTCCTGGCTGCATGGCTAAGACTTTGCCTTCAGAGTTTTTAATTCTTAATTCTGCTTCAATACCGTTTTTATAGAAACCACAAGTATAGTGTCGTTGGTTGTATTCAAAAGTGGTGCTTGACGGGGTAGGTGGCGAAGCAAAAAATTGTTGAACCTGAATTGGCAGTCTGACTCCGATTAACTCTAGCTCGATGCTGGTGTTACCGTTAAAGAAATTTTCTCGCAGTTTGTAAGCTACATCCACTCGCGGTGGTAAGCGGAAATAGTCGCCCCAACGCCAAGCGATCGCTTTAATTTTATACTCCTGATTATCAATAGTTTGGGCAATTGTCAGTTTAATGTGACCCTTACCAACGATTTTTTGCTCAACCACTTGAACATTCGGTGTCCAAAAAACTGGATCGGGGTTGTCCATACCACAGGGGTGCAGAGCATAAAGCTGTTGATAAAGCTGTTGATTGATGTGATTGAGGTTGACTTCCGCATCAATTTTGAGCAGAGGCTTGAGATGCTGGGGTTCAAGACACTGGTTAGCAAACTCAATCAAACGCGATCGCACCATCTGTAAATTCTCTGCTGGTAGAGAGAATCCCCCGGCTGCTTTGTGTCCACCAAATTTCCCTAGTAAATCGTGACAATATTCCAAAGCTTCAAACACATGAAACTCTGGAATTGAGCGTGCTGAACCGCGTATATGTCCCTCATCCTCATAAGTACCGATAAACACGGGAACACCGTAGCGTTCCACCAAACGGGAAGCGACAATCCCAATAACGCCGTGATGCCAATTGGGTTGAACAACAATTAATACACGGTCTTTTTGTAGAGATGCAACAAATTCCGCCTCCACATAAGCGATCGCTTCTTGTTCAATTTGCTGACACATCTCCTGGCGACTGGCATTTATTTGTTCGCATCGCATTGCAAGTTCCAGCGCCACTCCCATATCATCTGTAGTCAGCAATTCAATCACAGTCTGGGGATTACCAATCCGACCAATAGCATTAATGCGCGGCCCCAGACGAAACCCGATATCTTCAGGCTTTAAAGATTTTGGATTGGTAATTTTCTTCTCTGCTCCTCTGCTCCCCTGCTCCCCTGCTCCCCCTGCTCCCCCTGCTCCCCCTGCTCCCTCTCCCCTCGCTTGTACACCACCTACCTGAATCAACGCCTGCACTCCAGCTAAGTTGGATTTGGGTAAATGCTGTAAACCACGTTTTACCCAACGGCGATTTACGCCAGTTAAGGGGGCTAAATCTGCGATCGTTCCCAGCGTAAATAGTGCTAGCATCGGTTGGATCAAGCCCTTAGTCTCCCCTAACTGTTGTGCTAGAGACACTGCCAAAATATAGGCAACACCAACACCAGCAACACCCCGATAAGGTGAGGATTCGGCTATTAGTTTGGGGTTGAGGATAGCGTTAGCTGGCGGTAATTTTTGGGGGATATCATGATGATCGGTGATAATCACTGCAACACCAAGCTCTCTAGCTCTCGCAACTGGTTCAAATGCAGAGATGCCATTATCTACAGTGAGAATTAGCCCCACACCCTCGCTGTGAAATTCTTCAACTATGCGTTTATTGATACCGTAACCTTCGTGCATCCGACTGGGAATAGCATAATCTACTTGTGCGCCTAAAGTGCGGAGACTACGTAAAAGTAGAGCAGTGCTGGTCATCCCATCAGCATCATAGTCACCACAAATAGCAATTTTTGTTTGAGAAGCGATCGCATTTTGCAACAACTCCAAACTAATCGCCAAATCTGGGAAATCTTCTAACGGCGAAGGCAAAACCAAGGACTCTGGATTTAAAAATGCTTGTACCTGTTCTGGTGTTTCCATCCCCCGATTAATCAACAACTGGCTGACAATGGGTGAAATGTTTGTCAAAGCTGCCAGATTTTGGGCAAATTCTGGTTTTTGTGGATAAATCTGCCAGCGCTGGTCGGGTAAGCGCCTGCGAGGCTTTGAGAGTTCAGATACAGGTCGGTCTAGCACAATTAAAGTTAGGAGTTAGGAGTAGAGACGCGATTAATCGCGTCTGTACAAGAGTTAGAAGTAGAGACGTGATAATCGCGTCTGTTTTTAATTCAAAATTGTTTCTTAACTCATAACTAATAACATTAATTTGCTATCTAAAACACGTTTATCCTACCATCATCCATAATATATAACGAGCGATCGCCTGGAGAGCGCCAAGTCGGACGCAGTTCAAGCCGCAATGTGCCAAAGTTGGGTTTTGAGATAATTGCTTGTAGTGACAAACCCTTTTCGCTCCAAAATATCAGAGATGTATTTGGCTCAGTACCCTCTATTTCTTCTAAACTCAATTTCTGTCCTGGACTCAAGGATATTGCATCAGTCCCAGAAGGTTTTTGGATTTTAATCAAGTTTGGTGTGCTATTTATAACTTCAACCCGGATGTGTTGCCCAGGTGTAAACTGAATTGGATGCGACCCACACTTAGACGCACAAGTTCGAGCTAAGGTAGCACTAGGATTATTGATTGATGCAACTAGAACGGTAGCTGCAATTAAGGCAAATGACAGTCGCTTAAACATAATACACAATATAAATACTAGACTTAAATGTTACTTTAATCAAGTACTGTCAAGCCTCAGTATATTTTCCAGAATTACTTTGGTAACTCCCAGTTATGAAATTACTAATTACGAATTATTTTTTATAAACTTCTAAAAATTTAATCGCTTTTTTACGAAGTTTTATTACCATATCTTACCCAATCGGTCATATCAATTACTTTATCCTCAGCATCATCTGAAGGTACACCAAATTCGGCTTCAAATTCGCGTTGCTCATCATCACTTATGTAAGGAATAAGAATTTGGCAGAGGCGAAGTCTTTCTTCTTGTAAAACTTCACACATAGTTTCTTTAATCAATGCTTTTAATTCTTGAATTTCCACTCTAGCCTTTAATTCATGGTTAGATGTATATAGCGCTTCTCTAATGGAAGTCTTACTCCCCTTCCCTTGCAGGGAAGGGGCTGGGGGTTAGGTCTATATTTCATGCAATTGAGAACCGCTATATTACCTAGTCTCAGCTTGTACGGGAGGGAAAGGTTTAAGGGCAAATGAATAATAATTGCTCATAATTGAATTTGGCTTTTACCTTTCCCCTTCCCCTCTAATGTCTCTTTAACCGAAGCGTCCACTGATATAATCCTCAGCTTCTTTGGTTTGAGGAGAACTGAACATTTGGAGTGTAGGATTAAACTCAACTAATTTTCCCCGACGCTTACCATGCTCGTCAATTTCTGTATTGAAGAAAGCCGTGAAGTCTGCGACTCTAGAAGCTTGTTGCATGTTGTGTGTCACCATAATGATGGTGTATTGCTCCTTAAGTTCTAAGCAGAGTTCTTCTACTTGACGGCTAGAAATTGGGTCGAGAGCAGAACATGGTTCATCCATCAATAATACATCTGGCTTCATGGCGATCGCACGCGCTATGCAAAGTCGTTGCTGTTGTCCGCCAGATAATGCAGTCCCCTTCTCTTTGAGTTTGTCTTTGACTTCATCCCAGATAGCAGCGCGTCTGAGAGAATCTTCCACCAATTCATCGATATTACCTTTGTAACCGTTAGCCCGCGGCCCAAAGGAAATATTTTCGTATATTGACTTGGGGAAAGGATTAGGCCTTTGAAAAACCATTCCGATTTGGCGGCGTAATTTTACAGAATTTATCTTAGTATCGTAAATATTGCGATCGCGGTAATTCAATCTACCCTCAACTTTAGCTCCAGGAATTAAATCATTCATCCGATTGAAGCAACGCAGTAAGGTACTTTTACCACATCCTGAAGGCCCAATAAAAGCAATAATTTGTTTTTCAGGAATCTTTAGATATACATCTAAAAGTGCCAGAAATCCTCCATAAAAGACCTTTACACCTTCAACATTGAAGACGCTATTATCTTGGTCAATTGTGGCACTATCTGATTTACTTTTACTATTGCTATAAGTCATTTGGTTGAACTCCTAATATCTGTGAATCTATCCAATTAGATATTTAATTACCTAATTTATGGAGAAGCGTTGGCGAATATAAATTGCTACACCATTTAAAACTAAAATCAAGGTTAACAACGCAATAATTGTGGCTGCTGCTGCACTAGAAAAACCTGGTTCAGGACGAGTTATATAACTGTAAATTTGAATGGGTAATGCCATAAATCTCTGAAACAAACCAGGGTTAAAGGTGAGAAAACCCACAGCACCGACAACAATCAGAGAGGCTGCATCACCAATAGCGCGGGATACCGAAATAATCACCCCCGTCAGAATACCGGGAACAGCGTATGGTATGACATGATTGCTGATTGTTCGCCATTTTGTGACACCTAATCCGTAAGAAGCA
Source organism: Nostoc sp. (assembly GCF_036917095.1). Taxonomy (GTDB): domain Bacteria; phylum Cyanobacteriota; class Cyanobacteriia; order Cyanobacteriales; family Nostocaceae; genus Nostoc. Next base: position 21,241 of record NZ_JBALFH010000011.1, read on the forward strand.
TTTCTCAGGGAATCTGGGACAGCGCGAATTGCTTCTCTAGCCGTCACAATAATTACTGGTAAAGACAACAAAGATAAAGTCAATGCACCGGAAATCAAAGCGGGGCCGAACCCAAGCAAATAATTGAAAACCCCTAAACCCAGCAATCCATAGACAATAGAAGGTACACCCGCCAGATTACTGATATTAATCTCAATAATTGCTGTCCACCAAGCTTTAGGTGCATACTCTTCTAGATATAAAGCTGCTCCGACACCAATGGGGACAGTAACTAAAATTACAACCAACCCTAAAAGAATGCTGCTGATAATTGCAGGACGGATACCACCTTGGTCAGGAAAACGAGAAGGAGTTTCCGTGAGAAAGCCGGGTGACAAAAATCTGCCTAATCCGTCTTTAAAAATATCAAAAAGTAGCAACGCTAGGATAAATAAACCAATCAGCAATCCTAACAAAAAAAGTATTTCAAATACTTTCCCTAATGTCTCCCTACTTTCAACATTATCGGTAAATTCTGCCGCAGAATCTAGAGAATCATCTTGTTGATAACTTGTAGCCATATTTATTTAGTCGTATTTTTCTTTAAAGCGATTAGCAATCCAGAAACTAACAATATTCAAAGCAAGGGTAAGTATAAATAGAACAGCGCCTACAGCATACAATGTCTTGAAATTGAGACTACCACGCGGACTATCTCCACCAGAAATTTGTGCCATGTAGGCTGTCATTGTTTCTACAGATTCTGCAAAGTTGATAGTTAGTCTTGGTTGCTGTCCGGCGGCGATGAGAACAGTCATTGTTTCACCCACAGCTCGAGAAATACCCAAAATAATCGAGGCGATGATTCCAGAAAGCGCGGCTGGTAGAACTACTTTAAAAATGGTTTCCAGCTTAGTAATACCTAAAGCATAAGATCCTTCTCGTAAAGAACGTGGAACTGCTCGGATGGCATCTAAGCTGATAGAACCAACAGTAGGAGTAATCATTACCCCCATCATTAACCCTGCACTCAAAGCGTTGAATATTTCCAAAGGGATAACATTTCGCAGTAATGGTGTTAGGAACAACAAGGCAAAGTAACCATATACTACTGTAGGCACTCCCGCCAAAAGTTCCACTGCCGGACGTAAAATAGCTGCTACTTTGGGTTGAGCATACTCACTTAAATAAATCGCAGAAGATAAACCTAGAGGAATAGCAACTGCCATTGCAATAGCTGTAGTTAAAAAAGTGCCATTAATTAAGGGCCAAATGCCAAAATGTTTCTCTGCAAATAGAGGTGTCCATTTAGTATCGAGAAAGAATTGGGCAAAGGAGACTTCTTGGAAAAAACCGAATGTCTCCTGAAAGATAATTAGGACAATACCAAAAGTAGTCAAAACCGAAACTAAAGCACAAGCAAATAAAATTACCGCAACAATCTTTTCAGATATATCTTCAGATGGATTTTTATCCAGTGACTGTCTGGATTGTAGATCGAGACCATCTTGATAATTAGTATTTTGCATAAACAATTAACTTCTCACTAAAATTAAACTACTATGCCTGAGACTTTATTTAAATAAAGTTTGTGATCGGTTCGCCTGGTTTTGCTTTTTTAAACTTTGTCCCAGTTTCACCAGTAGCAAACTTTTGTTTGACTTTGAGGTAAGCTTCATCGGGTAATGCTACATAACCTACACTATCTACCCACTTCCAAGAATTTTCTAGATAAAAATCTACAAATTCTTTGACTGCTGGCTTAGTATCTAAAGATTTTTTGCTGACATAGATGAAGAGAGGACGAGACAAAGGTGTATAGATATTTTTAATTACATTATCCACCGGAACTGGTTTTTCACACTTTCCTGTAAGACTTTCTACAGCAACTAGATTCAGTTTTTCTTGATTTTGAATGTAGTAAGATATCCCAACATAACCCAAGGCTGTTACATCACCTGACACTCCTTGCACGAGAAGGTTTTGATTCTGAGTGGCAGTGTAGTCTGTACGGCCATTCTTAGCTTTGCCAGTCACAGCTTGAGTCATATAATCGAATGTTCCCGTATCAGAAGATGGAGCATACAGCTTCAGCTTTTCCTTAGGAAACTTGGGATTAACTTGATTCCATGACAATATTTTCCCGTCTGATTTGCCGCCCCAAATTCTACCCAGTTCCTTAATAGTTAGACATTTGGCAAAGTTATTTTTACGGTTGGCAATCACAGCGATGCCATCTAAAGCTACAGGTAACTCGACAAATTCAATATTCTTACTTTTACATTTTTTGATTTCTTCATCTCTAATGGTGCGAGAAGCACCAGCTATATCAATATCGCCATTACAAAATTTACTGAAACCACCACCAGTGCCACTTGAGGCAACGCTAACTTGAGCCTCAGGCTTAACTTTACCGTATTCTTCTGCAACTGCTAAAGAAATAGGAAAGCCTACAGCTGCACCATCAATACTTACTTGACTTTTCAATTCTTGCCCGCCGTTACAACCACTGATACTGCTGGCAATAAGCATTAAAGATGTGAGGAAAAAGCTATCTTTAAATCGACTACGAAAGCTCATAAATTATCAATTTAAATAAAATGACTGTGAATTGCTTATGCTTGGCTGTCTACAATTAGAGAATGCTGCATGAAAAAATAGATATTATGCTTTGCTTGCAGCTTGCACTTTGTCAAAAATTGCTCCATCTCCAAAAAACTTCTTCTGAATAATATCCCAACCGCCTAAATCTAGAGATGTGAATAAAGTTTTAATTGGCGGATGTTGTGATGCTACTTCTTGGCTAACGGTGGGGTTAACAGGACGATATTGTAATTTTGCAAATTCCTGTTGAGCTTCTGTGGAGTAAAGAAAGTCAACAAATGCTTGTGCAACTTCTCTTGTACTGTGTTTATCGACGTTTTTATCAACTACCGCTACAGGATTATCAATGGAAATATTGACTTGGGGTACAACATAAGGCAACTTTGTCCCATTTTTACCCGCCAAAATTACCTCATTTTCGTAGTTGATTAAGACATCTCCCTCACCTTTTTGGAAGAATAAATCGCTAGCCTCACGGGCATCTTTCGTTAGAGTCGGGGTATTCTTATAAACTTTAGTGACATAATTTAATGCTGTGGCTTCATCGCCTCCCGTTAGACTCACCGAACCCCAGAAAGCTAAGAATTCCCAGATAGCAATACCAGAAGTTTTTGGGTTAGCTGCAATCACTTTCACGCCATCTTTAGCCAAATCTGCCCAAGTCTGAATGCTTTTAGGATTGCCTTCACGAGTGACGATCGCAGCAACCGATCTACTAACGATACCACTTCTCGGAGCTTTGGTTTCCCAACCTGATTTGATCAAACCTGCCTGTTGAATTTTGTTGACATCCAGGGGAAGTGCCAAATGTACTATGTCTGCTTCTTGCGAACCGTTAATCACAGCAGCCGCTTGAGCGCCAGAACCCCCATAACTTTGCTCAAAGGTGACGTTTTGGTTATGTTCTTGCTTCCACTTTTCGATAAATTTGGGGATTATCTGGTCATGAGCTGCTTTGGTAACAGAGAAAGAAACGAGTTTTAGCTTAACATCATTTTTGCTAGCTGAACTGCTTCCAGAGCAGGAGGCAACTGCTATACTCAAAAAAGCACCTATGAGAAACAGACTCACAAAGCTTTGTACAGTGTGTCTATTGAGCCAACTCTTAATTGTGTGTTGATACCAGAGTTGTATAGCCTGCAAAGCTTTCATGGCATGAGACTGTATACCCTCACTTAGAAATTTACTTAATTGTGTCAGTTGTTGCAACTTACTCATTAGAATCACCCCTAAATATACGGTATTTCTAGGCAGATACCGTAATTAAAAAGATTATAGGGTATATAGAACAATAGTTCTAGTCTGGCTTTAATTATTTTTACTAAGTCATGAGTTGATAAATAGCCGAGACTAGTGATTTGAGCAACATTAGTCGTCAGTAATAGATTCAGAAAATAAATAATTTGTCAATAAGCTATAGGACTAGTATTTGATTTCTGAAAAAGATCCGTACATTTGAAGAGTGTCAAAATCAAAGGTAGTGTGTCGGAGAAACCATTCAAACATCC
>NZ_JBALFH010000012.1:0-16700 GCF_036917095.1 Nostoc sp.
TGGTCATATTTCCCTTTGATAAAATAACCGCGTTGACGCACAATCGGTTTATGAACTTCGTTGACAACCGCAGTTTTCCCAATCCCCGAAAACCCCGCTACCAGCATCATTTCTGTTGCACCAAGGCTGACTCTTTCAAAGGCTTCCAGTAGAGTTGATACCTCGGTTTCTCGTCCATAGAGTTTGTCAGGGATGATGAAGCGATCGCACACATCCCTACTCGCAATTTCAAAACCCCCCACTATACCATCAACTTGAAGCTGATGTAAACAATTTTCTAAATCAAATTTCAAACCCAAAGCACTTTGATATCTGTCTTCAGCATTTTTTGCCATCAATTTCATGACGATATCTGAGAGTACTTGCGGAATCTGTTCCCTGTTCCCCTTCGGGTTCGCCAGTTCCCCAGACGCTCGTTCGCCCTTGGCGTCTCCCCTTGGGAGAAGACTCGCTAACGCTGCGCTATCGTGACGGAGACCGCCATCGCGCTTCGCGTCTCCCCTTGGGAGAAGACGGGGGCTGGTCTCACTTAATGCCATAGGCATTTTAGCAATATGAGAATGCACCAACTCCATTGGATCGTTTGACGCAAAAGGTAACTTTCCTGTAAGTAATTCGTAGAAAGTCACACCTAAAGAATAAAAATCAGTCCGGTAGTCAATCCCCCGATTCATTCTTCCTGTTTGTTCTGGGGAAATATAAGCTAGTGTCCCTTCTAATACATTGGGATTGATTAGTGTTTGCGTTTCTCGTGGTAGTAAAGATGCAATACTAAAATCAATTAATTTAACTTGTTTTGTTTCGGGGTTAATTAAAATATTGGCAGGTTTGATATCTTTATGAATAATCCGCTGATGATAGAGTATATCTAAGGTATTACACAGTGCGATCGCTATTTCTAAAAATTCCTTTATAGATATAGATTGTTGGGTTTCCCTCACTCTCCAATCATTGAGAGAAATCCCCCCAAAGTCTTCCATGACCAGCGCATAGCCATTTTGGTAGGCTTGGAGGCTGTAGGTTTGGACAATCAGAGGAGAGTTGAGATTTTTGGTAATCGTGTACTGATTGCGAAATGACAATAGTTCGCTGAAACTTGGATAAGGATTTTTCAGCAGTTTAATCACTACAGGTAATGAGTCAGTCTCTCGATAGCCTCGATAAACTACGGTTCTGGAACCATTGTAGAGTAAATCATAGATGCGATATCCGGGAATATTGATAAGAGTGTTAACCATACTGTGCTTATCCTAATGATTTACAGATATAGTGTTCCCAGATATATCAAGTTATTTATTAACAAGAGCAAAACTTTACACCGGAATTTCAATGATAAATTCTGTACCCTGTCCTGGTGAAGAAATACAGCTTAATTGACCTCCATGTTTTTCGACCACAATCGAATAGCTAGTTGATAATCCCAAGCCTGTACCACTACCCACTGATTTCGTCGTAAAAAATGGATTAAATATCTTATGTTGTACAGACTTACTCATTCCTATACCGTTGTCGGCAATGCGAATTAATATGTTTGACTTTTTTAATTCCGTCTGAATTGTAATAGTCGGTTGGGAATTGGTATCTGATACTTCTAAAGCATCAATGGCATTATTGATAATATTCATAAATACCTGATTCAGGGCCGATGCATAACAATTAACTAAAGGTAATTGCTCGTATTGTTTCACGAGCGCAATCTCTGCATGTTTACTATTATTCTGAAGTCGATGCTGCAAAATTAACAGCGTACTCTCAATCCCAGAGTGAATGTCTACTGGTTTGATTTCTGATTCATCCAAGCGGGAAAAATTTCGCAGTGACAGCACAATCTGACGGATGCGATCTGCTCCAACCCTCATCGATGACAAGATATTTTGTAAATCATTCACCAGAAATTCTAGTTCAATATCGGCAATTTTCTCGGCAATCTCTGGCAATGGTTGCGGATAAAGTCGTTGATATAAATTATTTAATTCAATTAAAGATGCAACATATTCACTTGCTGGTTGTAAGTTGCCATAGATAAAATTAATTGGATTATTAATTTCATGAGCTATTCCAGCAACTAGCTGTCCCAAACCGGACATTTTTTCTGATTGAATGAGTTGGGCTTGAGTCGAGTAGAGTTTTTCCAATGTTGCTTCTAGCTGAGTTGCTTTTTCTGTTATTTCCTGGGTGCGTTCTTCTACTTTTTGCTCCAAATTATGGGAATAGTTCTCTAATTTATGATAAAGTTGGGCGTTTTCTAGAGAAATGGCTACTTGAGTAGTGAGAAGTTTGATAACCTGTAGGCGATCGCTAGTAAAGGCTCCCACCGTTAGGTTATTTTCCAGGTACAAAATGCCAATCAGCTTGCCTTGGTTGAGAATTGGCGCACAGAGAATACTTTTGGGTGAATGGCGCAGAATATAAGGATCGGCCGCAAGGGTTGGCTCAACTACTGCATTCTCAATTACAGTCAAGGAGCGGGTATTTTTCACCCGATTGATTAGGGCAACAGGTACTGTTTGACGATCTTCAATGGGTAGCGATCGCAAGATAATGCTAGGCTGTTCCAATTGGGATAATGCCTCAATTACCCAGCATGAACCTTTTGGCATCAGCAACGCACATTTATCCGCTCCCGCACTTTCAAGTATCACCTCAAGTAGGGTTGAGAGTAATTTCTCCAACTCAATTTCACTCGACAGAGATTGAGAAGCTTTGAGAATGGTCGCCAGATCGAGGGCTTCTGAGAAGCTAGTATTACCGAAGCTGGAACTTTGGAGGGTGTGAGAGGAGATAGAAATAATCGTTTCCGTAGATGTGAAAGATGATTGTTGTTTTTGCCAAATTGTGGCGAGTAGTTGGGGATAGCGGGTTTCTAAATCAACAACTTTAGCTTTTGCTCCCCAACGGGTGTAACAATAATAAGCTTCAGTCATATAGGTTTGAGCGATTTTTTCTTTGCCCCAATCCAGATAGAATTTAGCGGCTAGTTCATTGGCTAAAGCTTCTTCGTTGGGGTATTGATTTTCTTTGGCGGTAGCGATGGCGCGATCGTACTGCTCCATTGCTTCCAATTTGTTACCGAAAACTCGACACTTTTCGGCCTCAATTAGATGCCATTTATGCTTATGATTCATCGGGGCATTGTGCGCCCACTGGTGCAGAATAGTTTCATAGGTTTTAAACTCGGCAAGAATTGCAGAAAGCTCAATTTCTGACTTTGTGGGAACAAGTGCCAAGTACGTCAGGGCTGCATAGAAATGGAAAGTGGGAATATGCACCATTCCCGATGCTGCCATCAAATAGGGCTTGCCTTGGGTGATATAGTCGAGGGCAGCCTGATAATTGCCAAAGTAGTAAGCAAGCAGCAGTTTGTAAGTAGAAACAAAGGCGATCATTGTGAGATTCTTATCCTCGTGGTGCTTAGGAATCATCACCGTTTCATCGTAGGCAGTGCCTATTAAGCAATAGGGCTGGCTCACCGTTTCTCTGAACTGCTGCACTGTTTGCCGCACCATGCCCAAAATAATCCGCGCTGAATCTTGTTTCAATTGAGCCAGGGCAGCACTGTAACCAGTCAATTCCGATGCCAACGTGTCCAGGTCTACACCTGCAAAAAGCGCAACATAGGCGTAATTTGCTATGCCGTAGCCAGCAAAGAGAAAATCACCTGTTTCCATACCAATGATGTAACTATCTTTCATGGTTGGTAGGGTTGCCAAGAATGATTGCTGGTGATGCTGAATGAAATTCCCAAACATGTTGAGAGTACTACATTTCATCGACTGAGCATTCAACCTCTCCAGTAAGGAGAGTGATAATTTACCAAACTCGTAGCCTGTTTCGACTTCGCAAAGAATTGAACATAGCACCAGGCCATGCATCACATAGCCAACTGTCGAGGCTTTGTCATTGCCAAACTGGAGCGACAACCGCACCATCGTCGCGCTCAACAGGGGTAGTAAACCTGGCATTCCCTGGAACACAGGTGCAACCAACATTCTTAACAATTGCATCGCGGCGATCGCGGTGCGATCGCTCATCACGGGCAGATCGATCAACCCAGCAATCTCTCTGCCATTTAGTTGCTGGTTAAGTTCTTGTAAGGCTTTGTCAATCAAAGCTTCGTCTACTTTCGTCGGGAAATCCACCCCAAATTGTGCTAGAGCCTCTGTTCCCACTGCCAGCGCCGTTGATATTTGGATCTGAGCCACTAGTGCCACGATTTGAATTTCGTAGATTTTCACTTTGTCGAAAATAGTCTGTGCTTGTCGCAATACCACTGCGGCTAGCTGTTCCATACCCTCAAAGTCACCATTCAAATAAGCAACTTCCGCAGCCGTCACATACAGATTCAGAGTTAGTTCATATTGATGTTGCCAACAATCGACCTCTAGTAAATCAATTCCAGTTTGTAGATACACTTTGGCAGCAGTGTATGCAGTTGAACTTCTGGCTTTACTGCCAGCTTTGAAGTTAAGTTGTGCTAAGGCTACTCGTTCCTGTTGTTGATTAATTAATTCAATTCCTAAATTCAAATGAAGGGCAATATCAAACAGTTTTTCTTCTCGTTCTATTTCTGAAAAGTTCTGCTGAAGTAACTGTCCAATTTTGACATGAGTTGCTTTTTTTTGGTCATCAGGAATTAGGGAATAAGCTGCTTGTTGAACTCGGTCATGCAAAAATCGATAAATCGGATTAGCTGTGGCATTAGAAACCGAGGTACCATCAGATTGAATAAAGAACTTATAGATTTCCGTATTCGGAATAATCAGCCCTTCTTGCAACGCTTTCCATAAATCAGCCGCCGTTGTTTCTAGGGATTGTTCTGAAACAATCGCCAGCGTATTCAAATCAAACTGCGCTCCAATACAAGCTGCCAGTTTGAGAACATTCTGAGTCTGGTTCGGCAACTTCTGCAATTGCAGTGCCATAAACTCCACCACATCATCAGTAATTGCTAAGGCTCTGACTTGGGCAATATTACACTGCCAATGACAGGATTCTGAGTCAAAGGTAATTAGACGATCGTCATTTAATGCCTTGAGAAATTGGGTAGCAAAGAAAGGATTACCATGAGTTTTTTGATAGACTAATTTTGTCAACGGTTGGGCTAGCAATAATTTGCAATTTAGGGTATCTGCCACCAACTGATTCATATCTGATTCGCTTAACGGTTGCAGAACAATCGTATTGACCACTGCTCCAGTTTTGACGATTTCATCTACAGTCAGGATGAATGGGTGAACCGGTGAGACTTCATTATCCCGATATGCACCCAAGATTAATAAATGTCCTGTTTCTGACATCAATAATTGCAGCAATTTCAGCGATGCGGAATCTGCCCATTGCAAATCATCTAAAAACATCACTAAAGGATGCTCTTGGCTTGTGAAGATTTGCACAAATTTCTGCATCAGCAGATTAAAGCGGGTTTCGGCAGCACTCCCTGATAGTTCTATAGCTGGAGGTTGAGTACCAACAATGCGTTCTAGTTCTGGAATTACGTCAATCAAGACTTGTCCATTGTCGCCAACAGCTTCGAGAATCTTGGTTTTCCAGGCTTGTAGTTGTGCATCTGATTCTGAAAGCAATTGCCCCATTAAATCTCGGAATGCTTGCACAAATGCCGAAAAGGGAATATTGCGCTGAAATTGGTCATATTTCCCTTTAATAAAATAACCGCGTTGCCGGACAATGGGTTTATGAACTTCATTGACAACAGCAGTTTTCCCAATGCCAGAAAAGCCTGCTACCAACATCATTTCTGTTGTCCCCAGGCTGACTTTTTCAAATGCTTGGAGGAGGGTTAATACTTCGGTTTCTCTGCCGTAGAGTTTTTCGGGAATGAGGAAGCGATCGCTAATATCTCGCTCTCCTAATGTAAAATATTCAATGTTTCCGCTGGCTTGTAATTGACTTAGACAAATTTCTAAATCATGCTTGATTCCCAAGGCACTCTGATAGCGCTCTTCGGCATTCTTCGCCATTAACTTACTGACGATTTCAGATAAAATTAAGGGAATATTGGGATTGCGATCGTGTACGGCAATGGGATTTTTGGCAAGATGACAATGCACCAATTCCATCGGATCGTCTGAGACAAATGGTAATTTTCCTGTGAGTAATTCATAAAATGTGACACCTAATGAGTAGAAGTCACTGCGATAGTCAATTCCCCGGTTCATTCTTCCAGTTTGCTCTGGCGAAAGATAAGCAAGTGTGCCTTCTAGGGCGTTGGCATTTTGAATTTCTTGGGTTTCTCTTGGTAGCAAAGATGCAATACTAAAGTCAATTAATTTAACTTGTTTGGTTTCGGGATTAATTAAAATATTACTGGGTTTAATATCTTTATGAATAATGCGATGACGGATGACAATATCTAATGTGTTACACAGAGATATAGCAGAGAGCAAAAATTCCTTTAGAGACGTTATATGTAACCTCTCTACCTTGGCAAAATCCTTAAGGGATATACCGCCAAAATCTTCCATCACCAGCGCATAGCCATTTTGGTATGGTTCTAGGCTATAAGTTTGAATAATTCCCGGATGGTTAAGATTTTTGGCGATGGTGTATTGATTGCGAAACGACAAGAGTTCACCCAAACTCGGATAAGGATTTTTTAGCAGTTTAATTACTACAGGTAATGAGTCAGTTTCTCGATGCCCTCGATAAACCAGGGTTCTGGAACCATTGTAGAGTAAATCATAGATGCTATATCCGGGAATACTGACCAAAGTGCTAACCATGCTGCTAAATCCTGAAGATTTCCAGATTTAGTATTCCCAGATATTTGAAGTTATTTACCAAAAACCGCCAAAAATCATCCCGGAATTTCAATGATAAATTCTGTACCTAGACCCAGAACAGAGCTAAAACTCAATTTTCCGCCGTGGGTTTCTTCCACAATTTGACGAGCGATCGCGAGTCCTAATCCTGTCCCTTTACCAACAGCTTTTGTAGTAAATAAATGGTCAAATATTTTGGATTTTACTTGTTCGTTCATCCCTTTACCATTATCATAAATGCCAATTCTAACTAAATTATTTTCGATTGAAGTTTTAATTTTAATGCAGTTTAGATTGGCTTTAATATCTTCAAAGCTGCGTCCAGTGTTAGATTCATCTAAGGCATCAATAGCATTTGCTATAAGATTCATGAATACCTGATTTAATTGACCAGGGAAACATTCAATTTGAGGTAAATTACCGTAGTTAGTGACTACTTCAATCGCAGGACGTTGGTCATTCGCTTTGAGACGATGCTTCAAAATTAAAATCGTGCTATCGATACCTTGGTGAATATTAAATGGCACTTTATAGTCTCGATCTGCACGAGAGAAAGTACGTAAACTGGTGCTGATGTTTTTTAATCTGTCGCACGCCATAGACATAGAATCAATCATCTTGGGCAAGTCTGATAAACTATAATCCAAGTCGATTTCTTCGGCGTGGTCAATAATTTCATCGCTTATGTTGGGGAAGCCTTCTTGATATAATTTTAAGTGTTGGGTAATCTCAGTAATAGTGGGTTTAGCTTGTTTGAGACTAGCAGCAATAAAACCGAGGGGATTATTCATTTCGTGAGCAACGCCTGCAACTAAGTTACCTAACGCAGACATCTTTTCACTTTGGATCGTTTGTAATTGGGCGTTTTGCAAATCAGTTAGTGCTTGTTCTAAATCGAGTGATTTTTGCTCTAAAGCAAGTTCAGCAATTTTGCGTTTGTGAAGTGCTGCTTGCTGTTCGCTAATATCCAAAAATAAGCCATCCCAAACCATAGATCCATCAGCAAATCTTTTGACTCGTGATTCGCCATGAATCCACTTGATAATTCCAGAGGGTGTAACAATTCGTCCAGACCATTGCCAAGGAGATGAGGCTTGAATCGAATCAATCTGGGACTGCTGATAACTCACGACATCATCTGGATGCACCAGATTGTCGAAAAACTGCCAATTAGATATGGCTTGCTCTGGGGTAATTTCCAGCAAGCTGTAACAGTCGGCACTAATGTAACTCAACGATATAACCCCATTGGCACTCATGCTGTATTGATAAACTACTCCAGGTACGTTGTCTACTAAGTTATGAAAGCGAGACTGTGCAGCACTCAATTCGGCAAGCGATCGCTCTAGCTGTTGGGAATACTCTAACGATCGCTCATAAAGTCGGGAATTTTCCAAAGAAATTGCTGCTTGAGCGCAGAGCAAGTTAAGGAGTTCGACGCGATCGCTGGTGAATGTTCCCATTGCTAAATTATTTTCTAGATATAAAATGCCCATCAACTTGCCTTGATGTAAAATTGGACTGCATAAGATACTCTTAGGCTGTTGACGAACAATATACGGATCGTTGGCTAAGGTCGGATCTGCTGTCGCATCCACCAGGACAACGGTTTGCCTGTTGTGCAAGACTTTGTAAATCAGCTTCAGGGGAATATCCTGGCTTTCCTCAATGGGAATGCGCTGCAATACGATTGGTTGTGACCCCTCAACAATCAACCCTTTGACCAACAAGCGATCGTCTCGCAACAGCATAAACACGCATTTATCGGCCCCTGCATCTTCGATGACGATTCTAAGCAATGATGAAAGCAGTTTTTCAAGTTCGATTTGCTCTGAGAGAGTTTGGGAAGCTTTGAGAATAGCGGCTAAATCTAGGGAATCAGAGATGCTGCTAGAAGTGGCCGAACTGGTGGATGTAACGCTCCCCAAAGCGAAAATGGTTTCGTTAATGGAAAGGGGAGAACGGGTTTGCTGTAATATCGAAGCAAGTAGTTGAGGATAGCGTTTTTCTAAATCAGCGACTTTGGCTTTGGCTCCCCAACGAACATAGCCATAGTAGGCTTGAATCATATACTCCTGAGCAATCCGCTCCTTATCCCATTCCAGGTAAAACTTTGCTGATAGTTCGTTGGCGAGTGCTTCAATTTGGGTAAAGTGATTTTCTTTGGCTGCGATAATGGCGCGATCGTAACAGGCGATCGCATCTGCGTAATTACCAGAAACTCTTGCCATTTCAGCCCCAAGCAACAGCGATTGATGCAAAAAGTTCTCTGGACAGGTCTGGGTCCAGGTTTCTAGAAGCTTGCGGTGCTGCTGCATCACATCCCAGTAGTGCTGTTGATTCTCTGGTGTTGCTTTGAGATAAAGCGCGGCTAAAGTCAGCGGGTAATAGAAGTGGAATAAAACGATCGGAAACAGACCAAGATTAGAAGCCAGGGTTTTTTCAGCAATCGCAGCAACTTCCAGGGCATCAGCATAGCGACCGTACAAGTACAATAGCTGGAGTTTCAAGAAGCAATACCAATTGATCCCAGCTTCAAAATTATTCTTCTGCCAAGCATCAAGACAGACAATCTGGCGATCGCGGCGATCGACCAGCAGATCGGGTTCTGCCAACAAACCTTGCAGGTGCAACAGAAATTGCTGCTGGAGGTTAAATGTCAGCGTCATGTTCGCGTTATTTACTTGTTGCACATAGCTCAAGTATTTCTCGGTTTCGGCATACACCTCTGATAAGCAATCGCCCTTCAACAGCATTGTCCAAATCAGACATATTACTGCCCAAATGCCAAACCCAATGTCACCTGTTTCATAGCTGGTCTGAAGAGATTGTTGATAAACTGCTATGTTTTCAACCAGGGGTCTGTTGTAGGGATTGATTGTATGACCAAAAACGTTATTGGTTTTGGGAATGAACTTGGCGCTATTGAATTGGCAATCGAGCTTTCGCCCCAAGGTAGCGAACTCATAAGCACTTCGATAGTCTCCCTGAATCGTCAGCATCATCCCATACAAACAGTAAGCGCAGCCCGAACTTTCGGCATTGCCATAGGTGAATGAAGTATGAACCATTAACAGGATGCTGAGAATTGTTAGCGCTTGATTGCCACCGACATAAGCAGCCCCCCATAAATCGGGGAGGATTGACATACATACCTTCTTGGCTGGATCGGTCATTGCAGGCAGATCGAATAAATCTGCGGGTTGCACAGTTGCCAGTTTGACGTGGATCTCCTTGAGTGTGCTTTCAATCAGCGCTTGCTGACCTGCATCGGTTGCCGGAATGCTCATACCCATAACACTCAAGCCACTCAATGCAGCCTCATAAGCGGCGAGTAAATTCTCTCCCTGATTGGATCTCAGGGCTAGTTGCAGCCCATAAATGTCTGCTAGCTCGAATTTATTCTCAACGTACTGTAATGCCCGATGGAAAAGTTGTTCTGCCTTGTCAAAGCGCCCTGTGATGTATTCGCACTCTGCACATTCCCGATAAAGCTGAAACGTGAGGTCGTAGGCAGTCTGCCAGCTATCTTCGGGAAGCATTTCCATCCCAATTGTGCAGTATTTAATGGCTGCCTTATAAGCTGTAGAAACTTTTGCTTTTTTGCCAGCAATCAGATTCAACTGTGCTAACTCATAGCGATCGCCGATCCGATCGATCGGAGTAATTCCATTGTTCAACTGATTAACAATATCAAAAACATTCAGTTCTATGGCTTCAGGTGCGGTATTTCGCAACAGCAATTGCCCAATTTTGAGATGGGTGGCTTGCTTTTGGTCGTCAGGAATCAGAGAATAGGCAGCTTGCTGGACGCGATCGTGCAGGAAGCGATAGGTCGGATTAACTGTCTCCCCTGTCTGGGACTTTTGGGCATCCTGAAAAAACTTGTAAATCTGACTCGTGGGTAAAATCAAGCCTGATTGCAAAGCTTTCCACAATGCTGTGGCTGCATTGGTTGGCGATCGTTCGGAAACGATCGCCAGTGTTTCCAGCTCGAACTGTGCCCCCACACAAGCAGCCAGCTTCAGTATCTCTTGAGTGGCTTGTGGCAACTTTTGTAATTGCCGCGCCATGAACTCAACCACATCATCAGTAAGCGAGAGCAATTTTATCGACACCATATCGCACTGCCAGTGTCCAACTTGCAGGTTATATGCAATGTAGTTCTCCTGATACAAAGCTCTGAGAAATTGAGTAGCAAAGAAGGGATTGCCTTTGGTTTTTTGATAGACTAACTCTGCTAGGGGTTCTGCTAGAACTGTGGAACAACTGAGGGTGTCGGCAACCAAACAATCGATCTGATATTGACTTAACGGGGCGAGGGTAAGGGTACTGATAGTTGCCTCAGCTTTCTTCATCTCCTCCAGTGTCAGCATTAGGGGATGGCTGGGAAAGATTTCGTTATCTCGGTATGCCCCAATCGTTAGCAGGGAATCTACCTCCCTTTGACTCATCAACACTTGCATCAATTTGAGGGAGGCTGAATCTGCCCACTGCAAGTCATCGAGGAACATCACTAACGGATGTTCTAGTGTAGCGAACGCGGCAATGAATTTCACAAATACCAAGTTGAAGCGGTTCTGGGCGGCACTACCATTGAGTTCTGGGGCTGCTGGTTGTTTGCCGATAATCTGCTCTAGTTCGGGAATAACTTCAATTAGGACTTGCCCATTTTCACCTAAAGCACAGAGGATTTTCTCTTTCCACTGCGCCAGCTGAGTATCATTTTCACTCAACAGTTGTTCCATTAAATTTTGGAAGGCTTGCACGAAGGCACTCAACGGGATATTTCGTTGAAACTGGTCAAATTTGCCTTTAATAAAGTAGCCGCGTTGTCTCACAATCGGCTTATGCACTTCGTTGACAATAGCAGTTTTGCCAATCCCCGAAAACCCAGCTACCAGCATCATTTCTGTTGCACCAAGACTGACTCGCTCAAATGCTTGCAGTAAGGTTGAGACTTCGGCTTCTCTGCCATAAAGTTTATCGGGGATGATGAAGCGATCGCACACATCCCTAGACGCAATTTCAAAAGCATCTACATTACCAGAAACTTGTATTTGATGCAAACAATTTTCTAAATCAAACTTTAAACCTAAAGCACTCTGATATCTATCTTCCGCATTCTTCGCCATCAATTTCATCACAATATCTGAAATCACTTGCGGAATCTCTTCCCTGTTCGCTAATGCGGTAGGCATTTTAGCAATATGAGAATGTACCAACTCCATCGGTTCATTTGAATTAAACGGTAATTCACCACTCAGTAATTCGTAAAAAGTTACACCCAATGAATAAAAATCAGTTCGATAATCAATCCCCCGATTCATTCTTCCTGTTTGTTCTGGAGAAATATAAGCTAGTGTCCCTTCTAATACATTGGGATTGATTAATGTTTGGGTTTCTCGTGGTAGTAAAGATGCAATACTAAAGTCAATTAATTTAACTTGTTTGGTTTCGGGGTTAATTAAAATATTGGCAGGTTTAATATCTTTATGAATAATCCGCTCCCGATACAATATATCTAAGGTATTGCAGAGAGCGATCGCTATTTCTAAAAACTCTTGTAGAGACGAGATATATTGCCTTTCTATAGAGGTGAAATAATCTTTGAGAGAAATTCCCCCAAAATCTTCCATTACCAGCGCATAGCCATTCTGATAGGCTTGGAGATTGTAGCTTTGGACGATTAGCGGTGAGTTAAGATTTTTAGCTATGGTGTACTGATTGCGAAAAGACAAGAGTTCACAGAAGCTGGGATATGGATTTTTCAGCAGTTTAATCGTTACTGGTAATGAGTCAGTCTCTCGATACCCTCGATAAACTAAGGTTCTGGAACCATTGTAGAGTTCTTCGCTGATGCGATATCCGGGAATACTGACCATGCTGCTAACCATATTCCTAAATCCTTAAGATTTCTAGATTTAGTATTCCCAGATATCTGAAGTTGTTTACCAACCAGATCCAAACATTACACTGGAATTTCAATGTTAAATTCTGTACCCTCACCCAAAACAGAGTTAAAACTCAATTTTCCGCCGTGGGTTGATTCAACAATTTGACGAGCGATCGCTAACCCTAACCCCGTCCCTTTACCGACAGCTTTCGTCGTAAATAAATGGTCAAATATTTTTAATTTGACTTGTTCGCTCATCCCCTGACCATTATCAGCAATGGCAATTTTCACGCTTTTGTTTGCGACTGAGGTTGTAATTGTAATCCAGTTAGGATTAGCTTTAATTTCTTCAAAGCTGCGTCCCTGATTAAATTCATCCAAAGCATCAATAGCATTTGCTAGAAGGTTCATAAATACCTGATTTAATTGACCGGGAAAACATTCTATATGAGGTAAATTCCCATAATTGGTGACAACTTCAATAGCAGGACGTTGTTCGTTAGCTTTCAGACGATGTTTGAGAATGAGAATAGTGCTATCAATTCCTTGATGGATGTTAAATGGCACTTTGTAATCTTGGTCTGCACGAGAGAAAGTGCGTAAGCTGGTGCTAATATTTTTCAGGCGATCGCACGCCATAGACATAGAATCAATTATCTTGGGAAAATCTTCTAAATTATAATCCAAGTCAATTTCTTCGGCGTGGTCAATGATTTCATCATTTTTGTTGGGTAAACTTTCTTGATAAAGCTTTAAGTGTTCGATAATATCAGTAAACGTTGGTTTAGCTTGTTTTAGACTGGCAGCAATAAAACCCAAAGGATTATTCATTTCGTGGGCAACGCCTGCAACTAAGTTACCTAGTGCAGACATTTTCTCGCTTTGCACCATTTGTAATTGAGCGTTTTGCAGATTGTTTAATGCGTGTTCTAATTCAAGTGATTTTTGCTGCAAGGCAAGTTCAGCAAGTTTGCGATCGCTAATATCTATCTTTATGCCATCCCAGACGATCGAGCCGTCGGCTTGCCGTTCCGGTCGTGATACCGCCTGCACCCATTTCACAGTGCCAGAGGTCGTAATAATGCGCCATTCATGCTCAAATGGCGTGAGGGTCTGGGTAGAATGGATCGTAGCCTGGGTGATGGCTGTGCGATCGTCAGGATGCTCCAGCATCCGAAAGTCTTTGATTCCTGTCAAAAACTCTTCGGGTGGCACTTCATATAGATCGGCACAGCCTGGACTAACGTAGGGAATTGAAACAGAACCATCGGCAGCGAGGCGGAACTGGAAAATAATCCCAGGTACATTATCCACCAACTTCTGAAAGCGGGCTTTGCTGGCACTCAGTTCTACCAGCATTTGTTGGGCTTGCTCATAAAGTTGGGCATTTTCGATGGAAATTGCGGCTTGGGCGCAGAGTAAATTGAGCAGTTCGACGCGATCGCTCGTGAACACCCCCGTTGCTAAATTATTTTCTAGATATAAAATGCCCATCAACTTACCTTGATGTGAAATTGGGCTGCACAAAATACTCTGAGGCTGCTGACGAATGATATAGGGATCATTGGCTAAAGTCGGATCGGCCATCGCATCCAGTAGCACAGCAGTCTGTCTGTTGTTCTTCACTTTGTAAATCAGCTTTAGGGGAATATCTTGACTCTCCTCAACCAGAAGGCGCTGCAACACTACCGGCTCCGAACCCTGAATAATTGACCCTTCGATCAGCAGGCGTTCACCTTTGGTGTCGCGTGGCGAATCGTCTCGCAAGAGCATTAGCACGCATTTATCGGCCCCCGCATTTTCGATGACGATCGCAAGCAACGATGAGAGCAGTTTTTCTAGTTCGATTTCACCGGAGATACTTTGGGAAGCCTTGAGAATAGCAGCTAAATCGAGAGAATCGGAGACGCTGGAGGAAGAACTAGAAGAACTAGTGGAGGTGACTGTTCCTAATGCGAAGACGGTTTCGTAAACCGAGAGAGCCGTGCGATTTTTTTGGAGAATAGGAGCCAAGAGTTGGGGATAGCGACTTTCCAAGTCAGCAACTTTGGCTTTTGCACCCCAACGAGCATAGCCATAGTAAGCCTTCGTCATGTATGACTGGGCAATCTCCTGTTTATCCCAGTCGAGGTAAAATTTTGCGGCTAGTTCATTAGCCAGCGCTTCTTCCTGAATATAATCATTTTCTTTGGCTCCA
Source organism: Nostoc sp. (assembly GCF_036917095.1). Lineage (GTDB taxonomy): Bacteria > Cyanobacteriota > Cyanobacteriia > Cyanobacteriales > Nostocaceae > Nostoc. The sequence continues at coordinate 14,873 of NZ_JBALFH010000012.1, forward strand.
ATGATGGCGCGATCGTAATGTTCAATTGCTTCGGCTTTATTGCCTAAAACCCGATGTTTTTCTGCCTCAACTAAATACCATTTATGCAGATGATTCATCGGAGCATTTTGCGCCCACTGTTGCAAAGTGGTTTGATGGGTTTGGGCCAAAGCGAGAAATTCGCCTTGCTCCGACTCTGGCTGTGTGGGGAAGAGCGCCAAATACGTCAGGGCTGTATAGAAATGAAAAATGGGAATGAAAATCATCCCTGATACTGCCATTAAATACTGTTTGGCTTGGGCGCTATGTTCTAGGGCAGTCGTGTAATTACCAAAAAAGTAGGCAAGCATCAGTTTGTAAGTGTAAGCAATAGCGATCGCACTAAGATCCTTGTCCTGATGGTGCTTAGGAATCATCACCGTTTCATCGTAGGCACTGCCAACTAAGCAATCCGGCAGAATCCGGGCTTCCCTCAAGTTCTGCACAGTCTGTTGCATCATATCCAAATAAATCTGGGCAGAATGTTGTTTTACCTGCACTAAGACAGCCCTGTAAGTTGCTATTTCGGGTTCCCAAATGTCCAGTTCTACCCCAGCAAAAAGTTTGGCAATGAGGTAATTCAGGGAATTATAGCCAGCGTTGAGAAAATCACCAGTTTCTATACCAGTTGCATAGCCATCTTTCATCGTCAGCACCGTTGCCCTGAGAGATTCCTGATGATGTTGAACCCAAGCCGCAAACAGAAGTAGAACTTTACACTTGAATTCCCCGACATTAAATTGATCTAGCAAGTTGATTGCCAATTGCCCAAAGCTATACCCTGTTTTCACTTCTCCCAAAAAAGCACACAACACCATACTGTGAATCGCATACCCCACCATTGATGCAGGTGCATTCCCAAACTGGATTGATAAACTCACCATCGTTGCGCTCAGTATGGGCATTAATCCGGGCATTGCCTGTAGAATCGGTGAAAATAATAATCCTAAGAGTTGCATAGCTGCCTGAGTCTGGCGATTGCTCATTACAGGTAGATCGACTAATTCCTCAATCCCTCTGTCACCTTGAAGACTAACTACGGTTTGTAGGGCTTTAGCAATTTTGGCTTCGTCAGGTGCAGTGGGGAGTTCAACCCCCAATTGCAAGAGTGCATCTCTTCCGACTGCAATGGCTTCTAATATCTTGCCCTGGGCTGTCTGGGCGACGATTTGAATTTGGTAAATTTTGATTTTGTCTAAAATCGTCTCAGCTTTTTGTAACACCAGTGCTGCTATTTTTTCCATGCCATCAAAATCAGCATTCAAATAAGCAGCTTCGGTAGCAGCAACATGAAGATTCAGAGTCAATTCATATTGATCTTGCCAGCAGTTGGCTGTCAATATTTCAATCCCTGTTTGCAAATAAACTCTTGCCGCAGTATAGGCTGTAGAATTTCTCGCCTTCACTCCAGCTTTGAAGTTCAGTTGGGCTAATTCTTCCCGTTCTTGCGGTTGAGCGATTAGCTCAATTCCTTGGTTTAAATGTAGGGCAATATCAAACAGTTTTTCTTCCAGTTCTACTTCCGAGGAACTGTGCAGTAGTAATTTTCCAATTTTGAGGTGAGTTGCTTGTTTTTGCTCATCGGGAATCAGGGAATAGGCAGCTTGCTGTACTCGGTCATGTAAGAATCTATATGAAGCTGTCCTTTGTCCTATGTCATTTGTCATTTGTTTGTTATTTTCTAATGACCAATGACTAATGACTAATGACGAATTTTGATAAAACTTATAAACATCACTAATCGGTAAAATCAACCCTTCTTGCAACGCTTTCCACAAATCTGAAGCCGTTTCGATTGGGGATTGTTCAG
>NZ_JBALFH010000013.1:0-42341 GCF_036917095.1 Nostoc sp.
CCTCCAGTAATAACTCCCGTTGAGCCTCCAGTAATAACTCCGGTAACCCCTCCAGTAATAACTCCCGTTGAGCCTCCAGTAATAACTCCGGTAACCCCTCCAGTAATAACTCCCGTTGAGCCTCCAGTAATAACTCCGGTAACTCCTCCGGTAATAACTCCCGTCGAGCCTCCAGTCGTTCGTCCATCTACCTGAAACTCTCCCAGGCTAGGACTTTTAGACTTGTAGCAATATTTTATAAACTTAGTTTTTCCAACGGTGTAGGTGCATATATTTATACTCAGCACCAGAGGCAGAATTATAATCAGTGTTAACTTTTGTCTCTATTGCTGTCATAGCAAATAGTAAGATTCCCTCTTACGAGAGAACATCTGCTAACGCTAGATTAAATCAAGGATAGGATTTATGCAGGGTTCACCGGATATCCTTTATAGTTCAATCACATTCTCTGTGTAAGTTCCCAGGAACTAACTTGTTGCTAAAGAGATACATAAATTTATGACTTTTGACTACGACCTGTTTGTAATTGGTGCGGGTTCTGGAGGTTTGGCAGCTTCCAAACGAGCGGCTAGCTACGGAGCAAAAGTGGCGATCGCTGAAGATGATTTAGTTGGTGGCACCTGTGTGATTCGCGGTTGCGTTCCCAAAAAACTCATGGTTTATGGCTCTCACTTTCCCGCACTATTCAGTGACGCTTCAGGCTATGGCTGGAAAGTAGGTAATGTGGAGTTTGACTGGGAATATTTCATTACATCTATAGATAAGGAAGTTCGGCGACTGTCGCAACTACATATAAGCTTTTTAGAAAAAGCCGGAGTGGAACTAATTCCTAGTCGCGCCACATTGGTAGATTCCCATACCGTAGAAGTTGATGGACGTAAAGTTACAGCAGACAAAATTTTAATTGCTGTTGGAGGGCGTCCTGTCAAGCCAGATTTACCAGGTATGGAACATGGCATTACCTCTAACGAAATCTTTCATCTAAAAGAACAACCGAAACACATCGTTATTATTGGCGCTGGTTATATTGGCACGGAATTTGCCTGTATTATGCGCGGTTTGGGTTCTGAGGTGACACAAATTACTAGAGGTGAAAAGATTTTAAAGGGATTTGATGAGGATGTCCGCATAGAAATCGAAGAGGGGATGACAAACCACGGAATTCGGCTGATTAAGAATAATGTGGTAAAAACAGTTGAAGGTGTCCCAGAAGGGTTGAAACTGACTTTATCAGGGGACGACCAAGAACCACTAATTGCCGACGTGTTTTTAGTAGCGACTGGTCGGATTCCTAATGTAGATGGACTAGGTTTAGAAAATGCTGGGGTTGATGTTGTCGCTAGTTCTCTCGAAGGGCCTGGATATCCAACCACAAGTGCGATCGCAGTCAATGAATATAGTCAAACTAGTCAAGCAAATATATTTGCCGTTGGCGATGTCACCGATCGAATCAATTTAACTCCCGTAGCCATTGGCGAAGGCCGCGCCTTTGCCGATAGTGAATTCGGGAATAACCGCCGCGAATTCAGTCACCAAACTGTACCCACAGCAATATTTTCTAACCCAGAAGCCGCTACAGTCGGGTGGACGGAAACCGAAGCACGGGAGCAACTTGGTGATGCTGTAACAATCTATCGCACTCGCTTCCGCCCCATGTACCATAGTTTAACTGGTAAGCAAGAGAAAATAATGATGAAGTTGGTGGTTGATAGCAACACCGACAAAGTGTTGGGCGCTCACATGGTGGGTGGAAATGCAGCTGAAATCATTCAAGGTGTGGCGATCGCTGTCAAGATGGGCGCAACTAAAAAAGACTTTGACGCCACCGTGGGTATCCATCCCTCAGCCGCAGAGGAATTTGTCACAATGCGGTAATAAAACTTAGGAGTAAGGAGTTGTGAGTTATGAATTATAAGTGAGCCACAAAAAATGATAAATAAAGATTTATCAACACTCAATAATTCTTAACTCCTAACTATTTACAGCCTTGCACTACATATATCTTCACGGCTTTGCTTCCAGCCCTGATTCTGCCAAAGCGCGGTATATAGGCGATCGCTTTGCCCAAATTCAGACAAAGCTAAAAATTCCCGACTTAAATGCTGGTGATTTTTCAAAGTTGACAATCACTCGTCAGCTAACTCAAGTTGCCGCAGAATTTCCTGCTTATCCTATCCCCGTAACGCTCATTGGCTCAAGCTTGGGCGGTTTGACTGCTGCCCACTTGGGACAGCAAAATTTACAAGTGCAATGCTTAGTTTTGCTAGCACCAGCTTTTGGGTTTTTATCCCATTGGTTGCCCAAGCTAGGCGATGAGCAAATACAGCTTTGGCAACAGGAAAAATCTCTGACGATTTACCACTATGGGGAGCGGCGATCGCTTCCTTTAAGTTACGATTTCGTTACAGATGCTGCCCAATACCAAGAAAAGCTTTTGCAACGTCCTATCCCCACGCTGATTTTGCATGGTAAAAAGGATGAAGTCATTCCTATCGAAGCCAGTCGTGACTTTGCAGAATCGCGCCCTTGGGTGGAGTTAATCGAACTCGACAGTGACCACGCCTTAGGTAATGTTATGGAAGAAATTTGGCAGGCAATTCGCCTCTTTTGCCAATTACCTTGAAGCTGTAAAATATTAGACTCTCACATAACTAATGTTATTAGTCATTTGTCCTTTGTTAGTTACCAATGACTAATGACTAATGACCAATGACCAATGACTAAAACTATGCTTCCCTTCATCCGGTCAGATTTAGCACAATTCACCGCGTACAAACCTCACCCCAGTAGCGATACAGCCGCATCTGTCCCCATACAGTTCGATCGGCTCGATACCAATGAAAGTCCCTACGATTTACCACCTGAGTTAAAAGAGAAACTGGCCTGGACGTATCAGCAAGTAATTGAAACAAATCGTTATCCTGATGGCGGACATGAAACACTTAAGGATGCGATCGCTGAGTATGTCAATCAGTCAGCAACCCTATCATCATCCTTGTTGACTGCTGCCAATATTTCTGTTGGCAATGGTTCAGATGAGTTGATCCGCTCTTTATTAATCGCCACCTGTCTAGGAGGAGAAGGTTCAATTCTCGTTGCCAATCCCACTTTCTCTATGTACGGAATTTTGGCACAAACTTTAGGCATTCCTGTAGTGGCGGTGGGTAGAAATGAAACAAATTTTGAAATTGACTTAAAAGCTGCACAGTCCGCCATCGAAAATACTCAAAATCCCCCCATTCGTGTAGTTTTCGTAGTGCATCCCAATTCGCCCACCGCCAATAGCTTAACTGCGGCAGAGTTGGCATGGTTAAGAAGTTTGAGCGAGCATATTTTGGTAGTAATTGATGAAGCTTACTTTGAATTCAGTCAAACTACCCTAGTAGGTGAATTAGAACAACGTCCCAATTGGGTAATATTACGCACTTTTTCTAAAGCCTTCCGATTGGCAGCTCTCCGTGTTGGCTATTGCGTTGCTCATCCCGAAGCGATCGCCATCTTAGAAAAAGTTCGCTTACCCTACAATCTCCCTAGCTTCTCCATTGCAGCAGCATTAGTTGCTTTACAAAATCGCACACTCTTGCTAGAGTCAATTGCCCAAACCCTGAGCGAACGAGCCAAACTCATCGAAATTTTATCCGAGCAACCAGAACTACAAATTACCGCAAGCGCTGCTAACTTTATTTACCTGCGTCTTAAACCAAATGGTTTTAGTTCACAAGATACTGCGTTAAAATCTTTCCACCAGAAACTTAGAACACTCGGCACTCTTGTGCGACACATTAGCGGAGGATTGCGAATTACTGTAGGGACAATAGAGGAAAACGCCCGCACTGTTAATCGAGTAAAAGCTGCTTTAGCAAATTTGGAATTTTAGCAATTCACTCAGTAATTAAATCAGCTATCTACCTCACTGCCCAAACGGCGCACTATCCCCACTGTTTGTGGCAGTACACCTACTAAAAGAGCAAAAGCAATATCCGGCAGAAGAGCCACTATTTCTGGCGGAAAGTATTGTTCAAATTGATCGAGAATTTTTTGAACTCGCTGGCCAGGCGCTGGGTTTTCTGTAATTTGTTTGATCAACCGAATCCACTGTCGCCTAATCAAGTAAGCCTTCTGGCGTTCTTCATTAGATTCAGGAGTTAATAAGGACAGATTACCTATAGGCAATGCCCTTTGGCAATCACAATCGTAATCCCCACCCACAGCAGCCCCAGGTCCAGCAAACTCTGCGTGGTAGCGTTTAAAGAGTATTAATCCATTTCGTCTACGACTATTGACGATGAAAACTTTTCCACTGTGTAAACGTGTAAGGATATCCGAGCTTTCCGATTGCTCAGTTCCATCTGGCATGACAACAGAGTCAAGGAAACTAGTTTCAGGGTAATAAGTTGATAACATAGAGGTCTGATAGCGCCGATGCTGTTCGCTATCCATGTTTTTTAAACTTTCAACGAATTTGGTAGTATTATGCACTTCAAAACAGAACTAGCTGTTATGTCAAATCAGGTTTTTGAATTCTTTTATTATCAAGAGTCTTTTGTCAATTTAACTAAGATAAAAATAAATAGGCATTCTTTACTAATTGAGTGATCACATTTTATGAGATATAGCTAAAATTGTCTTCAAATTCGGAGAAGGTTTTCTTAAAGTTTTTATAAAGATGAATATCTTTATTACAAAGTTATTATGAGGATTGCTGATTTTCTAAAGTAATTGTACAGTTATTTTCAAGATAATTCATTTATTTATATAATAAAAATAGCTTAAATATTATTTTTTAATGGCAAATAAAAGAATAAAATATTTAATCATTATAAGGGAAGTTTTCCAAAGTGATACTTTTATTAATATGATGAATAGGAAGAGCCGTAAAAAATCTAAATAATAAAATTCTGAGGCTAATTCTCGGAAACTTTATGCATCTATCCTAATAGCTAGATTTAGCTAATCTTGGCAGTGTTTTAATTAGATTAGTTTGTGCTTTAATTGTCTATTTTGGTGATATGATAATCCGATTTGATTCCTGAACTTACTTGCGTAGGGAGAACAGGGAACACACATGTAGTGAGTTTATTAAAAAATCAAATACTATTCCTAGAAATTTTTCCCGAAGTAATTACAATATAAAAATTTATAATTGCCAAAATAAAATTCAGATAGTGGAATCAGAATTCAGGTGTTTGTGTAAGAACATCTGGCTTGAGCGTCCTAGTAAAAATGTATTCCAATTCGATTCGACCTTATGCACCCGATATCCCACCTTGAAATAAAGTTGCCTTGCCTGATGATTATTTTCCAAAACGTGGAGATATAAGTCTTGAAATCCCCATTCGCGAGAGACTTTTTCACAGCTACTCAGCAACCCTGAAGCCACACCATGTCTACGGTATTTTGGGTGAACGGCTAAATTAGACAAGTAAGGAAAACCCATACCAACCTGGCTCCACGAATCACTGTAACGTACACCCAGTTCCACACTTCCCACTAAGTTATCAGTCGTACCAGTAGTAGTTTCAAAGGCGACTAAACAAATATGACGCGGTGGAGGTGATGCCATGCGATGCCTTAAGTCTTCGTAAATACCCAAACGTAGCAATGGAAATGCCCATCCCCACATACCCTTTTGCGAGTGAAAGCTTTCAGCAATAATTTGAGCAACACCGATCAAATCAGCAGGTGTAGCTGTACGAATTTGAAATTGGCAGCAAGCTGGATCGATTGGCTCTTGCTGGTATGGATGAAAAAACCGATATTTCAAGGCTAGTTTAGTATTGATTTTATTCAACGAAAATTTTCTCAAATATCCTCAGACACCATTTAAACTGAATAAAAACTTCATATATGCCCAAGAGATTAAACTGACCCAAGATTGCTAATGTGCTTTTGGTTGTAGAGGATACAAAGTTTTACACTTTAGTTTGGGGCTTTGTAGCCTGCATTTTTGAAAGAGTCTTAGAAGTTACAGCTTCATAAATCTACAATCTTAAGTTCAGTAGGTTCTGGCGCATCCCTTGCTTTAGGTAGGAAGGATATTAGTCTGTTTCTCACAAAAACATCTGTAAAGTCGTACAGGTTTAAGTGAATGGGTAGATAAATAGCATAACCTGTCCGTAGGCATAACCGACAAAATTGTTAAGTAAGTACACTAGCGACAAACTCAGGTTGCGAACCACCTTTGGTTACAGTACTGAATTTGTTTATGCAATTGCTGCCTACACTAACAGAATTTTGCTACTAGGTCATAGGAACAGGCTTTACAGATACTGGGGAAGAATCTGCAAGGTTCGTAATTTCTAACTTATTAACCCCTACCACTTGTCTTAATGACAGTTCTGATTGCTAAATTAGAAAGAGGTATTTGTCTAATAGTATACTTTGACTTTAAATCTTATTGTTTTAATATTGCTGACTCTACCATGACTACCATAAATAAAATTTACCTGCAAGTGTTAGTACAACTGCTGCGGAGGGAAAACTTAATATGCAGCTTCATCTGGATTTTTCAGCTAGCTATGAGCGCTGTATGTATTATCAGGCATTGCTCACAGATCGTGAAGGAAAATTTGGCAAGCAAGCATCGACTCTGTAACACTAAAACTGACTATGAAAGCAATTACACTGCACCAAAGCAAACGGTAATCGGCACAAGCCATTGAGACGAATTACTGTGAGTAAACGCTCCTACACTCAGCAGTCATGTAGCCAAACAGCCTTATTGGTCGAAATGCTCTGCTCTCACCTGACTCAGAAAAATCCTTACCTGATCAGATTATTCTTTATCCGACTGCCGTTGCAGCAGGAAAGCGGTGCATGAAATCCCAAGCAAACAGTAAGCCTAAAATTTTGGTTGTCGATGATGAACCAGACAACCTTGACTTGCTTTACCGCACTTTCTATCGCGACTATAAGGTGCTAAGGGCAAACTCTGGCCCTGCGGCCCTCGATCTGCTGGCTCAAGAGGGAGAGATCGCGGTGATCATCTCCGATCAGCGGATGCCGATGATGAGCGGTACAGAATTTTTGAGCCTGACAGCAACTCAATATCCAGATATTATCCGGATTATTTTAACTGGCTACACCGATGTCGAAGACTTGGTGGAAGCAATTAATGCTGGTAAGGTATTCAAATATGTCACTAAACCGTGGGAAGCTGAGGAACTCAAAGCAGTGGTACGCCAAGCTTTGGATACCCATAATGTCCTCAAAGCCCGTACCCGCGAACTTACCCGCACACTCCGACAAGAATCGCTGCTGAATACCGTCACAAATACGATTCGCAGTGCTTTAGACTATCGCCAAATTTTGCAGGCAATTGTAGATACAGTGGGTCATATGTTGGAGGTGGATGTCTGTCTGTTGCGTCCCTTCCAAGATGAGCAGCTAGCGGATAAAGGATTCATTTATCAGAAGCCTCTTTCTGAAGAAGCTCTTGAGCAGGGGAGCACAGGGGAAGTTGCAGTAAATTCCCCTCTTTCTCCAAAGGGGGATCTGAGTCCAACCATCCCCAGCCCTCTGCCTCTTTTGGCTCAGACGGTGTGGGAAACCCGCGAAGTCCAGGTAATTCACGATGTGATAGATGATGAGCGCATTCACGGTAATACTCCTGAACTGCGCCAGCGTGAGGCAGCTTTTGCTGCCGCTAACATTTGCTCTAGTTTAGTTGTGCCATTGATCTGCCAACAAGAACTGATGGCAGTGCTGGCACTGCATCAGTGTTCTCTGCCTCGCTTCTGGGAGGAGGATGAGGTGCAGCTAGTGTTGATGGTAGCGGATCAGGCAGCTTTAGCTTTGGCTCAAGCTTATGCTTACGAACAAGTACGTGCCCTTGCCAAACGAGAAGCGCTAATTAATACGATTACTAGCGCGATTCGCTCTAGCTTAGACCCCCAAGATATTTTTGCGGCTATTACCCAGCAATTAGGACAAGCCTTACAGGTTGATGGCTGTATCCTGTCTTTGTGGACAGAGGAGGATGAGTTTGTCGAGTGTGTGGGCTTGTATGATAGTTTTCAACATTCGGAAAATTTACGTAGGCACAGCCCAACCCAGGCATCGCCAGCCCTAGACAATAATTCAAGTAGCAAGAATCACCTATTACCACCGAGATTGCCTTATTCTGAAGCATCTATACAGGAGAATCCAATCCTTCAACAAATGCTACAGACACATGAACCCGTGGTAATTGGTAATGTGAGCCATTCTCCTTCAGATGTGCAGGGTTTTGACTTGCCTTTAAAAATGCCAGCGCGATCGCTAATGTTTGTACCATTATTAGCTGATGGTAAATGTATCGGTAGTATTACGTTACATGAAGGTAAAAAAGTACGCCAATGGCTGTCATCTGATATCGATTTGGCGAAAGCAGTAGCAGCTCAAGCAGCGATCGCTGTCCAGCAGTCACACTTGTATCATAAAACTCGCCAACAAGCTGAACGCTTACTGGAATTAGACAAACAAAAAACCGAATTTTTCCAAAATATTTCCCATGAGTTTCGCACACCTATCACCTTGATTCAAGGGCCTTTAGAGTCGGCGGTAGCGGCTGGCGAAGGATTATCATATTCCCAAAGTGCGATCGCCCTGCGTAACTCCCGCCGTCTGCTGCGACTGGTAAATCAACTCCTGGATTTACAACGCCTGAATGCGGGGAGAATGCAGCCTAGCTTCCATCCCTGCGATTTAGTAGAATTTGTCAGCCAAATAGTAGAATCTTTTCGTCCCTACTGTGAGAAAAAGAGACTGCATCTCGTCACCCAGTTAGAGGAATGTTCTACGGTGTACTTGGACATGGAAAAATTTGACAAGGTGGTTTATAACCTCCTGTCAAATGCCATGAAGTTTACTCCCGAAGGTGGCACGATCGGTGTCAGACTAAAATCTGAGCGCGATCGTTGCATCTTGCAAGTCCAAGATACTGGAATTGGTATTGTTAAAGAACAAATTCCCCACCTATTTGAGCGCTTCCGCCAAGCTGAAGGTTCAGCAAACCGCTCATATGAAGGTAGTGGCTTGGGTTTAGCTTTAGTTAAAGAATTGGTCGAATTACATGGTGGTCAAGTCACTGTGGAATCGGTTTACGGACAAGGCACTACCTTTAGTTTATGGCTTGTGACTGGAAATGCTCATTTACCCGCACAGCAAGTACTAGAAACGCCTACCGAACTGAACACGAGCCGCGCTAGCGTAGAATTGGCTGATTTAGAACTGGTAGAGTCAACAACAGACAATATTGAAGATATTACAATAAAATCTCCCCCCAGTATTGATACTCAAGACTCAGCACTTAAGACTCAGCACTCAATTTTAGTTGTAGATGACAACCCGGATTTGCGAACCTATGTATCTGAGATTTTTCGCCGCAATGGCTATCGCGTACAGACGGCTCGTAACGGTTCTGAAGGGCACAGTAGAGCTAAGGAAATTATACCCAGCTTGATTGTGACTGACTTAATGATGCCCTTGGTGAGCGGACTTGAGATGATTCAAATGATCCGTAATGAGGAGAAGTTAAAAGGAATACCAATCATTCTGCTGACAGCAAAAGTTGACGAGGAAACCCGCATCGAAGGTACAGAACATGGTGCGGATGCTTATTTAGCAAAACCATTCAACGATCGGGAACTTTTGGCGGAAGTTCGGAATCTTTTAGCATTGAAAGAAAATGAACGACGAATTGTGGAGTTAAATACTTATCTAACAGAATCGGTGCTAAAGCGCTTTTTACCAGCTGTATTGGTGCAAAAAGCCGCAACCGGAGATTTAACGTTAGATTTGCGCCCAGAACCACGCTTAATCACAGTTTTGTTTAGTGACATCGTGGGTTTTACACAGTTATCAAATACTCTCAGATCCCGACGAGTCGCAGAATTGCTAAATGAATATTTAGAAGCCATGACCAAGGTTGTATTTGGCAATGGTGGCACTGTAGATAAATTTATGGGAGATGCTATCTTAGCTTTATATGGAGCGCCAGAAGAATTAACCCCTAATGAACAAGTGCGTCGTGCCATTAATACAGCAAGAGCAATGCACCGCTCGCTGGCTGAGTTGAACCAGCGCTGGCGAGAGCAAGGTGTATTCGATGGTGACAGGCTTACTAGCGTACAGTTTCGGTGCGGTATCCACCAAGGTACTGCTGTTGTGGGAATGTTTGGTGGCGCTGAACGTGCCGATTATACTGCTATTGGCCCAAGTGTGAATATTGCTGCAAGGTTGCAAGCTGCTGCTGTTCCCGGTACGATCCTGGTTTCTGCTGCTGTGGCAGATTATTTGCAGGAAGAAGAAATTACTAAAGGTAGTCCGCTAGAACTTAAAGGAGTAGATGAAACAGTTTTGACTTTCGCTGTGACACCAGAGGTAATGGTTAATCGCTAAAATTTAGACTGGTATTTTAAAGCATTATCAATGAGTAAGAGTGCCTAATCATATCCAGTTTCTATAATATGACACCATCGGTTGCAGACAAAACTCCAATTCCAGCCAAGGTCTGGAGACGACATACCGATCCACCAGGTTTGTGGATTTCTGTCGTTATAGGTTCAGTCTCTCTGCACTTGCTGGCGTTCTGGCTGATGCGCTCATCTAATGCATTTAGTCTGTGGTTTCCCCAGCAAAGTCAATCTGCTGTTCCTATTGAATTGATAGACATTACTCCTAAAACAAAATCAATAACCAAATCAAAATCAACAGCCAAAACTGTTTCACCAAAGCCGCTATCCTCAACTCAAAAGTCTGTACCAGCACGTTCATCACAAACTGCACAAACTACGCCCAGAAATCAAGATTTGGGCGCAATCAATTCTGCGGATAATCTCCAGCAAAAGAGCCGAATTTACGCTTCTCAACCTAATCGCAAACCCTTTAGGCAACAGAGAGTTCCTACGCCGACGCCAACGCCTACATCTACACCGAAACCTACGCCGACGCCAACGCCTACATCTACACCGAAACCTACGCCGACGCCAACACCTACATCTACACCGAAACCTAGAGCCACACCTACAGTTCCAGTCGGGAATCTACCTTGGAACCGCCGTCAAGAAATCAAACTGGGAGAGGGAAAGCCACTACCAACAGGTATTCCATCAAATCCACCAATTCCGACTAAAGAAACTCCAGCAACTCCAACTAGAGAAACTTCACCAACTTCGACTCAGGGAGCATCACCAACTCCAACTAGAGAAACTTCACCAACTTCGACTCAGGGAGCATCACCAACTCCGACTCAAGGAGCATCACCAACTCCGACTAGAGAAACTTCACCAACTCCGACTCAAGGAGCATCACCAACTTCGACTCAGGGAGGATCGGTAGCAATAGTAGCTCCTTTGCTTAGGGATGAAGTGAGTAAGTTGATACAAACAGGAAGATTACGACAAGATGCTTTACCCGACGTTATCGCTTTATACAAAGGAAGCAACACAAAACAATTAGATTCAAGCTTTCTTGTCCACGATTCTGGACTTGAGCCAGCACATCTCTTGGCTAGCTTGATAATTGATAACAATGGCAACTTTCAACAGGCTGTAGTTCTAGAAATAGAACCAGCAAGACTGCAAAGTGAAAAAAGTACATACGAGCAAGTCCTCAGCGAAGTTTTCAAAACAGAAAACTTTCTTGCTGCTCACAACAACGATGGCACAAAACCAGGTTTGAGCAATCTGTATGTACGAATCAAAATCCAATCTGCCAATTCAAAATAAATACTTGAATTTTTGCAAAAGCTGTGTTATGTTTATAGGGTTGGAAATTCGCGGGCGTAGTTTAGTGGTAAAACTATAGCCTTCCAAGCTATTAATGCGGGTTCGATTCCCGCCGCCCGCTTAGAAGGAAAAACCTAAAATACCGTATTGCAAGAAGCAATTCTGGGTTTGTTAAAATAAGCAGTTAAAAGTTAAGTATTAAATCTTGGAATGCCTACTTATGTAGCGATCGCAAGACCACAAGTACGGAATAAATATCGAGGAGAGCCAACACTAGCACTACGCTATGTGTCGCTCTGTTGTACAGTGTGTCCAGTTAATGCAATTCTGATGTTAAACAGCTTAATTATTGCTTTTCTTGACCCAGACAGGCATTATCGATCAAAGCGATGCCTGCGGCGGGCTACACCTACGCTAAGGTTAGCGAACAAATAAAAAAACTAGAGGAATATCGCACAGCTTCAATTTCCGAGTATCCCTCATTGTTTTTACATCAATCAACAAGGTAAAATATTTATCCAAATCTGCCGCTAACGTAATCTCGGGTGTCTTGCTGCTTAGGATTGTTGAAAATTACTTCTGTTGCGTCGTACTCTACCATGTAGCCGTTACGACCACCTGTCTCTGTAGTCCGAACATTAAAAAAGGCTGTCTTATCAGAAACCCGCGCTGCTTGCTGCATGTTATGGGTAACGATAACGATGGTATATTGCTCTTTAAGTTGGTGAATTAGTTCTTCAACCCGCAAGGTGGAAATAGGGTCGAGGGCGGAACAAGGTTCATCCATCAATATAACTTCAGGTTGTACTGCGATCGCTCGAGCAATACATAACCGCTGTTGTTGTCCACCAGATAAAGACGAGCCACTTTGTCGCAATTTATCTTTGACTTCATCCCACAAAGCCGCTTGGCGCAAACTCCGTTCCACCAATTCATCCATATTACCTTTGTAACCGTTGATTTTGGCTCCAAAAGCAATGTTGTCATAAATTGATTTTGGAAATGGGTTTGGTCTTTGAAACACCATCCCAATCCGACGACGGACTTCTACAGGATCGATGTCAGATGCATACAAGTTTTTATCGTAAAAAAGTATTTTACCTTCTGCCCGAAATGACTCAATCAGATCGTTGAGGCGGTTATAGCATCGCAACAACGTACTTTTACCACAGCCAGAAGGGCCGATAAAGGCTGTAACCTGATTTTTCGGTATATCTAGCCAAATATTCTGTAAGGCTAAAAACTTGCCGTAGTAAACGTTGAGATTTTCGGTGTGTAAAACTGTTTCAGTACCATTCACTGTGCTAATATTAGTAGCCATAAATTAAGTTTAGTGTTCGTTTAAGCGATTGGGATCTGCACTGTGGATGTTTGTTTACTAAGCTTTTTGACGAGTTGCCCAGCGAGCGATGATACTTGTGATTAAAACCATTAATACCAAAATCAAAGATGCTGCCCAAGCTAGTGATTGCCAATTTTTAAATGGAGAGATGGCATATTTGTAAACCAAAACAGCAAGGGAAGCTGTTGGTTGGAATAAGCTATCGGGCCAAAAGTTGGAAAACAGAGCAGTAAATAGTAAAGGTGCGGTTTCTCCAGAGGCTCTAGCGATCGCTAGCGTTGCTCCAGTTACAATTGCTGGTAAAGCTGCTGGTAAGACTACTTGACTCACTGTTTGAAAGTTAGTCGCTCCCAACCCTACAGATGCTTGTCGCAAATCTTGCGATACTAACTGCAAAGCTTCATCAGTCGTTCGCAGAATAATTGGCAACATCAAAATTGCCAGTGCAAACCCTCCAGCTAGAGCTGAATACGATCCTAAGTTCAACTTTACCATTGTTAAAACTACAATCCCATAAGCAAATACCCCAGCAATAATTGAGGGGACTCCACTCAGGACGTTAGCTGCAAAACGCACCCATCTAGCCACTTTCGCCGAACTAAATTCTGTGATGTAAATCGCCCCTAAAACTCCAAAGGGGATACTAATCAAGGCAGCAATTCCTACCATCAGCAGCGTGCCTAAAATGGCATTACCAAAGCCTCCTCCTTTTTGGAGAGCTTTGGGTGGCAATTCCACAAACACGGCCAAATTCAGACTGCTAAAGCCTTTAATAATCACATAAGAAAGTACTGCTAGCAAAGGAACAAGTGCCAATACTCCGCAGGTAAAAGCGATTACGGTCATCACTGTATTAAACAGTGTTCTTTGAGACGTGGCGGAGCGAGTTAAACTGCGCTCTGGAAAATTAGAAGTCATAATTTAACCCAAAACTAAGCTATATTCGCTTGACTCTCAGAACGATCAACTCTGCCAGAATATTGACCACTAGTGTCAAGAAAAATAGAATTAAAGCCGCATACATTAAAGCCGAAACTTGCAAACCACTAGCTTCTGAGAATTGATTTGCCAGTAGAGAAGAAATCGTATTGGCTGGTGCAAAAAGAGAGAGACTGATGTTGTTGGAGTTGCCAATTAACATCGTTACAGCCATTGTTTCTCCCATTGCGCGGCCAAGTCCCAACATCACAGCACTAACTATCCCCGAAAAGGCTGCTGGGATAAGAACTTGTAAAATCGTTTCCCAGCGGGTTGCTCCCAGCCCTATAGAGGCTTGGCGCAAGCTGGGGGGTACAGAAATCAAGGCATCGCGGGATAAAGCTGTGATGATAGGCAAAGTCATAATCGCTAATATGACTCCTGCTGGCAACATTCCTGGCCCTGTAGGAGAAGTGCTAAAAAATGGCAGCCAGCCAAAGTAACCATTGATCCATTTTCCCAGGCTGGTTAATATTGGCACCAAAACGAAAATACCCCACACGCCATAGACAACGCTGGGAATAGCTGCGAGTAGTTCTACCGCAAAAACCAGTACCAGTTTCACTTTTGCAGGTAAAAAATCCTCGCTCAATACAATCGCAGTACCAACACCAATTGGGACTGCTATCAGCAGACCAATAAAAGAACTCACGAGAGTTCCATAAATTTGAGGTAGCACCCCATAGGTATCATTAACCGGATTCCAAGTAGTATTGACTAAAAAGCCAGCACCAAACTTTTGGATAGCAGGCCAAGAGGCAATTGCAACTTGCGACCCGATCCATAATAAAGTCCCAGCAACCCCAAAAGCAAAAATTTTAGTCAGCCAAATAAAACCCAAATCTAAGGATTTTTCTGCGCTAGAGCGATTTTTCATCGCTGATGACAGATTTTGAGAATTTGTAGTCATGAATACCGACTTTCAGAGTTAAATCAGAGAAAAATGTGGGAGGCAAACAGATTTAGTAAAATTGTCGCCTCATCATCTATTTAAACTAAATACAATAGTAACTCCGTATTCAAAGTTACTACTTGACATCTGTGTGTAATTGCTTACTTGCTAGCGCTACTACCACTGGCGACAGAAATTTTATACTCTGGACTAATTTGGTCAGCCGCCGCAGCTACCTTTGTAATGACGTTGGCAGGTAGAGGAACATACCCTAATGCACTAGCCTGTTTCTGACCATCAGTTAAAGCGTATTCGATCGCAGCTTCAATCGCCTTGGCTTTTGCCGCATTGGGATATTTCTTGTAAGCCAAAATCCAGGTGTAAGTGACGATGGGATAGGAATCAGCTCCTTCGGGATCGGAAATGAAAGAGCGGAGATTTGCGGGTAGAGGTACTGATTCGAGAGTTTTAGAGGCTGACTCTTCACTAGCTACAACAAACTTACTGCTTTTGTTTTCCAAAGCAGCAAACTTGAGACTATTTTGTTTGGCATAGCCATACTCGACATAGCCAATGGAACCTTGAGTTTGTTGGATTTGGGCAGTAACACCCTCGTTACCTTTAGCACCTACTCCCTTAGGCCAGTTGACGGTTTTGCCTTCACCAACTTTACTCTTCCACTCAGGGCTGATAGCGCTGAGGTGTTTTGTAAACACACCCGTAGTTCCGCTACCATCAGAACGATAAACAACCGTTATTGCTTCTTTAGGAAGCTTTACACCTGGGTTAGCCTTGGCAATTTGGGCATCATCCCAAGATGTGATTTTGCCTAGTAGAATATCAGCGTAAACGGCTCGTGGGAGCTTGAGTTCTGGAACATCAGGCAAGTTGTAAGCCAACACGATGCTACCAGCAGTCACAGGCAGTAAAATAACACCCCTATCTGCTGGTACTTTTTGGATTTCTTCATCCTTCATAGCAACATCACTGGCACCAAAGTCTACAGTGCCTTTGATAAATTGCTCAACTCCAGAACCGCTACCAACAGATGCATAGTCAACTTGCAAATTTGGATATTTTTTGTTTAAATCTGTGAACCAGGTATCATACAGTGGAGCTGGAAAAGACGCACCAGCGCCGCTTAACTTTACGGTTCCGCCAAGGTCTAATTTAGCTGGGCTAGAGGCAGTAGTATCTGTAGCAGTGCCAGAAGACGTATCCTTGGTGGCTGTATCTTGGCTTTGCTGTCCGCCACAAGCTGCTAGGCTGATTGTCAGTGCTAACACTGAAATTGAACCTGTGAGGCGATGAGTTTTTATTGCACTAAGACGTGAGAGCATCGCTATCAATTTTTTAGTAACTTTTCAGGTGAGCGTTTCTAAGATACTTCTAAAGGACAACAATAAAGATTAACAATAGGTTAATAAAGTAAAAAAGATGCTTGTTTTTTTGATGAAGAGCAAACCCTTATTTCGGGTTTTGCTTGATATATTTTATACTTTTGCTTTAGTTTTAAGATGCAAATAGCACTATACTACGTTGTTTGTACTTATTTACAAAACTTTATTGATAGTGTAATTCCCTTGGTCAATTCATGAAAAAAGGATGTAAATATAAGCACTTTATAGCCAATGAATTTAGGCAATGCTTTGAAATATTAGTACAAATACTAAGCTCAATGATGTTGATTTTACTATATTTTAGGTCAAATACTAGAATCCAGAACGCCCTTCAGTCAATCAAATCAGACAATAGACACCTCAGTGGCAATTTGCAAAACTGAAAAATTATATAACGAAAAGGCAAAAGAAAATATGCTAGTTCTTAAGATATCAGCACATTCATTTCAATAATGAATATACTGTTTGCTGTTGGTTTTCCCTTTTGCTTTTCTTTAGTTGCCTGATAAATGTTTGCTGCTTCCAATCAATTACTATGGTCTATGATTGGCTTACTCCTGACAATGGGTGGCACCTTCTTAGAAGCTTATGGCATCACCTTACCTTGGACTTGGAGTAAGCACGGAATTCAGACTTTTTCTTTAGGTGTCACTTTTCAAATTGGCGCAGTATTGTTGGTGGGTTGTTTAGGGGGCAAAAATGCCGGTGCGCTCTCGCAAATTGCCTATTTAGTGATGGGGTTAACCTTATTACCTGTATTTGCCGATGGCGGCGGCATTGGTTATGTTAAGCTATCTCAGTTTGGATATCTACTAGGCTTTATTCCTGGAGCTTGGATTTGTGGGTTGTTCGCTTTTAAAGCTAGACCTCGACTAGAAACTCTCGCCTTTAGTTGTATCTGTGGCTTGTTAACTCTCCACCTATGCGGCATTACTTATTTGATTATTAGCTATATTTTTCACTGGAAAGGTACAGAAAATCTACCCTTGATGCAAGCAATCCTCAGATATTCCTGGTTTGCACTACCAGGGCAACTAACTGTGCTCTGTGCCGTTACTGTAATAGCATATGTATTGCGTCACTTAATGTTTTATTAGTTCATTGTCTTTCGTCCTTTGTCATTTGTCAAAAGCTCATGACCAATGACCAATGACCAATGACCAATGACCAACGACCAATGACTAATTCGCCATGCGTTTAAAAAATCGCCTTTTCTGGATTTCTGCCTTCATAGCTTTTTTCTTAGACCAAATAACAAAATACTGGGTGGTGCAAACCTTTAGCTTGGGGCAGACACTACCACTCTTACCTGGAATATTTCACTTTACCTACGTCACTAACACTGGTGCCGCTTTTAGTCTGTTAAGTGGGAAAGTAGAGTGGTTGCGCTGGCTATCTTTAGGAGTGAGTTTAGTATTAGTAGCATTAGCCTTGTTGGGGCCAACGTTAAATTTGTGGGATCAGTTGGGCTATGGCTTGATTTTAGGTGGAGCTATGGGCAACGGGATCGATCGCTTTGTTTTAGGCTACGTCGTTGATTTTCTTGATTTTCGCCTGATTAACTTTGCTGTATTTAATGTGGCAGATTCATTTATTAGTATCGGTATTGTTTGCCTGTTAATTGCTTCCTTGCAAAAAACACCGACTTCAACTGGCAGATCGCATTAAACTATTAAGCCTGGGATGATTAATCCCAGGCTATTGATTACTCCAACCCTTGCTCAGTCCTATATAGGAAGACTCGATCTATAGGTTTCAGCAGTTTTGGTTTGTCATCTTAAACTAGTTGCATAACTAGTGCAAGAGGTCAAGATGCACTAGCGATCGCTGATAGCAAACTAGTATTCAGATTATGCCTCAGCTTTTAATTTAATTACCTGTGGTAGGAGTTTTTGGCGTACTTGGAGTACTTGGAGTACTACCTGGTTCGGTAGTGCTGCCAGGAGTGCCAGACTCAGGTGAAGTTGAGCTACCTGGTTCGGTAGTGCTGCCAGGAGTGCCAGAATCGGGTGAAGTTGAGCTACCTGGTCCTGGAGTTAGGTTGCTAGGTGCGCCAGGTGCGCCAGGTTCGGATGGGGTAATGGTTCCTGGTCCTGGAGTTAAGTTGCTAGGTGCGCCAGGTGCACCAGGTTCAGATGGGGTAATGGTTCCTGGTCCTGGAGTTAAATTGCTAGGAGCGCCAGGTGCGCCAGGTTCGGATGGGGTAACGGTTCCTGGTGCTGGGGTGCCTTCGGGAGTGCCAGATCCAGGTGTTGTTGTGCTATCTGGTGCAGTTATACTATCTGGTGTTGTTGTGCCAGGTGTTGTCGTGCTATCTGGTGTTGTTGTGCTGGGCGTGGTTTCTGCTGGTACCGTGGTGCCACCAGGAGCGCTAGGTGTGGCAGCTGTGCCGCCGGGACAGCGGGAGTTTAGCGGAAAATACTCGCACAGAATTTTCATCCCTTCTGGCGACATCTTGATTTCCGTTGGTGCACTAGTGGAGTCGCTACTGGATTGGGCTATGGGGGATTTACTGGATTCGGCTACAGCAATGTTAGCACTGAGCGCCAAAGATAGAGCTGTACCAATCATGGTCAGAGATTTTCCCATCATTCTGAAATTAACCTCAACGGAACACTCGCCCCATTAAAACAGACAATAAGATTTAGAAAATCTTCCTAAATGAAGATATTTAGGTTTATTTCAGAATGTGTGGATATGTAAATTGGTAAAAATTAAATCTGTTCTTTATTCACTACTAGTGCTTAAAACTACAAATTTAAAATTCATGTTTGTAGTTATTGAACTAATAACAGTAGATATAATAAGCCTTTTAGAATGGAAAAAAATTTGTACCTCAGAATATAAGTGACTAAATTAACAAAATGATTCTAGTTGTAAGCCAGGATAAAGTATAAATTAGTCCAAAAAGTTCAGTATAGTTAATTTATGCTTTGGCTTATGAGTAAAATGATGAAAGACTAACATCTAAAATTGTAATTCGCCCGATTCTTCACTAAAAAGTGTGATGTGAATAGCCGATGAGTTCTCCCCAACCCCCTCACAAGCCACAAACGTTACTAGGTCAACTGACTCAAGCGGTACATACTATTCAAGCTAGGGTCGATTTTTCTAAATTGGCGCTCAAGCCTAATGCCAAGGTACCAGAACTCTGGGTGCAGGATGCGGGGGCGGATAAAGCAGAGGTATATCCACTGTTGGGCGATCGCTATATTCTAGGTCGTAGCTCCAAATCCAGCGATATCGTCATCCGTAACCCTGTTGTCAGCCAAATTCACCTGTCGCTATCCCGGAATTCTACTCAACGCACACCAGTTTTCGTCATCAAAGACGAAAATTCCACTAATGGCATTTATCGTGGCAAGCGTCGGGTTAGTTCCCTGGAACTGCGTCACGGCGATATTCTGACTCTGGGGCCCCCAGAACTCGCCGCTTCTGTACGGTTGCAATACGTCGATCCACCAGCCTGGTATGTTAAAGCTGCAAGTTGGACAGCTTATGGTGTCGGTGGTGCCAGTGCCCTGTTCGCGTTAGTGATTGGTGTCGAATGGTTAAAATTTTCAGTTAAACCTCTACCTACAGCTACACGCGCCCCAGTAGTTGTTTACGCCCGTGATGGAGCCACCCCGCTGAGAGAGCCTCGGACTACCTCTCATGTAGACATGAAGCGTTTAGAGGAATTTGGGCCTTATTTGCCTGCTGCTGTAGTGGCTTCAGAGGATAGTCGTTATTACTGGCACTTTGGGGTCGATCCTCTGGGAATTTTACGAGCGGTGTTAATCAATAGCCGCAGCGGAGATGTGCAACAAGGAGCCAGTACTGTTACCCAGCAAGTTGCCCGCAGTTTGTTCCGCGAGTATGTAGGCAGACAGGATACTCTTGGACGCAAATTGCGGGAGGCAGTTGTCGCCCTGAAGCTGGAAACTTTCTACAGCAAAGACGATATTTTGCTGATGTATTTAAATCGGGTTTTTTTGGGGGGAGATACCTCTGGCTTTGAGGATGCAGCCCGATATTACTTTGAGAAGTCGGCTAAGGAATTAACTTTAGCAGAAGCAGCAACGTTGGTAGGAATTTTACCTGCTCCCAACGCTTTTGATTTCTGTGGGGATGGGCCAAATAAGCTAGAAGCAGCTGAATACCGGAATCGCGTTATTAAGCGGTTGCTGGAGATGGGCAAAATTAAAGCAGAGGATGCGAACCGAGCTAGACGCTCCACTGTCCAAATTAGTCCTAAAGTCTGCGAACAGCAAGCTAAAACGATCGCACCTTATTTTTACAGTTATGTCTTCTCTGAACTCGAATCAATTTTAGGGGAGGGAGCTGCAAGAGAGGGAAACTATATCATTGAAACCAAGCTCGATCCAGCCATACAGAGGCAAGCAGAAGCAGCATTAAGTAATTCGGTCAACAACTCTGGTAGAACTTTTAATTTTTCTCAAGGAGCAGTAGTCACTCTTGACTCTAGTACAGGCAGTATCCTGGCAATGGTAGGCGGGACTGATTACAAAAAAAGTCAATTCAATCGTGCTGTTCAAGCCAAAAGACAACCAGGTTCCACCTTCAAAATCTTTGCTTACACTGCCGCCATTCAACAGGGAATTTCGCCATCCAACAGTTATTCCTGCGCCCCATTAACTTGGCAAGGCTTTACTTATAAACCTTGTCGTGCTGGTGCTGACACTAGTTTAGATATTGCCACCGGGCTAGCGCTTTCAGAAAATCCCATCGCCTTGCGAGTTGCTAGACAAGTCGGGCTGGATAAAGTTGTGGCAATGGCGCAGCGTTTGGGGATAAAATCAAACCTCGATCCAGTTCCCGGCTTGGTACTTGGTCAAAGCGTAGTCAATGTTTTGGAAATGACTGGTGCTTTTGGCGCTATTGGCAATCGCGGCGTGTTGAATCCTCCCCATGCCATCAGCCGAATTTTAGACAGTGGTGATTGCAGCGATCGCAATGATATCAAAACCTGTCGTGTAATCTACTCCTTCGACCAAGATCCAGGTGCCAACAAACGAGTACTGACAAATGATGTCGCCGATGAAATGACTAGTTTGATGCGCGGTGTAATCGCAAGAGGTACTGGTCGTAGTGCTGCCATTGGGCTGGGAGAAGCGGGTAAAACTGGCACGACTGATAAAAACGTTGACTTATGGTTCATAGGTTTTATCCCCGGTCGGCGGCTTGTAACTGGTGTTTGGCTAGGAAACGACAATAATTCCCCTACATCTGGTAGCAGCGCTCAAGCAGCTCAGTTGTGGGGAAATTATATGAGACGGGTTACAAGGTAATTGGGAATTGGGCATTGGGCATTGGGAATTATCGATCGATACACCATCGATGGACTTTTGTGAGAAGACCTGATTTTGAGGACTTAGAAGTTTATCAACTTGCCCAAAAGCTAGCTAATGAAATTTGGCGTATTGTAAAGGAATGGGACAATTTCACTAAAGATAAGACCTCTTGCATAAATCAAAAATAAAGAACCCCACCCCGCATTTGCTGACGTAAACGCTCCCCTCCCCTTACCCTACGGTGTACATACAAGTCTTGCCGCAGCCATATTTTTATTAATAAATCTCGCACTGCGTTTCTATCCCGCCTCGGAATGAATTCCGAGTCTCATAGCTAAAGTCCACGCAAGCGTGGACTAAATAATCGATTCAGTCCACGCTTGCGTGGACTTGGGCTATCAGCCCAGAACTTCAGTTCTGGGCGGGATATCGGTGAGTGTGACAGTTTCACTCCGACAAAAATGTGGGTAGAGAACGACTTGTGTGTACACCGTAGGTGGGGTGTTAGGGACTTTTGCAACAGGTCTATACACTAGGCAAGCAAATTGTTCGGTCTGCTGATGGTACTTGTGTAAACATTGCAGAAGGTAGAGGTAGGTACAACGACCAAGACAATCGACGTTTTGTCAAGATTGCAAGAGGCTCTTTGTATGAAACTATCAGCTGGTTGAGGTTAGCCTACGCCAGACAGTTATTGACAAATGAACAGGTAAGCAGATTTAAACCAATTCTTGATGAACTATTACCCAAGCTTAATGCTTATCTAAAATCTATAGGGAATAGGGAATAGGGAATAGAGAATTAATTCTCTTCCCATTACCCCATGCCCAATTACTGATATCCCTGCCAAGGAGTGACTTCAAGTTTGCCGTTAGGCTTGAATATCACTTGGAAGTGGGCGAGAGGTTCTTTATCGTTGGGAGCTGCTACATTGGAACCGTAGATATCGTTGAACATCTTGGGAAGGGGTGTTTCCCGAAAATAGTCAAAGGCAACTTGGTTGAGTGGTTCATAGTCAGCAATTACACCATCTTTGTTAACCGCTACCCGGTATTTCAAATCTCGCGTAAAGGTGTGGGTACCAGTCCAGGTTTGGCGAACTGTACTATAAAGCTTTTGGTTTAAACCTTTGACTATATTAGAGTCAGTAATTTTTGCACCGACTACTTGTGGTGTCGTAGCATATCCCCGCCAAGGGCTAACTTCTAGTACACCTTTTGTAGTAAACACTACTCGAAATTGAGCGATCGGTTCATTGGAAATGGGAGCGCGGTTAGCAGGATTGTAAAGTAGGTTAGGCAGAGGAGTTTGCCCCACTCCTAAATTCGCTTCTTTATTCACCGCTTTATAACCAACGATCGCTCCATCCGCAGCTACACCCAAACGATAGATCAAATCCTGTTGCAATCCTGAGCGATTAGCCCAAGCTGGATGAACTTGGTTATAAACTTGACGATTTAATGCACGTAACTGGGATGGATCGGTAATTTCTGGAACTGTATTTAAAAGTGCTTCTAAATCTTTAACTACTGGCTTTGTATTAGCTGTGGGCGTTGGTGTGGGGGTTGCAGCAGCGATGGGAGTTGCAGCAGCTGATGCTGGAGGAGCGATATTGTTTGTTGTAGAGCTAGTTTGCTCATCTGTTTTAGGCTGCGGTGGACGCATTTGGGGAGGTGGAATCAAGTTAAAGGCGATCGCTGCTACTGCTAAACTTGACACACCTACAGCAGCAGGAACAGCCTGCCTGATTACAGCCTGACTAGCACCGCCATAGCGTCTGGTAACTGGTTGTAGTTCTAAGGAAAGTTCTGGTAAAGTTTGGGTATCAGCAAAAAACTGATCCACTGCTTCCACTAAATCAAACAACTGCACCGTATTCAAATCTATTTCAATAGGCGGACGTTTAGAATTGTTAGAGCGATCGAACCCCTCTGGAGTCCCCTCTGAATGGATAATTAACCTGTGTCGGTTGCTATCAACCTTCTGAAACTCTACTAGCTCCGATTCTTGGTTGTGTGCTTGCGGATTGGGTACAGTACTTAAAAATTCTTGGGCATAGCCACTAACAGCCCTCACCAAACTTTCAAAAAATTCCCGCCCACCCGTTAGGGGTTGATTATAACCAGATAAATAGCATTCTGCATTTACCAATATTGATAATTCTGGGCGCATTTCCTGAAAATGTGCCGCCCTAGTAACATCACTTAGACCTTCTAAAAGCAGTGTACAATTAGGTAGACTGTACTTACGTTGAATATTCATTCCACTTCACCGTCAAAAAGACTAATCCAGAATCGCTGCATTCCAGCTGTACCAGTACAAAATAGTAATTGTCCTAACAAATTTATCGCTAGCTCATCTAATTTTTCATCAGAAGTTAATGCTAGTACACCAGAACGTCGAGCATTCATCCGGCTCTTAAAATGCGCTCTAAACCGCTCTAGATAATTAGATAGACGCAAATTCTGTTCTAATGGAATCTGCTTTTCTTCCATTTGTTGACATATCATTAGTAACTGACGGATGACAACAGTTAAACGTCGTGCTATATAGCAAGCAATAACCACCAGAGCTTTTGCTTCCATAATAGTTAAGGGACGGCGCATGTGCGCTCTTCGTAGCGGGTTAGAGCTACGCATTCGCCATAAATTCACTCTGTCTTTAACAATTCCTTTTAAATCCAACTCTTGAGCAAAAGCCAGGATTGCTTCCGAACCACCAAGCTCTAAAGCTTCAATTGCTAATAAAATCAGGTCAATTTGCAACCGGGTTCTTCGAGGACACGTCTTGGAAGCGATCGCAGGATCTGGTAAAGTGTCCAGAATCATCGGCACTGACTCTTGGGTTGGACTGTTGAACGGCGTTAAACTTGCTGAGACATTCATTCTATAAATACCTTGTGCGGTTCCAACAGACTAGATAAAACAAATTTAAGATCGGTAGCCAAGACTTGAGCATTAGACTTGTAGCAGAGCATGACTACCTGATATATACATTACTTAACTCTTTATACTCAAAGTTTTCCCTATATTGAAATCAAAGTTTTAAAACATAAGTTAATTCACCTGATTTATTAGTGCAATACCTTTTCTAGCTTGGTTTAGATTCTAATTATCGTCAATGAAGAGCGAAGCTTCAGCCTCGACCCCCAGCGTATGACATTATAGTGTACGATTTTTCAGGTATCTGAAATTGGGGAATGAAGACTGGGGGCTGGGATAGCTATGAATTTAAATTAATAACTCCTCACTCTTCACTCTTCACTTTCCCTAATCTTTACTCCTTATTTTCTGTTTTATGGATTTGAAGTCTCTCGTTCGTGACATCCCAGATTTCCCCAAACCCGGAATTTTATTTCGGGATATAACTACCCTGCTGCGCGATCCAGAGGGACTGCGCTATACTATTGACTTTTTAACACAAAAATGCAACGAAGCTGGGATAACGATAGATTATGTCATCGGTATAGAGTCGAGGGGATTCATTTTTGGTTCACCTCTGGCTTATAAATTAGGAGTTGGTTTTATTCCCGTCCGTAAAAAAGGTAAGTTACCGGCTGCCGTTCACTCAATTGAATATGAACTAGAGTATGGTATTGACTGCCTAGAAGTGCATCAAGACGCTTTACAGCAAGGTAGCCGAGTCTTGATTGTGGACGATTTGATTGCCACAGGTGGAACTGCCAGTGCAACAGCAAAGTTAGTTCAGAAGATTGGCTGCAAACTAGTAGGGTTTGGGTTTATTATCGAGCTACGGGATTTAGAAGGGCGTAAATATCTCCCAGACGTACCGATTATCTCTCTAATTGAATATTAGTTATTTGTCATTAGTCATTAGCCATTGGTCATTAGCAAAGGACAAATGATTAATGACCAATGACAGATGACAAAGGATAAAGGGCAAAGGATAAATGACATCTACGAGAATTTCCTTGGAGACAGGTCGGGATTGGCTAATCAGGCTAGTCACGAGCGAAACTTTTGTTTATGTGGCAAAACGGATATTGCAGGCACTACTAACTTTATTATTGGCGTCAGCGTTGTCGTTTTTCATTATTCAACTCGCTCCGGGTGATTATGTAGATACGCTGCGGCAAAACCCAAAGATATCGCCAGAAAGAATTGAGGAAATCAAGCGGCAGTTTGGTCTGGATAAGTCTTGGCCAGAGCAATTTTGGCTGTGGCTGTGGCGAATCTTGACAAAGGGGGATTTTGGCACGAGTTTTATTTATCAACGTTCAGTAGCGTCGCTGTTGTGGGAACGGGTACCAGCGACTTTGCTATTAGCGATCGCATCTTTAATTGTCACATGGGCGATTGCCATCCCTCTAGGGATCTTTGCTGCCGTTAACCAAAATAAGCTAGCAGACCGGATTTTACAGGTAATTAGCTACGCTGGCCAAGGCTTTCCCAGTTTCATCACCGCCCTAGCGCTGCTGGTTTTAGCCCAAATCACCTCGCCTTTATTCCCAGTGGGTAGTATGACTAGCATTGATCACTCGGAACTGTCGTGGTTTGGCAAAATCTTAGATATCGGCTGGCACATGATTTTACCCACGATCGCCCTCTCAATTACTAGTTTTGCTGGTTTACAACGCATCACTCGCGGCGAATTATTGGATGTTCTGCGTCAAGATTATATCCAAACGGCTCGTGCCAAAGGACTGCCAGAAAACCGTGTGATCTACGTTCATGCTCTCCGCAATGCGATAAATCCCTTGATTACCTTATTGGGTTTTGAATTAGCTGGTTTATTAAACGGTGCCTTCATTGCGGAATTCTTCTTCAACTGGCCCGGTTTAGGGAGGTTGACTCTACAGGCTTTACAAGCTCAAGATTTATATTTATTAATGGCAAGCTTGGTAATGGGCGCAGTCTTGCTGATTGCTGGTAACTTAATCGCCGATTTAATGTTAAAAGCCGCCGATCCACGCATTCGTCTAGAAAATCTCAATTAGTCATTAGTCATTAGTCATTAGTCATTAGTCATTTGTCATTGGTTATTAATTCTTCTCCCCTTGCTCCCCCTGCCTCCCCTGCTCCCCCACCCTCCCCATCTTCATCTCCATGCTGTCCGAAGTCTATTACTTGGTGCGCTCAAAAACTGACGGGAATTATCTCATCGCTCGTCCTGACGCCGAAACATCAGGTTATTTATTGCTGTTTCAGGAGAACTTTGATGCCCTTAGCTATCTCAACACCCACGCAGCAGAAGTGGCAAATCGCTTTACTGTGGAATCTATTGCGCGTACACAGTTAGGAAACTTGCTCAAACGCTGGGGTTTTAGCGGTGTGGGTATTGTGACTGACCCGTTATTGCCCAAAGTTGAGTTTTTGCAGCATAGTTAAATTTATGGATTAGCGTAGACGCAAGGCGAATTGTCGTCAGACAAACTTTAAGTCGGCGTTAGTCCAGCGCACTCTCTCAGATATTGGCTGGTTCATAAACCAATACAGTTCAGTTAAGAAAAATTGTAGGTTGGGTTAAGCAAAGCGCAACCCAACAGAGCTACAGAAATGTTGAATTACCCTGCGGGAAGCCCCAACTCTTGGAGACGCTTCGCGAACGGCTCTACGTTCCTCAAACGCCACTTGCTAAGTAAGCGGGAACGCTAAAAGCGAACAAGTTGGGAAACCGCAAGAACGCAGTGGCTCCCCAACCTACACAGTTTAAGGTTTTTGGCGCTAACTGAACTGTATTGGTTCGCAAACTATCTTTGTTAAAGAATTTTCCTATTTATAGTCTGAGTAAAAATGGGACGTTAAGAAGGAGTTAGGAGTTATTATTCACTCCTTCCTCCTCCTCATCTCTCTAATGGCCCCAGCGTCTACACCACTACCTTTTCTAAACTCAACTTAGAACGCTTCACTTGATCGGGAATCGCTACAGGATAATCTCCAGTAAAGCAGGCAGAGCAGAAACTATTGGTGTCTTCTCGTGTCGCTTCTAGCATTCCCTCCCAACTGAGATAGGCGAGACTGTCTACTTCCAGTTGCTTGGCAATTTCCGCTACTGACTTGGTAGCAGCAATTAACTGATCCTGAGAATCGGTATCGATGCCATAGAAGCAGGGATGAGTTACAGGCGGAGAAGAAATTCGCATATGTACTTCTACTGCACCTGCATCACGCAAGGTTTTGACTAGTTTACGGCTGGTAGTACCCCGCACAATCGAGTCATCAACGATGATTACTCGTTTACCCGCCAGCACATCTTTGAGGGGGTTGAGTTTCATGCGGATACCTGACTCACGCATGGTTTGGGTTGGTTGAATAAAGGTTCGTCCAACATAGCGATTTTTAATCAGTCCTTCAGCGTAAGCTACACCAGAAGCTTGAGAAAATCCGATCGCAGCAGGGATACCAGAATCAGGAACACCAAAAACAATATCGGCATCTACAGAAGATTCTTTAGCTAGTTGGTGTCCTAACCGCATCCGGTAGCTATACAAACTCTCGTTGTGCATGATGCTATCAGGGCGGGCAAAGTAAATCATCTCAAAGATACACAATTTCCGCTGAGGCTGTTGGCTCCAATGATAGGAAGCTAAACCTTCTTCAGTAATCCAAACTAATTCGCCTGGTTCTACATCTCGTAGGTATTCGGCTCCAATAATGTCTAAACCACAAGTCTCGGAAGCCAAAACGTAACGGACTGGATTACCAGCCAAAATGCCAATTACTAAAGGGCGAATACCATTGGTGTCACGGACACCCATAACGCCGTTAGGAGTGCCAATAACTAAACTAAAGGCTCCTTGACAACGGTGAAATGCCTGAATAGCACCTTCTAGCCAATCTGCGCCAGCGTTGATGGCTTCTGCGATCGCAAATACGATCATTTCTGAGTCTGTTGTCGTAACTAAGTTATATTTTTTCTCAAGCAACTCTTGACGTAATTGCACTGTATTGACTAAATTGCCATTATGTGCAAGGGCTAATGGACCTAAACGGGTTTCCAGCACTGCGGGTTGGGCATTAACTTTGCGACTAGAACCTGTGGTGGAATAACGAGTGTGACCAACAGCAAGGCTACCAGGCAACTGATCCAAGATGGATTCATTAAAGACTTGAGACACCAAGCCCATATCTTTGTGGAGGTGTACTTGTGTACCCTCAAAGGTGGCAATACCAGCTGATTCTTGACCCCGATGCTGGAGGGCATACAATCCAAAGTAGGTCAGTTTAGCAACGTTTTCTCCTGGTGCGTAGATGCCAAAAACACCACAAGCTTCTTCTGGCTTGTCAGGCTGATTTTCATGACTATTGATTGGGTTGTCGATCTGGTCGGGGTATTCATCCGAAGTGACAGAATGAATCGAAATCATGCTAGCTTTGCTCCTGGTGGGGGGGGGTCAAGTCACTGGGATTATGTAGATGGTTGAGGAGTTCTTAATAAATCTTTAACCATCCATTAAAACAGTACCGTAATTACGATCGGGGATGTTAATAGTTCTGAGTAATTAGTGCTGAGTTTTCAGGGAAGCCTGAATACCCAAGACCGATCGCTCAGGACTTAGGTAGTGGTATGGATGGCGAGACGCCTAGCGATCGCGTGGGAATAGCGATCGTTCATATCTTCGATCCTAACTTTGATTAAGGCTTGGTTATCAGTGGTGAAAACCCCCAAACCCGTCTCGAAATTATTAACCGTACCCAGTTTTTGCCACTTTTGACCCAGATGTTCCTGTAAGTATGATTCCCAAATTTCTTGCTGTGCTGATGCTACAGAAACTAAAATCCTGGCACCGCCTTCGGCAAACAGCACCTCATCCAGGCGAGGTAGTGTCTGGGTTGGTGCTATTTCTAAATTGATTTCGGCACCAAGGTTGCCAGCAATACAACATTCTGCTATGGCGATCGCCACTCCCCCCTCAGCAGAATCATGGGCTGAACGTACCCAACCATTACGAATTCCTTCACGACAAACTTTCTGGACGCGGCGTTCCAAGTCAAAATCTACTCGTGGCGGTTTTCCGGCAACAGTACCGTGGATAGTGGCTAAATATTCCGATGCTCCCAAACTGATTTGGGATGCTAGAGGCAATCCCAGAAGATAAATCACATCGCCGGATGCTTGCCAACCTTGACCACAAATTTTGGTGATATCGGGAATCAAGCCCACCATACCTACTACTGGGGTGGGATAAATAGGTTGTGGGATACCCTCAGTATCAAGAGTTTCATTGTATAAAGAAACGTTTCCGCCCGTGACGGGTGTTGCCAATTCTCGACAAGCTTCTGCCAAACCGCGACAAGCTTCTGCCAATTGCCAGTAACCAATGGGTTTTTCTGGAGAGCCAAAATTCAGGTTATCCGTCACTGCCAGAGGTTCTGCGCCCACACAGCTAAGATTACGTGCAGCTTCTGCCACCACTGCCTTAGCTCCCTCGTAGGGGTCAAGATAAACATAACGAGGATTGCAATCTACCGTTGCCGCCACTCCTAATTTTAGATTGGGGATTTTAGATTTTAGATTGGGGATTTCTTCAAGCGGACGTAACCGCACCACAGCCGCATCTGCACCACCTGGCAGTAATACTGTATTATTTTGTACTTGATGGTCATACTGACGATATACCCAGTTTTTAGAAGCGATCGTGGGTGTATCGAGCAAAGTTAACAAAATATCATTCCAACTTTGCACGCCTCCTGCGAGTTCTATTCCAGCAGTTGTGCAAGCAGGTAAGGAATCAGGTGTCCATTCCCAAGCTTGACGTGCATATTCTGGCGGTTCTGTCAATAATTCCCGCTCGTATAGTGGGGTATTCTCCGCCAAAGCCTCAGCGGGAATTTCTGCTGCAACTTCACCCTGAAAGAGAATCCGCACGATGGGTTCAGCGATGACAGTACCAGCGACAACAGCTTGAAGTCCCCAACGGTGGAAAATATCGATTAACTCCTGCTCGCGCCCCTTGTGGGCAACAAACAGCATTCGTTCTTGAGATTCCGAAAGTAGATATTCATAAGGAACCATCCCCCTTTCTCTTGCGGGAATCTTATCTAAATCTAGTTCGATTCCCACACCGCCTTTTGCCGCCATCTCAGAGGTAGAACAGGTGATACCAGCTGCTCCCATATCCTGGGCGGCGACAACTGCACCTGTCTTAAACGCCTCCAGACAAGCTTCAATTAACGACTTTTCTAAAAAGGGGTCGCCCACTTGTACAGCAGGGCGATCGTCTATTGACCGATCGCTCAATTCTGCACTAGCAAAACTTGCGCCTCCCATGCCATCGCGCCCGGTAGTAGAACCAACATAAAGCACGGGGTTGCCTAAGCCAGATGCTCCAGATTTGACGATTTCTGGTGTTTCCATCAACCCTAGTGCCATAACGTTCACCAGAGGATTACCAGAGTAAGCAGAGTCAAAGTAAACTTCGCCGCCAACGGTGGGTACTCCCACACAATTACCATAATGGGCAATTCCCGCCACTACGCCTTGGAACAGCCTTTGAGTTTTAGCATCTTCTAGGGAACCGAAGCGCAGGGAATTTAATAGAGCAATGGGACGCGCACCCATTGTAAAAATATCTCTGAGAATACCCCCTACTCCCGTTGCTGCACCTTGAAATGGTTCTACAGCTGATGGGTGGTTGTGGGATTCAATCTTAAAAGCTAGTTGGAGTCCGTCACCCAAATCTACAACACCAGCATTTTCACCAGGCCCCACGAGGATACGGGGCCCCTCAGTGGGAAATTGTTTGAGTAGAGGTCGAGAATTTTTGTAACAGCAATGCTCTGACCACATCACGCCAAACATTCCCAGTTCAGCTTTGTTTGGATGACGTCCTAACCGACGGACAATTTCTGCGTATTCTTCTGGTTTAAGACCTTCAGCAGCGATTTCTTGCGGGGAAAAGAAAGCAGGAGATGTGGCGGTCATGGAAATAATGCACCAATTGTACAGAGAATTATTCTACCGATTTACTTGCCCTGTAGGTGCAGTTATAGGATGGTTCATGGCTAGATGCTAAAGATTAACTAAATAAATAGAATAAATAGATTTACTCAATAACTATTTCTAATACGTCTAAAAGATAAATTGTATTAAATCCTGAAATAGTGGTAATTGTACTGAGTATAAAGTAATAAAAATTTTATTTTGTTGTAAGGGGCATAGATAATTTGCAGGTTATGGAAATAGCTATCAGCCTGTCAGACGAGCCATTATTCTGAACGCAGAAAAAATTCATAGGATGCGATCGCAAGCAAGTTTTAATCCCCTGGAATCTGAATTAATTCGTTGAAACTTCATTGGACTGAAGTGACTCCTACAACAGCGGACTCAATCACTGAATGGCTTTTGGAGAAAGGATTCCGGGAATCTTTTGATAAACGCTTATCCGAATGAGCAGACCGACCGTACTAACCTAATGTAGAGGATTTTGATCGTGCCTAGACTTACCGTTCCACCCAATTTCATCGGCACCCCTGGTTCCGATAGTTTAGTTGGGAAAGAGTTAAATGCATCTGTGGCAATTGGTATTGATATTTTAACTGGAGGTTTTATTGATACACACTCAGGGAATGACACCATTGAAGGCACGGGCGCTGGCAGCATCGGCGACGATGGTGACGATGGTGGTACTGGAACAGGGATCAGCAACAGTGGCAGTCTGAATACAAGGGACAGAAACGACACGATTATCGGCATCGGTACTGGGGGCAATGGGGGTAGCGTCGGAAGTGAGATCCCTGGCGACGGTGGAACTGGGACAGGCATTAGTAACAGTGGCAGTCTGAATGCAGGGAATGGAAAAGACGCGATCAACGGTACTGGTACTGGTGGCACTGGGGGTAGCAGTGGAGGTGGAAGTAGTGATAACGACACGATCCAGATCGGTGGAGATGGGACAGGCATTAGTAACAGTGGCAGTTTGAATGCAGGGGATGGAAAAGACACAATCGTCGGTACAGGGAAGGGCGGCAACGGTGGCAATATCTACAGTGGTGGCGGTGATGGTGGTACAGGGACAGGCATCGCTAACAGTGGCAGTTTAAATGCAGGGGATGGAAAAGACACAATCGTCGGTACAGGGAAGGGCGGCAACGGCGGCTATGGCCATGACAGCGCCGGTGATGGTGGTACTGGGACAGGTATCGCCAACAGTGGCAGTCTAAATGCCGGGGACGGAAAAGACACTATTACTGGTACAGGGAAGGGCGGCAACGGTGGCAGCTCCTCCTCGGGCGGGGGCGGCGGAAATGGGACAGGCATCGACAACAGTTACTGTCTGAATACAGGGGACGGAGAAGGCAATATCATTGGCATTGGTACTGGTGGCAACAGCGGCAATGGCGACGTTAGCAACGGTGGGAATGGGACAGGTATCGCCAACAGTTGCAGTCTGAATGCAGGGGACGGAAAAGACACTATTACCGGTACAGGGAAGGGCGGCAACGGTGGCAGCGCCGCCTTAAGCGGCAATGGCGGTACTGGGACTGGCATCAGCAACAATGACAAACTGAATACCAAAGATGGGGAAGACACTATCACTGGCAGCGGTACTGGTGGCATCGGCGGCGAGAGCTTCTTTAGAAGCAGCGATGGCGGGAATGGGACAGGCATCGCCAATAGTGGCAGTCTGAATGCAGGGGATGGAAAAGACAGAATCGTCGGTACTGGTACTGGTGGCAAGGGCGGGGCTAACAGCGATAGCTCCGGTTTCGATGGCGGCAACGGTGGTATTGGAATCGGCATCAGCAACAGTAACAAACTGGATACCGCAAACGGAGAAGACACCATTTTTGGCATCGGTACTGGCGGCAATGGCGGCATTGGTCTCGACGGCATCGGCGATGTCGGTGCTGGAATCGGCATCCAAAACATTAAGGACGCCACCATCACTACAGGATTGGGCAAAGACACAATTACAGGTTATGGGAACAGTTCGGGAACAAACGCCACCGCCTATGGCATCTTCAACGACGGAATTATTGATAGCGATAAAGACTGTGACATCCTTACCGGACAGGCTACGGCAACAATTGGTGGTACTGCCTATGGCATTTATGGACAAGGAATCATTAAGACTGGCGATGGCAATGACGAAATTATCGCCACCAGCACCTTAGATGGAGTTCAACAGAAAGTCTCTATCGGTGGTGGGATCGACATTGCTCTGGGCACTGGGGATGACTACTTGAAAGGATTTGGGGAAGCGACTGTTGATGGCGGGGACAATTTTGACACCCTCGATCTCAGAGCTTTCAATCGCTCTGAACTCATCGTATCTGGTATTATTTCTGGCAATACCCTTAACTCTGCCAACATCACTTTCAATAACAATGGAAACTCCATTAGCTTTTCTACGACTGGCTTTGAAAAATTTATCTTTGCAGATAGCTCTTTCTCTTACAGCACTTTGGTAAATGGGGCATAGTTTGTTAATTCCTCTATCTCGTGTTTTTACCCCTGAGTGTCTAATTGGTGTTGTTTGCTCTTAAGCTGAAAAAGGATCTACTAGTACATATACTCTTAGCTACTAACTTGCATAGATTTACTGAAACTCAGAAATTATTCGGGTATATGCAGTTTAGATGTAACTATCGTGTGACGAGAATCACACCTATCTATGATTAGGATCGTCTCCCTGCGATCGCCAGCTAGGCATAATTAATGACAACTGAACTCTAGCCGAGTCATTAATAGGGAACACACTTAATTGCCGACAGCCTTAATCAAGGACTGTCGGTTTTTTATGTCCGTATGTCCTTCATCTTTTGAGAAATGCCCCATCCCCGAATAAAATTTCCCCACAATTGGTTGGTAACTTGACAGAGATTATGCCAGAGCCACTACCAATTGTGGGGAAGGTTACAATCAAATTGGGTATCTTATGCCTATCGAGCGCTAATATATTGCACTCACTCTAGTAGACCCGAAGTATACTCGTAGAACCAGCACACACTTTGTATTAAGACATCGCTTGAATGATGTAATCAAAGTAGGGTGCTGCTTCGGCAGCGTCTTCTGCACTCAGTAAGCTAAGAGAGGCTGTTTTGAGGGAAGCGATCGCTTCCACCATTCCAGGCACGGGAACGCCCAATGAGTTGTACATTTCCCGCACACCAATCAAACCAATTTTTTCAATTGGCTCTTTGTCGCCGGCAAGCACACCATAAGTAATTAGACGTAAGTACCAGCCAAAATCACGGATACATAGAGAGCGTTGGCGTTCTCCGTAAGCATTACCTCCGGGGGAGATAAAGTCAGGACGCTTCTGCCAAAGTTGTTTGGTTGCTTCTTGAACTATCTTTTTTTCGTTTTCGGCTAAGGTAGCCGCAATCCGCGTCCGTTGTACGCCGGTTTCCAAAAAGTCTTTGATGTTTTTAAGTTCGCCACTGCTGGGATAACGCAGTTCGTCGTCGGCTTTGAGAATAACTTGGCTAATTACAGTCATGATTATTGAAATCACCTGAAATATTATCTGTTAGTTTAGCGAGTTGGAGGTACACAAGTGAAGGGATAGGAGCTACTTATGTATTGAATTTATCTATTTGGGGAGTGGGGAGCAGGGGGAGCAGGGGGAGCAGGGGGAGCAGGGGAAGCAGGGGAAGTAGGGGAAGTAGGGAGGAGAAAGAATAACTAATGCCCAATACCTAATGCCCCATGCCCAATCAAAAATGACTAATGCCCAATCAAAAATGACTAATGACTAATGACTAATGACTAATGACTAATGACTAAAATGATTTGGCAACAGGGTGAATTAATTGAAGTGACAATCGCTAACCTGAGTGATACAGGCGATGGTGTGGGACGCGCTGATGAGCGTGTAGTGTTTGTCCCAGATACCGTACCAGGCGATCGCGCCATTGTCCGCTTGGTTCATGTTAAACCAAAATACGCCCACGGGAAGCTCCAGGAGCTATTGGAACCATCTCCTCACCGAATCCGACCTAGTTGTATTGTGGCGGATAAGTGCGGTGGTTGCCAGTGGCAGCATGTTAATTATGATTACCAGCTAGTAGCCAAACAAAATCAAGTAATTCAAGCTTTGGAGCGCATTGGCGGTTTTGTCCAACCACCAGTAGATCCGGTACTCGCCGCCGCTTCTGCTTTAGGCTACCGTAATAAATCTACATATCCTTTAGGCATATCCACAACAGGACAGGTACAAGCTGGTTATTACCAAAAAGGTAGTCACCAATTAATTAATTTAAATCAATGTCCAGTCCAAGATTCACGATTAAATCCCTTGCTTGCGGAAGTTAAGCAGGATATTCAACAACAAGGTTGGCAAATCTATGACGAACAGCGCCATCTTGGACAAATTCGCCATCTTGGTTTACGCATTGGCCGACACACAGGGGAAATGTTGCTGACTTTGGTGGTAAAGGACTGGAATTTATCAGGAATTGAAACCCAAGCCCAGAAATGGTTAAAGCGCTATCCGCAGTTAGTGGGAGTGTCGCTCAACCGCAATAGCGATCGCACAAATGCTATCTTTGGATCGGAAACCCGTTGCATCGCTGGAGTCCCTCACCTGCGTGAAAATTTTGCTGGACTGGAATTTCAAGTGCGCCCAGATACATTTTTCCAAGTGTATACAGAAACAGCAGAAGCACTATTGCAGGTAATTCAATCAGAACTCAATCTTCAAGGGCATGAGTTGCTAGTTGATGCCTACTGTGGTATTGGGACTTTAACTTTACCCCTCGCCAAAAAAGTACGGATTGCTACAGGATTAGAAGTGCAACCAGCAGCAGTGGAACAAGCTATTTTGAATGCCCACCGCAACGGAATTGAGAATGTGACTTTCCTTGTCGGGGCAGTAGAGAAATTGCTTCCCAAAATGGGCACAATACCAGAAGTAGTAATACTCGATCCACCACGTAAGGGGTGCGATCGGGCTGTCATCGAAACTTTACGGCAATTGAAACCATCTCGGATAGTTTACGTCAGCTGTAAAGTAGCCACCCTTGCCCGCGACCTGAAATTACTTTGTCAAGATGGGCAATATACTCTCGCACGGGTACAACCTGCTGATTTTTTCCCTCAAACGGCTCATGTTGAAGCTGCCGCCTTTCTTGTGCTATCACATTTGGATAAGGATAGTAATTCCTTTACAAAAACTGAAATTTGAAATTTTTAGTCTAGTGCATACTAAAGATGCTAAAATTGAATTAAGGCAAAAATAGAAATTCATTTTGTTTAAATAAATTCAAGTTGCATAGCCTCTTAAAAATATGAATTGGATTGTGTAAATTCAAATCG
The DNA here is from genome assembly GCF_036917095.1 of Nostoc sp. Lineage (GTDB taxonomy): Bacteria > Cyanobacteriota > Cyanobacteriia > Cyanobacteriales > Nostocaceae > Nostoc. The sequence goes on from NZ_JBALFH010000013.1 coordinate 36,837, forward strand.
GCGATTAACTAGAGTATGCCAATACTCTGTCAAATTACTAGCATCTTTTTCAGTTGCTAAATTCATTATCAAAACTACTCCAGCCGTTATATATCCAAACAATCCCAACTCATACTATAAAGCCAATGCTCCCTAGCATTTTCAAAATTTAGTTTTAAAGACGCAAGTTTGAAGGCAGCATGACCACCTCAAGTTTTATCAGGGTGCCTGTAATAGCAAACTGATGTCTAGCTAACTGAAAGCTATGGGGTTTCTCTTGTGATTACTATTTCACTCCGTCCAGTTGGACGTTATTGGGGCACTATTAGTTTTGCCTCAACCCTCTACCTTTGTCCCATATTAGACTTATTGTTGGCAGAAATTCCAGCAATATTACAAGCAGAACTGCGGCTAGGACTTCAAGAAGCTCTAGTCAACGCAGCTAAACATGGTAATAATCTCGATCCGAGTAAAACAGTCGTAGTTCGTTTTTCCGTAATAGATAATCAATATTGGTGGATAATATCAGACCAGGGTAGTGGCTTTACTCCTTCATCTATTAGTGATGAAGAACCAACAGACTATCTTCCACCAGATGAGTCAGAAAATGGTCGTGGTTTATGCCTTCTACATCAAATTTTTGATCGGGTGGAGTGGAACCGCAAAGGCACAGAATTGAGGCTTTGTAAACAAATGGAAAATCGTCCCCGTTTATCTCTGCGACGATAAGAGGCGAGTGGGGAATGGTAAGGGGGAGTAGGAAAAGTTATTAGTTGATTGTTTTTGACTAACTATTCTCTACTCCCTATTCCCTATTTCTTATTTTCCATGACTTGGACAGGGAGGGGCAGAAATAGAGCGATCTAACCAACCAATTGCCTGTTCTAATCTCGCTTGGGCTTCTTGTGGCTGATTCTTTAAAAGATACACAATAGCTGCTGCCACTTGTTCATTAGCGCGGGAATTGCGGTTAGACTTGAGGCGATGCCAATCGTTAGGGGAAATGCTCAGTCTTTCCATCAGGGCTTGAGCAAGTTCTAGAGTACTAAGTTCATTCAGTTGACTGGTTTTCGGCAGCTGGGTAGATTGGGACATAACTATTGGCACATTTGCATTTACTTCTAATGTACTACTTGTAAATGAAGCCGCCAAAACAATCACAGCCGTCAGCAGAAAATCCCGAACCAGATTTTGAACAAGAACTAGAGGAAGTAGAGCGATCGCTCCTATTCTTAAAAGAACGTTACGATCAAGTGCAACGCGATCGCCAGCAACAGGCAGAATGGCAACAGCGCCGCGATCGACTAAAGCACAATAAATCTCAGACACCAGAAATCAAAGCAGAGTTACGGCACATTCAACAGCAGTTGGAAAGGCTAGAACTAAACTTAGAAAGCCAGTTATTTTCTTGGCGTAGCCTCAAAAAACCTTTCTGGCAAGTCGTCCGCTTTGGTGGAATGGGCGTTATCATAGGCTGGATATTAAAGTCTTATGCTGGGTAAATATGGTAAATCGACGGATTGCAGAAATATTGCGAAGTGGCCAACCCGATGAGTCCCTCCAAGTGCAAGGCTGGGTGCGGACGAAGCGCGAGTCCAAAGGGTTTGCTTTTATTGAAGTCAATGACGGCTCATCACTAGCTAATTTGCAAGTCGTCATTAATCAGGATTTGCCAGATTACGAAGCTATATTGAAAAAACTGAATACGGGTGCTGCTGTTGAGGCTACAGGGGTACTAGTGGCTTCCCTTGGTAAAGGACAGCGAATTGAATTGAAAGCCGAGTCCGTGAAAGTTTACGGAGAAGCCGATCCCGATACATATCCCCTGCAAAAGAAACGCCATTCCTTTGAGTTTCTGCGAACCATTGGACATTTGCGATCGCGGACTAATTCTTTTGGTGCAGTTTTCCGCGTCAGAAATGCTTGTTCGACAGCAATTCACCAATTTTTTCAACAAAGAGGTTTTTTGTGGGTACACACACCCATCATCACCGCTAGCGACTGCGAAGGCGCGGGTGAACTGTTTAGCGTTACCAGTTTAGATTTAAAGAATATCCCCCGCACAGAAAACCAAGCAGTAGATTACAGCCAAGACTTTTTTGCTAAACCCACATATTTAACAGTTAGCGGCCAGTTGGAAGCAGAAGTTATGGCGATGGCGTTTAGTAACGTCTACACCTTCGGCCCTACCTTCCGTGCCGAAAATTCCAATACTTCCCGCCACCTAGCAGAATTTTGGATGGTTGAGCCAGAAATGGCTTTTTGCGATCTAGAAGGCGATATGGATTTGGCTGAAGCGTTTCTCAAACACATTTTTAAATATGTGTTGGAAACTTGCCCCGAAGATATGGAGTTTTTCAATGAACGCATTGATAAATCTGTGTTGGCAACAGCCGAAAATATTATTAATAATCAGTTTGAACGATTAACTTATACAGAAGCCATCAAACTTTTAGAAAAAGCTGATGTTAAATTTGAATATCCTGTGAGTTGGGGTTTAGATTTACAATCAGAACACGAACGCTATCTGGCTGAACAACAGTTTAAAAAGCCAGTAATTGTCACAGATTACCCAGCGCAAATCAAAGCCTTTTATATGCGCTTGAACGACGATGAAAAAACCGTCCGCGCAATGGATATTCTCGCACCGAAAATTGGCGAAATTGTCGGTGGTTCCCAGCGCGAAGAACGCCTAGAAGTTCTAGAACGCCGTGTGTTAGCGCAAGGATTAAACCCAGAAGACTTGTGGTGGTATCTGGATTTGCGTCGTTATGGTACTGTTCCACACGCTGGTTTTGGGTTGGGTTTTGAACGACTCGTGCAATTTATAACGGGTATGGGAAATATTCGTGATGTGATTCCCTTCCCGCGTACACCGCAAAGTGCTGAGTTTTAGTTTGATTAAATAATTAAGGCGATTTTTAATCGCGTCTACAAAAACCAAGTCCGTCTGCGCTGACTCATAAAAACTTCAAAACCCGCGTTAGCGGGTTTTGCTTGTATAGGCACGTATTTTCTAAAGCGATTAATTAAAATTAAGAATTTTGAATCTCCTCTTGTAAAACTTGAACTTGCTCAATAGATAATTCAGTAACTTGAGCAATTTGTTCTAAACTCATTCCAATTCGCAACAAATTTAAAGCCAACTTTCTTGTTGTTTCTGCTTTACCTTTGGCTTCGCCTTTAGCTTCGCCTTTAGCTTCGCCTTCTTCTAGGATTTCTTGATAAATGACTGATTCGCGCATAATCTCACTCCTGAAAATCTTCTTAATTACATCTTTCTTTAACACCAGACCTGCTAAAATGCCACTGGCAGCAGCTATATTTCTTTGCAGATGGCGATCGCTAATTGCTTCAACTACTTTAGCTACTTGGGTTAATACCATTGTAGGATCGTTTGTTTGACTTAGCACGGCAAAGGGTAATAGCCCTGGAATACTCATAAACCTGTTTGTCGGTTCTTCCCACAGGCGTATTACCTCAAACTGATGGTAATGTTTAATCTAAAACTGTTTTCACGGACTAATTCTGAACTTGTTTTTCTCAAATAGATTACTATTTGGCGCATTTCTTTGTTAGGAAAGCGGCGATAAACCCTAACCCGATAATCTAACATCCGAAAGGGGATATCTTCATCAGGGTCGGTTTGAAATTCGGTATGTAGAACTAAATCATCAGATTGCAATAAAATTAATGAATCGGCGCGAATTGGTTCGCTTGATAATTCAGTAGGGCTAAGTTCTGTTAATTTAACCGGTGAACCTAGTAACCAAGTTGCTAAATCATCTTTGAAGTTTTCGGCAATGAATTTACAGATATTGTCATACATGGCAGCCTTAAAGGAAGGGTATAAGGTATTGTTGATAAAAGTTAAATTTGTTGGTGTTGGGTTGACGCAAGGAAACCCAACCTACTGTTACTACATCACTGTTTTAAACAGCATCAATTACCAAGTAATTCCCGTCTACGTCGCTCCTGTTCCTGCTTCTCAACTCGTTGGACTGCTTCCCTATATTTTTTTACGGCTGAACCAGATTCATTTTTTATTAAAAGCCTTAAATTGTAAGCTTTACTATTATCTGCTAAAATAGATAATATTTCTCTTCTTTTGGCTTGATCAAGTTTAAGAAACCATTTAATAAAAGCTTGTAAAATTTCTAGTTGTGAACCTGATACTTCATCATGAGCAACAACACAAGAAGGACAAACATGAACCTCATATAATCCTAATACTTGGTGACTTCTTGAATCCAGACATCTATCAAAACATCTCAATTCCTGATCATAACCCATAAAATTTTTTGTCAGAGAGCATTGTTGACTAGCAGCATTCTGACTACTAATGCAATCTAGGACAGAAGTTGGAGTTTTTCCTTGCAACCAAAATACTAGAGAACCGACAGCAACAGATCCAAGATATCCAGGCATTATTTGTCCACTTGAACTAAGCCAAGGGAATTTAGATACAACTAAAGAGTAGTGATATCTGTAATTTATACAGTTTCTAATTAATTCAATTTTTTCGTTTTGAATATAATTAATAGTATTTATATCAATACCAATACCCATTTTTTGGTAGTATTTAATAGAAGGCGCCTCTTTCTGACAGCTTTTTGCCACTTGAATCAGTCTGTTCATATTAACCTGTGCATCACTTTTCATAGGTATTAATAATAAAACGGAGCTAATTACTACCAAAGTAATTAAGCTTTTAGCTGTGGATTTTATCATTGATTCCCTTCTCTTATTACTTGTTCTAATTCATCAGGCGCTTTGGGGATGGGATATGTAGATTCCCAAGGTTTAGGGATATTAACCCTATCATTATTTGTATTTAATACATTTTTTAGCTGTTTTATTGGAACTTGTTGTTTAGGTGGTAATTGCCGTTTATTTGAGGTAGTTGGAGTTTTTTTTGGTGGCTGATTAATTTGCAAAGAAGCCTTTTTATCATTTTCAATTTTAATTTTTGCCTGTCTTTGTTTATCGGCTTGTTGCCTTTTTTGGGCTACTAAAGTATCTTGATGTTTATTTTCCCTTATCACAGCTTCTAATTGCTCTATTTCTGTTCTAACAGCAGCTTCTTTTCTAATAACTGCTTGTCTCTCTTGCTCCGCTTTTAAAGCGGCCTGAAGTTTTTGTTTTTCTATCTCCTCTATTTGAGCTTTTTGGATTTCTACATTGTCAGATTTAGGTAAAGCTGAAGGACTTGTTGTAGGTTGAGAGTTAACAGTTAATGGGATTTCAGGAATTTGGGTAACTGGACTAGGAATAGCTATCGGAACATTTTCTACAGGAGAAGCAAAAACCGGATTTTTGGTGTTTGGTTGATTCATAGCCGCAATCACACCAGCAAAACATCCCAGTCCTAAACCGATGAGAACTTGCCAAAGTTTTTGGTTTTTCTGAGTCTGACTAGAAGACACATTGACAGTAAACCAAAAAGTTTTTCTCCAAAGAGCGATCGCTAAAACATTGGTAGTTTATAATACTAGTAAATACGTAATCCTCTAACCAGCAGACAGA
>NZ_JBALFH010000014.1:0-288301 GCF_036917095.1 Nostoc sp.
TGTTATTTCGGAGTACTCATTTGTTATTTCGGAGTACTCATTTGTTATTTCGGAGTACTCATTTGTTATTTCGGAGTACTCATTTGTTATTTCGGAGTACTCATTTGTTATTTCGGCGTACTGATTTGTTATTTCAGCATACTCATTTGTTATTTCGGAGTACTCATTTGTTATTTCAGCATACTCATTTGTTATTTCGGCGTGTCTATAACGCACTCTAATCAATACTTCTCGGTTTTTGGGGAAAAGGGTAAAGGGAAAAGGGAAAGAAAAAACCTTTCCTCTTTACCCCAAACCCGATTCCGAGTTAAAAATGCAAAACCCGATAAGTATTGCCTTAGTTCTGCTTTAGCATAGAATTAGCAACTTGGTATAAAGATTGGATGTTTAGTCCATCACTAGGATACTCAACCACAGCAAAATTACAAGTTGCCTGGAAGCGATCGCCATTGGGAGCTGTAAAGACTTGCTGGCGCAGCTTGGTTAAAATGTCACTGAGGCGATGCTGGACGACAAGCCGTTCTGTTTCAGTAAACCCAGAAACTCCTACCACAAATTCTCCATTACCCCAATAGCCCAATATTTCGCCACCGCGAAATGCCGATTGGAATAAACGACTCCATCGTTGCAATACTTGATTACCAGCCTCATGCCCATACTGGATATTAATTTGGCGTAAATCGCTGATATTCAAGATTGTTAAGCAAACCGATTGCTGATTTTTCTCGGCTTGAGCAATCAGATGCTGTAAATCGCGGCTAGACTGTAACTGATTTGCTAGTCCGGTTAAGGGATCTTTGGTAGAGAGCGACTGTAGTAGGCGGCTGCGTTCTAGGCGGTGGGCAATCCTTGCCAGCAATTCTGCCCCCACAACGGGTTTAACCACATAATCATCTCCCCCAGCAGCAAACACCTGCTGCACTGTTTCCATCTCCCGGCGAGCCGTCAGAAATACAATTGGCAATTCCTGCCATTGGGGATCTGTGCGAACTGCTTGGCAAAGTTCTATCCCACTGATTTGGGGCATTTCCACATCCAAAATCAACAAATCTGGTGCAGTAGATTGTAATACCTCCCAGAAACGTAGGGGATCGTCCAATCCGGTCATTCGCATTCCCCAAGGTTCTAACATTGGGCCTAATGCTGCTAAAATCAGTGGATCATCATCAACTACTAATACATTTACTGTTAAAGAACGGGTAAACTGCAATATTTGAGACGCAGTTTCCCAAACTTGACTTGCTGTGACAGGCTTGACGAGAAAACCCCGCGCCCCAGACTGAGCCAAAGTCACCCGATCCACTAGCCGATCGCTGACAGCCAGCGCCAGAACAGGTACAGCAGGGGTATGTGTTGCTAAGTCCAGCATTAGTGCCAAAGTTTCCTCTCGCTGCCCGATCTCATCTACATTCAGTACTACTAAATCTGGCGATGTGGTTTGCAAGAAGTTTTTTGCACCTTCTAAGGTTGTTATTTGCTGCCAACGCATTTCCGTAGAATATGCCAGTTGTTGCAATTGTGAACCCAGTTGTAAATCAGGATCAATTAGCAGTAACTTCGGGCTTATCTCTTCCCCAATCGAGGTAACAGTTTGATTAACTACCTTCGTTTGGTTTAACAAGTTGCCTAACTCTTGGATCAGCGATATTATCTGGTGTTTTTGGGCTGGTAATAACTCTCCATCTTTGTCTAAAATCTGTTCGATTTCCCGCGCTATTTGAGTTCCTGCTTCTTGCTCAAACATTCCCAAAACACCAGCTAGCTTGTGCGCTTCTCGTCCTGCCGATTCACGTAATCCTATAGTTAGCGTGCCGCTAGAGAGTTCTGTTGCTGCTTGTTGTAGTACCTCCATTCGCTGCGTCATTAGTCCCTGGTATTGGCTCCACAACCCGCTCATTGCTTGGTTAAATTGCTGTTCAACGGATGGGGAAATATCGGGTATGGAGGAATTTTGATCTGGATTTCTTTGAGTTATTTTTTCGCTATTTCTACTACTAGTAGCTTTTTGGGAGTTTAAGCGATATCCCAAACCATAAACGTTTTCAATCCAGTCTACGGCTCCAGCTACTTTTAACTTGTGTCGCAACCACTTAATATGGGACTTAACAGTTTCTTCTTGGGGTGGATCGTCAAAAGTCCAGAGATGTTCGATAATATCTCCCCGACTAAAAACCCGCAATGGATTCCGCAGTAATAACTCCAGCAGACTATATTCTTTGGGTGTTAAATCCAGAACTTGATTATCGTATGTTACCTCGCAAATACTTGGATCTAACCGCAATGCCCCAACTTCTAGCACTGGAGGACGGGGAGTATCGCCGCGACGTAACAAAGCGCGTACCCTTGCTTGGAGTTCTCCCAAATTTAAAGGTTTAATGAGATAATCATCTGCTCCAGCATCGAGTCCCCGAATGCGATCGCTAGTTTCATCTTTTGCTGTGATCAACAAAATAGGAGTGGAACAACCACTAGAACGTAAGCGCTGACATAAAGTAATGCCATCGAGTTTCGGCAGTCCAACATCTGTTAATATCAGGTCGTAGTTAGTACCTTGGGCATATTCCCAGCCAATTTGTCCATCTCGTGCAATTTCAACAGCATAGTGTTGTTGGGTAAGAGACTGCAACAAAACACTCGCTAAAACTTCGTCATCTTCGATCAGCAAGATTCTCATAGCAACTTACTCCACATAAAAGCCAAAGTACCAATGAAGGTGAATTTTTACCCCATTTGACTAATCCTTTAAAGACCTTGTGTCCGTGTACGCGACATCGATGACAAACTTCAATCGGGGTTGAGTCAATAAGACTATGTGAGTTCGACGGTTAGAAAAAGGCAAAAAGCTTGCTAGATATGAGCATGAGAAAGCCGGCAGGTATTGCGATGGCGCGAAGCGCCCGCCGGAGGCGATCGCTAAAATTGATTGAGAATCGGCAAAAAGGCACAAAAAAACACCGAGACTATAATATAGCAATCCTAAATCTGACTTTTCACGGCATGTGGAAAAGGAAACTCAGTTAGGTTTATATGCATCGCTCTTTTTCAGATGTAAGCTAAAAGCACAAAAGATTATGAGTGAACATCCTATGCAGCAGTCCACAAGAGGCAATTACCGGGATTTTTGGCGGCAACTTGTTACTTTGGCTGCAATTTTTGGTGCTTTCGTTATCAACGTAGTATCGAACGTTTTCCCGCTCAATGGACTCAGCATAGGGGAAATTTCCAATACTTTGTTTAAAAATGTCCTGATTATCCCTGCCAATTACGCCTTTGCTATCTGGGGGCTGATTTACCTTGGGTTGTTTGCTTTTGGAGTATACCAAGCTCTACCTGACCAACGAGATGAGCCTGATTTACGTAAGACAGGTTATCTGTTGGCGATCGCCTGTGTTGCTCAAAGTATTTGGGTGTATCTGTTTTTGTCTCGGCTTTTTGCTCTTTCTGTAATTGCAATGCTTTTGATTCTGTTGCCCCTAATTGGTGTTTATGTGCGGTTAGAAATTGGCAATAAGCGTGTACCTCGGCTGAAAAAATGGTGTGTTCACTTTCCGATTAGCATTTATCTGGGCTGGATTAGCGTGGCGACCATTGTCAACGTAGCGTGTGCCTTGTATTTTCACGGGTGGAACGGTTGGGGGATTTCTGCTGTAACATGGACTATCATCATGTTATTGGTAGCAACAGCAGTTGCAGCAGTTATAGTTATCCAGCGTCGAGACATCGCTTATACAGGAGTAATACTCTGGGCATTGGTGGCGATCGCTGCGCCAACGTCTGCGACGAACGCACTCAAGCACTCTGATAATTCAATGCTTAGAACTGCCGCGTTGGTTTTGGCAATTGTCCTGATTTTGACCGCTACGATTAACAGCTTACGCCCCCAACAAGAACATTGATATTGATGCGTGCCAGTGGTAGTTAGTTCTTAGAGAACACAACACTATTATTCGTTGGTTTGATGAAATTATTGCTTCCTTTTCACGAATGCCCAATACCGTAGCCAATTACCCAAACCATTGAATCCTCAAGATTGCCGAAAGCCCTGATGATGTGGGCTATTTGCGTTAAATTTTGTGCCAAGATTTCATTATCTAAGCAAATTGTTAGAAAAGCCAATGTTGAGGGAAAACTTAAAATAAGGAACTATGTTTAAAGTATTGATTAGTTTGTGACTAATTATTAAAAGTAAAAATAATTTATGAACATCTTAGAGATCGCAAAGAACGTGATAAGTTATTGTACTGGTATGTACATACTTTACTGCGGGGACAGTACACAGGTTCAACTGAGAGCATTCTGACCCAAGATTTACACGTATTGCAATCTCTAGATAACCCGCTTGACCAACTCTTCGCCAATTTACGACAAATTCGTGGTGAGTTAGAAATCAAATTTATTGACTTTCAAGGCTAGCGTATAGATGCAGAAACATCAATTTTAGGAGGAGTAAAGCTGTGAAATTGTTTTGGAATGCAAGTTATTACGGAATTTTTTGGATCTGGAACCTGACATTTTTAATGTTAGTTTACTTAGGGATATTACCATACGTAGGTGTGCCATTATTACAGGCAACTTTAAGAGGTGATATCCCAACTGAATTTTTCTTTACTCTAGTTACTTTAATTGCCATCCCCACAATTTCCAGTATTATCGGTGCCTGGAGGTTTATTAAACAACCTTTACAACTAATTCGCCTATTTTATGGTGTAGAAGCACCACTGTTGGTGTTGTGTTTGTTGCGGTTATTTGTGATTCGAGAACTGACATCGGCTAGTGGCCAAATTCTGATAACAGCGGGTATATGTATAGCTGCTTTTACTGGGGAATTATTTTGGGGTTATGCTTCCCGACGCAAAAGTGGTTTGCAATGGGTACAAATGTTAGCCCATACATTAATGCTGATATTTGGTATTTATGCAGGTGCAATGTTGTTATTTTATGCCTTGCCTTTAGCGGTATTTCTGTTGCAACAATTCATCAAATTTGCATGGGTACAACCATTATGGAGTATACTATATCACTCAGCTTTTGTGGGGGGGTTATTCCTGATTCTCATTTGGCTAGTTCTTGTCGGTTTTAGTGCCACATTGTTTGTTGCAATGCCATCAGCGTTAACAGCAATATATGTATATTCGGGAGCAAAAATTTTAAGATATTTTGCTTCAGAACATGGTAATAAGAAAACATTTGCTGGTGCTAGTGCAGTTGTTGTGGCGTTTGCTGTTACTTTTGTATCTTTACAACAACAACCCCAAGTATTAGCTTTTTCACTCTTAGCTAATGCACCTAAAAATGATAGCGATCGCCAAATGCTTGTAGCCAAGTCAGAACAAATCCGTACAGGATTAGTTAATGCTTATTTATCTTCTTACCGGTATCTTAGCAGCAAGCAAGAAAATAACCATATCAGTGCTATGTATCATCAGGTATTAGGCTTAGATAAATCGGCTGCTGATGGAGTGCAAGCAACTTATAACTTTCTGATGTCACCATTTTTATATAATGGTTCTGACAAAGATACTGTCAAGGCAGAGAAACTTTACGCCGATTTTTTTGATACACCTCTACAAAAAGCAGAAAAAACAGCGGTTAGTCACGCAGTACAATCTACTTTTAACGAACAAGAAGTTAAAGCAGGTTTATTAAATATCAACGAAAAAAAAGTTTTATTGGTATCACAAGAAGTCACAGTTAAAGAACATAACGATTGGGCTGATGTGGAATTGTACGAAGTTTATAAAAATCAAACACGAGAAGTTCAGGAAGTTTTTTACTCCTTTTCTTTGCCAGAAAGCGCTGTAATTACTGGCTTATGGTTGGGAGATACTAATAAATTAGACCAACGTTTCCCTTTTGTTGTCTCTTCTCGCGGTGCTGCCCAGAAAGTTTATAATTCTCAAGTTAGACGTTCGCGGCCTATAGATCCAGCTTTGTTGGAACAAGTAGGGCCGAGACATTATCGCTTACGGGCTTTTCCGATTCCTCCTAAAAATGTACAACAAATAGTAGGGCAACCACCACTTCCCACAGAAATGCACCTATGGTTGACTTACAAAGTGCTGGGACAAGACTTGGGTTGGGAAATGCCCGATTTAGGGGAAAGACGTAATATATTCTGGACTAATCAAACCAAGCGTATCCGCAACGGCAAAGAAATCGGTTTGAAAGCCGATGCTTGGTTAGAAAAATTCATCCCCGCGAGTGGAAAAATTCAGCCTGTATTACATGAAGTAAATTTAGAGGAAGGCTACAAAATATTAGCTAAACCCTTATCTCGTCAAGATTACACCTTACCCAAAGACCAACGAGTTGCTGTAGTTCTCGATACCTCTCGCAGCATGGGGCAACATATTAAAGAATTGGTGCAAACATTATCATGGTTGAAAAAACACGGCTTTGCAGATAATGATTTGACAAACAACGATGCAGATTTATATCTTAGTGTTTCTCCTGGCGCTGCACCCAAACGGTTAGACGATCTCCAGCAATTTCAACCGGAAAAAGTCGCCTTTTACGGCACAATTCAACCCCAAGAAATGCTGACACAGTTTAATAATTTGCGTGGAGATACAGTTTATGATGTCGTTTTGCTGTTGAGTGATGAAGGTAGTTATGAATTGTCGAAGAACAATAAAACTGTCCCGGATATGCCTGTACCTTTGTGGATGGTACATCTAGGTGGATTACCTGGGGCTTATAACGATGGCATCATTAAATTATTACAAGATAGCGGTGGTGGGGTTGGTGTTGATATTTCTGAGGTACTGCAACGAATTGCAACTAAATCAGTTTTAAGTGGCTCTGTTGTGAGTGTTGTTAATGGTTATGCTTGGTATCTGCAAACATTAGACACAGCAATTGCAACTAGCAACCCACAAGATGATTTATTGCCATTAGCAGCTAGACAATTAATTTTAGGGTTGAGTAAAAAAATTAAGTTAGATAACCTCAAAAGTTTGGATGCGATTCACGCCATAGCCAAAAAGTACAAGATTGTTAGTCCTTATTCTTCAATGTTGGTATTAGTCAACGATGAACAAAGACAGTTACTCAAAGAAGCAGAAGCCCAAAGCGATCGCTTTGACCGTAAAGTTGAGAATGGGAAGGAAAATCTCTCTAAACCCATTAATCCCTTGAAAGTTAGCGTACCTGAAGCATCAGGGGGATGGCTTTTAGGTGTGAGTGCGATCGCTCTATTCATCTTTGTGAAGCGTCGGCGTTAATTAATTACTCTTCTGGATTACACCATGAAATCATCTTACTGAATAAAAGTAATCCAGGGGCACGCCGTAAAACTCAGCGGCGCACTGAGCATATGTTGCTGGTGATAGTGTGCTCAGTGAGTTGGAAAGATGGAGATAAGGTAGGAATAATATCCGCGATCGCGCAGTCTTGAAAGCAATCGCAGAGATTATTGAGTCACTAAGGCTGGACGATAATTATTAAGCGGCCTCGGGCCAGAATCGCTACTGCTGGAGTTTACACTGATTCGACCGATAACGCCCGATGACGTTGAGTGTTGACTTCCGGATAGTGGTAAGCTAATCGGCATTTAAGTTGCATAAAAGCAGGGCTGAAGCCCTTACTACAAGCGAATTATTCTGGAAAAATGAATGACGATTAGCTTACTAGGTGTTTGAGGTACTGGCTTGATTGAGAAGGTCAATAGAATCTTGGTCGAGCTTTATATTGACAGCTTTGATGATATCGTTGAGTTGCTCAACCTTTGTTGCACTAACAATAGGAGCAGTAATGCTGGGATTAGCAATGAGCCACGCCAGAGAAACTTGGGTGGGAGTAGAATTATAAGTATTTGCCACCCGATCGATTGCCTTTAAAATTCGCAAGCCACGAGGGTTTAAATATCTTTTTACAGAATTACCACGAAGACTAATAGACAAATCTTTTTCTGAGCGATATTTACCAGAGAGAAAGCCACTGCACAGAGAGGAATAGCTAATTACACCAATTTCCTGTTCTTGGGAAATTTGTTGTAAATCTTGCTCATAACCATCTCGGTCATACAAATTATAACGAGGCTGAAGGCTTTCATAGCGAGGATAGCCATATTGGTGGCTAATTTCTAATGCCTGTGCCAAACGCTCTGCACTATAGTTTGAAGCACCAATTGCACGTACTTTTCCCTGACGAATCAATTCTCCGTAGGTTTCAAGAGTTTCTTCAAGCGGAGTGTTTTCATCATCGATATGCGATTGATACAGATCGATATAATCGGTTTGTAATCTCTGCAATGAGTCTTCAACAGCTTGTTGAATGTGTTTGCGAGAAAGCCCTTTGCCTTTAATACCCATGTCATTACCAACTTTAGTAGCAATCACCACTCGATCGCGGTTGCCACGCTGCTTAAGCCACTTCCCTAAGATGCTCTCCGATTCTCCACCCTGATTCCCAGTAACCCATTTGGAATAAACATCAGCAGTGTCAATAAAATTACCTCCAGCCGCTATAAAGTTATCTAAAATATCGAATGAAGTATTTTCATCAATAGTCCACCCAAACACGTTGCCACCAAAAGATAGTGGTGATACTTCTAGTTCTGAACGTCCAAGTTTACGCCTTTGTGTAATGGCCATGAGTTTTTTTTTAAGACAGCTTTAGAATTACTTGTGCTAATTCAAATTAAAAATCCAGTATACTATTAAAACTACTATAAGTTAATTGGCAAACCGTAGTTTAAGAAATAAACGTAGGCGATCGTGGAAAATCATTCCAAATCTAGGCTTCTTATCGTTGAGCGTTCTTAAGCATATTTGTTCTCAATGCTACCACCTATTTGGTCTGCGTTAAAAGTGTTGGCATTCACTGTGCTGTTAGACGAACTAGTGAGCGCCTTTTTTGTCCTGATTTCTCTCTCTTCATTGTCTGTCTAATTTGTCAACGCATAAGTTCTAATTCTTTCCAGGATTTAGTCGTGAAGTAGAAGTTCCGAAATTTTACATAACTAACCGCTTTCTAGCTTTAACTGAACCGTATTATCACTCTCCATAAATAGAAATTACGGAGAATGACAGAAAAGGGTTAATCTGACTAATCTTTGTTCCTTTGAGTCAGTTAGATAAAGGAATGTTAAGCTGAAAATTATAGCGCGAACATGTACTCCTGCCTTAAAGGTGGTGAATTTAAGAAACCACTACTAACGAAATATGACAAGTATTTATCTAGGAGTTTAACATCCATTGGTGGACAAACAATTGCAGAATCTGCCAATCCATTCAGGGTATTCTGATAGTCATAATCAACTGTATTTTGATACAACTCCATGATTGTCAAAGAATTTTGATAGACTTTTTCAGACATCATCGGTAAAAGCGGATGTAAAACATTTTCCTGAGAGTGCCTGAAATTTGCAATTAGCTCATCTTTCCACTGAGTATATGGTAACTTCTTGAGTTGATAACCATTAGAACAAATAAACTCAAAAAGCTCGATAAGTCCAATATTTTGGTCTGGTGGGGGTACTATATGGAAAGCCTTTCCTAGAGATTCTTGCTTTTTGGATAAATGGACAATTGCTCTGCTGGCGTAATCCACAGGAATCAATTCTTCTTTTTGATCTATGAGTTCTGGATAACTACCAAGCTGTATGCATCCTTTAATAATTCTCGGCACAAAAGCATCTTTTGTATGAGCAATACCTGTACCGCTATGTCCCATGAGAAATCCTGTTCTGTAGATGCTAACAGGTATTCCCCTAGACTTGGCAACCCATACAAGATTTTCGGCTACCCATTTGGTTTGAGCATAGCCAAGATCCAGAGCAACATAGTCTTTACAAAGCTCGATGTTGTCATCTTCGTAAACTACTTTTTGTCCTGTAAAATGGCTGATTGCACCAAAAACAGCAATGGTAGAAATGTAATGCATTGGTTTAATTTTGCCCATACAAGCTAATCTGAGAACTTCTTGAGTTCCGAGAACATTGGATTTCTTGATTGCAGAGTATGGTTTAGCAAAATTGACTTGGGCAGCACTGTGATAAATAGCATCAATTTGCAGAGCCAGCTTTTCAAACTGTTCGCTAGGAATACCCAAGTATGGCTGTTCTAAGTCTCCCGGAATCGCAATCACATGAGAGCTAAAATTTGGATGATGGAGGGAATATTTTTCTAGGTTTTGTTGAATCTTTTTTAACCCTTCATGCTCGTTCGTGGAACGCACTAGGCAGTATATTTTTGCTTGAGTTTGATGTAGCAGTTCATCAAGTAAAAAAGCCCCCAAAAAGCCTGTAGCTCCTGTGAGAAAAACATGACGCAATTCATTGATCTGAGCAACAGGCCTTCCTTGAGCATTGATGGCGGGATCGAGTACTACCTCAGATTTTAGATCGATCGCACTGCTTAAAGCAGAAACGCCATCTCGACGCACTGTCTCTATTACCTGAGCCAGCGCTTCTATAGTGGATTTTTCAAACAAGCTTTTTAGAGGTAAATCTACTTGAAAGGTTTCTCTCACAAAAAAAATCAACTGAGATGCTAGCAGAGAATTACCACCAAGCTCAAAGAAATTATCGTGAATCCCAACTTCTGCGATCGCCAGAACTCGGCTCCAAATTTCAGCCATTTGTGACTCAATCAGAGTACGAGGTGCGACAAATGCTGCTTCTAAATCGCTTCTATCCATTTTAGGCTCTGGTAGACTGCGAATATCTATATTGCCGTTATATATCTGCTTAGTTTGGCGATCGCCAGGGAATGTTAACAGGGGTAAGTTGGAAATTGTCTGGTCTGGGTTAGAGACAATACTCTGTACTAAAGTAGAAAAATTTTCCACCATCAGAGCGATCGTCTCAGCTTTAAATAGGTCAGTACTATATTCCAAGTTGCCCGATATCCCTGCTGCTGTCTCGCGCAGTTCGAGGTATAGATCGAACTTGGATGTCCCGTTATCAATTCCCAGATGGTTCATTGTCAATCCGGGAACAGTCAGCTTAGGCGCTGGGGTATTCTGAAGATTAAACATCACTGAAATCAGTGGATTTTGGTTCAAGCCCCGCTCGATCTGTAGAGCATCAACTAGCTTCTCAAACGGTAAGTCTTGGTGAGTATAACCTGATAAAGCTACTTCCCGGACTCGACCTAACAACTGCCGGAAACTTGGGGAGCCGGACAAGTTGGTTCGCAATACCAAAGTATTGAGCAAAAACCCAATTAGTCCTTCTAATTCAGAACGGTGGCGGTTGCTAATCGGAGCACCTACTAAAATGTCTTCTTGCCCTGTGTAGCGAAATAGGAGTGTCTGGAATGCTGCCAACAAGGTCATAAACAAGGTAGTACCTTCTTGGCGCGAGAGAACATTCAGGGCATCGGTTAGGGATTTGGGGATAACGACCGATTGACGCGCCCCTTGATATCTTGGCTCCAATGGTCGTGGATAATCGGTGGGCAATTCTAATATAGGTAGACTGCCGCTCAAATGTTGCTGCCAATAAGCAAGCTTATTATTTAAAATTTCACCTTGCAGCCACTGCCGTTGCCAAGCTGCAAAGTCAGCATACTGAATAGCTAAGTCAGGAAGGGGCGAAGGGTTGCCAGTGGAGAAAGCTTGATAGAGGACTGACAGTTCCTCGAACAAAAGATTTAAAGACCAATCATCACAAAGAATATGGTGTAGGTTGAGGAGGAATATATGTTCCTCTGAACTCAATTGCAGCAATGTTGTTCGCAGCAATGGCCCTTGAACTAAATCGAAAGGACGTTGGGCTTCTTCAAGGATGAGCTGGCGGACTTGAGATTCCCGATCGTCTGGAGACAGCCCTTGAAGGTTCACTACTAAAAGTTTGATGGGAAAAGTTGAGTGGATAACCTGTATGGGTTGTCCGTTCAAGCTCGAATATGTAGTTCGCAGGACTTCATGGCGGTTGATAATTTCATTCAAACTCTGTTCTAATATTGTGGCGTTGAGTACACCTCTGAGGCGAAAGGCTTCGGGAACGTTGTAAAAAGCATGATTGGGTACTAACTGGTCAAGAAACCACAACCTTTCTTGCCCAAACGAAAGCGGTAAATCGCGATCGCGCCCAATGGATTGTATTGGCACTACAGAACATCCGATGTCTTCCTGTTGTGCTTGTATAATGCTGTCAGCTATTTCAGAGATGGTGGGCGCTTCAAAGAAATGCCGCATTGGCAACTCAACCTGAAAGATATCGCGGATACGACAGAGGATCTGAAAGGCTAGTAAGGAATGTCCTCCCAACTCTAAGAAATTGTCATAAACGCCAATCTTTTTTAGACCCAATACATTAGACCAAATTTCTGCTACTTGTTCCTCAATCGGAGTGCGAGGAGCAACAAACTTCTCATTTGCATTTAAAGTTTGAAGGGGTGCTGGGAGCGCCTTACGATCGACTTTTCCGTTAGCTGTTAAGGGTAAAGCACTCAATTGCACAAAGCGAGAAGGGATCGCGTAGTCAGGCAATTTCTGTTTGAGAAAACGGCGTAAATTACCAACATTCGTGTCTGATGATTCGGGCTTGAGAACTACGTAAGCTACTAGGCGTTGGTCGCCAGGGGAAAATTCTTTAGCAATCACTACAGCTTCTTGCACATCAGGATGTTGCCACAGTGCAGTTTCAATTTCTCCTAGCTCAATACGGAAGCCGCGAATCTTTACTTGTTGGTCAATGCGCCCAATATACTCAATGTTGCCATCTGGTAAGTAACGAGCTAAGTCGCCTGTTTTATATAATTTACTCCCTCCTGCCTTGTCTACGACACGCTGCGCGATCTGCCTCCTGCCTCCTGCCGACGCTCGCGGACTTGCTAACGCTGCGCTATCCTCAAAAGGGTTGGGGATGAATCGCTGATCTGTCAGTTCTGGATGGTTGAGATAGCCTCTGGCTAGTCCCTCGCCGCCAATGTATAGTTCTCCAGAAACACCTGTGGGTACTATCTGCATTTGTTCGTCCAACAGAAGACAGTATGTGTTGGCGATCGCACGGCCAATGGTCACGATGCTGTCACCTTTCTTCACCAAGGCAAATGTAGAATAGGTTGTATCTTCCGTAGGGCCGTATAGATTAAAGACTTTTTGAATATTATCCAACGTATATATCTGCTGCACCAAACGATTTTGCAGAGGTTCACCTGCTAAGTTAACGATGCGAACAGAAGTGGGTATACCTTGAATTCTCAGTAACTCTGCGATCGCAGATGGCACTGTATTGATTAGAGTGACTTCTTGAGCGGCAAGTAAAGTAGGTAAATACAAGGCATTTTCTGCCAAAATTACCTTACCACCCCAACTGAGGGGAACAAATATTTCAAAAACTGAGAGATCGAAGCAAATAGATGTTGCAGCCAGTACTCCAGCTAGATCCTCTGTTGTAAAAACTTCTCTGGCCCAATGCAACAGAGCGACTGTGCTGTGATGTTCAATAGCTACCCCTTTCGGCTTACCAGTCGAACCGGAGGTGTAAATGACATAAGACAGGTTTTCATCTGTAACTATGCTGGTCAGATTCTCCTGACTTTGTTGAGTAATTGCCTCTTTATCGCTATCTAGACAAACTATATGGGCCTGATGCTCTGGCAGCTTTGAAAGTAGATGTTGTTGGGTCAGTAGTATTGGTAACTGTGAGTCCTCTAGGATTAAAGCTAGGCGCTCTGAAGGATAGGCTGGATCTAAGGGGACATAAGCTCCGCCTGCTTTCAGGATGGCTAATAGTCCAACAATCATTTCCAGCGATCGCTCCAGGCAAATGCCAACTAGAACCTCAGGTTTGACATTCAGGGTTTGTAGATAGTGCGCTAGTTGATTAGCTCGCTGGTTAAGTTCTTGGTAAGAAAGCTGCTTATCTTCAAAAATCACCGCAATTTGCTCAGGTGTTTTTTCTACTTGATATTCAAATAACTGATGAATACATATATTACTTACGTAAGCTGCTGGATTTTCATGCCATTCCAGAAGCAGTTGGTCTACTTCCATCTTGGGTAGACTGAGGTCTTGTTGAGAACTTTCAGTAGAATTTTTCATCGTACAATAGTATTTTTTGATACTTCAATTTTATTTATAAATACTTAAAATGGCAAGTCATAATGAAAAGTGTACAGTGACTGTTATTTGTCGTTATGACAAATTGTTGTTGCCAAAAAAGACTGTGCAGCAAGACCTTTAAAAACCCTAAAAAAGTAAGCTTGGCAAAATTATCCTGACTGGAATAATATTGAGCATTATTCGTTTCCGATCGGAAATGTTGAACAGTGATACAAAAATTTACATTCTAGTAATACTAACTCTAAAAAGCCTAAGTTAATTAACAAAAGATTATCTCCTCAAACCAATGAACATAATTGATTTTCTGACACATACAAGATTGAAAATAGCAGAATTTATCTAAGAGTGTATGTCCCTATTATGCGGGAGCCGACTTACTTCTCTGAAGATAGCCTTCTCTAACTAACGGTAAAACGTTTCGCCCCACATTTTCGCACTCTTCTAAATGGGGATACCCAGACAATATAAAAACTGTGATTCCCAAATCGATGTATTGTAAAAGACGCTCCGCTACTTGTTGATAGCTACCAACAATTGCCATTCCCGCACCACTCCGCACTACAGAAATACCAGCCCAAAGCAGTGGTTCAACATACCAATCTTCATCAGCATTGCCTCGTAATTCCCACTGTCGGCTTTGACCGACACTTTCCCGCTTAGTATTAGGAAATTCGGTGGCTCGTGCTTTAGCTAATACTTTTGGAGAAACTTTTGCCAGCATTTCCCTTGCTGTTTCTTTGGCTTGGACTTCAGTTGGCCGAGCAACAATATTAATCCTCAATCCATAACGCACCTCCTTTCTCCGTCCACAATTATTTACTAATTGCTGCATCTGGTTGATTCGGTCAGCAACTTGTTGCTGTGCTTCCCCCCACATCAGATAAACATCTGCAAATTCTGCACCTACTTGTTGAGCCATTTCACTCGCACCACCGAAATAAAATAGCGGCCCAGATGGTTGCAGAGGTAAGGTTTCTAACCGAGTTTGATGGAGTTGATAAAATTCTCCCTCATAGTCAAAGGGATTAGTAGTTGACCATAACTGCCGACAAATTTGCATAAATTCACGGGTACGACGATAGCGGCTATCATGACCTAAATAATCACCATACATCGCTTGTTCCGTTGGTCGTCCACCTGTGACAATGTTAAGCGAAAGGCGACCTTTACTGATGTTATCTAAGGTAACAGCCATCTTTGCCAATATTGGGGCCGAATAGAAACCTGGACGCACAGCTACCATTGCCCCAGCACTAATAGTGAGCGCTAAAACTGCTGTTGCTAAAGTCCAAGCCTCCATAATATGGTTGTTGAAACCCATACCAATTAGAACCTGCCGGAACCCAAATCGTTCTGCTGTTTTAAAAATCTCAACAGTATACTCAAGACTGGGAGGACGTTCCCAAACGGGCAAACCCAAGTAGAATCCATCACCAGATACCGGAGCACACCAGTTAAATTCCAGTCCCTGTTTTGCAAACATTCATGCAAATTTTAGATTGCGATTCAATTATGCAGCACAAGCAGGTATGATATCGTGTCCGGTTAAAGACTTATCATTAAGACCGCAAGGGGGCAGGGAGCAGGGAGCAGGGGGCAGGGAGCAGGGGGAGAAAGAGTTTTCAGATTTTTGCACAGATGCAGGAATCATATCAAGTCCGCTTAATCACTTACGATATGTCATTGCGAGTGGAACAGAGTGGAACGAAGCGATTACTTCACTCCGCGATCGCTGCCTTCATAACGAGAAGTATTTAGGCGGATATGATATAACATGGTGCGTTAGCCTCAAGCCGTAACGTACCCTACGAAAATTGCTCTATCAAATAAACTACGATAAAAACATCGAAATAGTGTAGTTAAAGATTATGAGTAACAATAAAAAAGTTAGTGATGACTTGAGCGCTGCTGGACAACCAACTTCTGAGGAGTTAAAACAGGCAGCCCAAGAGGGATTTAAGTCGGTGCTGAACCTGCGTTCTCCCGATGAAGCAGGTTTTCTCAGTGACGAACAGCAGCAAGCCGAAGCGGCTGGACTGCAATATGCCAATGTTCCATTAAAGCCTTCAGAACCAAATCAAGAGCTAACAAAGTTAGCAATTCAGGAGATTGAGAACTTACCCAAACCAATTTTAATTCACTGTGCTGCTGGAGCAAGGGCTGGTGGTATCGCCTTGATTGCCAATGCGATTAGCGAAGGTCTGACCTATGAGGAAATTAGTCAGAAAGCGCAAGAACTGGGTTTAAACTTAGAACAACCGCACCTCAAGCAATTCCTACTTGAGAAGTATATTGCTAAGGAAGCAGAAAAAAGTTAGTGATTTTGTGAGTCTAGAAGTGGTTGTTACTCTTGTTGCTTGAAAAAATATTGCCTAGCAAAAATGACTAACTCAGCATCAAGTCGTTTGGGCGAACTCGCCAACCTGTTTTTTAAACTGGGCGTCATCGGCTTTGGGGGCCCGGTTGCCCATATCGCGATGATTGAAGATGAAGTGGTTAAGCGGCGTCAGTGGTTGACAAGGGAGCATTTCCTAGATTTGCTGGGTGCAACTAACCTAATCCCTGGGCCAAATTCCACAGAAATGGCTATCCACATAGGATACATCTATGCAGGATGGCTGGGGCTGATTGTGTCAGGCGTCTGTTTTGTCTTACCTGCGGTTCTAATTACTGGTGGGTTTGCTTGGGTTTATGTTGCTTACGGCACTCTACCCCAAGTTGCTCCTTTACTTTATGGCATTAAACCGGCTGTTTTAGCAATCATCATCAATGCCCTCTGGGGCTTGGCAAAAAAGGCTGTGAAAACTCGCCAGTTGCTGGTAATTGCTTTGGCTGTGGCATTACTGACATTGTTATTCAAATTAAATGAAGTAATTGCCCTATTAATTGGGGGATTGCTGGGTATGCTTTGGTTACATTCTGGTGAGAAAAACGCCAAACCAGGAGATAAAGCCAATTTTCTGATTGCTAGTCTCAGCACAGGTGCGACTTTGAAGGCATCAGCGGCTGTTGCTGCATCGGTAGCGACTGTCTCTGCAATCAACGTTTCTTTATGGCAGTTGGGTTGGTTTTTTCTTAAAGTTGGGAGTGTCTTGTTTGGTGGTGGCTATCTTTTGGTGGCTTTTCTCCAAGGAGGATTAGTTCAAGAATACGGCTGGCTGACACAACAGCAGTTACTAGATGCGATCGCAATTGGTCAATTTACTCCTGGGCCAGTACTTTCCACTGCTACGTTTATTGGTTATATCATTGCCGGTATACCTGGCGCAATTGTTGCCACAATCGGAATTTTTCTACCTTCTTTTGTTTTCGTTGCTGCCCTGAATCCCCTAATTCCACGCTTACGGGCTTCTTCTTGGACTAGAGCATTTTTGGATGCTGTGAATGTTAGTGCTGTAGCGTTAATGGTTGTTACCACCCTGCAACTGGGGATAGCAACTTTAACATTACCACAAGCCCCGTTTGTAGATTTTCTCGGCTGTGCGATCGCGATCGTCTCAGCCATTTTAGCTATTCACTTCCGCATCAATGCTGCATGGCTAGTCTTTGGTAGCGCTTTAATTGGATGGGGTGCTTCACTCTTGGGCTACACTCGATGAAATTGCAAGTGCTGTAGATTTAGAGCAGCTATTAGCTTGACTTTAAACACCTTTTAGTTTAGGTGTATTTTTTTTACTAAAGCTTTGTATCGTCTCTATAAATCGAATTTATAGAGATTTTTCTGATTTTGCCGACTTAAACAAGTCAAAAATAGATATATTAAATCTTGCTTTCAAACTATTTTCATGTGATAATCACCACTAACACCTGTAAATCTATAGAATTACCGGAGTTAATAATACAACTTCAAGAAGTCAACTTTCTATCTGTTTAAAAGCTATAAACATACCAGTCTATAGCTTGAGGGCTGCTATCTTTAAAAAAAGTTTGCTACTTTGCGTTGTAGCAGACAGAGTTATTCACATCTGTGCATATTTTATAGCAATCCTATTTGAGTTGTGAAAAATATAGATTGGGAAACGAACCGCCAAGGACGCAAAGGAAAGAAAGAGATATAATTTTCACGAATAATTTAGGACTGCTATAGATTGGAGTTCTAAAGGTTAACAGTTAAATTTCTGGTGCCAAATTTTATCTATATTTCCATTCCATCATCTAAATTCCTATCCTTAAGAGTCAGAAACTTGTCTATGAAGTTCCAGTTATTTCGTCTCATACCAGCTTGTGGTCGAGCTAAAAAGCAACGTCATCCCAACGAGGATTGATGTGAAACCATTATGGGATGGCAGCTTTACGAATGCGATTAATAAATGCAAATAGTTGGAAAAGATTAACTTAAACTAAGGAGAAATATGTCAATTCAAGACACCGTATCTAACTGGGAGCAACTGTTAGAAATTGCCCAAAAAAATACCCCGGCTAGACGGGTGCGTAGACCAGGGCAATCTCCTTCTACTGCTCCCATCCCTAGTAGTCTTCATAAACTGCCGCCAGGTACAGAACCGCCAGTACTGCTATACCGTGATACTAACTCTTGGTGTCCATTTTGCGAACGGGTTTGGTTTGCTCTTGAAGAAAAAGAAATTCCCTTTGCAACAGAGTTTATCGATTTGACTAACAAGCCTAAATGGTATACAGATTTAGTTCCCACAACCCTTGTCCCCGCAGCTAAAATTGAGGGAAAGTTAGTCTATGAATCTAAAGACATTCTGTTAGAATTGGAAGAACGATTTGGCCCAACCTTACTTCCTGAAGACCCAGAGGAAAACGCCGTTGCGAGGCAGTGGCTTGACGAAGCTGAAACCAATGGTGTCAGAGATATTGCTTACAAATTTCTCAGACAAGCCCCTGAAGATCCTCATGAATTAGCAAGCTTACAGGCAGCTTTTGAAGCGAAATTAGACGAATTAGAGCAACTTCTTGGAAAGTATCCTGGCCCCTACTTTTTGTCAACCTTTAGCGTGGTAGATATTACCTATAGCCCTCATTTAGACCGCTTGGCGGCTAACTTACCCGTTTATCGGGGATATCACCTCAAGGGAAATCCCCGGTATCCTCGAATCAACGCTTGGTTTGAAGCACTCAAACAGCGTCCCGCCTATCACCGCGTCAAATCGGATGATACCACCAACAATTTACTCCTACGTCGGCGATGGGGCGTGACACCAATTGGCAATCCCTTGCCACCCGATGCAGCAGCTAGTCAAGAAATCCAATTTCGGGCAGAAGCGGCTGAGAGATTGACGGATAACCGAGAAGTTGCTTTAGGAGACATCCTGAAAAACTCCGGGGTACAAGCATTGGCAGTTAATGGAGATACAACAGCCGTTAAAGAAGCGGTTGATTTTCACCTCAGATTGCTGGCTGACTATCTGATTAATGGCAATGGCGCACCATTACCGTGGGGACGCGTAGGTGGCAAAGACAATGCCGATCCGATTGTGTCTGCGGTTGGAGCCATCACACTCGCCTATGTGAGAAATCGTATCTGTGCGCCACGAGACATGAGCGCTGGTGCAGCAACTGCATTCAGGGCAGCAGCAGATAAGGTGTTGGCATCTCTCTATTAGCGATCGCTCGTGACAGGTTAAAATCCTATTTCGCATGGTGGTAGTCTGGACAATTTTTAGCTACCACCAGTTTTTATCGGCACGATGACGCTAAGTACCCAATTTCCTATCTGTCATATCTATCGTTTCTATCATATCTGTCATATCTGTCGTTTCTGCGATCGCCAACAGAGAACTCGGCTCGGCAACCATTTCTCACCCAAATACGATTTCTCCTATAGCCCCAATTTCCTCTACAACTGGCGTTAGATAATTGCCTAACAAGCCTCACTCTACCTCTTGTAGGTATTGAACAAGTATTCCTCTGATTATTCTGGCTTGAACAACTGATTATCTCTTGGGCTGAAGCGGGAGCGGCAACGCCCAAAAGTGTACCGATAGTAACGCTGGCAACCATGAAGGTAGCAGCAACTATTGGAAGACGCATAACCATGTTAGACCTCTTCAAAAAGAAAAAATAAAAACTATAGTATATTCTAGCAAACTGTATTAAAAGCTAATTTTAAGATAAGATAAAATGCAAATTTTCTTTGCGATGTCAGCAGCATTAGATACAACGGTTTCCATCAAGCAAATAAGCAATACTGAAACTTGAATTTAGACTCTTGAAGTATTAAATTAGGCGAAAATCTGATTTTATAAATATGTTTAATAGCTTGATGAAAATAGTAATAACGGTATTGCTTTGAGCATATTTATGTCAATAAAAAAGGAGAGTATTGCTACTATCCTAAAAGTAATATCATCTAGAATTTATTTTCTTAGTGATTAAAGCGAGCTTGACGTTCGCGCAATTCACGAGCATGTCGTTCGCGGGCTTGACGTTCGCGCAATTCACGAGCATGTCGTTCGCGGGCTTGACGTTCACGCAATTCACGAGCGCGTTGTTCCCGGACTTGACGTTCGTGTGAGACTTTACTGTTATTAAAAGTTACAGTATTACGATTAAAGCGATCGTGCTCAGATTTAAATTCAGCGGCATTAGCATTTGGAGAAAGAGCAGCAATTGAAGCAGCAGTTAATAAGCTTCCAAGAAGAAAAGATTTAAAGCGGTTCATATATCTTTGTAACTTGCCTTGCATTACTGGATTTGTATAGCCTCAATCTAATCGAAATAATCAGGCACACGCCTGTGAAAAAAGTCATGTTTAAATAGGTACTTTTGTCACTAGTACTAAGATTTATACTTTATTTTTTAAATCGAATAATGGTTGAAATTTTACTTAAAATGCGTTATCCCCTCAGTATGCTTAGTAAAACTCAAGCCGGATTGCTATATTAGAGGTTATTCAATACAGTTCGCTTAAGGCAAGAGACGCGATAAATCGCCGTCTTTACAAGAATCAGTCCTTTGTAGAGACGGCGATTTATCGCGTCTTTGCTTTGCGATTAGCGGCGTGTCATCAAAAAACCTTATCCGAACCGTATTGAGAGGTTATTTTTTTTGGGTTTTACGGTGATGGACATCACGCGCCCGTCGCAGTTGTTTCAATCCCTAATAGGGATTTTAAGTAATTGCAATGATCGCGCCTGCAAGAGAAAGTTGCGAAGGATGCAGTTTCAATCCCTAATAGGGATTTTAAGTAATTGCAATCTACAAAATGGCAACCTTGGCAGTGATAAAGTGTTTCAATCCCTAATAGGGATTTTAAGTAATTGCAATTGGGTGGCAGTAAAACCTATTTCGTTTTTTGTCGTGTTTCAATCCCTAATAGGGATTTTAAGTAATTGCAATTCACGAATGAATCAAGGGAATTACTTGTAAGACTCGTTTCAATCCCTAATAGGGATTTTAAGTAATTGCAATCGCTGGCTTCTGAAAGCCTTGCCTTATTTGATTTTCAAGGTTCGGTTGCGCGAATGCAGAAATCATAACATGAGGAGTTGTAATTTGGCTAGAGGCAAATGGCTGAAAACTAGTCCCCATAAGGTGCGCGGATGGTTTAGAAATGCTAGCGCTCTCAAACTCTTGCATATAAGGCAATTCAGGCATTTTTGTAGCCATCCCCTCCTCAACACCTACCCATCCGCGCATTTAGCAAAAAAACTAATCTGATTGGAAAGCTGTTTACATTACAGCAGTTTGCAAGTAAGTGAAGTACAAAATGCAGGACTCACGCATCAGATATAAAGAGTTTCTACCTCTTGCCTCCAAATCCGTAGCTTTGTGCTTAATGCAAAAAAACTGCTGTTATAGATATCCTACTCGATTAGGTTAGCTGACTTAAGGGCGATGCCTGGTTTGGGCTACAGCTACGCAATACCAGCACCCCCATGACCAACTTTATTTGGCAACGTCTTCAAAGTCTGTTATCGCACAAGCAAACTCCCTAAAAGCTGTTTTAATTAGAACCTCTTTCGTTCCCCTTTCCAGCGAAGAATTGCGTATGAGGTCTGTTAATTCTATGAACAGTAGAGAAAACATAAAACGATCTTGACGGTCAACTTGTTTCAAGCAAGACGATATAAACTGATAAAGCTCTGTTTTTCTAGGTTTGGTTTGTTCTTCCCATATTTGTAACCCAAGCCGAAAAGTTCTCAAACGGATTTCATTACTGTTGAAGGACGCGTCTTTGTAGCGGACTGATACGCGTTGGGGTATTTCCATGAGTTTTAGCTATACATATTCAATGTAAAGTAATTATTCACTTATATTTTGGCTTAACCGGAAAAATCTGATATTTTGCACCAATCCCAACAACCGCCATCGCTTAGAAACGAATTACTTGCGTAGGCTGAGAGTTAAGGGGCGCACAGCCGTGCGCCCCTCCTAGCATTAATTTAGAGGATGCCCCAGAAATGGAGTAAGCCTTGACCAGAAAAAGCTTCAATCAAAATGGCAGATAGAAAACCAATCATCGCAAGACGACCGTTCCAATTTTCACTCTGAGGAGTGAAGCCAAAACGCACAGCATTAGGATCTTCTGAAACAATAGGCGCAGGATTCTTAAAACCTGTCATGAGTAAAACTCCAAAGTTCAAGTTTTGTAGCAGTTGTAACTGTCTGTAAAGTAATGTAACAGATGTTTAAAAAAATGCAACATTGAGTGAATAAAGAAAAGCTAAAGAAAAATCTGCTCGACATTCTTTCATTTCCATTCACCTTGTAGTGTAAAAGCTGCCCAATAATAAGGTGTGGCATATTTCTATCTGGACTGCCCGCAATGATGCTTGCTGTTGAGAATGCCATTAAGAAAGTGCTTTTTGCTGTTGCCCTAAATCTGAGTAGATTTTGCCAAGGTGAGCAACGGTGAAAGCTTCTGATGAGCGTAGGCTTTGCCCACTGTAGGTATCGCCCACCTTCCGATATAGTGAAAGTGCTTGTTCAAATTTTGCGATCGCCTGTAGCAAAGATTCTGCTGTTCCTTGCTCATATAGTTGCTTTCCTTGTTTATATGCAAGTTCAGCAGCAGCAAGAGTTGCATCATTTGTCTGCGTCATCTGTGCAATATTTACCGGATACTGCCTCGCAGTTGCCACATTTGATATCGCATAGGTAATTTGGCGTTACTCTCTCGAAACAAGAATGCTGAGGCGCAAAACTACGATTTTGATAAAAAGCAAGAAAAGTATTTTATTAGCAAAAAGGGTATTTCTCCTTTTGTGCTGACAACCCAAGTTTTACAACAATCTGAATGGACTCCAGCAGTTATCAAGCAGCGACAAGAAGATTGTTTGGAAAACCTGAGAAAAATATGGCGCCTGTAAGTGCGATCGCTAATGTTATAAGTTAGGTTGACGCTACCAAACGCAATATATATCTTCGATACGGTACGAAAAGGCATTTTAAAACCTATACCAAAAGAGCGATCGCCAACAGTCTACCGCAGGCGATCGCTTTGCACTATATTGATAAAGGAGCGATTACGGTTGAATCCGAAGTGTTAACAGCACAGTACTGGTGAGGGACTGGGAGGGTAGCCAAGCTAAAAGCGATCGCCTCATTAATTCAATCACTGTCTGTTCCTTCAGGGATGAAGCCTGCTCATCCAGTAGCAACTGTCTCACCCGTCCCTGGCTAAGTTGGAATTCAAATACCAAATCACCACCAAAACCTCTAGGGAGTTGAATTGATTGCAAGTATTGAGTCAGCAGAGAAATCATTTCCTGATTCAATCCCGTCAGGCTGACAACCTGTAAACGAGGCACAGAAGATTCTTCTTTGCGTAAAACTTTTAAATCTTCCAATTGTGGCATTGCTCTTTCGGGAACTGATAACAGGCTATCAAGATTACTAAAGCCATCATCATCTGCAAATCCGATTTCTGGCTCTGATGCTGGAATATCGAATTCCATCGCTAATGACTCCATTTCTTCAAACCGTTGTATCGGTTTTGCTGGTGCAGACATTGGGGATGGTGGTGGTAATACAGACATTGGAGATGGCAAGGGTGGTGCAGATTGTTTCTTCGCCTGCTGGCGACTGCTTACCATTCCACCCCCAGGAGCAGCACCAAAACTTAGGTTACTAAAAATACCTTCATGGCTGATTGCTTCAGGTATTTCTATAGGTACTTGCACAGATATATAATCTTGGTTGGGATTGACTCTGATATCATCGCTGACGGCAACAAAAGCGGTATATTGCGATAACAGTTGATAAGTCAGAGCCGTATCTGTCACTGCTTCCACACCTTTTTTTGTGTCTCCACTCACCATTTGATTCATTAAATCCTTGATGCGGGAACGTCCCCAAAGTTGAGCGATTGCAGGATTACCTGTTTGGGGAAAATTCAGGTGAAAACTGTGCTGATAACGCCTACCACCCGCAGCAATGCCAGTAACGTGCAACTTTCCAGAATGCGCGTCTGGTTTGCGTCCAAATAGCACTAAAGGTTGCTCTGCAAATAAATCTGGTGGTGTCGAGGGATACATGATTGGAGATTCTCCATCACCCTCCCATTGCAATTGAATGTTGGCGAGGACAGGATTATTGATTTGGCGGAAAAATTTTTCTACCACCTCATCTACAGGTTCATCGTGACGAATAATCCGAGCAATACCCCGTCCTAATTCTGCAATCCGATTGAGTAAGAAACGATTCACCGAACTACCTGCACCAAAGCTATGAAGGCGGGTTCCTGGCTGGAGACGCTGTTTAACTTCTGCTAAAATTTGGTTTTCGTTGCCGATATAACCATCAGTTAGTAAAACAATATTTCGCAAGCGTCCCGGATTTGTGGCTTTTAAATTTAAGACGGTGCGAATACCGCCTAACATCTCTGTTCCACCGCCAGCGTTTAAGCGATTGATATAGTTAATTGCTAATAACCGATTTGCAGAAGTATTGGGGAGAGGAACGGGTGAGAGTTGCTGTGTGGTATCGGAAAAATCAATAATGCTAAAGGTATCGTCGGGATTGAGTCCATTGATAAAACGACGCATCAATTCCTGACATTGCATCAGTGGTTCGCCACTTTGAGAACCGGAGGAGTCGATGAGAAACACCATATCTTTGGCGACAATCTCATCAGGACGATACTCAAAGGCGGGAATCAGGTATAACGCGAAGTGTCCACCCCGTTCATCAGCTTGAGTCAGCGTGGTTGTTTGGATGTTATTACTGGCAACTTGATAGCGTAAAATTAGGTCTTTGTTGGGTATGGTGTCTCCACCTCCTAATTTGACATTTACCAACTGTCCTTCACGGATGATTTGGATTTGGTGAGAGGGTGAGTTAATATCCTGAATCTCAACGCTAGCATTAATTTCTATGGTGACATTAATATCATGACTTGAGCGCATTCCTGCTGGCAAAATGGGAGCATTTAAGCGGGAAGCATCTGGAACTAAATCGGTATCTTGATTTTGAGTCATGGGTGCAATAGCTGAACCACCCCCGACTGCATCTTCTGCGATGGTGATTCCAGGAATGTAACGGGGGCCAACAACCATTGGGAAGACAAATTCGTAATTTCCCCCCTCAAATTTTAGGCTGTCGCTGTAGCGAATAATCACATCAATTTGTTCGCCTGGTTTGATGTTTGCCAGGGATTGGGTGAAAATATTGTCTCGTTCTTGTTCGAGGAGTCCGGCTGTCTGTCCTTGTTTTCTGGCTTGTTCGTAGATAGCTACAGCTTCTTGACGTTTTTTAATGCTGCCTTGAATTGTGCGATCGCCTATGCGAATCAGCATATCATCAACGGCGGCTTCATCGGGTAAGGGGAAAATATAAACGGCTTCTAGGGTTGTGGTAAAGGGATTTTCAAAGCTTTGGGTAACTTCCACCCGTGAGATATTACCAGCGATTTTGGCTTTTACTTCGGTGTGTTTGAGGGGAAAGGCAATCTGTTGGCTGGAGTTTTGCAGATATAAGCCAGTGGGTTGCTGTTCTAGGGTTTGAGTCATAATCTTTACCTGACGCTTTTGTTTGCTGTCTCTAGCGTAGGTGCGTTTTTCTGGGAAATATGCTCAGTTTTATGCTCAGTTATTGGCTCAGTGATGGGTTTAGTGCTAGATTAGGGCGAAAATCGATATTTGACTAGGAAATGTACTACTATCATGGTTGTAATATAAAATTACTATTTTATTGTTGAAAAAACTTCAAACCATAAGTTCCGTCTAACAACAACTTAAGCCTCAGTATATTTACCAAAAATAAAGCCTGATGCTAATATACTATTGATTTGTTAGTATATTGGTTCTTTAAGCCAGTAAGAACAAAACTTATAGCATGATTAATATCTTTTATTCTTGGCAATCCGACTTACCATCCTCTTCAAACCGCAACTTTATCGAATCTACTTTAAAAAAAGCTATCGAATCTCTTAAGAAAGGAAGTGAAGATATACGAATTGAGATGCGTGTAGATACTGCTACATCTGCACTGTCTGGTTCTCCAGATATTGCTGCTTCAATTTTTGATAAGATATCACACAGCCAAATATTTATATGTGATGTTAGCATAATCAATAAGTATCCATCTATGATAGATAAATTAATTAGATGGTTCACTAAACGCTCCACAAGACTCACACCAAATCCTAATGTATTGATCGAATTAGGCTATGCATCTCACAATCTTGGTTGGGACAGAGTAATTTGTGTTTTGAATACTGCACAGGGACGCGTCGAAGATTTACCATTTGACATTCGCAATAGACGAATGTGTACTTATTATTATCAAAACGATAGCGATAGCAATAGTAAAGAAAAAGTTAAAAAGCAGTTAGTGGGAACTTTTAAATCGGCTCTTATAGATATAATCGATAAATCAGAGAATGTTAGTAAAAATATCGAATTAGTCAATGTTATTATAGCTGAAAAATTTTGTGAGTCAGTTAACTATCTTGGATTTTTTCTCAATTATTTCCTTTCTGGTGAGTTAGGTGATGATCTTGCAGAAAAGGTAGTTAATAGTAGTATCTGCACCATAACAATGAGTTATGACGAGGCTTCTATCAACTCTATAGTTGATATTTTTGTGAATAAGAAATTGGAAGAAATATCGAATTGTGTCTCAAATTCAGGAGATAGACTATCTTGGGAAGAGTTTTTTATCTCAGCCTTGACAAGAATATACAAAGAATGTGAGAATCTTTTGCTAAAATATGGTGGCAAAGGCGATCATAATTTAATCTATAAATTAGAAAAAATTAAAGATTTTTCTAGTGGTATAGTAGCTGCTACAAACAGTAAAAATTCATCATATATGAAAGAAACATATTCTGATTATATGAGGCAAAAAGTATATGCAGAAGATTGGCTGAAGCCCTATTTTTTAGAGATCGTGGAACTTCGTATATTTGCAATTCAATATCTTGATTACTCTAATACTGATGTCAAAGTACAACCTAAAGTTTTGCCAGGTGAGAAATTGAAGAATCGGCAATAATAAACAAACAACAGAAATTGTAGCTTTTTAAAATTGGACAAATTAAAACAAGATAGTGGTAAATAAAATAAATTTAACCTACATAAAAGGAAACCTATTTCCAGTTATAAAAATAATATCAATAGTAGCGATCGCAACTGCAATAGGCTTAGAACTATGGAATATTCAAGCATTAACAACTAACAATCATCTACCTAGTATCTTAAATCCAGTTTTGATAATAGCTCACTTGGCATTGTCGGCTCATTTCGTTGAAGCAATAATTGCCGCTTGTTATGCACCTGCGAAAAACCATCAGCCAATCCAATATGGGATTTATACTTTTTTTGTGGGTACAATTGGTTTATTAGAATTGTTTGAAAATCATTCCCAGATTCCCGATTTATCTAAGAAGTTGGAATCTAAGCCATAGATGTTATGTCAAACTCGCTGAAAGCATCAACAGCAGGACTAGCAATTGTAGACAAATCCCGTCAACGTCTAGGTTGGACAAAAACTAGCACCGCGCGTTGGTGGCAAGATGCCCATACCTCTAGAGCTACTTTACGCCGATTTTGGCAAGGCGATCGCATTCAGCGAGAAATCTTCATCGCTATCTGTCAAGCTGTTGGTATTGTCAACTGGGAAGCGATCGCAGAATTATCCAATGCAGACTTAGAATATACTGTAGTTATCCCCACACCTTACTTAGATTGCAATGAAGCACCCGATGTCGAAAGCTTCTATGGACGAAATCAGGAATTGGCACAATTAGAAGAATGGCTCACCAGCCAAAACTGTAAATTAGTCACCATTAATGGTATTGCTGGTATTGGTAAAACCGCCCTAGCACTGGCTTTAGTAGACCGCATTCAGTCAAAATTTGATTGTTTAATTTGGAAGTCTCTGCAAACTTCCCCATCTCTCATTTCCCTACTTAATAGCCTACTAAACTCATTTGAGCAACGCGTTGTGCAGAATATTCAACAAGGTACGGCACAACTTATACAGCAGTTACAAAAACGTCACTGTCTGTTGATATTGGATGGATTAGAAGCTATTTTCTCGCACTCAGAAAACCTCAGCTATGGTCAATTTATCCAACAATTAAGTCGAGAACGGCATCAAAGTTGTATTCTGATTAGCAGCCGCGAACAACCAAAGAATATCGAAATTAATCCCAAAATATCTCGCTGTTTAAATCTCAAAGGCTTGCAAAAAATAGAGGCTGTAGAATTATTGCAATCAAGGGGATTTACAGGCAAAGAACTAGGCTTATCAGTATTAATTCAGCTTTATCGCGGTAATCCCTTGGCGCTGAAACTGGTAACACCCTTGATTCAGTCTGTATTTGGGGGGAATGTTGCTGCTTTTTTGAGTCAGCATACTTTAATTGTAGGCGATCGCTTGCGTGTAATTCTCAAACAGCAATTTGAGCAACTTTCCGGCTTAGAGCAAGATATTCTCTACTGGTTGGCTATTTGGCAAGAACCTGTCTCATTCTCTCGATTACAAACCCATCTGCTGATATCTGTTGACCCAGCAATGGTTTTAGAGGGCATTGTAGCCTTAGAAAGGCGATCGCTTTTAGAAAAATGGGTCAGCGATTATGAACCCTCATTTACATTGCAACCCCTAGTAATGAAAGTGGTTACAGATGAATTGGTAGAACATACCGCTCAAGAGATCGATCGAGTTGTGCAGAGTCATGATATTCGTCATTTTCAGATATTGCGAACCCATTGGTTGCTACGACCGGGTACTGACGATATTGCAGGCGATCGCATTTTAACTCAACTTTGGAAAAAGCTCTGGCACTTGTATGGTGCAACTCTTCCACAAATACTTAATCAGATTCTGTTGTTATTAAAGGGTCAATCGCCTTTAGCAATGGGTTACATTGGCGGCAATTTAGCCATCCTCTCAGGAATAGACTCCTTAGAGACTTCCGAAGATTGAAGGAGGCAGTAGGTTCCTCTTAGAACGGGTCTGAATCCCCTTCTCTACGAGACGCTGCGCGTAGCTTGCTTCCACGTTCGCGTAGCGTCCCGTAGGGAAGTGGCACGGCATTAGCAACGCTATGAGCGAGTCCGCCAGCGTCGGGCCAATACGGTTCGGTTAAGGCAAGAGACGCAATAAATCGCCGAATCAGTCCTTTGTAGAGACGGCGATTTATCGCGTCTTTACTTTACGATTAGCGGCGTGTCATCAAAAAACCTTATCCGAACCGTATTGAGCGTCGGGCAGTTTTCCTCCTGCCTTCCTTGATAAACACTAATGATTTACCTGTTTCTATCTATGATTGTCTGGTTGTGTTACCTGGGAATTAAACCATTAACCTTGTTGTATTCCTGGATTACCATCTTCAACCACAAATGAAGCCCGTTTACTAATCGTGCCATTTGGGGTTGTGACGTTTGACAAAACCAAATAGTCTGTCTTCCAAGTTGTAGGAGTCAGCCCACAGCGAACATACCCCCGTTGACCGTTGAAGAACTTAATGTGTGGGTTTTCAGGTAAGTAAGCTTGAACATTTGGGCTAGTATCTGCCCCATCTCCACCAGAGGTTATTGAGGTACAGACGAATTCACTGCCCACCGTAGCAGATTCTGGGTTATTAAAGTCAGCCTTTAAATTTATTGCCCAGTTGGAATGGATATCGCCTGTTAAGACTACTGGATTAGATGGTTTACGCTGTTCTAAGAAACGCATGAGGCGATCGCGCGAAGCCACATAACCATCCCACTTATCCATACTGTAGGTTTCGCCAGGCCCTGCTTTTGTGTCTATCTGAGCAACTATAACTTGCTGTGCCAAAACGTTCCACTTAGCCTGTGAGCGATCTAAACCATCATATAGCCAATCTTCCTGACGCTTACCAGTAATGGTTCCATTGGGATCTTCTCCACAAGGACGTTGTTTAGTACCATCACCACAGGGCTGATCGGTGCGATATTGACGGGTATCTAAGACATGGAAGGTGGCTAAGTTACCAAAGGAAAGCCGACGGTAAAGTTGCATATCGGGGCCAACGGGACGCGAAAAGGGGCGCAGTGGCATGTGTTCGTAGTAAGCCTGATAAGCAACAGCCCGCCGTTGGAGGAAGGTTGCCCGATCCTGATCTGGTTCAGTATCAATTTCTGAAATATCGTTGGCGTAGTTGTTTTCTACTTCGTGGTCATCCCAGGTAACAATCCAAGGAAATGCTGCATGGGCTGCTTGCAGATTGGTATCGGTTTTATAAAGGGCGTGACGGTTGCGGTAATCTTCTAAAGTCAAAATTTCTGTACTATTGTGCTTTCTGGGGCGATTGTTTGAGATTCCTCCTTCGTAGATGTAATCGCCAACATGCACTACTAGATCGAGGTCGTCTTGAGCTAAATATTTGTAAGCAGTATAGTACCCCTGCTCATAGTGTTGGCAAGAAACAAGGGCAAAGTTCAATTTGTTCAAATAGCTATTTGCTAAAGGTGCTGTCCGAGTGCGACCAATAGGGCTAGCATCTTGACCGACAAGGAACCGATACCAGTACCAAGTATCAGATTGCAATCCTTCTACTACAACTCGCACTGAGTGAGCTAATTCTGGGGTTGCAAGTACCGTACCTCTAGATACAATGCGCCTCATATCAGAATCAGTTGCTACTTCCCAGCGAATTGGCACATTCACAGGTGGCATTCCACCCCCCTCTAAGGGTTCAGGCGCGAGACGAGTCCAAATCACTACACTGGTGGAATCGGGATCGCCCGATGCGACACCCAAGGTAAAAGGATAATTGGAAAATCTGCTTGTGGCGATCGCTCTTTGATGAGAAAATTGGTTAGCGATCGCTAAACCAGATAATGCTCCTGCCCCAATAATTAAATTGCGTCGTTTCATTCGATTGTGCAGGAACTGCTCAAAATTCTGGTAATCTACCATTTTCTACTCCCGACTAACACGTAAGTTAAAGTACAGCAACAGCTAACACGAAGAAAGCAGGGTAATCGCAGGCAAACTTCCTAACTAATTCCCTTACCAAAATCAGGTTTTAATTCCCAAATTTTCGCTTAGTATCCATGTGTTAGATGTTGTTTTGCCATATAAAATCCTACTAATAAGAAATTAATCTTTGGCAAAGGAATCGTTAACATCAACTTAACCAAGGTTAGATTTTATTTTCATTGACGCTACCTTTCTGTTCATTATCCAGCCAAAACCACAAGCAAAGAGAGCGCCAACTAAAGGTGTAGGTTCAGGTACTTGTGTATACGAAACTTTCCCTGATATAGGTGCAGCATCTGGAGAAGTTCTAGAGAAAATTGTAAAATCCTCACCAATAATTTCGTAACTGATAGAACTAGAAGGATTAAATTTGTCGTTGAACAGATAATCTAATGCAAAAGATGTTTGTCCTGTTAAAGATGTAGTCGAAAAGACAAGAGGAAAATTTGGGTAATTGCTATCATCTTGTTTAGTGTAAACGTTAGAGTCACCGTCAAATTGGAAAGAGAAGGAATTAATGGTGGCTACGGGAATAACTTCATTGCTGAAAGTTGAGTCATCAAAGCTAAAAAAGCCATTACCCTTAGATAGCGGACTATCAACGGTGAAAGCGTAATTAATAATTGCAGCAGATACAGATTTTGCATCTACAGCAACAAAACCTAAACTAAGACTAGCAGCAGCAAGTACTAATTGTGGAACTAATTTCATCTGATTTTCCTCATCATAAACTGCTGTAAACAATGCACACCTAATAAAGGTCTAGAAATAGTTTTTCCTAAATTACTTTCCAAAATAGTATTTATCACTGATTAAGACAGCGAGCAAAACCAGTAATTTTTACCTATTTAAGAAAAACAAATAAGTCTCCAAGTAATTGGATTCAACCTATTTTATAATCAGGAGTTTAAGCAGACTTTAATCAAAGGTAAAAATAAAATAAATTGTCGGTTAACGAATTCTTTGTCGTGTTTCCAACTTAATCTCGTTCCAGCTTGCTTGGATGTAATTGCTGTATAAAATAATTTTTAGCCAAAGCTATGAAGGAAATACCAAAAATAAGCGACCCGAAGTCACAGCTACATAGACAAAACGGGAGCATCCCTCGTTGGCGAAAACATCAAATAGCGAGTGTTCCGTTGAGGTAGGCACAACGAACAGAAAGTACTGAATTAACGTTTTCAACTATCCTTAACTCAACCGTATTGGAATTAGTCTTAACCTGTAACATACCCTATTAACGTCTAGTGAGGTAATAGGGTATGAGTGGCCAAAACGATTTTTGCATATCACTTGGCACTCAGGATGCCAATAACAAGCTCAATCCCACAATAATATTGAAGGCAAGTTATTGTTAGCCAGACGCAGCAATTGATAACCAATTCCAGATATACCGGGTAAAAAGCCAGGATTAAATACAGAATTGGGTAAGTTGGGGAACAGTTGATAAGCTCCAGTTCGCTTGGCTCTAGCCACAACATTTGTTGCATTCTGGCGAGCAATTTGATGCCAATCAGGACGGGAACAGATTTTTGCACCGACTAACAGCACTTCCGCCCTACCAAAGTTACCACAGCATAAGTGATCGATCGCCTGTAAGCCAAAATTCTGAGTAGTTTGGAGAGCAATTTCAATTTCTTGTTGAATTTCCGGCGTTTCCACGATTCTCAAACTGCCTAAGCGTCCCAAACCAATGCCGGCTGCACCATGACACCACTTATTTGCAAAGTCAGGTTGTCCTGGTTGTCCCATTCTGCGGAAGTCGGGCCAGTTGGCGGTGGACTGGCAAAAGACGCTACGCTCATACTCAATTCCTGCTAAACCTGCTTCTAAGTACTTGCCCTCCAAGGTGGCGGCATAAAGTCTGAGTAAGGCATAGGAGATACCTGCGGCTCCATGAGAGAAGCCAGTTAAGGGCTTGTCCCAATAAGTATGCCAAGCTTTGGGCGCACCATTGTAGCTAACTTGACGGTTGATTAAATGTTGTCCACAGGCGATCGCTTTTTCTAAAACGGTTGCTTCTCCTGTGGCTTGATGCAGGGACAATAAACCTAAAATTGCCCCAGCTGCTCCGCTCATAATATCCAAGTGTTCGTCGGCAGCAATTAGTTCTGGTGTCATCAAATTGGCTAATACTTGAGCGTCTGACAACAGCGTTGCATCGTTGAGGAATTGACTAATTTTCACCAGGCTATAGATCGTTGACCCTAAACCTGTTGCACCCCCAACGCCCATGAAACGAGCCATGCGTTCCCAAGTTTCGGGATCGATGGTGTGGATTTGGCGACGCAGAGATTGTACTGTTCTAAATGCTAAATCGCGGTAACGGGAATCACCAGTTACTTGACTGAGTGCAGCTAAAAACAAAGCAACTCCAGAGCGTCCGTCAGAGAGACAATTGTTCAATACTTGCAGTTGATATCGTTCGGCGCGAGGCACAAAGTCTAAGCCAATCCAGTTAACGCTGCCATCAGAGTCAGAAATGGCTCTGGTTTCCAGTTGAGTGGCGATTTCCTTGGCTTCAGCAATCAATTGTTCTGAACTCAGCAACGGTAACGATTCGCCTTGCCATTGCCCACCTTGGCGGCTGGAGGTGGTTGCAATCTTGGCATCGAAAGAGCCTTGAATAATCGCTACTTGTCGAGCTAAGTCGGTTTCATCTAGAGATTGTAACTGGTTTAGCAAATCTTGATAACTGGATTGCTTGAAGTAGTTGGGAATGGAAGAAGAACCGTTTAAACTCAGTTCATCAACCACCGCGCTAGCCGTGAAGAAGGGAATATCTAATTGTTCCATCGCTCGAAGTTCTGCGCTCAAAACAGGAAAGGCGTTCGGTCTATTTTGAGCAACTAGAAAAGCACGGCTGAGAACATCGAGTTGAATGCTGTAATCTACCCCATGTTTGAGGTAATCGGGTGCTAAAGCTTTTTGGAGGATGATGCCATAGATGCGGGTGTTGCGGAAGATAAAGCGCACCTGCTGATTTTGCATAGCAGATAGCAAACTTTGGCGTGAAAGTAAGAAATCTTTGTGTGCCATCAAAAAGCGATACATCTGCTCAAACCCAGTGGTGATTTCTAGTTGATAATCGTTTGGAGACAGAGCCGTTTCACCCAAGAACGGCACATTTTTCCCAATCGGCAAGGTTACAGGTTCAGACAACAGGTGCATATTATCTGTATTAATGTTCTGCCAACGCGGCACTTTACGGGGAGATAGCCGGGGATCTGTGCTGCCTAGGCCGCTAATATCATAAGCGACACTGCGATCGCCACTAAAGTCCCAACGCGGTAAAAGTCCGGTGCGGAGTACGGAATCCCAAAATTGTTGTGTGGCGGTTGTTTCTAAATCTTGGGTAAGTGGTGAGTCTTCAATGAGATTCGGTTCGTGGTGCAGCAGCGTTTCCATGTCAATCAGCACCAGATGTTCGCCATTGGCAATTAAGTTTTCGTAATGGCAATCTGTGGCTCTGAGGGCGTAAAGTACACACAACAACATCCCAGAACGCTGATAGAATCGTTTCGCAGCTGCTTCATCAACACAAGGCAACTGTTCAACATGTTCTACCCAACCATAACCGTTGCGTTCAAGTACTTGAATGACTTTAAAATCTAAAAGATTGCTGTGTTGATTGCACCAATCCAAAAATTGGTTAAAGACAACTTCTAGTCCTAAATCTTTGGGTTTATAAACAAGTTTCAGTCCAGACTCAAAGGTGAGCAAAATCACCGTTTGTCCGCGTTTATGCGGGTCGGAAAGGGATGTTTTAATTTCAACAACTTTGTTTTGAGAAAATGGGGCGATCGCTTCATCAAAAGTTCGTTGAATATCTGTCTTATCTGCAACTAAACGTTCGAGAAATTCAGCAGTGAACTCAACCCAAAAATTGACTGCTGTTGCCACTAACCGACCGAGAACTGGATACTTCTGGAAGAAGGTCAGCATTCCATCTTCTAGGAGTTGCTTGACGAACTTGGTGTAGTGAGTGTTATTGTTTTCTGTTTCCAGTCCTAGTAAGCCGAGCAAGTTTTGACCAAAGGGACGCACCTGAGAAAATTCAAAATCTAATGTCTTAGTGCAAATTCCTGCTAATCGTTGCAGTAGACCGCGTTCTAGAGAACTGTAAGCGTTGTGGGAAAGAATCGATAAGGGAAGACATTCTTGGGTGAATTGACTGCCGCAGCGAGTCAGTAATTGCTGTCTGGCTACCAAGATAGCAGGCAAAAGGATATCTTCAAAGGCGATCGGATTTTGTGAATCGATTGGTAGAAATACTTCGGTTGCAGAATTGAATCCTGTAGCGGTTTGGATGATTTGCTGCAAGGTTTCTGCCCACTCAGGCAAAGGTCGATCGGCAAGTAACTCGATGGTTCCCAATTTGGAACTAACAGTATCGAGGTCTAGCCCTTCCCACTGTAAGCGTTTGTGCAACGTATCCAACTTACCTTCTGCTGCAACTTCGCACCAGCGATGTCTACGACGGTTAATTTCTTGTTCGTTGACTCGATCGACTGCAAATCTGCTTTCATCAAGACGTTCCCAGATAAAGCTAGCATTGGCAGCGATCGCCCTTAAATCATCTAATGTTTTCTGTGGGGATAAGCGAACAACTTGTTGAACCATAGCTGGATTTCTCATAGTGGGAAGTATTAATCGTTAAAAAGACAAAAAATTAGTTTCAAATTTATTGATTAGAAATATGAAAACAATAGACCTCTTGCAAAAGTTCCCTAACACCCCACCCCCAGCCCCTCCCCGCGTGCGGAGAGGGGAGACTTTGACGTAAGTCAAAGGCGGGGTGGGGTTCTTTTTTTGATTTATGCAAGAAGTCTAATCAAATTCCCTCTTTCCCTTGATTAAAAGAACAAAGAGGGAATTTGTTATGTAGCATGTCTTTGGGCGTTGAACCTCAGTATCAGGTATGGAAATTATCCAAATTAAAATATTGGAGATGTTGAATCTAAAAAGCTGTTTTAGAAAAGCAACCTGACCTGTGGTGGTTACAATGCCAAAGAGAAACAGAAGCTACATACCGTTTTTAGCAGCAGCCTGCGTGTCCGCCACCACAGCTAGCTGTATGACATAGCTTGGCTGCACTATCAGCCATCATTCCACCACTAACACTAAGTAATTCTTCTTCACTCAGTTCGTTGGAATCTACAAAGGTTAGTTCTGCCAGCATTTGAGAAATTGCTTCAACTGTGAAGTTATAACCTTTCTCTGCACTAGCGATCGCTATCACTTTGATGGCTTCTGCTTGGTTAGCTGCTGCTTTTATTTGCTGTTGTAATTGTGCGTTTTGTAGCAATTCTTTAATTTGGTGTAGCATACGTTTCTTCTCCGTTTTGGTTGACTTATTCATCCAGCAGAGATTGTGCGCTTATCTTGGGCGGTGTTCTCTGCTTTTCTGATTTGAATTTAGAAAGAAATAGGGGAGAACTAGGGGAGATAGTTACAATTGCGGAAAAATTTTTCTGCACGGATTAATTGGAGGATTGAGAATTAGGTATTAGTTATTTCTACTGCTGTCCTCTGGTTTTTATAATGTTAATATCTGCGTATTTGCCGTAATATTTAAAGCCAATATGTAGTTTTGCTGTAGTTAAATATCCTAACGCTCGACTAAAGATACAATCGCTATACAAAATTGATTTATTTATGTAGGAGATATTAAGGAGTTGGTGATGAGCGCTAAACAATTGGAGCAGGTGAAGCAATTGCAAGCTACCCTCACCAAAATGGAAGTAACATTAGGTGCGATCGCTGATGCTGTAGTCTGGGTAGGAGAAGACCGATGCATCCAATGGTGCAATCCTAGCTTTGAGCGTTTGGTAAATCAACTCCACAACACTGTCTATGGTGCGAAGTTAACTGACTTGCTACCCCTAGCACAAGCAGGACAATCAGTTGCTTTACCAGCCTATCCTGATTTGCGGATACTCAATGGTGAGTACGAAACAGCAAATTATCAGTTCCAGCAGGGTGAGCAGACTTTAACACTAGAAATTTCCGGTACCTGTACCGGACTTGACGATCGATGTGCAATACTGGTGATTCGGGATATCACGCTGGCGAAACAAACTCAAGAATCTTTGCAAGAGATTGAGGAGCGTTTGCAGACATTAATTAACGCTACACCTGATATTATCTGTTTAAAAGATGGCGAGGGAAAATGGTTACTATCAAACCAGGCTAACCTAGAATTTTTACAGCTAGAAGGCGTTAATTATCAAGGTAAAACAGACTCAGAATTAGCAGAATTTAGCAATTTTTATCACGATGCTTTGCTCAACTGCGACAAAACAGATGAACAAGCTTGGCAGTTGGGATGTGTGCATCGGGTAGAAGAAATTATACCTCGACCTGATGGGACGGTGAGCAGTGTAGATATGATTAAAGCTCCCCTATTTCACCAGGATGGTAGACGCAAAGCTCTGGTGGTTTTAGGGCGGGATTTGAGCGAACGCAAACAAACTCAAGTAGCTTTAGAAAACTCTTTGTCTCTGTTAAACGCGATCTTTGAATCGATTCAAGACGGTATCTTAGTAGTCGATAGCTTAAGTAATATCACTAGTTATAACCAAAAGTTCTTAGAAATGTGGTCAATTCCACCAGAACTTTTGACAGAACCAGATCATCCTCAACGGTTGGCGTATCTGGCAAACCAGCTAAAAGAACCGGATGTGTTTTTGCAACGAGTCCGAGAATTATACTCACAACCTGAAGTAGTTAGTTACGACTCATTAGAATTGCGCGATGGCAGAGTATTTGAGCGCTATTCCTGTCCTCAGCGTATCGGCGAACAGATTATTGGTAGAGTGTGGAGTTTCCGCGACATCACGCAACGCCAAAAAGCAGAAGAAGCACTGCGACAAAGTGAGCTACAATATCGCAGTATTTTTGAAGCAATCAATGATGGACTATTTATTACTGAAATAGAAACTGAAAAAGTCGCCGAAGTTAATCCTGCGGCTTGTCAAATGCACGGTTACTCTTATGAAGAATTTATCACGTTACATCCATCTACCTACATTCATCCAGACTCACATTCTGTTTTTTTAGACTTTCTTGAAACAACGCAATCTGGTGGGCAATTTTATGGGACAGCAGTTGATATTTGCAAAGATGGCACTTTGATAAATGTGGAAGTTAAAGGGACAACTTGCATTTACAACGGTAAGCCGCACGTTTTAGCAATAGTGCGCGATACTACTGCTCGCAAACGCACTGAGGAAGCCTTGCGTCAAAGCGAAGTTCAGTATCGGGATTTAGTACAAACAGCCAACTGCATCATTTTGCGTTGGGACGGGAACGGCGACATCATATTTTTAAATGATTACGGTCAAAGGATTTTTGGTTTCGATTTAGATGAAATTATCGGGCGTAATGTTATTGGCACAATTGTTCCAGAAACCGAAACTTCTGGACGCGACTTACAGATGTTAATGGTTGATATTTGTCAACACCCAGACAACTATTTATTCAACGAAAATGAAAACTTATGCCAAAATGGCGATCGCGTCTGGATAGTCTGGGCAAATAAACCTATTTTAGATGCACAAGGAAACTTAATCGAAATACTTTCAGTAGGTACTGATGCCACAGAACGCAAACGCGCCCAACAAGCCCTCCAGGAAAGTGAGTTAAAGTTCCGTACTATCATCGAAAATGCCAACGATCTGATATTTATCCTCTCGCCAGAGGGAATTTTTACTTATCACTCGCCGAATGTGACTGCAATTATGGGTTACAGCTTGGAAGAAATTGAAGGTCATTCGGTGGTGGAGTTTACCAAGCCGGAAGATTTGGCAATTAGCGTTGCCGCCTTACAAAGGGCTTTAACTGGCGAAAA
Source organism: Nostoc sp. (assembly GCF_036917095.1). Taxonomy (GTDB): domain Bacteria; phylum Cyanobacteriota; class Cyanobacteriia; order Cyanobacteriales; family Nostocaceae; genus Nostoc. Next base: position 39,236 of record NZ_JBALFH010000014.1, read on the forward strand.
GCTGACTGATATTGAGGTGCGATTGCGACACAAAGATAATAGCTGGCGATGGTTTAACTTTAACACTTCCACAATCAACACTCCCAACGGTGAAATTGCGATCGCTGGTGTGGGACGCGATATTACAGAACGCAAGCAAGCAGAAGAAGCTTTGCGTCGTAGTGAAATGAAATACCGCAACATCTTTGAAAATTCCCAAGTGGGAATTTTCCGCACCTGCCAAAAAGATGGATTGATTATCGATGCTAATCAACGCGGTGCCGAGATATTAGGTTTTACCTCTGCTGCTGACTTAATTGGCAAGTATTTCACAACTGACTTATATATCAATCCAGACGATCGCGTGCAGATGTTAGCAGAATTAAAAAAAGACGGTGAAGTTCGTAATTTTGAAATAGCACTGCGGCGGATCGATGGTTCGGTTGTTTGGTTACTGTTGTCACTCCGCCTCAACGTCGAAGAATCCTGTCTCGATTCTGTTTTTACAGATATTAGCGAACGGCAAGCCGCGCTGCGCGAACGCAAACAGCAAGAACAGGCTTTACGCTTAATTGTTGAGGGCACAGCAGCAAAAACAGGTGATGAATTTTTCAATTCCTGCGTTCGTTACCTTGCCGAAGTATTGCAAGTTCAATATGCCCTAGTTACTGAGTTTGGTGATGAGCCAAAAACTAGAGTCCGCACTTTGGCCTTTTGGTGTGCCGGGGCTATTAACGAGAACTTGGAATATGAATTGCAGGGAACTCCTTGCGAACATACCTTGCAAGGCAAGATGTGTCACTACCCCCAAGCAGTACAAACCACTTTTCCCGAAGATGCAGATTTAGTGAAGATGAATGCCGAGAGTTTTTTTGGCGTTCCTCTAACCAGTTCATCCGGCGAAATCATCGGACATCTAGCAGTGATAGATGTCAAACCAATGAAGCCCGATCCCGGACGAGAACTAATTATTAAAATCTTTGCTGCCCGTGCTGGTGCCGAACTGGAACGCAAACAAGCAGAAGCAGCCCTACAGCAAAGTGAGTTAAAGTTTCGCACTATCGTTGAAAAAGTCAATGATGTGCTGTTTGCCATCAGTTCTGATGGAGTTTTTAACTATATTTCCCCTAATATTTTGAATACCACCGGATTTGCCCCCAGCGAAATGGAAGGTAATTCCTTGGAATTCTTTACTCATCCTGATGATGTGCCCAAATGTCAAGAAGTAGCCCAAACTATCCTTGCAACAGGTGAGGGAATTTCCGGTACTGAGTACCGAGCTAAACATCGGACTAAAGGCTGGGTTTGGCTAACTTCTAATGCAGTCCGCACACAAGATGCTCAGGGTAACTTCCAGATTGTGGGTGTAGCTCGTGATATTAGCGATCGCAAACAAGCAGAAGCAGCTTTGCAACGTCGGACTCAAGCAGAAAGTCTACTCAGTAGCATTTCTCGCCAATTTATTGACCAAAATTTAGCAACAGCAATTAATTTTACACTGCGAGCGATCGCTCAGTTTATTAGTGCCGAACACAGCTGCATCTTTGAATTATCCGAAGATCAAAGGCGATTCGACCTCATTCATGAATGGTGCGGCGAAGGTGTCGAGCCATTGATTGATGTTGCCAAAGGATCGCCTGTGGAAAGCTTTCCCTATTTTTATACTCCGATTCTGCGTGGCAACCATATACAAATCCCTTGTGTGGCAGAATTGCCAGCTGATACAGCAGAGAGAAAGCTATTTGAGGGGATGTCGTTTCAGTCTGTAGTTGCCGTACCCATGCTTCACTCTGGCAAAGTAGTTGGATTTGTCGGTACAGCGATGATTCACTTGTGTAAAACCTGGAGTCAAGAGGATCTAAATCTATTAAAGCTGGTAGGTGAAATCATTGCGATCGGTCGAGCCAGACATCAAGCAGAAGAAGCGCTGAGAATTGCCAAAGAAGCCGCCGAAACTGCCAACCGAGCCAAAAGTGCTTTCCTGGCTAACATGAGTCACGAACTCCGCACGCCTCTGAATGCGATTCTGGGTTTTTCTCAGTTAATGGAACGAGATACTAGTCTCAACCCAAACCAACGTGAATCTTTAGCTACCATTAACCGCAGTGGCGAACACTTGCTCAACTTAATTAACGATGTCCTGGAAATGTCCAAAATTGAGGCTGGACAAATCATTTTCAACCCTGAAGACTTCGACCTTTATCTGCTGTTGCAAACCTTACAAGATATGTTCCAAGTGCGGGCACAGGCAAAGCAATTATTTCTCAAATTTGAAATGGCTGCCAATCTTCCCCGTTACATCCAAACAGATGAAGGTAAACTCCGCCAAGTTCTTATTAACCTTTTGGGTAACGCCGTAAAGTTTACTCAAACAGGGGGAGTCACGTTACGAGTGAGCTTAGGGAGTGAGGAGCAGGGGAGCGGGGGAGCAGGGGAGCAGGGGAGCAGGGGAGCAGGGGAGCAGGGGAGCGGGGGAGCAGGGGAGCAGGGGAGCAGGGGAGAAGTTGGAGTAAGTCTTTCCCCTCTGCCTCTCTGCCCCTCTGCCCCTCTGCCCCTCTGCCTCTCTGCCCCTCTGCCTCTCTGCCCCTCTGCCTCTCCCCCATCTCTTCACTTTGAAGTCGAAGATACTGGACGGGGAATAGCACCAGAAGAAATGAATAACCTGTTTCAGCCTTTTGTCCAGACGACAAGCGGTATCCAAACCAAGGAGGGAACTGGACTAGGGCTGACTATCAGTCGGCAATTTGTGCGGTTACTGGGGGGCGATATTCAGTTGACGAGTAGCGTTGGGCAAGGATCTATTTTTAGTTTTGACATCCAAGTGAATTTAGCCGCAGCTTTTAAAGCTGCACCAAAGTTGAGTAAGGGGCGTGTACTCAAACTGGCAGCAGACCAACCATCCTACCGGGTTCTGGTAGTGGATGACCGCAAAGAAAACCGCGATTTAATTGTGCAACTTCTTGGTAGTATTGGCTTTGAGATTAAGGCTGCGAATAATGGACAAGAAGCGATCGCTATTTGGCAAACCTGGCAACCTCACCTAATTTGGATGGATATGCGGATGCCTGTAATGAACGGTTACGATGCAACAAAAGAGATTAGAGCCAGGGAAAAAAATATAACTACAAATCACCGCACCGTAATTATTGCCTTAACTGCCAGTGCTTTTGAAGAACAACAAGCAAGTATCTTAGCCGCAGGTTGCGACGACTTGGTTCGTAAGCCATTCCGAGAGCAGGTGATTTTTGAAAAGATAGCTGAATATTTGCAGGTGCGTTATGTTTACGCAGAAGAAAGCCGTGAAGAAGCAACAGATAACAACCTAGAAAATATTCAATTTTCCATCTTGGATCTTCGCTCTGCAATTACTATTATGCCTAGTCAATGGGTAACAGAACTTAATCAAGCAGCCGTTGAAGTCGATGCTGAAAGGATTTTCCAACTAATTGAGCAAATTCCGCAAACTCATTCTGCTTTTGCAGAAAAATTGGCAAATTTAGTCCGCCGCTTCTGCTTCGATGAAATTATTGGTCTAACGGATGATAATTCGTAATTAATTAAGTTAGATTTAATTAGCGATCGCAATTTTAACTTTAAAACTTTTTTGGCAAATCAAAAGTAGAAATGGGAAAAAGTAATACCAATTGGAAAAAAGAATGCGACAAATAGACCATTTGTAGAGACGCGATTCATCGCGTCTTTACCCAAAGATGTGTTGCAATCATTAATTGAACTGGTATAAGCGTTTAATTTATATTGTTGCAGTCCCTACAAATTAAACGCTTAGAGTTGATTAATTTGTGGCTAAAGCTGGTTCTGCCAAAAAATATTTCAGATTTTCTTGCTGAGTGGCAAATTTCAAATACTGAGATGCCATTTCTGGTGTTAATAGTTCTATCATTAATCTATTTTCCACCCAGAACTCAATCACATCAAAGAAAGAATCGCGGTTACAGCGCACTACACGCCAACCTTCACGGACACCGATTTGTTCAATTTCTTTCTGACTAATAGGTACAGAAATAGCTGCATGAATATCTGTATACATAGATGTAATTGCAGTATGCACAAATACGCATTCTTCATCATTTTCACCAGGTTCAATTTGAGAGCCTAAAGGATAAAGTTCAATGGCTGTACCGTATTCATCAAAAGGTATAACCATATAGCTTCCTGGGTTAGGAGGAAAGGGAACAGCTTGCGCTTTTAAGATTTCTGCCAGAACTTGAGCAACATGGCTAGGATTTTTAACAGCAATTGAAATATGGTGAATCATGGGATAACCTCAGTTCGATATTTTGTAGATTAGAAAACAATCGGGGAGAACTAGGGGAAGCAAGGAAAGGTGGGGAGAGAAAAATGTTTAACTCTTGAATGCTTATTAGCTTATTGAAGTCGCCCGTAATGACTTCGACCCTTACCATCGGCAGTCTCAAGCACCAGAACTTGCTGCCCGTATTCGTTCGTCTCAACCGACCACTTGTAAGTCTCCGGCTTTGCTGTATTGTGGCTGGAATAGGTGCGCCCGCTATTGCAGATTTGCCCTTTGGATGTGCTGTCACTAGGTTGGAAAGTAAGGCGTTGACCCTCAATCTTAACTTTGCCTTTTTCCTCTATGAAGAGGTTAGACGCACAGTTGTAAGTGTTGATTTGAAGTAGCCTATTCCGCTTGTAATTTCCGTTAGATGCGAGTTGAAATTGATCGCTTGAACCATTTGGGGCTGCTGACTGCCCTGTGTAGCTGTCTTGGTATTGGATGGACGAGATTCGACCATACCGCCACTCGCCTTGGAGTTCGGTAGGCACTCCAGTGTCGTTTTTACCCGCCTGACTCGCGCTTGGGTAAAAAACAAGGCTCGCGGTGAGGCCCAAACTCAGGGCACTAGAAGCGAAAAGGCGGACAGCTTTTGGGATGGAATAGAGTTGGTTGTTTGTTGTTGGGTACATTTGGCTTTTGTAGAAATAGATTTATTTACCAACTAAAGCGATTTAGAACGCGAAGTTTTCGTGTTTATATATAGCCGTTAACAGTAGAGCGCACAGCTAGCTATGCACTGCATCCAAACGAAATGTTCCCGCAATAAATTGCAATCCATATTTGTTCAAAACAGATTGCACTTTTTCCATGTTTAACGATGAGCTATCTGCTACTTGACCCATTTCTTCTTTGATTTGATGTTTTTAAGATTAGAAATTAATCGGGGAGAACTAGGGGAGATAAATGGGTAATTGATATTTTTTTGTAACTGATTATTAAGACATGGAACTAAGGTTAAAATCTCTAGAAAGGATTAGTAGCCTATTCTGGCTAAAGCCGATATTGCCATGCCTAAAGAGCCACTCAACTTGCCAAAAGCAGACATACTGGTGATTGATGACACGCCAGAAAACCTGAACCTCCTATCTGCCATGCTGACGGAACAGGGATACAAAGTTCGCAGCGTAACTAAAGGTTCTACGGGGTTACGGGGAGCAAATGCAGTTCCCCCCGATCTGATTTTGTTGGATGTGAATATGCCGGAGATGAATGGTTATGAAGTCTGCCAACATCTGAAGGCAAGCGATCGCACCCGCGAAATTCCGGTAATTTTTATCAGCGCTTTGGGTGATGTGCTGGATAAAGTGAAGGCGTTTGCAGTTGGTGGAGTGGACTATATAACTAAGCCTTTTCAACTAGAAGAGGTTTTAGCACGAATTGAAAATCACTTGATGATTTGGAAACTGCAACAACAACTCCAAGCCCAAAATGAGCGGTTGCAGCAGGAAATTCACGACCGTGCCAAAGCAGAAGAGAAGTTTGCTAAAGTTTTTCGCTCTAGTCCCAACCCAATTGCGATCGCCACCATTTCAGAAGCACGCTTTATTGATGTCAATCCTAGTTTCTTGAAGATGAGCGGCTATTGTTTAGAGGAAGTGATTGGACACACTGTTACTGAACTTAATTTAGATAAGGATGCAGTAGCGATGTCTGACGACAAGCCGCGTAGCGTCTACGCCCAGACCATCCAACTTTTATCTGATACTGGGCCACTCTATAATCAGGAATTTGAATTTTCTACCAAGTCTGGAGAGGTCTTGACCATACTGCTATCTATGGAATTGATTGACCTGAGTGGGGTGCAATGCGCTTTATTGATTGCCAACGACATCACCGAACGTAAACGCTTGGAAAATGAGTTTATCTCTCTAGTTAGTCACGAATTACGTACACCTTTAACCTCTACAATGGGAGCGTTAGATTTGTTGGGTGCAGGACAATTAGGAACTCTAACTGAACAGGGACAAAAAGTTCTGAGCATTGCTACTACTAATACTGAACGGCTGATCCGATTGATAAATGATATTCTCGATTTAGAGCGGATGAAATCAGTCAAAATTTTCATGCAGCAGGTGAAGTGCAACGCTGCTGACCTGCTGATTATGGCAACAGAAACAATGCAGGCAATGGCAGATAAATTGCAAGTTAAACTGATTGTCCGCCCTCTAGCAATTGAACTTTGGGCAGACCCCGATCGCATACTACAAACTCTGACCAACTTAATAAGTAACGCTATCAAGTTTTCTGAACCAGGTGATTCCGTGTGGATAAGTGCCACACTCGCAGAACACAAGGATGTTGAATTGGGAGAAAATGACCATGCTTCAACACAAGGCACTCCATTACCCAGTTTCCTGCTGATTAGTATTCGAGATGAAGGGCGAGGAATTCCTAAAGATAAATTACAAATAATCTTCGAGCGCTTTCAGCAGGTAGATGCATCAGACTCCCGCAACAAAGGAGGAACAGGTTTAGGATTGCCTATTTGCCGAAATATTGTCCAGCAACATGACGGTAAAATCTGGGTTGAGAGCATTTTGGGTGAAGGTAGCACGTTTTATGTACTGTTACCTTTGGCAGCTTTCTAATAAATAGCTTCTAACTGCTTAATTCTCCCCTGCTTTTCCCCGATTTAGCTTTAAAATATCTCAAGAGCGATCGAGCAAATCAGCACGTACATTGTGCAAGAGTGTCATTATGAGCAAAAATATCTTGATTGTTGATGATGAAGAAGATGTGCGGGCGATCGCCAAGTTGGGATTAGAAATGGGTGCTGGTTGGAATGTTTTGACAGCTAGTTCTGGTCAAGAAGCCTTAAACGTAGCTGTTAACCATAAACTAGATGTCATCTTACTAGATATGATGATGCCTGATATGGATGGGCGTGCAACTCTGCAACAACTGAAAGCTAACCCCGCCACTAAAAAAATTCCAGTAATTTTATTAACAGCCAAATTTCAGCAATCGGATCGAGAGAGTTTTACTCATTTGGATGTTGCTGCTATTTTTGCCAAGCCTTTCCGTCCATTGAAACTGGCAGAGCAAATCAGTGAAGTACTGGGCACTTAGCCTGACTTTGATAAACGGTAAGGATATTGACTACTAAATCTAATCGCTGGCGAGGAGAGTAACCGCATACTGTCGCTGGACGTAGCAAGCATGAATAATGGGTGCAAATATTATACAAGTGTTAACCCAAAAACGATGTTTTCTGTAACAGTGTTTATCGCATTTTAAAGTTCAATCTGTGCTATGCCTAAAGATACAAGCTTTTTACCAGTAGTTTATGTGAATCTCAATTGGGAAAAGTAACTGTTTTTTAATCAGAGATATGCCGCAATACTTTGGACAACTGCACACAACCGAAGCGCCTTGGTCAACTCTTGGTGCAGTACAAGCAATACAACAGAATGGGCGGCATATTCTCTTCAAGTGCGGCGATCCCTGTCTGACCATTAGTGTCATAGCACCAAACTTAATTCGGGTACGGATGACACCAACAGGTGAATTTTTACCCAGGCGATCGTGGGCAGTGGCACAAGCGGATGAAGAATGGGCTGCTGTGCCGTTTGAGGTGCAAGAAAAAGCAGAGGCTATAGAAATTACAACTGAGCAATTGTGCATTGTCGTGTCCCGCAATCCCTGCCGTATCCAGTGCTTCGACTCAGCAGGACAGCCCTTTGCTCAAGATGCAGACTTAGGGATGGGATGGCGGACTGGTGCGATCGCTGGGTGGAAACGGATTGAGGCTGACGAACATTTCTATGGTTTTGGTGAACCCACTGGCTTGCTCGATCAGCGCTCAAAAGTGAAAACCAACTGGACATCTGATGCGCTCGATTACGGGATCATGACAGAGAGTATGTATCAGGCGATTCCCTTTTTTATGGCGTTGCGTCCTGGATTGGGGTACGGGCTTTTTTTCAATACTACCTTTTGGAGCCGCTTCGATCTGGGCGCACAGCAGCCTGGAGTCTGGCGGATGGAAACTCAGGGGAGTGAACTGGATTACTACATAATTTATGGGCCTGAACCTGCAAAAATTATCGAGACTTACACCCAGCTAACCGGAAGGATGCCCTTGCCACCCCGATGGTCATTAGGTTACCACCAGTGTCGTTGGAGTTACGAGTCACAAGATATAGTACGCAAACTGGCGCGTGAATTTCGTCAGCGCTGCATTCCCTGTGATGTTATCCATTTAGATATTGATTATATGAATGGCTACCGGGTTTTTACCTGGAGTCCGAAGCGATTTACTAATCCTCAAGAATTAATCCAAAATCTCAAGCAAGATGGCTTTAAAGTAGCGACGATTGTCGATCCGGGGGTCAAGTACGAGCCAGAAGCAAATTACAAAGTATTTGACGAGGGATTAAACAACGACTATTTTATCCGAAAAACTAATGGTCAGCTATTTCACGGCTATGTTTGGCCCGACAAAGCCGTATTTGCTGATTACCTGCGCCCTGAAGTTAGAGATTGGTGGGGAAGTTTACAGAACAGCCTCACCGACATGGGTGTTGCCGGCATCTGGAACGACATGAATGAACCCGCACTTGACGATCGCCCATTCGGCGACCCTGGTAATAAGATTTCGTTTCCCCTCGATGCACCGCAGGGGCCAAGCGACGAGAGAACTACCCACGCTGAAACTCATAACCTGTATGGGCTAATGATGGCACAAGCATCTTATCAGGGAGCTACAATATCTCGTCCAACAGAACGCTCCTTTGTGTTGACACGCGCTGGATACGCTGGCATTCAGCGTTGGTCAGCAGTATGGACAGGAGACAATCAATCCATGTGGGAACACCTGGAAATGTCCATACCGATGCTTTGCAACCTGGGTCTATCGGGCATTGCCTTTGTGGGTGCTGATATTGGGGGGTTTGCGGGGAACGCTACAGCTGAATTATTTGCTCGTTGGATGCAAGTAGGAATGCTTTACCCCTTAATGCGGGGACACTCAGCATTAACTACAGCACAACATGAGCCTTGGGTATTTGGCGATCGCGTCGAAAAAATTTGCCGCGAGTACATCGAACTCCGCTATCGATTATTGCCTTATGTTTACACCCTTTTCTGGGAAGCTGCAACCACTGGCTCACCAATTCTTCGCCCCCTGCTATATCATTTTCCCAATGACCCAATTACCTTTACTCTTGCTGACCAGGTAATGCTTGGCTCATCATTACTAGCAGCACCAATTTACCGTCCTGGTATTGAACACCGTGTCGTGTACTTGCCTGAAGGTTGCTGGTACGACTGGTGGAGTGGCGAGGCTTTTACAGGGCCAACTCACATCCTGGCACATGCCCCACTTGAACGAATGCCATTATATGTGCGTGCTGGCTCGATTATTCCGATGGCACCAGTAATGCAATATGTAGATGAACGTCCCATAGACCAGATGAGGCTTCGGATCTCGAAGGGTATAGGCGAGTTTACCCTTTATGAAGATGACGGTCATACTTTTGAGTACAAAACCGGAGCTTTTTGCACAACAACTTACCATGTTTATTCAAAAGGGCAACGAACCATTGTTGAGATTGGAGCAAGAGAAGGTGAGTTTTTACCTGCAACGCGTGAAACCATTGTGGAACTAATAGGTGTTGGCGAACAGAGCTTTTTCGATGATGGCACTGCAAATCAGTTCGAGTTTACTACTTAGTTGTGACTGAAAGATAGAAAAATAGTAGTTTAGATTACAAAATGAATAAGTGAAGTACCAGTAGTCTGGCAACCAAAGTTTGAAGGGTAAAGGAACGAACTGCGTTCGCGTTGGCGCAGCCTCTCGCCGAGAAGACGCGAAGTCCACAAAGGAAGAAGGAAAAAAGAGAAATTGAAGAATTATATCTACTCGTGAAAGTTGACTTGCCACAGAAGCAAAGGTGACACAAGGTAGAAAAGGGCGTTTGCAAACAGCCAAATAAATAAAAGCAACTTGCAGCTTTTTCTGAATGACGCTCGTTCCTCTCTACGAGACGCTGCGCTAACGCAATTACTGATTTTCCCCACCGCATCTAACCAATAACATGTACAAAATAACTAGCAATGGTTGAAAAAAATAACTTCAAAAAAATACGTAAATATTTAAAAGAAACTAATGTCAAATTCGTGCGAGTTCTTTGGTGCGATAATGCTAATATTATCCGTGGCAAAGCCGTACATGTTGGGATGCTAGCTCACTACTTTGAGCATGGGGTGGGAATTTCTGTAGGGCAGCAAGGAGTTCCTGTGATGTATGATGCAGTGGTGCCAGAAACTGATTTAGGGCCAGTAGGTGAAATTCGCCTAATACCAGATTGGTCTAGCCTAAAGCCTTTACCTTATGCACCTGGTCATGCTCGTGTTATGGGCAATATGGTCTTAGATGGTTCTGCTTGGTCATTATGCCCGCGAAATTTCTTGAGGCGGATGATTGCGGCAGCCGAATCTAATGGCTGGGAAGTGCGGGCAGCATTTGAAAATGAGTTTTACTTACTTCGGCAAACACCTGAAGGAATTATTCCAGGGGACTCCACAGTTTTTGCCTCAACTCAGGCAATGGATCTCAACCGAGAAGTAATTGATGCGATCGCAGATGCACTGATTGCTCAAGACATACCTGTAGAACAATATTATCCAGAATCTGGCCCCGGTCAGCAGGAAATTTCCATCCGCTATACCGATGCTTTGCAAGCAGCAGATTGGCAGATTGCTTTTCGAGAAACCGTCAGAGCGATCGCCTACAAGCACAACCTGACCGCTTCATTCTTACCCAAAATCTTCCCGGATGCAGCGGGTAGTGGTTGTCATATCCATCTGAGCCTTTGGCATGGTGAGAAAAACCTGCTACCCGACCCACAAGGAATGTGTGGTCTTTCTGAGGTGGCATTACAATTTATTGGTGGCATTCTGCACCATCTTCCGGCAATGATGGCACTAACTACCCCAACTACTAATTCTTACCGCCGCATTCTTCCTCATAGTTGGAGTGGTGCTTTTCGCTGTTGGGGATTAGATAATCGGGAGGCAGCCGTGAGAGTCCCCAGCGATCCTGGTTTGGGCTGTCCGAGCAACTTGGAATTGAAAACTGTGGATGCCTCAGCTAATCCTTACTTAGCAATGGGAGCAGTGATTGCCGCCGGACTTGATGGTGTACAACGCAGTCTAACACCTGGAAACCCGGTGAATCAAGACCCTGGATATTTATCAATTGAAGAACGCAACGCGAATCAAATAGACCGATTACCAGATAATTTGGGGCAAGCGATCGCTCACCTTCAGCAAGACGATATCCTATTAACAGCATTAAATCCCCAGTTAGCGAAAGCTTTTTTAGCAGTGCGTCAAGCAGAATGGCTTGCAATGAAAGATTGGGAATTAACGGCAGAAGTGAAAACTTTATTAGAGAAATACTAGCAATTTGATTACCTACTAATGAATCTAGCTGACATTCCTTTAATTGACCAACACGCCCACAACGTCTTAAGAGCAGAAGTTTTTGCCCAGTACCCTTACGCGAGTGCTTTCACTGAAGGTTCCGATCCAGAAATCATTAACTACCATGCCCGTCATACGTTCTTTTATCGGCGTAGCTTGCGCGAAATTGCAGCTTTATTAAACTGCGAAGCTGAAGAAGCAGCAATTTTGGCACGGCGGGAAAGTCTAGGGTTAGAAGAACTGACGCAGATTTATTTTCGGGCTGCTAACCTAGAAGCAATTTACTTAGATGATGGTTTGCAAGCAGAAACGATTCTTCCTATATCGTGGCATGAAAGGTTTATTCCTGTGCGAAGAATTCTGAGGTTAGAACTATTAGCAGAACAGCTAATTCCGCAATCAGAAGATTTTGCAACTTTTCTAACAAGATTCAACCGCGAACTAGATCCACCACCGTTTGGGGTGGTGGCTTTTAAAAGTATTGCTTGTTACCGGAGTGGCTTGGATATTCAACCTGTAGCCGAAGAGGTAGCTGCGGCTCAGTTTGCCCTACTCAAACAACAGCAAAATCAACCTCTACGACTGACTGATAAATTCCTGATTGATTTTCTGTTACAACAGGCGTTATTAGTCGCGGCGAAATATCGTCTACCAGTGCAATTACATACTGGCTATGGCGATCCTGATTTGGATTTACGATTGGCTAATCCCTTAAATCTGCGATATTTACTAGAGTTACCCCAGTTCCGCCATGTACCATTAGTATTACTACACGCTTCCTATCCTTACATGCAGCAGGCTGGTTATTTGGCTTCTGTATATCCCCAAGTTTATTTAGATTTCGGTTTGGCAGTACCTTTTTTGAGTGTATCCGGGATGCGGGAAGTAATCAGGCAGCTGTTAGAATTAACTCCCACGACTAAATTAATGTATTCTTCTGATGCCCACTCAATTCCAGAATTGTACTACTTGGGGGCAAAGTGGGGTCGCCAGCTTTTAGGGGAAGTGCTAGAGCAAGCAATTGCAGATTCTGATATTACTGTGGCTGAAGCAGAAGCGATCACTGTCGCAATTTTACGTGAAAATGCCTTAGTTCTCTACCAAATTGGCACACGAAATAGATAGTAGGCACTAGCATCTAGTATTTATTACTTAGCACTTTTTCAAGCCATTCGATAGTATTTAGTTTGATGATAGCGAACGCAGAAATATAGAAGAGCAATCTAGCGCTTGGTCAGGACGAGTATTAGATATGTCAGGGTTATTGCGCGAATCAATCTCAAATCTTATCTGAAGACTGTTGCCTCAACTACATGAATACTCAAACACGCTCCAATTGTCCAGATATTTACTCGATTTTGAGTCAAACTCAACGTTTGCGAGTTAGTGATGGAGAGATTAAACCCGTTTTAGATGGTTGCTCGAATACTTCAAAGTTGCTCGTACTTCTTTGGTCGCAGTTGGGAGATTTTGATAATTTAGAATACGCTTGGTGGCTGCGAAGAGAAAAAGAAGAGATTGAAGCAAGAGGAATCACAATTCGCGCTATTGGAATTGGAAACCGCAATTCTGGTGTCAAGTTTTGTGAATATACGGGATTTCCTCAAGAATGGTTGTTTGTAGATCCGATAGCTGAAATTCACGCTTTTTTAGGGCTTTATCGTGGTTTATCTATACAATTTCCCATGCTATCAACATCACAAAAAGCTTGGCTGAATTTAATGCTAATGTGTGCTGGGATTGGTAGTCCTGGAACTCTCAAGGAAGTTTTTCGGGGTTATAAAGGTGATTATAATGCTCCTCAGTTAATTACTGATGAGGAAGTTGTCAGGGATACACCTTTACCACCAATAAAAGGTTCGTTTTTCAAAGCTGCTGGAGGAAAAGGCTTTCAGCGTCCTTTTGAACTAGCAACCCTGCGCCTGCGAAACATGACCGAAGTTTTGAGCAACTGGAATATTTATGTCCCAGATTCATCTTATTTGACGCAACGGGGAGGAACTTTTCTATTTGATTCTCAAGGAAAATTAATTTACGAACATCGCGATCGCGGTATTCTTGGTTTTGCTGAAAACATGAGCAATCCCTTGTCTTTTTTATACAAGTAATTCATTGTCATTGAAAAAACGAGTACGGAATGCCATAAACTAGATACGAAGCGCACTCCCAAGGGGGCATAAGCCTGACGGCATGGCTACGCCTACCGCCAGCACCTACGGAAGGTGGAACGGGCGTTTTTTGAGGCAGGAAAAGCTTTGATGGAATTACGGAACCGCCGACTATACGATTCCACTCATCGCACTTTTGAAGAATATTGCCGCGATCGCTTTGGTTACAGCCGCCGACAACCTTACCTTTTGATGGACGCAGCTAACGGTTATTTTAACCTCTAGATACTTGCTTTGCTTCTTGATACAGAAATTCTACAAACGCTGAGGTTAAATCTAAACCACTAAGACCTTCACAAAAGAGGAATTGTCCTTGTTGGTTAATTTCAAGCCACACTGGATTTTTTCCTTCAGTTAGCTTTAAATCAACAATGCCCATTTTTAATCCCAATGTTTTAAGCACTTTCCGAAGGCATATTTTCACACTCTCTTCTAGATCGAAAAAGCTAAACGGAATATCGAGATTCTGCCGCCAGTCCAATTCCTCTGACTCGATTAACACTGCATAAATATTATCTCCAAAACAGTGCGCTCTCACATGCTGATGCCCAGGTATATATTCCTGATATATTGCTGGACATAGACGCAGTGAAGCATCCGACGCCAAATGTTCTTCCGTCAGCATTTTTGTAAATAAAGAAACTTGGCGAGTTCCTTTCACAGGTTTGACTATGACATTATTTTCTAGTTTTTCACAAAACTGTTTTATCTGTGTTGGGTTTTGGCTTACAAGAGTTTGCGGGATTTGGAAACCTGCACTTTGGGCGGCTCGTAGTTGAATTAGTTTGTTATCAGCTAAAAGAATTTTAGTTGGATCGTTCACCCAACTCCCTGAAAATTCGTTAAATAGTATTCCTAATAATGTTGTACTACAGTCATTATTAATTACATCTATATAAATCGAATCTGTAATGTGAGGCGGCATTTGTTGAGGAAAGTTGGTTCGTCTCCACCAGATAACGTCTAGATTGCTAACTTCTTGCAGTCCTAAATCTTTACTCGGTATTGTGGATCTTTTTTCCAAATTATTTATATTTGACCAGTTAAGTCCAGCACTATCGCAGAGTTTGTCAGCTTCAATCATGTAGCAAGTGACATCATCACGGCTCTCCAATGCCTTCTTGATAGCAAGTCCATGCATATCATGCTCAAATGTGATAATTGCTATATGTTTTTGCATTGTGATAGAAAATCTATATTTAGTAGTTAATTTGTATGTTTAGTCATGTAAATTTTGCTGGGGGAGCTTGTGCCAAACTCCCCTATTGCTGTTAGAAAATCTCAGGCTATGGGCGAGATTAGAGTATGATATTTATTGGTACAATGATTCCAGAGCAAGTCAGAGCCAATAATTTCCTCAGAAAAAAGATTGCTGAAATACCCGAAGGTTTCAAATGATTACACCCTAATATTATTCGGGCGTATTTTTGTTAATCAGCGATTATAAAGAAAATTTTTCGCTCTCAAATGTTTGAATCAAAGTACGTAATTAAATATCAAAATTTCTAATCATCACAATCGGATGCTCCTTGCCCAGAACTTGTACCACTATCACAGCCTCCGCTTTTTCTCAAGCTCAATTTATCCATACCAATATCTTTACTTAGACGAGCTTCATACTGTTGCAGTTTGTCTCCGGCGACAAACTCAGATGATGTAGGTTGAGATGTGAAGACTACGGGTTGTGCTGAATTCTGAGTTGCTGTTGCAATCCCAGCATTAGGAATGCTTGCAGCAAAACCAGTAGCTACAAGGCTCAAAGCTGTGAGAGCAACCTTTACTTTGGGTTGAGATATAAACACCACAGGTTGTGATGTTGTCAACATTTCCTTTGAATAAGAAATTTCTTTCTGTTCCATACTGTTTAGCTCCATGTTCTTACAAAAGTTATCTAATTAGGGGTAGTGAACCTTCCTAAATAAACTTACGTTTGAAATTTGATTTTTATGCAATCTTGGGTAAGACAGAGCAAAAGTACCGACTGGCTGACTAGCGCAAAAGATAGATATAACAGGAATAAGTTGATTTAGCCTCTCTAGGCACGTATTCAAGCCAGCAGCTTTCTTCATAGCGCGTAACTGGGCGCGAACCTCGATATGTGCCATCAGGATACCCAGATAGGCAACCTGCCTGGGAAACTGTGTTGTGCCCGTCGCTTGATGTTTGTGACAAAGTTTTTGATGGATAGAAAATAATTGTTACCAGTGCCAAGGTACTTGTAAGGGTGGCGAATGGGAGCAAGCCAGCAATTGATGACTTCTTTTACATTGGCCGCACCTACAAGCCATTTATTTCTTCACCTTATCAAATTAATATTCGGCTTTCAAACCTTAGCTTAATTCCTTAAGTAGATGAGAGAAATCATTAAAAATGCATATACTGCAATTATCAAGCAATGAATAAACGAAGCTCCTAGTTTTAGACCTACTAGGAGCTTTTTTATTTATTATCCATCTCAATCATGGGGTATATCAAGAGAAGTAATAGCATTCATCCTCAAGGCTATTAATAATTGGTTCTGTTGGGAGATTGAATGCCAATGTTTGGATTGCTATTGTTGATTTGTAAGTAAAAAACGTTTATCAAATTAAAACAATGAATATTCTTGCTTGGATTGTTTTAGGTCTAATTGCTGGTGCTATTGCAAAGGCTATCTACCCCGGTCATCAAGGCGGCGGAATTCTCGGAACAATCTTATTAGGAATTATCGGTGCTTTTGTTGGTGGTAGTTTGGGTGTATTCTTCAGTACAGGAACCTTGACATTGGCCGCCCCCACACTCAGCATTCCTGGGATTGCAGTAGCGGTTCTTGGCGCAATTGTCGCTGTTTTCTTGTGGAACTTGCTAAATCGTCGCAGTGCTGTGTAATCAATTAAATTGGAATTAATTAATAGTAAAAACAGGGAACTCATTGCGCTATATTTTCTCCCTGAACTTAAATTATTTGAATAGCGCCTGCCTGTATTTAGGTGGGCGCTATTCTTTTGTCAGAGTGCGATCGCCGAAGCACCCACAAAGTATAAATCCCCTAATTCAGCCAAAATCCACCTATTTTTCCATCTTTAAGGCTAAGTCTAGCTAAGACATCATCACCGCCATCAAAAAATGTCAGTTTCCATAAATAAACTTGATACCCTTGCTGCTTCAGATTTCCCAAGAAAACTGCTGAATACCCTTTTTTGATGCGAGGAGCCAACTGTCCACTAACTTATGTAAATGTTTGCTTTGTACATCTTCATTCTTGAAGGTTATGTTTTCTAAACTCAGCACTGCTGGGTCATTTCTTACTGCCTAGTCTAAACTCCAGCCAATAAGCATCTTAGCTACTTATTTCTCTACAGCACCCCTTGAGTGGCTGTTTACCTTCAGTTCATGGGGGCAGATGAGCAGTCATTCCCAAAGTTACGGTTTGATTGTTGGGATTGAGATATGTGCTGTTACTCTCAATAGAATGCCAAGCTAGGAAATTCAGAGATTGTAATGGTAACGCTAAAAATTTATGAAGGCTGTTGTGACTATTTGCCTCATAATAGATGTACATCATCTGGTTACTCGTCGTCATTAAGCATCTTCACATTTAATATAAGTACTTTCATTACTTTTGCTCCCTTCAAGGTTGTGAATTCTGAACTATATAGTTACTCAATTTAATTATTAAATAAAATTATTACCAATAGTCTAGGAAAAGCAAAGACGTGAACCGTTTCCAAAAGCTATCCTCAATTGTGTTCTTGCTATTAACCTTCATTTATCCACCTGCTTTGGTTGAAGCTAAGGATAATACTCTAAATAATGTTCTCAATCAACAGAGTCTTGATGCACAGACAAAATTAGTTGGAGAGCAAAGTGATGAGCTTTTGTTAGCTCATCGACGGAATCGACGACGTTATCATAGACGGCAACGGACTGGAAAATATTATTATCAACGCCAGCGGAATCGAGGACATTATTATAAACGACGCTATCGCTCTATACGTTATCACGGACAACGATATCGTCATGGAGAATGGGAACTTGTGCGCGATCGTCATGGACGATTAATGTATGATTGGCAGCGTTAATAGTAAACTTTAGGGGATGTTTTAAAAGTTACGCAAGCTATAACTTTGCTGTTCTGCACTAGCTTAAGTGCAGAACAGCAAAATTGATACAAAAAGCTTTTCTTTCTTGAGCTATAAAAAGTTATATGAAATCGTATTTATATTTTAAAAAGGAAAACAGATGACTAATAAAAAGGTCGTGCTAGTTACAGGAGCATCATCTGGATTTGGGCAGTTAACTGCTAAAAAGCTTGCTGCTGTTGGTTACTGGGTCTTCGGTACCAGTCGCAAGGAACATCCAGCATCAGTTGATGTGGAAATGTTGACGCTTGATGTTACCTCTGATTACTCAGTGCAATCATGTATCCAACAGTTGCTCACACGGACTAATCGCATTGATTTACTGATTAATAATGCTGGACAAATTCATGCCAGTATGCTGGAAGAAACTTCTTTAGAACAAGCTAAGGAAATCTTTGAAACCAACTTTTGGGGTGTTGTCCGCCTCACCAACGCCGTTTTACCAGTTATGAGACAGCAGCGTAGTGGGCATATTATCAATATCAGTTCAGTAGCGGGATTGATTGGCGCACCAGGTCAAGGTTTTTACAGTGCAAGTAAGTTTGCGCTCGAAGGTTATAGCGAAGCACTGAGCGTGGAACTAGACCCGTTCAATATTAAAGTGTCTTTAATTGAGCCTGGTTACTTTAAGACTAACTTCAACCATGCCATGTTACCACCCACCTTCAATTATGCTGATTACGACAATGTACGTGATGTGATTCGCTCAACTGTCAGTCAAGCAATTGCACAGGGCGACGATCCTAAAAAAGTTGCACAGACAATTGTCTTTGCTGCTCGTAGCCGTTCCCCACGATTACGATATCGTGTTGGTAATGAGGCACAATGGTTGCCTCGCTTGAAAGCAATATTGCCAGATAACTTGTTTCGATTTGGTGCCCGCAAGCGGTTGAACCTACCATAAATTTTTACCTATATAGTTGGTTAAAAGTTGGTATTTTTGGTATTATTTTACCTAGCTCAATTTTATGGAAGCAACCTTTCAACCGCCTTTTCTATGAAAAGAAGACAAATTTTTGGCTTTCTTGGTATAGTACTTGCTGGCTTGCTGCTAGCAATTGGTTTACGCTTAGTTACTCCTTCTCCTGTAATAGCACAGTCGAACACCAGCATACTCGTGTCCGCAGCTGCCAGCTTAAAAGATGCGCTGGAAGAAATTAAGCCACTGTACCAACAAAGTAAATCAAATATCAACATTAATTATAACTTTGGGGCTTCTGGTGCTTTGCAGCAACAGATTGAGCAAGGTGCGCCAGCGGATATCTTTATTTCTGCTGGCAAAAAGCAAGTGGATGCCTTAGAACAAAAAGGACTCTTGCTACCAGGTAGCCGTACTAACCTAGCAAATAACAGTCTAGTCTTGATTGTGGCTCAGGATGTTGTTGGCATTAGTAGCTTCTACAATTTAACAGATAGCAAGATTAAGAAAATTGCGATCGGTGAACCCAGGAGTGTACCCGCAGGGCAATATGGAGAGGAAGTCTTAAAGAATTTGAAACTTTACGATCGCCTGAAATCAAAATTGGTATTTGCTAACAATGTGCGTCAAGTTTTGGCAGCGGTAGAAAGTGGTAATGCCCAAGCGGGTTTAGTTTATGCGACTGATGCCAAAATCTCCAACAAGGTAAAAGTTGTAGTCACTGCTGACGAGAAGTTTCACTCACCAATTGTCTATCCAGTAGCAATAATTAAAAGCAGTAAAAATCCTTCTGCTGCCAAAGAATTTGTCCAGTTTATATCTGGCAGTCAAGCCAAGACCGTACTCAGAAAATATGGGTTTATTGTACCTTAAAAAAGAATGCAGATATACCGATTGTCAGGTGCATAAAGTACATATCAAAATCTAACCCTAACCCCCAGGGCTATTTCGTTCTATACATAAACCGCCCAGAACTAAAGTTCCGGGCTAATAGCCCAAGTCCACTTTAGTGGACTAAAAGCCTTTCTAGTCGTCTTTAGACGAATGAGTGCTATTAGCCTCAGAATTTATTCTGAGGTGGGCTAGATGAGAATGAAATAGCCCTGCCCTAACCCATCTCTTTAGTAAAGAGAGGGGAGATAAAGCACAGCTTTATCGGGGTGAGGTTAAGCTGTACTTCATTCTTATTAGCAAACGTTATAAAGTCTGTTAATTGAGGTCTAAGAAGTTGCGGACTGTAATTTTTCTAATCGTGCCAGCACTTCTGAACTATGAATGTTTGGGTTGACTTTGACAAAAGTTTCGCGCAAGACGCCCTGAGGATCGATGATAAAACTGTGGCGCATAGATAAGGAGCCGAGCCACGAACCGTAAGCTTTACTCACTGAACCATCAGTGTCAGCCAACAGGGGGAATTTTAGTCCCTCTGAATCACAAAATTTAGCGTGGGAATCAATGTCATCAGCGCTAACGCCAATAATCTGGGCGTCTTTTTCGAGGTATTGAGGTAAGTCTTGCTGAAAACGACGAGCTTCTATAGTACAACCAGAGGTGAAGTCTTTAGGATAAAAGTAGAGGACTAGCCACTTACCACGCAAGCTAGAGAGGGAAATTTTGCCATCGCCTGTATTGGTTGGCAAAGTAAACTCTGGTGCGGGTTGATTAATTGCAGGAAGTTTACCACCAAGAGCATTAGCAGCAGGGGTAAAATTCAGCCAGCTGATGACAGAAATACAGCTGGCAAATAATATGCTTAAAAAAGTGCGGCGGGAAATCATGGTGCAAACCAAAATCACAACTTTACACAAGTTTACAATTCTTGGTTGCGAGAAGTCTCACTCTAAGTCAGATTCGGGAGGGGTATCTGTGCTTTCGATGTATTGACTATCTAGGAGAAAGGCTCCCCTAGTAAAGCGAATGCCCCAATATCCACCGGGTCTGCGGTCAATGACTATACCCTCTTCGCCAATCTGAATCACATCGGGGGGGCGCAGCATCGGCATAGGTTCAGCAGTTTTGACATAGGCTGGTAGTGCCACAACACGGACTTTACTACCAATTGCGAATTCTTTGGACATCTTAATCAAGCTAGGAGTTTTAAATTAACTCATAACCCAAACTAGCTTGAAAGTCTACTAAATTGGGCATTGGGCAAAATACTGTCGTTAGCGGATAGCTATGGTTTAGCTCATACTGAGTAAAGAAATGAGATTCTCAACTCAGCACTCATGAGGGGCATGGCAATAAATAGGGAAAGGGAAAGGGGATAAAGTTTTGCCCCTTTCCGCATCTTCTGCAAGAAGTCTATTAATTTTTGATTATGGAAAACAATGCCTGGACATCAGTCAAGGGTGAGTACCATAGTAATTCTGGTTGCCATATCTTGGGATGAGATGGGCAACACTGCCCATCCCAGAATTATTTACTATTTTTTGAAAGATGATTATTGAGGATTGCCTTGTTGACGGCGTGAAGGAGCATTTTGACGGAATTGCTCTAGTTTTTGGCGCTGTTCGGGGGTAAAGACTGCTTGAATCTGTTGTTTTTCAGACTCCTTGATTTGTCGGATTTGGGTTTTTTGTGCTTCGCTCAGATTTAAGTCAGCAAAACCATCTTTTCGACCACCACGATGCTGTCCTGGTTGCCGTTGACCTTGACCTGTTTGCCCCTGAGCCTTACGCGCTTGCCACTCAGCCCGACGTGCTTGTTTTGCCGCCTCTAATTTTGCCTTTTGTTCTGGGGTGAAAACTGCTTCCATTTTGGTGCGGCTATCCCGGCGAATTGCTTGAATTTGAGTTTTTTGGGCATCTGTTAGACCCAACTCTTTCCAAGGGCCTCTTTCTTTTTGTGGAGTTTGTGCAAGTAGCACGGGTGAAGGAGAGGCTGTTTGAGCGTCAACAGCAAAGGAGGTTGCAGTTAAAGTTAAGGCGATCGCTCCAGCGACTAGTGATAATGCTTTGAGTTTCATGACTTGTCTGGTGGTTTTTCCTGGTTGGATGTCACCATCATAAGAACTTATCTTTAATAGTTACATGAGGAGAAAGTCATGGTTCTACCCATGACTTTAGTCATGATTGAATTTTGACAAACATGATTGACAATAAATAGTTAGGAGTAGAGAGGTAATTAATCGCATCTGTTATGCATAATGAAAATTTTGATTATGATTAATTTATAAATCCTGATTTAGCTTATTGCCTAAGTTTTTGTACTTTGGGCTGATTCTTACTTCTTCACTCAGCGAACAGTTTAAGCGGCGGAAGCCTCTGCTCAAATATTCGTAACTCCTAACTCCCAACTTCTAACTATTAACTCATTCATAACTGGAGCGAAACGACTGATGAGTCGTCCAATTCAAATTAAGAAACATCCTTTTCCGTCTCTGCTTTATCTAGAGTGGACACTACTAGCAATTACTGCATTGACAGCAGTTATACCACCTCCGTTAGCGAGATTTCGTCCTAAGTTTCCAGAACTATCAATTTGTGGCGTATTTCCAGACTTGTCAGTTTGTAGCATATTGCCAGAACTGTCAATTTATAGTCTGATTATTTTTGCGTTAATGGGCTTAAAATTACCTGCTAAAAATAATGCAAATAAAGTAATATACACAATTATTGAAATTTTATTGATTTTAATAACTGGACTTTTCGGTGAGAGATTTGCTCGGCTTTTTCCCTTTCTGTACATAATTCTAGTTACTCGTAGTTGTCTAATTTTTCAGTTACCTGGGCGTTTATTCGTTACAACTCTATCCTTTACATTGTTTCTAGTTACTACACAACTCAAATACCAGTTATTCAATTTTCAAGCATCACCACAAGCACAAGAACGATATCGATTTCTGATTTTGAATTCGTCGCTGGTATTTGGCTTAAGCTTAGTTTTTGTGTTGTTAATGATGAATGCAGTATTATCTGAACGGCACAGTCGAGAAAAGCTAGCGATCGCTAACGAAAAACTCGGTCAATATGTCATGCGAATTGAAAATCAAGCTACCTTAGAAGAACGTAACCGCATTGCTCGTGAGATTCATGATTCATTAGGTCACTCTCTGACTGCTTTAAATCTGCAATTAGAAACTGCTTTAAAACTCTGGCAATCTAACCCAGGTAAGGCTGAAACATTTCTAGCAACAGCAAAGGAGTTAGGTTCAAAAGCGCTAAAAGATGTCCGTCAATCTGTTTCTACTATGCGTTCTAATCCTTTACAAGAGCAATCTTTAGAAGGTGCGATCGCTAGTCTTTTAGAAAATTTTTATCGCTCAAATGGTATTTTACCAATTTATCAAATTAACCTTGAATATTCTCTGTCACCTGAAATCAATACGGCTATTTACCGCATTACTCAAGAATCATTGACTAATATATCTAAATATGCATATGCAACAGAGGTAAAATTGGAACTCACTACGACAAGAGGCAATTTACGGTTGATAGTTCAGGATAATGGTAAAGGTTTTGATTTAGGGCAAAATACTACTGGTTTTGGACTTCATAGTATGCGCGATCGCACTTTAGCGCTTGGAGGTGAGTTTAATATTAATAGCGCTCTTGGTTGTGGTTGCAAAATTACAGTTAATATTCCATTAACAAGGTTGACATGATGATTAAAGTGTTGCTGGTAGATGACCAAGGTTTAATTCGGCAAGGATTAAGAGCCTTATTGGAACTAGAACCAGATTTAGAGATAGTGGGAGAAGCAGAAAACGGCGAACAGGCGATTAATTTGGTTGCTGAATTTCAGCCAGATGTAGTATTACTAGATATCAGAATGCCAATTATGGATGGAGTTGCAGCCACGCGGGAGATTCAAAAACGTTTTCCCAAAACTAAGATTTTAGTACTGACGACTTTTGATGATGATGAATATGTGTCAGCAGCATTGCAAAATGGAGCAATGGGTTATTTATTGAAAGATACACCTTCAGAAGAATTAGCTGTTGCTATTCGTGCCGTTCATAAAGGATATACTCAATTAGGCCCAGGTATAGTTAAAAAGCTGTTAACTCAGTTTTCTAATGGTACACCAACCCAGTCATCGGCTGTACCATCTAGTTTAGGTGAACTCACTCCAAGAGAAAAAGAGGTTTTGCGGTTAATTGCTACAGGCGCTAGTAACCGAGAAATTGCTCAGAAACTCTACATTTCTGAGGGGACTGTGAAAAATCATGTTACAAATATTTTAAACAGGTTGAATTTGCGCGATCGCACTCAAGCTGCCATTTGGGCAAATACATATTTATCCTATTTGAATGAGCCAAGTTAAATAATTCGTAATTTTAACCTCTAGATTAGCTGTAGGGCATGTTAACGCTGAAAGTCCGGCAACCTTTTGGGGTTTTCGGTGCGTTACGGAAGCCGTAGCATACCTTACATTTACTGGTAAATTAAATTTTTTATAGCTTATTTAAACAACTCTAGACATTCATTTTTTAAAACGTTTTTTGTGACTTTAATATTCCTAAATGACTTAGCGATTACCTCTTCGCAAGATATACTAATTTGTGATTGATTTACAGCGATTAAATCTTGAATTGAAGCACCATATACAATTTCTGATAAACCGCTCCAAACACAAGCAGTTGCACACATCGGGCAAGGTTCGCCAGTTGTATATATGCTATAACCTTCTAAAGAAGGGTTTTTAAGTTTAGCTGTTAAACTACGAATGGCGTTAATTTCCGCATGGGCTGATGGATCGTTGTCTCTCCTCACAGTATTATGAGCTACTGCCATGACTTCGTTATCTTTAACGATCGCGGCACCGTAAGGCGCATCACCTTCTTTTGCTTCTGCCAATGCTAAACGCATAAAATCTTCTGGGTTCATATAAGCTGAGGTTAACATAAGGATAATGATTAATAATATCGTATTTCTAATGCTATAACTGGAAATTAAGATGTATTAATGGTCGAATATGTTACTGAGCAGACAAGAAACAGAATTTTACTTAAAAGACCTAGAAACACCAATAGGTAAAGCAATTAATTTAACGCTTGCTTCTTTGGTGCTAATATCATCGGGAATTTTTGTGGCAGAAACATATAATATTCCTGATTATATGCGGTTTGAGTTGAATGTAGCTGATACTGCGATCGTTATCATATTTGCGGTGGAATATTTACTCCGTCTCTGGAGTTCGGAAAATAAAATTAAGTATATTTTTAGCTTTTATTCGATAATTGACTTAATGGCGATTTTGCCATTTTTTCTAGGAATGGTGGATATTAGCTTTATCCGCCTACTGCGATGGTTTCGGATTTTACGATTAATTAGATTTATCGATAGAAAATTTTTATTCGCTACTATCAGTACCGAAGACGGGATGATTTTTACGCGAATATTATTTACATTATTTGCAATTGTTTTTATTTATTCTGGCTTAATTTATCAAGTCGAGCATCCGGTTAATGCTAAAAACTACGGTACATTTTTGGATGCCTTTTATTTTTCTGTTGTCACAATGACAACTGTGGGATTTGGCGATGTTATTCCAATTTCGGAATTAGGCCGCTTGCTAACAGTACTGATGATTTTTACAGGAATTGCGTTGATTCCTTGGCAAGTGGGGGATTTAATTAAGCGAGTGGTGAAAACTGCTAATCAGATAGAAACAGTTTGTTCGGGTTGTGGTTTGGCTTTTCATGATGTAGATGCTGGGTTTTGTAAAAGGTGCGGGACTAAGTTACCTAGTCGCAGGGTTGATTGAGAAAGTTAAGTCGTGGCGCTGACGAGGTGGAAATTTTAGTGTGTGCTACAATCTTGTGGTAAAGTAGATGACAAACCTGAGAAAGCCAAATGTTCTAAAAAACGCTGCAAACATTGAGTCATTTAATTTCTCTTACTTTCAATAATTCCCCGAAAAGGAGTAAAGGCAATGAATGCATTACTGCATAATCCAATTGCAGATATGTATGGGCCAGACTTTTTGCTGTTTTATTGCTCTGTCATTGTGATAACTTTGGTAGTCTGCTGGCGGTTAGTGCAAGATCCAAGCAAAAACCAGCCTCTACCGTTAATTCCTGCTGAACCAGATCCTTATGAAATCGCTTATTTGCGTTCTCAAGAAACAGGAATCGCCAATGTAGCGTTATTTGACTTGATTGTTCGGGGTTATTTGCAAGTCAACGAACAATCCATTAGCCAAGTACCAAATCATCCTGATGTATCTCAGCTAGAGCCAATAGAGCGCGAGGTATTTGATAAATTCTCTTCCTCCTCCACCACAGCTCAAACATCTGTTTGGTTAGCAACCCAGAGCATCCAGACATATAGCAATGCCTATGAAGAAAAACTACAAAATGAGCAACTGTTGTATGCTTCCCAGTGGCAAGAATGGAATATCAAAGTTGGCTTGATTGGGGCGATGATTATTTTCAGCTTGGGAGGCTATAAACTGCTCATAGCCTTGGGTAAGGGGCGCTATAACGCAGGTTTTTTAATCGCAATTGGTGTATTATCGATTATCTTTCTGCTGTGGTTTGTCAGCAGACATACGCATCTCAGTCATCGAGGAAAAATGTATCTGCAACAACTTCAAGAAACATTTACCCGATTGCAGCAGAAGGCAAAGTACGACATCCCTTCTGTATTTGACTACAACTTACTGGTAGCACTATTTGGCGTTGAGGCGCTGGCTAGAACCTCATACGACTCTTACTACAAAGCGTTTTTTCCGCCAATATTTTCTAGAACAGTAAGCAGGGGAAGCAGATCGTCTGATGGTTCGTGCAGCAGCAGTTCTGGCTGTAGCTCCTCGTGCAGTAGTAGCTCGTCTGATAGCTCATGTAGTAGCAGTTCATGTAGCAGCAGTTCCTGCGGTGGTGGTTGCGGTGGTGGCTGCGGTGGTTGTGGAGGAGGTTAAGAGCAATGTCTCATCTCCCTAGTTTAGGCGTGGGGTTGGGTTTCCGAGAACCGTTTAAAAGCGATATTTTTCTCAACCGTCAGCAGGTTGACTTTTTGGAAATTGTTGCCGAACACTATTTAGATGCATCTTGGCAAAAACAGCAGGAGTTAGAACTGCTTACTGCTCATTTCCCGATAATTCCCCACGCGATTAATCTTTCGTTAGGCAGTGCTGAAGGCTTGGATACAGATTATTTACGCAAACTTGCAGCACTAATTAAACAACTCAACCCGCCTTGGTGGAGTGAGCATATCTGCTTTACAAAAGCGGGTGGAGTTGATATCGGGCATTTGTCGCCGCTACCTTATACTCAAGAAGCTGTGGAAGTAATTTGTCGCAATATTGCCGAAGTGCGTCGCTGGGTTGATGTGCCACTGATTCTGGAAAATATCACTTACATGGTAAAGCTTCCAGGTGCAGAAATGACTGAAGCCCAGTTTTTAGCCGAGGTGGTAGAACGTTCTGATTGTGGACTGTTATTAGATATAACAAATCTCCACACTAATGCTGTGAACTACGGCTATGATGTCCATGACTTTTTGCAACAATTACCGTGCGATCGCATCGTACAATTACATTTTGTTGGTGGACATTGGCATGATGGTGTATTAATTGACAGCCATTCACAATCAACACCAGTGGAAGTATGGCAACTGATGGAGGAAGTTGTTGCCCGTGTTCCAGTTAAAGGGATTATTCTAGAACGGGATGAAAACTTGCCACCCTTTGCGGAATTGACAAAAGAACTGCAAAAAGCACGGGAAATTAGCAGGAGTTGTGGCACATGGGGTTAGCACAAACCCAACAAGTTTTAGCCCAACTATACACCAATACCGATTTCAGAGAGCGTTTCTTTGCTAATCCAGAAGCCGTTGGTGCAGAATTGGGGCTGAGTTGCGATGAAGCACAAAAGTTAGCTCAACTCTCAGCACAAGAGGTAAATATTTTTGCGAATTCTTTGAAGTGGAAACGGTTGGGAGAAGTACGCGAACTACTTCCACGCACTGCGCGGGCGTTGGGTAAAAATTTTACTGCCTTGTTTTGGCGATATGCCCAAACCCATTTACCAAAAGGAATTAAAAAACATAGGGAAGATGCGATCGCTTTTGCTAATTTTATCGCCATTGCTGAAGAGGAAAACCTAGATCCACCTTGGATTAGTGATTTGGTGCGCTACGAAAAAACATGGCTGTTGGCTTATGAACCTACTAGCCGCTTAATTGTGTGTTGGTTTCGTTATCCTGTTGGCATAGCCAATCTAGAGGGAATGAATCGCCAACCAACGATCGCAATTTGGTTTCGCTTATCAAAGCAATCGCAACTGCGGCATATTGTGCGCTCGCTATAGGGTGCTAATTAACAGGTAGTTCGCGGTAAAATAATCTTTCTTTGGCGATCGCTCAAGGATTGAAAATATAACCGATGTCTAACCTCAACCTCATTTCCGAATATAAAAGCTTTGGTGGCAAACTCGGCTTTTACAGTCATTTCTCCTCAACCTGTAACGGTGAAATGCGCTTTGCTGTCTATCAACCACCACAAGCAACTCAAAAACCTGTGCCGATTCTCTATTTCCTCTCTGGGTTAAGTTCCACAGAAGAGAATTTTATGGTAAAGGCAGGAGCGCAACGCTTTGCCGCCGAGTATGGTTTGATATTGGTTGCACCAGATACGAGTCCGCGTAATACTGGCATTCCAGGTGAGGATGATGACTGGGACTTTGGCACGGGTGCGGGTTTTTATGTTGATGCTACAGAAGAACCGTGGCGTCAACACTACCAAATGTATAGTTATGTAGTCCAGGAATTACCTGCTTTAATTACCGCAAATTTCCCAACGCAACCGGAGAAACAAGGCATTTTCGGTCATTCGATGGGGGGACATGGGGCGCTTGTCTGTGCTTTGAGAAACCCAGAACTCTACAAATCAGTATCAGCTTTTGCACCGATCGCTGCACCTATGCGTTGTCCTTGGGGTGAAAAGGCTTTCAGTGGTTATCTTGGTAGCAATCAAGAAAGTTGGCGTGCTTATGATGCTAGTGAATTAGTCAAGCAAGTAGGATATCACAGTCCAATTCTCATTGACCAAGGGACTGCGGATAAATTTTTAGCTGAACAATTACTGCCAGAGGTGTTTGAGCAAGCTTGTGCAGATGTTAACCAGCCGCTAAACTTGCGTTACCAAGAAGGCTATGACCACAGTTATCATTTCATCGCCAGTTTTATTGAAGATCATATCCGCCACCATGCGTTAGCGTAGCTTACCGTAGGTATCGCTTTATTAATGACAGCAGTTTTTATCTATTTAAACCCCATAGCTGTGTACCTCTGCGTTTAAAAACGTAACTATTTTAGGCAAAGCTGTATAAATTGTCAGTGTCAGATTAATAAGTCCAGTTTTGCTTAGTCTGCAAGCTATAGGTTCCATCTTTCACATTCACCCGCTCAGGAA
This sequence comes from Nostoc sp., assembly GCF_036917095.1. Taxonomy (GTDB): domain Bacteria; phylum Cyanobacteriota; class Cyanobacteriia; order Cyanobacteriales; family Nostocaceae; genus Nostoc. The sequence continues at coordinate 68,528 of NZ_JBALFH010000014.1, forward strand.
TCAGATTTAAATCTCTAAATATATTTGCCTGATGCTGTAGAGCAGTAAGCGATTGGTCGTCAATCGGGATGATGGCGCGTTCGGCACTACGTTGCTGTAAAGTTTCGACAATAGATGGATCGATTTCATGGTGTTCTGCCATTCGTTGAACGGCTTCTAATTCTTGTCTCTTAGCCCAAGCTCCAGCTTCGTTTACCTCTTCTAAAATCACCTTGAGCAGGTCGGGATAGTCGCGTACCAGTTCTGGAATCGCGTAGTAATAGGTCGGAACTTCCACAGAGGCTTTGTCACCAAATATGCTCTCTAAATCTGCAATCGATCGCCCTGGATAAGCGCTTCGGGCAAGAGTAGCGGTGTAGGGAACCCAAATCACCCAAGCATCGATTTCACCCCGGCGGAATCGGGGTAGCGCTTCCGGTTGTGTCAGATAAACTGGCTCAATATCACTAAAATCGAGGCCGACTTTTGCCAGCGATCGCACAAGTACATAATGGGCGCTTGAGCCTCTGTCAAAAGCGATCTTTTTACCCTTTAGATCGGCCAGCGTCTGAATCGGCGAATGTTCCGGTACTAGAATCGCTTGACCTTTAGGAGCGGTATATTTTTCCTTAGCCACCCGCACAAATACATGATCCGCCGCTTGCGAGAAGATGCTGGCCGTGCCGCCGCCACCGCAGAAGTCAATCGTCCCGTTGCTGAGTGCTTCTATCAGAGAAGAGGCTGATAAAAAGCTTGTCCAGGTTACACTCAGTCCATAAGGTCGCAAACGCGTTTCAAGCAAGCCTTGAGCGCGGAGAACTTCCAGATTTGTCATCCCCTCTGGATATCCTATTTTGAGTTGCTTGAGCCGCCGTGCTTGCTCTGCTAAGGGAGTATTGCTAGAGCGATCGGAACGGTTAGAAAACCAGCGATCCAAAACTACACAGAAAATTATGCCCCCCATAAACAGTCCCACAGTTTCCAGTAACTGGATTGTGGAGCTTTTAGGTAGTTTAAACTGATTCATGAGATTGGAAAGCTGATTGCCAGATTCAGAAGTGGCAAAAGCATGACTGTCAAAAACTATAGTCAAAACCAAAATCGAGACAAATCCGAGGCAAAATCGAACTGCAAACCTGTAGGTAGCCGAGCTACGAGTGGCTGATCTGAGCGACCGTAAGATGTTTTGACCTGTGCATCTACGCAAAAGGTCAATCAAACGGCTAATCATAATGACTCCTTTGTTGATGCTTGCAATGAATGGCGCGTTATATATGAGAATACAGCCAGAGGGTTAGATTTTTTGGGGCTATTTACTATATAAGTATCTAGGCATAAATAAATTTAAAGTTTGTAGTAAGGACTTTAGTCCTGATAATCCTTGCTCTGAGCGATAAATCGGTCACTACAAACTAGGAATTTATTTTATATTTAATTCAGGACTTACGCAAGAACTCTCTGAAACTCTTATTCCTTTGTGTCCTTTGCGTCCTTTGTGGTTCGTTTTATCATGGTTTTGCGTAAGTCCTATAATTATGTCTACCTACTTATGACTTACGCACTGTACAAATTAATCATGGTATGCATTTCCCAAAATAGGTTTTTTCAGGCTTTGATTTATCGTTTTTTGATGGTGAATACACCCACACTGTAGGGGGAAATTCATGAATTGCTCATACAGTGTGGTTTTTGAAATCATACCTATTTGGGATTTCTTGTCAATGCGTAATTACTATTATATATTATTAGGACTTACACAAATATTTTATATGTATAGGTTAAGGCATTTAAGAGAAGTGTAGCATAATGCACCATCGGCACTATGAGTGGTTTTGCTACGTAATTCCTGTATTATAACTAAGTTGAAGAAATGAGAAGTCGAGTCATACCCGATGCGCGAAACTCGCATTTTCATATTAATATTTCTCGCTCTTGTGAGGCTGATTACAAAGGTTGAGCGATCGCTAGTTTCGTTCATCAGATTAGGTGTTGAGTGAGGAATGGTGATGGACTGGTTAATTGCAACAATTAAGATTGGGCTAGCTACGGCTGTGGCGACAACGTTTGACGACAATATTTATCTAACTGCTTTCTTCAGTGAGGTTAATCGGACTTTTCGTCCTCAGCATGTTGTGGTTGGCGAAATTATCGGGTTCACGGTATTAGTGACAGTAAGTTTCCTTGGTTTTTTACTCGGTCTAGCAATTCCGTCAACTTGGACTGGTCTACTGGGGATTTTGCCGATACTCATTGGGTTGAACAATTTGTTCAACCTGAATAAGGATGATTCATCTGAAGATAAGTCAGCTAATCTGAAAAGAAACTCTAAATTTAAAGGATTTGATTCCAGAAAGCGATCGCTCTGGGACGTAATCCGCGATCGCCAAACCTATCGCGTCTCTGCGGTAACAATTTCTAACGGCGGCAATAATCTTGGGATCTATATACCCCTGTTTGCCAGCAGCAGCATTCAAAATCTAGCGGTGATTGTACCAGTTTGCTATTTCATTGTTTGCTGCTGGTTATTTATGTCTTATACTTTGACTCATCAACCCGGTATCGCCTTGGTACTCAGCCGTTATGCTGGCAAGATTTTCCCCTTCGTGCTGATGTGGCTAGGTTTTAGAATTTTGATGGACAGCGAATCCTATCGTCTTTTTCTACCGAACACTTGACTGCTATGACCACTTGTATTAAGGGACTTGCAAAAAATAAATTATCCCAAATTATTTATAGATTTGTAGGGGCGCAAGTCCTTGCGCCCCTACGACGGGATATTTTTTTAACTGGAAGTCCCTAATTGCTTACGTGCTGACAAAGCAGTTGCGATCGTAGAGTTGAACCTATAATTAGAATTATTGGGGAGACTCCAAAGCATGAGTGAAACTGCGGAAAAACTTAAACTTGAACTTTCTCAGCTTTCTGCAAAAGAACGTGCTGAAATTGCCTACTTTTTAATTCATTCTCTAGATGAGGGTATAGATGATAATCTAGAAACTGCTTGGGATACGGAATTAACCCAACGGTTGGAGGATATTAATCGCAAAACAGCTATTGGACAACCATCATCTCAAGTTTTTTCTGAGTTACGAGAAAAGTATTCGTGAAGTTTATTGTTATCCACACCGAAGCTCGAAAGGAGCTTGATGCTGCAATAGCTTACTATGAAGCTCAAAAAGTAGGCTTGGGACTAGATTTACTATCTGAAGTGGAAAAAGTTATTCTTAAAATTCAGCAAAACCCAATTTAGGAACCCCACACAAGATTGAAGGAATACGTCGTTATGCTATTCAACGTTTTCCCTATCTGATTTTTTATACGCTGCTTGAAGAAGTGATTTGGGTTATTGCGATCGCACATGGTAAACGCAAACCGAATTACTGGAAACAAAGAAATATTGAAATTTAATTAGCTAATGTTAGCCGTCCCATCGCTGAGTGGATAGCAGTCAACCGCCGAACTATCTGATCGATCTCCAAATCTAATATGCTGTAATCAATGACTGCCTGACGAATCGGTGTATGTCCTTGATTGATACCTAGCTCTTGTATACGGGCTGTACGCAGTGCTTGCAGGTGCGGTTGGATTTTTTGCAGCGTTGCTTCTAAGTTAGGTAAGGGCGGTGGGGGAATTTGCTGCTCTACTGAATCAGCTAACTGCTCTAACAGTAGCGAAACTTGGCCGACAAAGGTTTCTAATTCTGGGAGTGGCACAGTTCCTCGAAAATGTTCGAGATGTACTGCCAAAACTGTCACCGCACTAGTAAAACGTCCCATGTACGCTAGCAGCGTCATCACTGGTTCTACTAATTCTTTCGGTATTTGGGGTTCTCGCAGCAATCCTTGGAAAGAGGCTTGGGCATTGCCAATTGCCAGTCCAGTTTGTCGCCGTTGGCTGATAATGGTAGAGTCACGCTGCTTTGTCCCCTGGTAAACAGCCATCACATCCTGAAAGTATTTGTGACATTCTCGCAAAGCAGTGGCGAGTTGACTGGGTAAGCGATCGCGTTCCCGATTTGGCAATATAAAATAATGACTCGCAAAAGCTAGTCCTGCCCCAATTAATGTATTTAACACCCGAAAGCCAGCAAATTGCCAAGCAATCGGATGACCAATATCGATAATTAGTAAGACAAATATTGACAAGAAAATTACTGAATACCCATAGTTGACACCAATCAGGGAAATGCCAAAAAAGACTGTCAGCAAAATGATTATGTCTAATACAGGCTTACTCGTGATAGTTGCAACTATGACAGCTGCTAACACAGCTCCCAAGATAGTCCCGCCAACTCGCTGGAAAAACCGCTGGAAAGTTGCACCAAAGTTCGGTTTGAGGACTAGGATGATTGTCAGTGTCACCCAATAGCCCATTGGTAAATTGGTAATGCTATATATAATTACGCCCACAGCTAGACTCACAGCAATGCGGAGAGCGTGGCGAAAGATTGCTGAGTCTAAGGTGAGGTTTTCTTTGAGTAAATTTAAGAGCGATCGCTGTTCGTCTTCAACTACAAGAAGTGTATCTACATCGCGTTGACTCATCTTGCTGCGATCTGCTAGAGATTTAGCTGTCTGAGCCGTGTATTGCAATTGCTCGATCAGCTTTTTGAGCGTCAGCACCAGGTTAGTGAAAGCAACGAGGGTTGTATAGTCTGTCTCACTCCCAGCAATTGCTTTTCTTTGCAGATTTTCTTGTTCTTTGAGTGCCTCATAGATGCGCTTTAGATTTCCCAAATCGATGCTGGCAGGCTTGCGAGATATGACTTTCGCTATGGCTTGCAGAATGACTGATATTTGTTCGAGTGCATCGTCTACTAATTGCTGGACTGCGTGATATTGTTGTTGTTGGAAGTGAGTTTCGAGTAACTCTGTTAAAGCCATAACTGAGCCAAGCAAGCGATCGCCATCCTGAATTAGCACCAACAATTGCTCATCCATCCAACTCCGAGCCGGTTGTCCAATTCGGACTGTACCTAAAGTAATCCGTGCTGTCTCTAATGCCTGTCTAATTTCGAGAATATTTTCAGTAGTTGCCACCTTACCGAGAAATGCCTGAATGTAGTTGGAGATTGCACTGAAGCAGTTAGCCAAAGCTATCCGTAGTGGATCGTAAGGTCTAAAGGGCCACATTACTAAGGAAAGGAGCATCGCCCATCCACCTGCAATCAGACATAGCAGCGATCGCATAAGTGCGACTTCCAAGTTTCCAGGCTCTGCGATCGTGGAAATAAATGATATCCCTACCACCAAACCAACATTTGCACCAGCATTACCGTACAGCGACGCAAAACCTGAAGCAAGTCCCCAGAGAAATGTCAGCACTACGGCTAACGCTGGAATAGCGACTAAAGTTCCCAGAAATACTGAAACAGCCATTCCCAAAGTAGCCGCCGCCATCGCCTTAGCTTTGATATGGTAAGGGCCACCAACATTCGCTAAGTTGACAAAGTAAGCCATTAAACCAACAAACAATCCGCTCTCTCTTTGGTTGATGAGTTGCCCAATTAGCATGGGAACCCCCAACGCTAACACAGCTCGCAAGCCGTTGGATATTGCTGGTTTTCCTGGCTCTGACTGGAGCAGAAATCTAAGGAAATTACTTCGATTCAACTGCATTATTTTTGTTAACAAAACAAAATTTATATCTGGATTTTCTTAATATTTTGATATATTCAGATTTATTTTAATTCATAGTAGGCACGTAAGAGCTTTTCCAGAAACTGAATATTAGGATGCACATTTTGCCACTTTATAATTCATCCTTAATTCTTCGTTATACAAATATCAGATTTACCGATAACAACGGTAGAATTGCTGTGTTTGGCGTATAAAAAGCATTGTCTGGATGCAAATACCTTTAGTAAGAAGTGACTATATATCAAGACATTAGTTGCTGATTGCTAACATTTAAATAAATATTAACAACAAAACAAAAAAGTTAAAATAATGTCAACGAATTTGATAGAAAAAAATACCAAAATTGTCCAAAAGTAGGGATAATTTTGAGAAGACGAAAACAATAAAAACCATTTACTTGGATAAGGTTTGATGTCGATAAGCTGCTCTGACTTCAGGGGAGGATTCATAAATGAAGACTCCGGGTCATAAACCTGAAGAGAAATCGATTGCGAGCAGACGATCAGTGAAATAGAGAAATTAAGCGCAAGGACATAAATTGAGTATGGCTAATAGTAGTGCAATCACCGCAGCACGACACTTGAGTGAAAAGTTACCTTCACCGCTCAAGCGTTTGGCAGATTTGGCTTATAACTACTGGTGGAGTTGGAGTGGCGATCGCATTTCTTTATTCCAAAGTATTGATCCCCAAGAATGGGAACGCTGTGGACATAACCCAGTGGCGATTTTAGAGTCTGCAAGTTACGAGCGTTTGACCCAATTAGCAGAAGATCCATTTTACATAAAGCAGATATCCGCCCTAGCGCGTGAGTTTGACCAATACATCAACCAGCAAGATACTTGGGTAAGTCGAGTTGCACCGCAAGTATCCAGAGAGCGCCCCATTGCTTACTTCTGCGCTGAATTTGGTATCCATGAATCTCTACCTGTTTACTCTGGCGGCTTGGGAATTCTCGCCGGGGATCACCTAAAATCATCATCAGATTTGGGTGTGCCGTTGGTTGGTGTTGGCTTGTTGTATCGCCAAGGTTATTTTCGGCAACGCTTGAACCGCCAAGGTTGGCAAGAAGATTATTATATTGACAATCCCTTTGGACACATGCCCCTGGAATTAATTAAAAATGAGCAAGGGGAATCAGTCACTATCGAGTTACAAGTTCGCCAACGGGTTGTGAAAGTGCAAATCTGGCGAGTGCAAGTTGGACGAGTCACCTTATATTTATTAGATAGCGATCGCAACGATAACGATCCCATCGACCGTTGGCTGACGGGACACTTATACGGTGGTAACTTGGAAACCCGCATCGCCCAAGAAGTCGTTTTGGGAATTGGTGGTGTTCGCGCCCTAAACGCTTTGGGAATTGAACCTTCTGTTTATCACCTCAATGAAGGACACGCTGCATTTTGCACCTTGGAAATTGCCCGCTTAGAAATTGAGCGGACTGGTAAATCCTTCTATGACATCGAAGCCAAGGTGCGGAATAGTTGTGTATTCACCACCCATACGCCCGTTCCCGCCGGTCATGATGTCTTCTCCCCCGATTTAATCGATTCCTTCTTTGCCAGCTATTGGCCGCAATTGCGACTTTCCCGCGAACAATTTTTGGCACTGGGTGCAAGGCGATTGGGCGATCCTTGGGAACCCTTTGGAATGACCGTTTTGGCATTGCGGATGTCTCGTGCTTGTAATGGCGTGAGTGAATTGCACGGTCAAGTTTCCCGTAAAATGTGGACAGTTCTCTATCCGCAGCGATCGGAAGACAAAGTACCAATTGGTTACATTACCAATGGCGTTCATGCACCCACTTGGACTGCACCTTTGTTGGCCGACTTATATAACGAATATTTGGGAGAAGACTGGAAAACTCGCGCCGTCGATCCCAAGATGTGGGCTAAAGTTGACGACATTCCCGACGAGGAACTGTGGTCGCGGCATCTTATCCTCAAAGAAAGATTGATTGCTTTCACCCGTTATAAAGTGAAAAAATCACGGGAGTTACGTGGCGAAAATTTTGAACTCATTCAAGCAACTGAAAAACTACTCGATCCTAATGTGCTGACTATTGGATTTGCCAGACGCTTCAGCCCTTATAAACGCGGGGATCTGATTTTGCGCGATGCCCAACGCGCACTGAAGATTTTTGGAAATGCCCAACGTCCAGTACAAATTATCTTTGCAGGTAAAGCGCACCCAGCCGATGAAGAAGGGAAGCGGATTATCCAACGCTTGATGGAGTGGTGTCACAATTCCGGGATTATCAACCGAGTCGCTTTTATTGAAGATTACGACATTTACACTGGTCAAAAACTGGTGCAAGGTGTGGATGTTTGGCTGAATAATCCCCGTCGTCCCTTGGAAGCTTCTGGTACAAGTGGACAAAAAGTCTGCTTTAACGGCGGTCTGAATTGCAGTGTTTTGGATGGCTGGTGGTGCGAAGGATACCAAGCTGGGGCAGATGGCAAAGGAATTAACGGTTGGGCAATTGGTGAAGATGCGAATACTAGCGATCAAGAATTGCAAGATCGGATTGATTCGCGATCGCTTTATCAGCTCTTAGAAGAAGAAATTGTTCCTCTATACTATGACCAAGATGCTCAAGGGATTCCTCACCGTTGGGTGCAGATGATGAAAACGTCGATTAAAACAAATGCGCCATTATTCAACACTGACAGAATGATTGCCGACTACGTTTCACAAGTGTATGTCCCAGAGATTTCTAAGACTGTGGAACCGATTTTAGCTAAAGTTCTGCTTTAGAGAATTTGAAGTTTACTGGTTAAATAAAGGGGTGCGTTTTCTGCCCCTTTGTTTGTAATTAATGCTAACTTTTTGATAAAACTTTTACAAAAATCTGAAATATACAGGACTTACGCAAAATTATGAGAAAACGAACCGCGAAGGACACGAAGGGCACGAAGGTAAGAGGGTTTCAGAGAGTTATTGCGTAAGTCCTAATATAAAAACAAATGATTGAAGGAATTAGCCATATCACATTCATTGTCAGAGACTTAGAGAAAATGAAAAACTTCCTGACATTCATATTTGATGCTAAGGAAGTTTATTCTAGCGGCGAACAAACATTTTCCATATCAAAAGAAAAATTCTTCCTGATTAATGACCTATGGGTTGCGATTATGGACGGTGAGCCTTTATCAGATAAAACTTATAACCATGTGGCTTTTAAAATAACTGAACAAGACTACGAACTATATGCCGCTAGAATAAAAAGTCTTGGAGTAGAAGTAAATGAAGGTCGAAGCCGTGTGGAAGGAGAAGGACGTTCTTTGTATTTTTACGACTATGACAATCATTTATTTGAGCTACACACAGGAACTTTAAATCAGCGGCTAAAAAAGTATCTAGAACACTGATTTATTAATTGCAAAAAACAAGTTAATGTTACTATTTAGACAGAGATTTGCTAAATAATACTTGATGGCATCGCCTCCATAACCGTTCTAAAAGCGATAAGATCGAGAATAAATTCATGCTGTGTTTATGGCAACCCAACTTAGCCAAGCCAAATCACCAACAGAACTGGTAATCTCTTGGGAAGCCTTGCCCAAAGATTTTCAACTAGAGGATGAACCAGTGGAAAATACAGGTCAGCCACTTTTGGCTGGTGCTTTGCGTGAAAGCCTAGAAATCAGTGGATTCATCCAACCCCAGATGTTGATAGCTTCAAATTTTGGTCTTTGTGCAACGGTCAACGGGCAATTTATTGCCAAAGCACCTGACTGGGTTTATGTGCCGTCGGTTAATCAAGTTGTGAGTAATCGCAAAAGTTATACACCCAATTTAGAGGGAGATATTCCAGCGATCGCTATCGAATTTCTATCGGATACTGAGGGTGGAGAATATTCGGTAAAGCGAGCTTATCCACCAGGCAAATGGTTTTTCTACGAGCAAATTTTGCAAATTCCCATCTACATAATTTTTGAACCAAATGGCGGTTTATTAGAATATTATCAACTGGAAAATAAACGTTATGAGTTGAAGCAACCTGACGAAAACGGTCGTCATTGGATTGATGTAATGGGCTTATTTTTGGGAACTTGGCAAGGAACAAAAGAAGCGCGAACTGGTTATTGGTTACGCTGGTGGGATAAAGCTGGTAATTTGTTACCGTGGGCTGTGGAACAGATTGAACAAGAACGCCAACGCGCTGAACAAGAACGCCAACGTGCCGAACAAGAACGCCAGCAAAAAGAACGACTGATTGCTTATTTGCAATCTCAGGGTATTGACCCGAATAATTTACCCCCGTTCGAGTAGAAACTAAAAACTACCTTTTTGAAATTAAATATGAATTTGCCCTGCCTATAATTTAGAACCCTTTTTGTAAGGGCAAGTAATAAATTGCCCCTACAAAAATCATGCAATTTTGCAAAACAAATTATTTTACCAATTAAGCAGTCACAATATAAGGCGACTCAATCGCAGCTACACGGCCAGCATCCACCAAAGCTTGGTATACCATCACCGTTACCTCAGCGCGTGTAACATCGCGGGTAGGATTAAGTTGTTTGAGGTTTGGGTAATTGACGATAATCTCCTTGTCTATGGCTTTTACTACCTCATCCTTGGCATATTCAGGAATCTTTGCTTGGTCATCGAAAACTTTGATAGTTGCTGTACCATCACCAGATAACCCCAATCCATTTACTAAGGAGACAATCACTTGCACGCGCTGGATATTTTTGTTGGGGGCAAAGGTATTGTCAGGAAAACCAGAGAGAAATGAACCTTGATATGCCTGCTGAATTACCTTGGATGCCCAGAAGCCTGCTGGTACATCTTTGAAGTTGATCGCGGGGCGGTTTGGCGATGGGTTAAAAGCTTTTACTAGTAATGCGGCGTATTGCGCCCGTGTCATCGTAGCATCAGGTTTAAATGTGCGATCGGGAAAACCATTAACTATCCCCAATTTGACTAATTCCCGAATAAACCCACCAGCCCAATGATTCGCAATATCGGTTAATTCTATACTGGGCGTGGGTGTCGGAGTGGGTGTAGGCGTTGGAGTGGGTGTAGGCGTCGGGGTGGGTGTAGGCGTTGGGGTGGGTGTAGGCGTTGGAGTGGGTGTAGGCGTTGGAGTAGGTGTAGGCGTTGGAGTTGGCGTAGGTGTCGGAGTTGGCGTAGGTGTAGGTGTAGGTGTCGGAACGGAATTATCTGCAAACTCTACGTTTCCTGTAACTTTAGATGTATCTATTTTATTTCCCACAGAAACCAGCTTGTTGGAACTGGCATTTTGCAAATTAAACTTACCGTTATTGCGTAGAGTATTGCCACCTGGATTATTGGTACTGCCGATATCCGGTAGGGCGCTTCCAATTACTGTAATCCCATCATCAGTATTATTTTCACTAACATTATTACGTAATACGGGACGGGCACTACCAGAAATGACAATCCCAGAACGGTTTTCATAAATTCTGTTATCTCGAAGGATGGGTGATGCAGTATCACTAATGGCAATGCCAAAACCTGTTTTGAAGTAGGTATTATTTTCAATTTGACCTTTAGAATTTTTAGCGATCGCAATTCCATTAGCTGCATTCTCACTGAACACATTACCTAGAATCACTGGGTTAGCATCACCTGTAGCAAATACTCCCTCCCGCTTATTGTTGATGAAGGTGCTATTTGCAACAGTAGGGGCAGTTGATTCAATCCAGACACCACTACCACGGCTAGCCAAATTTGTTACAGTCACGCCCCTGAGTTGCGCTTTATCCAGCAGCACAAATGTGACATTCTGACCAGCAAAAGTACGGCTCAGGTAACTACCACTTCCTTCAATTAAAATACCATTGCCTTTATTGGCTTCATTACCCACCACTGTCACACCAGATGGAATCGTTAACGGAAAGACTTCACCGCTAGCAGCATTGTAATTACCATCTGCTAGTTGAATCTTGGTATCAACAGTAGCTACTTTCAGGGCTTGCGTAATAGTTTTGAAGGGGGCTTGTTGGCTACCTGGGTTGGTATTGCTGCCTGATACTGGATTTACGTAAAAAGTTTGAGCCATATTTATACTTTAATAAAATACATAGCTATCCTAGCGCTAACCATCAAAGTCGGTAGCGTTTGATGCATTAAGTAACTTTAAGTACTTCTCTCTGCAAAGTTAAAAAATTATGCAAATGCTTTTGGGTTTCACTAGTACTCGACTAGGGCGTGTTTTCAAACTACTCGTTTAGCCTTCTAATTTTTTAGATCCCCCTAAATCCCCTTTTTTAAGGGGGACTTGAAGAGATTTTTAGCCCCCCTTTTTAAGGGGGGTTGGGGGGATCTAAGACTTTTAAAACACGCCCTAGCCCAAAATTGCTAATTTCAACAAGTTATCTTAGCAAAGTGGTAGAAGTAGCGATCGCACTTGCTTCTTATTGACGTCCGCCTGCAATTTGCATAACGATCCTGGCAGTAGGGTTAAGAGAAGACGCAAAGCCGGGTTGTGCATTTGTTATTGGTTTACAATATCCAGGGGATTTGGTAAAAATAGCTCCCCACCAAAAGTTTGTTAATTATACGTTTAATAGCAGAAAAATATGACCAAGCTCATCTTAATTACAGGCATAAGCAAAGGTCTAGGTTATGCGATGACCGAGCGTTTTATTCAAGAGGGACATACTGTTATTGGTTGCGCTCGTTCATCAGATGCTATCCAGAAAATAAGCCAGAAGTTTAGTGCGCCCAACGATTTCACATCTGTAGACGTGGCAAATGAACAGCAAGTAAAAAAATGGGCAGAACATATACTTCACAAATATGAACCGCCAGATATAGTGATTAATAATGCGGCAATTACTAATTACCCAGCACCTTTGTGGGAAATACCATCCGAAGAATTTTCCGATCTAATAGATATCAATATCAAAGGAGTAGTGAATATAATTCGCCATTTCGTACCAGCAATGGTGAAAAACAAACGGGGTATTATTGTTAACTTTAGTTCTGGCTGGGGACGTTCTACTTCAGCCCAAGTTGCACCATACTGTGCTTCTAAGTGGGCAATAGAAGGATTAACTCGTTCTTTGGCACAAGAATTGCCGACTGGTATGGCAGCTATACCACTCAATCCAGGGATTATTCATACTGATATGCTCTCTATTAGCTTTGGAAAAGAAGCTGCTAATTATACACCCGTGTCCGATTGGGTATTGAAAGCTGTGCCATTTATTCTCAAGTTGAAACCCAAAGATAACGGGATTCCCTTGACTGTACATTAACGTGAGTTCGACAAGTCTATTTGACCTCTCCCCTAGCCCCTCTCCGTGTCGGAGCTACGGTGTACCGAATGTATCTGATTGTACACGGTCAGCGATGAAGAGCAAGCAACGAGCCAGTCGTCGCTCTATAGTGTGGAGGCTGTTGCAGGCGAATGTTTGTGTAACCTGAGCGAACAGCCGATGAGTGTAACCCAACAGCAAACTTTGAAGCTTTCCACCTCGGTTAAACTCGGCTTGGAGCAACTCTGTCTTCATCATCATAGAGCTGCCTGTAATCTGCACAAACGCAGTTGTATTTGTAGTGTTACTGCCCCAAATTACAGGAACACCTACCATGCCAGCATTGCTCACTATGCCAGCTTCGACAGTCGAGCCATCTTTCTGGGTACAGATTAAAGAAACTATTGACTGATGGGGAAAATAGACGTGTGTTATTGGTTCATTGGCTTTGTAGAGGATTTGCTTAACTGAACAGCTCGACTTGCTCTAGATAGGGAACTAAGCGTTGATATTCAGCCTCTGAAAGAGCAGCAAGGATCTGATTTTCTATTGGTAGATGAGGTTGGTTAGAAACTGACATGGAGAACCTACAAGTACAACTGTTCCTTGAAAAGCAACTGATGAACTTGAGAGATAGCCAGTAACTAGCCCCAATATGTCAAAAGGTGGTTTTATATCTAGAAGTTGTAAACTTCACAACTTAGAACGCTAGATTAAATCGGATTTTAAGAAAATTGTAATTCAGTACCGATTTCTTTCAGTATAGTCCTAAAAAACAAACAAAGAAGCAGGCAGAAGAGTTTCCCCTCTGCCTCTGTATCGAATGGCACTAAGAAAAGAGAAAATCGTTGAGGCAGCAGGGGTGCAGAGGAGCAGGGGAGAAAGAAGAAATTTTAGGCATTGCGTTCAGATATTTAGAAATTCCCCTCTGCCCCCCTGCTCCCGTGCCCCTCTGCAATCCCTACGCCGCTTACCTTTCAGCTTAACTTAGTGCCATTCGCCTCTGTATCCTCATTCCCTTTTAATAGGGCCACTTCCAATCGCGAATTTCCGGCACATCGTCGCCGTACTTATCAATGTAATGCTTGTGTTCAATCAGCTTATCTTGCATGTGCTGTTTGACATAAGCTGCCTTAGATCCTAGTTTGGGTACGCGATCGATTACATCAATTACTAAATGGAAGCGATCTAAATCGTTGAGAACAACCATGTCAAACGGGGTGGTGGTAGTTCCCTCTTCCTTGTAGCCACGCACATGGATGTTTTTATGATTAGTGTGGCGGTAGGTTAGGCGATGAATTAGCCAGGGATAGCCATGAAAGGCAAAGAGAACGGGTTTGTCGGTGGTGAAAATTGTGTCAAAATCTTTTTCACTCAAACCGTGGGGATGTTCGGTTTTTGGCTGGAGTGTCATCAAATCGACTACGTTCACTACCCGCACTTTTAAATCCGAGAAGTGCTGACGCAGGATATCTACAGCCGCCAACGTTTCTAAGGTGGGAACATCTCCAGCACAAGCCAGCACTACATCTGGATCGCCGCCTTCGTCGTTGCTAGCCCATTCCCAAATGCCGATGCCTTTGGTGCAGTGCTTAATGGCTGCATCTATGTTGAGATATTGCAATGCTGGCTGTTTTCCAGCAATGATGACGTTAACATAGTTGCGGCTTTTTAGACAATGGTCAGTTACCGACAGCAGAGTGTTGGCATCGGGGGGTAAATAGACGCGAACAATCTCGGCTTTTTTGTTAAGTACATGGTCGATAAAACCAGGGTCTTGGTGAGAGAAACCGTTATGGTCTTGTCGCCAAACGTGAGAGGTGAGTAGGTAATTGAGGGAAGCAATTGGTCTACGCCAGGGAATATGTCTGGTGGTTTTCAACCATTTGGCGTGTTGGTTGAACATGGAATCAATGATATGGATGAATGCTTCGTAGCAAGTGAAGAACCCGTGACGCCCGGTGAGGAGGTAGCCTTCTAACCATCCTTGGCAAGAAGTTTCGCTGAGAACTTCCATTACCCGACCATCGGGGGAAAGGTGGTCATCTTCGGGGTAAATCTCAGCTACGGAAACTCTGTCAGTAACTTCCAGTACAGGATCTAAACGATTCGATGCTAATTCGTCAGGGGCGAAGATACGGAAGTTGCGACTTTCTTGGTTAAGTCGCATGATATCCCGCAAGAATTTGCCGGTCACTTTGGTAGCTTCTGCGATCGCTTTCCCTGGTTCAGAGACATCTACAGCATAGTCTTGAAAATCGGGCATCTTCAGGTCATGCAGCAAAATACCGCCGTTAGCGTGGGGATTGTCACCCATGCGTCGATGCTTTTTGGGGGCGAGTTCTGCTAGTTCGGGAATCAGTTTACCGTTAGCGTCGAAGAGTTCTTCTGGTTTGTAACTCTTCATCCAATCTTCTAGAAGTCTCAGATGGTCTGGCTGTTTGGCGATGTTGCCAAAGGGAACTTGGTGCGATCGCCAAGAACCTTCAGTTTTTTTGCCATCCACTTCCTTGGGGCCTGTCCAACCTTTGGGGGTTCGCATGACAATCATCGGCCACTGAGGACGTTCCGTGAAACCATGTACGCGGGCTTCTCTTTGGATACTTTGAATTTCGGCGATCGCTGTTTCTAGAGTCGCCGCCATCTGCTGATGGACATCTGCGGGATCGTCACCTTCTACAAAGTATGGTTTGTAGCCGTAACCTACAAATAAACTCTCCAATTCATCATGGCTAATCCGTGACAGTGTAGTTGGGTTAGCAATTTTATACCCATTTAGGTGCAAAATGGGAAGCACAGCGCCATCACGTACAGGGTTAAGAAACTTGTTGGAATGCCAGCTAGTTGCTAAAGCACCTGTTTCGGCTTCACCGTCACCGACAACAGCAGCAACAATTAAGTCAGGGTTATCAAAGGCAGCACCATAAGCGTGAACGAGGGCATAACCTAATTCCCCGCCTTCGTGGATCGAACCAGGGGTTTCCGGTGCTACGTGACTGGGAATACCACCGGGGAAAGAGAACTGTTTGAAGAGTTTCTGAATTCCTTCAGCATCTTGGGAGATGTTGTGATAATACTCAGTGTAAGTGCCTTCTAAGTAAGTATTGGCTACTAATCCAGGGCCTCCATGACCGGGGCCAGCAATGTAGATTGTGTTGAGGTCATATTTTTTGATGACCCGATTCAGGTGAACATAGATTAAGTTCAGCCCTGGCGTTGTTCCCCAGTGCCCCAATAGTCTGGGTTTGACGTGTTCCAGCTTTAGGGGTTCTCTTAGTAACGGATTGTCGAGTAGATATATTTGCCCAACGGAAAGATAGTTAGCTGCACGCCAGTAGGCGTTTATCTTTTGTAATTCTTCATCAGTTAAAGGCTTTGTTTGTGGAGTCGTTGCTAATGTCATTATCGACACTCCATTCCAAAAGGTTTTTGATGGATTCATCCGTAAGCAATTTTACTTGTTTTCCAGATTATGGCCATCTACCCACGATAAATTTTTCCAGCCTTTGCTACTAAATTTCTTGGCTTTGGGCACAGGTTGGGAAACTATTTCTACGATGGATTACACCTATGCAATTGATTAATACTATCAATCGGCATTTTCTTCGTCATCATTATCTAGTTGTAAAGTGTAATCTAATGCCACTTTTAGCATTAATAAATAATTAGGAGAAAGACTTCCTAATTTTCGGATTAATCGCTGCTTATCGATAACAACTATTTGATAAGAAAGCACCACTGACTCTTGCGTTAAACCGCCTTCACCTGAAGGTATGACAATTGTACCTGGTATAATAGCGCGTCGCAGATTAGTGGTTAAAGGAACTACTACAGATGTTGTTGTAAACTGAGCTAGTCTATCTCGCTGAACAATAATAACTGGTCGGATACCTGCTTGCTCTGAACCTCGACTCGGATTCAAGTCAGCTAAATAAACATCTCCTCTCATCAAACTGCATCCTCTTGTTGAAGTTGAGAGAGATAATCAGTTAAAACGGATTCTGCAAAAGCTAAATCTTCATTAGCAAACTCAGTTTTTATTGCAGCAGCCTCAACATCAGAAATAGCATCCCAATGCTGAGTTAGTTTTTTTTTCTGGAGAGAGATAGCAAAATCTAATACTTCTTCTTGACTAGACTTGGGCAATTGGGACAATATTTCCAGTAGTTGCCTGTGAATAGTTGCTGTTGGTTTTTCTGGCATTGCCACATTTCCTAGATTAATAAATAAAGTATGTACTCTAATTTTCTCATGCTTTAAGCGTTGCTTTTACTTGAAGCATCCAGTACAGCGAAACTAGCTAGAGGCAGATCAAGGAATAACCTAATTATTAATTTCCAATAACCCTGGCGGTGGCGTGATTTCAATACGATTAGATTTCAAGTCTACTACTGGTGCGATCGCTTCCACAAATGGAATCAAAACAGTCTTTTGCTTTTTGTCAGTAGCAAATGATTCATGCAACTTTACTTCTAACAAATCATTGCCAGCGGGGATGATGTCTACCACCGTACCCACGAGTTCGCCAGATGCTTGCATGAAGACTTCCAAGCCAATCAAATCGAGGACATGATATTCATCTTCGCTTAATTGGGGGCGATCGCTTGCTGGCACCATTAACTTACAACCGCGCAATGCTTCCGCGCGATCGCAATTTTCCACGCCAGCTAATTTGATTACATACAAGTTTTTATTACTGATGTAACGTCCTGTTAATAATTCGATTGGTTGTGGTTCTATATCACCTGAACACAACAACCAACGTTTTCCTGGCACCTCAAATCTTTCGGGAAAGTCTGATACAGGATAAACCCGTAATTCTCCAGACAATCCTTGAGGGGCAACAATTTTACCAATTTCTAACCAATCATCGAGATTGGGGACTGGGGCCTGGGGATTGGGGACTGGGGGCTGGGGCCTGGGGATTGGGGATTGGGGATTGGACTTTTTTGATTTTCTTCCTCCTCTGCTCTTCTGCGCGTCTGCGCCTCTACTCCCGATCTCTTTGTTAGCTTCTTCGTGTTTCATTTCTATTTTCCCTATTAGGCAGTCACCACCGCACTTTTATAAGCTTCTTCAGCCACTTTTGCTAAACGTTGCATAGCAGTGACAATCTCCTCATCGCTGCCGGTGAGGCTGATGCGGAAACATTGGTGTTTGTGGGCCCACTCTTCCTCTAAACCGGGGAAGAAGCTACTTCCTGGGACAATAATCACACCTACTTGCTTAAGTTGCTGGTAAAATTCCCAGTCACTGATGGGTAAATCCTTTAACCACAACCAAGCAAAAATTGCCCCTTCACCGCGATGGAGGAACCAAGGTAAATCTTTGGGCATCGCTTGTTCTAAGCTGGTTTCTAAAACGCTAAACTTATTTTGGTAAAACGGACGGATGACAGTGTGAGAAATTTCCACTAAAGCGCCAGAGTTGATTGCAAGAGCTGCGATCGCTTGCCCGTAACGTGAAGAATGGAGACCAATATTTGCTTGGAAACACTCCAGCACTTCAATCCACTTTTGATCGCCAATGGCAATACCAACCCTTTCTCCTGGTAATCCCGCTTTCGATAAACTCATGCAGTGGAGGATGTTATCACCAAACACTGGTGTCATTTCGGTAAAGTTCAATGCTGGGAAGGGAGGCGCATAAGCTGAGTCAATTAACACGGGCAGATTGTAAGGTGCAGCCAGGGCAGCAATCTTTTTCACTTCATCCTCAGTGAGGACATTACCAGTGGGATTGCAAGGGCGAGAGAAGAGGATACAACCGGTATTTTCTGTAATCGACAGTTGGCTGAAGTCGGGGCGATATTTAAATCGGTGGGCGGCTTCATCAATATCGAGAGTTGGTTTGTAGGCAGTTAAGGCTTTTGGAACTAAGGAGAGTCCGCCGTAACCTGTGTAGTCAGGGCTGAGGGGCAAAACGATTTGTTTTAACTCGCCGCTAGGGGTGTAACCACCGTAGCTATTCACAGCGTAGAAGTAGAGGGTTTGACTACCGGGGGTGATAAGGATATTGCGTTCGCTCAAGTTTAACCCGTAGCGTTTGTTAAAGTCGTTAGCGATCGCTTCAACTAATGGTGCATAGCCCTGACTTGAGCCGTAGCGACAAACTACCTCACCATATTCTGGACTAGCCAAAAGCTGTGCAGTACAATCCCGCCATAATTGTTCTACTTCTGGCAAAATCAACGGATTACCAGCACTCAAATTAATAAACTGCTGCCCTGCACCCGCTCGTAATGTTTCGATAATATCCTTCATGATTGCTCTTACGCCAGTCAGGTTTGACATTTGAGCGCCAATTTGAGTTAGGGCAGGGTTCATAAGCTGTGACAAAATAATGTATTAATTAAGGAGTGGACAAATTATTTGGAGGTTGCTGCTGACATCAAGTTTACATCGTTGTCAAAACAGCTGTTGCCGCCTTTAACCAATCTAGCTAGAGAATGATATTTTAACAAAGTAATATTTATCGTTATAGCGGCGATCGTCCTTAGTAAATACGATGAAGTGATACAAGAGTGTATCATGCGTTGAATATGTTTAAGTGAAAGAATCCCTATGTTTCAGCACTGGGGAGAACGTCAAATAACTATATAGGAGGGCTGACGTTGCAAGTTAAAGCAGCAGTAGCTTACAGCGCAGGTAAGCCGTTGACAATTGAAACCGTGCAATTATCGGGGCCACAAGCTGGCGAAGTGTTAGTTGAGGTTAAAGCAAGCGGGGTTTGCCATACCGATGCCTTTACCCTATCTGGTGACGATCCCGAAGGTTTGTTTCCGGCAATTTTGGGACATGAAGGTGCTGGTGTGGTAGTGGAAATAGGTGCTGGTGTCAGCAGTCTCAAACCAGGGGATCGTGTAATTCCCCTATACACTCCCGAATGCCGCCAGTGCGAATATTGTTTGAGTTTCAAAACAAATCTTTGTCAAGCCATTCGCTTAACTCAAGGACGCGGTGTTATGCCCGATGGCACTAGTCGCTTTAGCATTGATGGGCAAATGATTCATCATTATATGGGTACATCCACTTTTGCTAACTATACGGTGCTGCCAGAAATCGCCCTGGCAAAAATTCGGGAAGACGCTCCATTTGATAAGGTTTGTTACATTGGCTGTGGTGTGACGACTGGTGTTGGTGCAGTCATCAATACTGCCAAGGTGGAACCGGGAGCAAATGTTGTGGTTTTCGGCTTGGGTGGTATTGGTTTAAATGTCATCCAAGCGGCGCGGATGGTAGGGGCAAATATGATTGTCGGTGTAGATATCAATCCCAGCAAACGCGCTTTAGCAGAAAAGTTTGGCATGACACATTTTGTTAATCCCCAGGAAGTAGAAGGTGATTTAGTTCCCTATCTGGTTGATTTAACAAAAGGCGGTGCTGATTACAGTTTTGAATGTATCGGTAATGTCAAAATTATGCGTCAAGCATTAGAATGCTGCCATAAAGGTTGGGGTGTCAGTGTGATTATTGGTGTTGCTGGTGCTGGACAAGAAATCAGTACTCGTCCTTTTCAATTAGTAACTGGGCGCGTTTGGAAAGGTTCAGCATTCGGTGGCGCGAGAGGACGTACAGATGTGCCGAAAATTGTTGATTGGTATATGGAAGGTAAGATCAATATTGATGATTTGATTACCCATGTAATGCCCATTGAGCAAATTAATGATGCTTTTGAATTGATGCATAAAGGTGAATCCATCCGCAGCGTAGTAACTTTTTAGTTGTTAGATACAAAGCTTTTTCTCAAAACACAATTAACTGTAAGAGCGCTCAGATGTAATAATCAGAAATAGCTGGTAGTGGTGTAATAGTTTTGATCCAACTGATTTATTTATTCACATCGCATCTCGTAAACAATCAAACTGCTCCAGTTTTTTGCGGATTCGACTTTTTAACCAAGACCAGCATTTTTCAATCTTGTTAAGGTCTGGAGAATAAGGTGGTAGGTACAGCAGTTCACATCCCGCATCCTGGAGCAGTTGTTGAATCCGACCACCTTTGTGGAATGTGGCATTATCCATTACCACAACCTGTCCCGGTTCGAGTGTTGGAAGCAAACAAGCTACAAGCCAAATCTCAAATACTGTTCGGTTACACGCACCCTCAACTGTGAATGGAGCGATTAGATTTTGGTTACACAGCGCGGCAATTATGTTCACCCGACCTTCACGACGACCTGACTTAAGTGCATGGAAACGCTGTCCTCTTGAGTTCCAACCATAATCATACTGGTCTCGGTTATCCATTCCAGACTCATCAAGGTAGACGAGCTTTTCTAAGGGTAGAGTAGACAACTGCGTTACGAATGCCTGTGGTTTGGCTTCATCGCGCTCGCGGTAGCCATAAGTTTTTTTTTCGAGTGAAACCAATTTTCTTCAGGGACCGTGAGATTGTGCGTAAGCGAAGCTCGCCGCAGGCATCGCTAATTTGTCCTTGCCAAAGTGAGGCCATCTCGACTTGGGTTTTATCCCCATGAGATGAAGCAAATTCACGGAATTTTTCCCAATCAGTGATTTTATGACCATTACCGGGAGGCTTATTGGGCAAGGCTTGGAAGTCGCCGATTTCGCCTTGCCGCTTCAGCCATAAGTCTATGGTATTGCGACTAATATTGAACAGAAGACAAGATCGCTTTTCTTCAAACCATCTAACTCTATGGCTTGGATAACCTTTTGACGAAGGTCGTAACTGTAGGGTTTGGGCATATCTATAGCGATCGCGCTTTGCAGGAAAAGAAAAGATACTACTTCTAGTCTATCCCCAAACCGCCTTGGCGGTTGCTATATATGTCATTGAGTCAATCTCCTGAAGGCAGGCTTGTTTTGATTATAATTTATATCATTTTACGAAATACCTAGTTGAGATATATAGGTAGGCGCGTACAGCTGATTCATGTATTGCCAAGATTTCTGGAAACAGTATTAAAACTAAATCTCCACGCGCCTTTGCCTCCTCTTCAATTATCCATGATGCTTACTCAACCCCCGACATGAACGCCAGGACGCCTGTGGGGATCTTTTTCAGCCCGACGGAGTACTTCACGGGTGACCACAGCAATATCGCCCTCCCCAAACAAGATAAAACGCAGTAAGTATTGTATGGGGTTGCCCTCAACCCAACCGAAGTAAGCATGGGGAATTTTATTTGTTTGGTCGCGAATATAGAGTAGTAAAGCCGCGATCGCATTTGGTACTGCTGCACTCTCAGCCCGTAGGATGCGGTAATCACCAACTTGCACCCCTTTTACTTTGATGATATCCGCAAATTCCGAAGCATCGGATACCTTAATTTCTAGAAACAGAATAGGATCGTTGGGCGGAATATGGTTGTCCTCGCGTACCTCTTTCTCTTTCATAAAATACTCTAGGACATCGCCCGTATTCAATCGATTAGCAATCAGTCGTATTGCTCCTTGGCTCTCTTCGGCAAGGAATTGGCGAGCAAGTTCGTCAACTTCAATCCGTTCTGCTCGTAGTTCTGTTGAACGCCAAACACGAGAAACCAATGAGGTAAAAATGATCGCACCGATGAAGAAACCAGCGATCCTAATTCCCTCTGGTCTTTCGATGATATTAACAACAGTGGTATATACAAACAACAGTGTGATAATGGCAAAGACGAGTCTTGACCGCTTCTGTCTGTGACGGTGGGCTGATAGGGTGACGGCAAAGGCAGCGGAGGTGATCAACACCAGCACACCAGTTGCGTAAGCCCCACCTTGGGCTTCGACATTTGCCCGAAAGATAATTGTGACAACAAAAGCGATCGTTGTGTAAACTAACACTAAAGGTCGCGTTACTCGTGCCCAATTGGGTGCCATACCATAGCGTGGTAGGTAGCGGGGCACGATATTCAGCAGCCCTGCCATTGCAGATGCACCTGCAAACCACAAAATAGAAATAGTACTTAGATCGTAAATTGTGCCAAAGGCATTGCCTAAATACAGGTGTGCTAAATAAGCAAGGGCCCGTCCGTTGGCTTTGCCCCCAGATACAAATTCTGCGGCTGGAATCAGTAGAGTAGTTATAAAGCTGGTGGTAAGCAAGAAGAAGCTCATAATCAGAGCAGCACTGGTGAGCAGCTTGCGTGTATTCCGAATCCGCCCTTTGCAATGGTGCTGGGTGTTGCTGCTCCCTTTTACCAGGGGCATAACGGTTACGCCAGTCTCAAAACCTGACAATCCCAGCGCTAGCTTGGGAAATATCAAAAGAGCGATGCCGATTAATATCAAAGGGTTGGAATGGCGTGCAAAAAGTGCAGTCTGCCAGTTAGCGATCGCTTCAGGGTGAGTTAGGATCTGATACAGACCGACGTTAACGACAATGAAGTTTAACAGCAGATAAACTCCCACCAAAACGACTGCAATACCAATTGCTTCTCGGAAACCTCTCAAGAAAACTCCACCTAGTAATGCAACTAAGATGAGAGTGATAGCGATCGTTTGATTGTGAAGCCAATTTGGAGCCAGCGGATTTTCGATGATATGGGCTGTAGCATCAGCAGCCGATAGGGTAATGGTAATAATAAAGTCGGTTGCCACAAAACCGAGTAAGCACAGCACAAGTAATTTGCCTTGCCACCAAGGGAGCAAACGCTCTAACATTGCGATCGAACCTTCCCCATTAGGGCTTTCAGCAGCAATGCGTCGATAGATTGGCAATGCGCCAAAGAGCGTCAGCAAAACTAGAATTAAGGTAGCTAGAGGAGAAAGAGCGCCAGCTGCCAGTGCTGCAATACCAGGTTGATATCCAAGGGTTGAGAAATAATCTACACCAGTCAAGCACATAACCTGCCACCAAGAATGCTGGCGATGTGGTTCTTGCTTGCGGTAAGGTTTTTCCTTCTCTCGTCGGTCTTCTTCAAGCAACCAGTCGATTAACTGTTTGCTGAGGCGTTTTGTTGAAACAATTGATTTAGCCATCAAATACGGTTGTGTTGCAAAAGTTGGCTTTGTGATATTTTTAAGCCTTTGTGGTTTATTAAAATTTTCAACTACAAAGATATAGCATTATTATTGTATGTTAAGCATCCTGTCCAATTTACAAAATATATACTAGCTGTTCGTAACCATCTGGCGTATGAAGATGAATTGCAGGTTTTGGTATCGGAAGAATCAATCCTGCAACCGTATATTTTTGGTTTAATGCTTTCCCACCCCTATCACCTTTAAGCTACATCAGTAAAAAAAGGCGCTGCTAAATCAGGTAGGTACGCAATTAACAAATCTGCCCTAACACTAGTTGGTAAATCTAAAGAAAATCTGAGCAGATACGGAAAATTAGAATTTTCTCAAAAACTCGTAACTTTTGGCCGTACATAAGCGCGAAAATTGTTTTAATTTTATTACCCAGCTTCAACTGAACCCAGCGCCGCCTTCAGGGTATGCCAAGCCAAAGTTACACACTTAACCCACATCGGATATTGGGAAACACCTTGGATAATATTGAGCTTCTGCAACGGCGGCTCAAACTGGGTATGTTCCGTTACCATCTCGCGGAACCATTCTACGATTAACAGCGCTTGTACGATCCTTTTACCTTTGATAGCGATCGCCATTAAGAGGTTGTTTGAAAAGTAGTTGGCTGTAATTTTAGGCACTTATTGATTTTATCAAGCGTCAGCGTCAGTTCAACCATGTCACCGCAACAGGGTTTTTCTCCTTGGTGTTGACGGTGTACTGGGTTAGTTTTGCCTTTGTTTTCTGGTTTTTTAGTGAGTGTCAAAGTTACTTGTTGCTGAACTTGGCTTTGGTTAGTTGTCATAGTAAATTCAATATTCAAAAAAAAATAAATTTATTAACTCTTGTATTTTTGGGTTTTATATTGTTCAATTTAAAATCTAAAATCCTTCTACCTCTTGTTGTAATAGCAACTGCTCGTAGTCGTCTGGAGTATCAATATCAATCGCAGCTTCTGGTATTGCAACAAGCAATCTTGTATCCGTATATTTTTGGATTAATGCTTTCGCGCCTTTTGCACCTTCAAGCTGCATCAGTTCTGGAAAAAGAGCATTGCTAAACAGGGCAGGTACACCTACAGTTTCGTTATATTTGGAAGCAATAATTATTTTTTGTGTGTCTTGGTAACATTGAATCAGTTGATTAAAAACTTGAGGATAAACTAGCGGTTGATCTGCAAGTGAAACGATCGCTGCATCAAGTTTAGAGTTAGTAGCAAGTAACGCATTAATACCAACGCGGATAGAAGAAGACATTCCCTCTTGCCATTGGGAATTCTCGACAATTTGTACTGGCTTTGGCATTAGTTCCGGCTTAATTTCTTCTATATAAGCTCCCAGCACTACTATAATAGGTTGGCAAAAAGAAGCTAAAGCAACTTCTACCGCATGAAGTATTAAGCTGCGTCCTTGATAGGAAAGCAGTTGTTTTGGTCTTCCCATACGGGTTGCGGCTCCAGCCGCGAGGATAATTAAACCAACATTAAATATCATGACAAGTTTATTCGTAATATTAGTACGATCGGCTTAAACAGGGGATAGATACAGTAGTTGAACATTCCCATGATAATGCCGCTGATGAATTGCGATCGCACTGTTTTCTGATTTAAAACTCGTCCGTTAGAGAGCAC
This sequence comes from Nostoc sp., assembly GCF_036917095.1. Classification (GTDB taxonomy): domain Bacteria; phylum Cyanobacteriota; class Cyanobacteriia; order Cyanobacteriales; family Nostocaceae; genus Nostoc. Next base: position 93,971 of record NZ_JBALFH010000014.1, read on the forward strand.
TACCGTATACCAGGTGAAGCGCACTTGTACAAACTGAGTGCCAAAGCCATGTTTGGAATACTTTTGTTATCGAACTAAGGGACTCCCAAATAAAAAATATACAACTATTTATTGTGGGGTGGGCATCTTGCCCGCCCATAGTCAAAGGCGGGCAAGATGCCCAGCCCACAAGATTGAATAATTTATTTATTGGAAGTCCCTAATTGGGATTTATGCTCGACTTCCACTTTCTCTAGATGGTAGGGAGCCAGCATATCTGCGTAGATTTCGCCTTTTGCTGATTCGTTTTTAAGAAATAGCCGCTCGTTGGCGCTTTTTTCTACTTCTTCCTTGTGAATCGATATATTTTCATATAAGGCCAATCAGCCTCATCCTGCAAGTTATATAAATCACTCATTTCTTTTTTGAAAACATCTTTAAGTTTCCAATTAAATTCACGGTTAACTATCAAAAATACTGTATCTGCATTTTTAGTCATTATACTAACTTTTTCTGCAAGATTTTTTCCATTTACCGTTTTGAGAATATATTCTGGTGCATATATAGTCGATGAATCTCCGTAATATTGTAGTAATCTAGGCTGTCCAAATAACAATACAGATTTTGCAGATTTATTTCGATTTTGTAGAAGGTAGCGAACAGCCGAGCGGTAATCATCTTTTGCATAGGCTGGATTTGAATAGTATTGAAAATTTGAATAAACATTCATAATTAGCAAAGAAACAGTAGCTAACTTGGTAACTTTAGGCAGTAGAGAACGTTTATTATTACGCTGGTAATTATGTAAAAATGCTGATGGAATCAGAATTGCAACTGGTATACATAGATAAAAAGAGTGGCGCGGTAACCAATTAATTTTAGTCGCCAGGGCAAACAGAAAAGCTAGTAAAAACGATGTAACCAAAAGTGATGTAAAAAAGTAATCAGCCCGTTGATATCTTTTTCTCTTGCGCTGTCTTAATAAACTTTTTACTAAAGCTATGAAAATAACAGTAATAACAATAGTAAATATTAGAAAATGAGGCCAATAGCCAAGTAAAATTCTTATTTTTTGATCGTCGCGTAATTTCTCCAGTGGCGGGCCATAAGATGTCCCGACTAATATACCGTAGATCACAAACATCATGTTTTGAACTATCGGTAATCCAGTACGAGTAACTACAGTAGCTGTCGGATCGGATGCAGCTGGTGAAGACAAGTAGAACCAAATCATTGGGGAAGAAAAAACTACCGGAGGTATCCACCATTTGATCCATTCTTTGAAATTTTTATAAACAATAAGATGAGAGAAACTAAGGGCTGAACTAAAAATGATTGTCACAATACTGCCAAAACTCCCTATGGCAGTAAAGATCCCAAAAAGCAATTGTGGAATAATTTTATTACTCTTAACTTCACTGATTGAAAAACTAAATAAATATATTTGAAGCGAGGCTATAAATATTAATAATGCGTAAGGTCTGGCATCTTGGCTGTAGAATACGCTGAAAGAACTAACTGCTAGGATCGCGGACGACCATAAAGCATGTTTTTTTCCATAAACACGTAGGCTAGTAAAAAATATGGCAATTACTGAGCCGACTCCTAGCCAAGCTGAGAGCGATCGAATGGCAAATTCACTATCTCCAAAAACCGAACGCCAATAGAACAAAACCAAATAATAAAGCGGTTGGTATTTGTCACCAGCTTCTCGATTTACAATTCTGAAGAGATTTTCTTGAACGCTTGCACCATCAGATAAAGCTAGACTCCAGCCTTCATCAAACCAAAGACTTTGATTCTGTAACAAACAAAAACGCAAAAAGATGCTAACTATGATAATTATAAAAATAATAAAATAGTATTTTGACTGTTTCATCTAGATATCCAAAACACTCTTACACAAGGTATGCAATTTTCTAATCATGAAAATTCCAGCCTTTACCACCCTAGATTCGAGTGAAAGAATGTAATTATTATCTCTATGACTGGGGTGGGATGAATTTTCTCTATGGAAAACTTTATCACAGCAAGGAGTATTTTGTTGTGTACATTATCAAGTCACTACAATAAACACAATAAACCTTTAAAATCTCTAGCAGATGAGTAGGTAGATTGGCATGAGTGAAGCGACAGAAACGATTTTCAGCAAAATCATTAGTCGGGAAATTCCCGCTGATATTGTTTATGAGGATAATTTAGCCCTAGCGTTCAAAGACATCCACCCCCAAGCGCCCGTTCACATCGTCGTTATTCCCAAAAAACCCATTCCGACACTGGCTGATGCTGAATCTGAGGATCATGCTCTGTTGGGGCATCTTTTGTTAACCGTCAAACGTGTTGCAGAAGTTGCTGGACTGAAAAACGGTTATCGAGTTGTCATCAACACTGGTGATGATGGTGGTCAAACAGTCTACCACTTACATATACATATTTTGGGAGGACGGCAGTTAAACTGGCCCCCTGGTTGATAAAACCCGATGAATTGTGTCTCTAGACGCGATTCATCACCAAAAAAAATCACTGTCATAATCAATAGTTATGTAATATTTCTTTACAAATCTCAATTTTGCTTCTAATGTAGTAGGCATAGGTAAGCAAATTTGCTTATCCAAATCATAAATAACTAACCGCACTTATAAAACCATGACAGCAACCTTACAACAGCGCTCAAGCGCCAATGTATGGGATCGATTCTGCGAATGGATCACCAGCACCAACAACCGCATCTACATCGGTTGGTTCGGCGTAGTCATGATCCCAACTCTGCTAGCTGCTACCGCTTGCTTCGTAATCGCCTTCATCGCCGCACCTCCAGTAGACATTGATGGAATCCGCGAACCAGTAGCAGGTTCATTAATCTACGGAAACAACATCATTTCCGGCGCAGTAGTACCTTCCTCCAACGCAATCGGCTTGCACTTCTACCCAATTTGGGAAGCAGCATCTCTTGATGAGTGGTTGTACAACGGCGGCCCTTACCAATTGGTAATTTTCCACTTCCTGATTGGCATTTTCTGCTACATGGGTCGTGAGTGGGAACTATCCTACCGCTTAGGTATGCGTCCTTGGATTGCTATAGCATACAGCGCACCAGTTGCAGCAGCAAGCGCAGTATTCTTGGTATACCCCATCGGACAAGGTTCCTTCTCTGATGGTATGCCCTTGGGTATCTCAGGAACATTCAACTTCATGATCGTGTTCCAAGCAGAACACAACATCTTGATGCACCCCTTCCACCAATTAGGTGTAGCTGGTGTATTCGGCGGAAGCTTGTTCTCTGCAATGCACGGTTCGCTAGTAACTTCTTCACTAGTTCGTGAAACCACCGAAACCGAGTCCCTTAACTACGGTTACAAATTCGGTCAAGAAGAAGAAACCTACAACATCGTTGCGGCTCACGGCTACTTCGGTCGTCTAATCTTCCAATACGCTTCTTTCAACAACAGCCGTTCGCTGCACTTCTTCCTCGCAGCATGGCCTGTAATCGGAATCTGGTTCACCGCCTTGGGTGTAAGCACAATGGCGTTCAACTTGAACGGTTTCAACTTCAACCAATCAATCATTGATTCTCAAGGTCGCGTTATCAGCACTTGGGCAGATGTAATCAACCGCGCTAACCTGGGTATGGAAGTAATGCACGAGCGTAACGCTCACAACTTCCCCTTAGATTTGGCTGCTGGTGATGTTGCTCCTGTTGCTCTTACCGCTCCTGCTATCAACGGTTAATTCTGAAGCATTAACTAAATAATAAAGCGCTCTCCCAAATTGGGAGGGCGCTTTTTAGTTTGAATTGTAATTCTAAAGATAAACAGCGCCTTCCTTTGGAAAGCGTTTTTCTTTTATTGGGACTTGTGCATAAATTCATATTTGTCCACTGTATAAATAATAAAGATTACCAGATAAATAGGAGCGCAGAAATGACCGTCTCTGACTTAGTTAGTGCTGTTAAACAATATGAGCTGACGCTCACAGCACTCGAAGCAGCAGCGACGACGCATCCATCGCCACAGCAAGTTATAGACGTTCTGATGGCACGGGATGAAGTTTACGCAGTACGGACTGCTAAAACTCAAACCGATAAAGAAAGTTTGATGATGGTCATTTCACTGGATGAGCGCTTAAAAAAACAAAGCGAGTTAATTACCAAGCTCGTTAAACTAGCTGACTGGCGTGCTATTGTGCATCCACCAGTAGAAGCTTGGTGGTGGTTTCTGGAACCTCCTACAAACCAATGGGACAAATTTGATTGGCTGTGGAGTGCTGGGAGTGTGACGTTGCTCACAGCTAGCCTCAGCTTAGTGGTTGATATTTCCTCGCGCTTTTTGACTGGTGTGCCAGATACGCTGGGAGCCTTTACAATCACAACTCAGAGCGTGTTAACTCTTTTGGCTGCTGGAGGTGCATTGACAAAAACTGGACAGGAAGCAATTGAGCGCCTTCTTATCAGCCTCAATATTCCAAAGCATTTCCAGAATGAAGTTAAGTTTGGTTTTACGTTACTGCTATTTTTGTGTCTATTTAGCATTCGTTTTTATTTGCCGAAGATTGCTATTTTTTACTATAACCAAGGGGAAAAAGACTATAAGGCAAATCGATTAGCCAGCGCTCAGTCAAATTACAACAGAGCAATCAAACTTAACCCAGACGATCTGAAAACTCACCATAGATTAGGACAACTTTACGAAAGACTGCAAGATTTTGATCGTGCCCGCGCTGAATATCAAATTGCTGTACAGGGCGATTTCGGAAAAGGATATAACAACCTAGCTCGCTTGTATATTCTGGACAAAAAATATCCCGCAGCGATCGCCTTGCTTAAAGAAGCTCAACTACGAACAAAAGACAATCAAGACAAGGAGTTACAGTATGGTCTGCTCAAAAATCTAGGTTGGGCACTACTGGAGCAAAAACGCTACGTAGATGCGGAGAACAACCTTCAAGAAGCTATTAACTTGACAAGCGATCGCGCACCTGCTTACTGTCTGATGGCACAAATCAGGGAACGCCAGAATGACAAGAAAAAAGCGGTTTTAGAGTGGGAAAAATGCCTTGCGTATGCTTTTGAGTACAATCCTGATGAGGATGCATGGATTAGTATGGCACAACAATGTTTGAAAGTTAAACAGTGTTTGGAAACTAAAAAAGGAGATGATTAATAATGCAACGCAAATTCTATATTTTGAAGATTTTAACCCTAATACTTGCAATTTCTGTGTGGTGGATGAGTGGAAATTTAAATATAACTGCAATGCAGGCGTTTGCAGTATCCAGCCAAAACATCGGGCGAATCATCAGTATTAATAATGGTACTGTAGAGCGTAAGCAACCAGGTGATATTAAGTGGCAAAAAGTTGGAACTAATACAATCCTAAACTTTGGCGATTTACTCAGGGCAACATCAAATCGAGGAAAAAAGGTAGCAGTTAAAATTAGCTGTACTAATACTTTATTACCCCCTTGGATTTTATCTGGTGAGAATCTTGCAGTAGGCGTAGCTAATAAATGTCTACCTCCAGGTATTGACACAAGCCCCCAAATACCCATAGATTTTTGACCCAAACTTCGGAAAAAACATAGATTAAAGAAAGTAAACCACTAGTTAAGCCGTATTCGCCTGCTTCTATTTACCTTCGATATTGTCCTAAAAATGTCATCATAGTTAAAGTAAAAGCATTCTGGAGACAAGACAACGGTTTACGCACGCCCTTTAGCACGGTTAATTGAGCAATTGCAACGCTTGCCGGGAGTTGGCCCCAAATCTGCCCAACGGCTAGCTTTGCATATTTTGAAGCGACCAGAAGCAGAAGTAGAAGCTTTGGCACAAGCGCTGATTGAGGCAAAAAAACAGATAGGTTTGTGTTCTGTTTGCTTTCACTTATCTGCTGAACCTGTTTGTGAAATCTGCCGCAATGCCAACCGTGACAATAGCACCATCTGTGTCGTAGCAGATCCTCGCGATGTAATTGCGCTGGAAAAAACCCGCGAGTACAAAGGCAAATATCACGTTTTGGGTGGGGTGATTTCGCCAATCGATGGAATTGGGCCAGAACAGTTGAATATTTTGGCTTTGCAGCGGCGGGTGAATCAGCAAAAACCCCAAGAAGTGATTCTCGCAATTAGTCCGAGTGTAGAAGGGGAGACAACAACACTATATATCGGTCAGCTACTGAAACCATTTACCAAGGTGACGCGGATTGCCTTTGGTTTGCCTGTAGGTGGTGATTTGGAGTACGCAGACGAAGTGACTTTGGCAAGGGCATTGGAAGGACGCCGGGAGTTAGATTAGGCTTAATTATTTCCACCCTTTAGTGTTAGTGACTCGATTTGGTATTTTAGATAAGAATTCAGTACTCAGGAGTCAGAAGTCAGAATTTATAGAAGGTTTGATATCACAAGTAGATTCAAAAGTAAAGTAAGCTAGCCCCTGATTTTTCCACTATTCTGACTTCTGAATTATTCCGTTTTTAGATTGACCTTATGAATTATTTTGACTAAATTTCAAAAGCTTAATTCGGCTTACCTGTAATCGTGAATGCTGCCCAGTAGTAAGGATGATTATAAAGATTTTTATCTGATGCCATTTTACTATTTCTATATAGCTGTGTCGCTAAATAAGTTTGAATTCGTACTTCTTCAGGATGCAGATTATTTAAGACATCTTCATACCATTTTGTCAGTTCTCCAGCAGTTAGTTCTTTCAGCCATCGTGTTGCTTCAGCTAAGGCAGTAACTGCTGATTTATTGGGCTGCAATCGTCGGTAAAACTCTATCATCACCAAGGCACTAGCCGAAGATTCTACACTCCAGAGAGTACTCACTACATGAGGAACGCCCTGAATCACAAGACCAGTGACTAAACTCACATATTCACTGCTGATAGTGTAGTTGCTAGTACTTAAATTTTCACAGGCAGAGAGGGTAATAAGGTTGTAACTTGCTAGACTATGTTGGCAGATTTCATCTAAAGTAAGTTTGTCTTCACCTGCTAATGCTAATTCTGACTTTTTGGGTTCAGCCAAATTATTAGTGGCACGACCCGTAAAATGAAAGATGTTGTAATTATCAAAAAAGGCATTTTCAACAATATTTTTTGTAGCTTCTGACCCCTGAATCCGTTGGATATTATTGAACATCTGGCTAACAATTTCAGACTCAAGTTTGGCAAATTTTAGTGTAGGATAACCTGTAGTTTCAGGATGTTCAACACTGAGCAATAACTTATTTTGCCACTGCCAAATATCCTCAGTTCTTATTGATAAACCTATTTGGGCACTAGGTAGATAGGTAACGGTGAAATTTGATTCCACATTCGGCAACTCTTCTTGCGATGGGGAAGAAAGATGGAAAAGTGTATGAATGGGCAATCTGTACAAGTCACGATGAGGAATTAAAACCAGTTGAGTGATGCCTTCGAGTTCCTGTGCAATTGTGGAAATATTCAGGATTTCATAAAGTTGCAACAGCTTCTGTTCCATATCAACTCGCCAAGAATGCTGGCTTTTACTTTCTTTGCCTTGGGCTGTGCTGCGATATTCTTGGTATTGTTGATGCCAATCTTCTAGCCAACTTTCAAATTCAATTAGGCGTTGCACTGCTTCAGGTAGAGGCAATTCATTTAGACGAATAGCGTCTTCTCCTAAAGGTATTGCCCCAGCATCTTGCATGGGTGTAAACAGGAGGATGGGTGATGGCGCTTGGTCTTTGAGTATGAAAGTATGTAGGGCGACTGGACTAATATGCCAGTAAATAATTGCTGTTGTCGGATTGAATAGTTGTTGAATTGCGCCATAATAAGGCGAGTAAATATTATCATTCCAGCCATAAAGCAGCCAGTTTAAACAAGCATTTTTGCCTTGTTCGGCTATTTCCCAGGCTTCAACTAAATCACCAGACTCTACTGCTAAATCAACTGCCAATTGATCGAAGCCTGCAAATTTTAGAGCTAGCTGTTTTTTACTTTCGTCTGAGCGAGTTTCTTCACTCAATAATTGTCGCAATAAATCTGTACCGCGTTGCAGCAATTCTTGAACTTGTGTTGTTTGTCCCAAACCCATCAGGACTTTGCTTAGAGATTGCAAAACCTCTAGGTGCAGCAGGGGAAAATATTCTAGTGTCAGGGTTAATAACGCCTGATGGTACTCAGATGCGGCTTTGCGCCAATAATCGCGGGGATTGGGATGTTTTTTGCCTTGGTCATAGTAAGTATTAGCGATCGCAAAATGCAATCTACCCCAACCTTCTGGATGGGTATCTGTCCGCAAATGCTTTAACCCTTCTTCGTAGCTGGCTAATTTCCCCTCGTAACTACTCTGTTGTAAGGCGGGATTTGTCGCTGTTAGACTACTCGATAAATTCAGCAATGCGTCAGAATTTACTAAATTACCGATCGCAGTTCCCCGACCAATCCAAGCTTCCCAATAATCTTGTTTTATTTGCAAAGCGTTATCATAACAGGCGATCGCTTCGGCAAATTGTTCTAAATAAAACAGTGCTACTGCCTGATTATACCAAGCTAAGTGGAAGTCGGGTTTAATGGCGATCGCTTGCCGATAGGAGGCGATCGCTTCTTGGCGGCGTCCTAGATTGTCTAAGGCTATACCTCGGTTGTACCAAGCTAAATAGAAGTCGGCTTGAACTGAAAGTGCTCTGTCCCAGGAGGCGATCGCTTCTGACCACTTTCCTAAATTAAACAGCACTACACCCCGGTCTATCCAAACTTCGTGATATTCTGAGTCGATTTCTAGCGCTCTGTCGTAAGATATAATCGCCTCTGCAAATTGTTCGCCTACAGCTAGTGCTATGCCTCGGTGATACCAATTTTCCTGGTCTTCTGGTTCCAGATGCAGCGCTCGGTCGTAACTAGCAATAGCTTCCGGTAGCCAACCTAATTTCAGCAGTGCTAAACCCCGGCTAGACCAAGCTTCTTGGTAGTCTGGTTTTATTTCTATAGCTTTGTCAAAAGAAGCGATCGCTTCTTCAAAGTATCCTAATTCTCCGAGAGTTCCACCCCGGTTGTACCAAGCTTTGTAGAAGTCGGGTTTCAATTCTGTGGCTGTTTCGTAAGATGCGATCGCTTCATCAAAACGTTCTAAATGGAACAGCGTCAAGCCTCGGTTAAACCAATATTCTGAGAATTCTGGTTGAAGTTCGATGGCTTGGTCATAAGATGCGATCGCGCCTAACAAATCACCTGTTTTAGCTTGGCTTAGACCCTGGTAAAACCATGCTTGAGCCGTAGTAATCGGATTATCGCTATATCGCTCAATAATACCGGGGGAATTACTGCTTTGAACTGCCAAGTTAGAAGCAAGTTGCTGGACTAAATTGGTACTTTGATCCAATCTCACCCACAACTCATCTAGGGTATAAGCCACATTTGGCTCTAAATTCGTCAAAGTGTTATCCCAGGTTTCCTCTGAGGAAGAGGTTGTTAATTCAGTTCTTTGTCTAGTGGAAAGGAGATTTGTTGGTGTTTTAGTTGGAGTAACTTCCTCTTTATCGTCGAAGCTGACTTCGGCTAATGAGGTGATTGAATCTTCCGCTGCTGGGAGAGGCAGATTTTCCAAGATTGTGGTTTGGGCATCTTCCCTTTCATACTCCAATACCAGTTCCTCTAAATTCTCGGTCAATCTTTCCTCATCAGAGGCGTTTTGGGGTACTGACGTTATTGGTTCGACATCTTGTACATCATATTCCCATAACTGTTCGCCTAAGCTACGGATTAGCTCTTGTCCAGGGGAAGTTGGGAGAATTTCTTCATCGGTTGTAGTTTCTACGACATCTGGCTCATCATACTCCCATAACTGTTCGCCTAAATTGCGGATCAGTTCTTGCCCAGGAGTAATTTCTACGATCTCTGGCTCATCATACTGCCATAGCTGTTCGCCCAAATCGGCGTTCGGTTCTTGCCCAGGAGTAATTTCTATGACATCTGGTCGATCGTATTCCCATAGCTGTTCGCCCAAATCGGCGTTCGGTTCTTGCCCAGGAGCAGTTTCTATGACATCTGGTCGATCGTATTCCCATAACTGTTCGCCCAAATCGGCGATTGGTTCTTGCCCAGAAGTAGTTTCTCCGCTATCTTGCGCCTGATTCTCCTCATACTCTATCTGTGTGGGTGAGTTTTGCATCAGCCGGATGCCAATGTCATAAGCAACATCTCCAATTCTGCCTACACCAAGTTCCCCCAATTGCACCATCTGTGTTGCTAAAAGAGGATTCGGTGTAGGTGAAGCTAGCAAGCTTTCGCCAAACATCACCAACCAATCTATCCAGCGTTCAGCCGAAATCCGATTTTCGACTCGTTGCAGATACCTCAATGCCCACTGTCGTCCTCGTGCTTGATGCACGCCTTCTAACAATTGGATAAACAATTGTTCCAGATCCGCATTGGTTAGTTCTGGTAGTACCTCCACCAGATTTTGTCCTCTCGCACCCTTGAGAGAACTTCTCTGCTTACTTTCAATGAGGCGCTTTAAAAACCTTTTAAGCGACTGCGATATCCGCCTGAGCATCTGCCACACTCTTGGATTTTGTTTTTCTAGATTGTAGCCATCGTTGTGTTAAAAAAATCATCAATTACGTAAAAATCCATTAGATTCGGACAGCGCTTCCGTAGCAAGTTAGCAAAAAATATACAAAACTTCAAGAGCATAGCATTACAACGTTACAATTTCCAAATTAAACTGTTGAATTTTGGCTCTAGGAAGCAGTTAATTTTCTGTTTGCTCTGTAGTCGATTGACCGACAGGGTATAATTGATTAATCAATGCCTGCACAAGCACTTGTGGATCGTCTGTCTCAACGGCAAGCTGTTGAGCAATCTGCTGGCGTAAGTTTTCATCCTCCTGCAACATCACAAACAACTCTTCTAGGGTGACGGTTTGGTATTCTCCCTCTGGGGGATTCTCTGGGGCATCTGCTGACTCGGATACTGGGGTAGTTGGCTCTGAGGGCAAAGTCGTGCCGATCGCATCTGGCCCTTCATATTCCCAAATTGGTTCGCCTTGATTGCGTGTCAACAGCTGCATCCCAATACTATAGGCAACATCTCCGATTTCTCCAATGCCCAACTCACCCAGTTGCACTAACCGCGCTGCTATTTCATTATTGGGTGTAGGTGATGCGAGCAATCTGTCGCCAAACCGCCCCAACCACTCAACCCAGCGTTCAGTTGGGATACGATGTTCAATATTATACAGCCACTTCCTTGCCCATGCTTCCCCTCGTGCTTGATGTACTCCTTGCAAGAGTTCGTTGAAGAGAAATTCCAGATCCGTATCGCTTAAGGGTGGTGCTGGTTCTTTTTGCATATTCCCCTTAGATTTTGAGGCAGTCTGTTTTCCACCAAACAAGCTCTGAAAAAGCTTTTTGAGCCATTGAAATAGCCGCTTGAGCATCTGCTGCACCATCGAGTTTTGCTTATCCTAAAATTGTAGCGATCGCACTGGACTATGGGGTTAGTTGAGTCAATAAAACGTATAGTCATTAGTCATTAGTCATTAGTCATTAGTCATTAGTCATTAGTCATTAGTCATTAGTCATTAGTCATTGAGGATTAAGCATTGCTTATTTCTTCCCCTGCCTCCCCTGCCTCCCCTGCCTCCCCTGCTCCCCCTGCCTCCCCTGCTTCCCCTGCCTCCTCATCCCCCACCTCCTTCTTAGAACAAATGTACTAAATGATATGCTATAATTCCGATACGTTGATGTTGAAATCATAGTAGAGGATAAGCTCTGGTTACTTGCTTTCCTGAGTGCCAAAATTTACGGCATTAGTTGAGTGCAAGAGCTATGGCAACATCGATAAATAAAGCAGGTACGAGAGTTTAAAATAATTGAATCCTAAACTCGACTCGGTGCTACTAATTAACGTTGAAAGGCATTGAAGTCTATTTTTCCATGTCTTACGAACCCCTGCACCATAAATATCGCCCCAAAAGTTTTGCTGAACTGGTGGGACAAGAGGCGATCGCTACTACCCTCACGAACGCGATCGGCACATCCAAAATCGCCCCCGCCTATTTATTCACTGGGCCTAGAGGTACGGGGAAAACTTCTAGTGCCCGGATTCTGGCCAAATCCCTCAATTGTCTCAAAAGTGACAAGCCCACTGCTGAACCCTGCGGGGTGTGTGAGGTTTGTCAGGGGATCGCTAAAGGCTACGCCTTAGATGTAATTGAAATCGATGCCGCTAGCAACACTGGTGTCGATAATATCCGCGAGTTGATTGAAAAAGCCCAGTTTGCTCCTGTGCAGTGTCGCTACAAGGTTTATGTAATCGATGAGTGCTTAACTGGAGATTCTCTGGTTTTGACTGATGAGGGACTTCAAAGAATTGACGATCCCAAAATTAAAGACGAGAAGGTTCTGAGTTACAACGACTCATTAGATAAGTGGGAATTCAAGAAAGTTGTCAGGTGGTTAGATCGAGGAGAACGGCAAACCCTGGTTATCAAGACAACTAACCGAGAAATTAGATGTACGGATAATCATTTAATTAGGACAAACCAGGGATGGCTACCAGCAAAGGACGTAAAAGAAGGAATGAAGATACTATCCCCTGTAAATGTGGATGCGGCATCCTCATTTACAAATTTGGTATCGACGGACGTACCCGGAGATTTGTCAGCGGACACCAGTTTAAAGGCAATACATCTGGGCAAAAATCATACGACCTGGAATCTATCCTTAAACAATATTCCATCCGCTCGATGGATTACAAGTTTGGAGAGAGTCGAATCTGTTTACCTCGCTGGGGTTGAGCGAGTTTATGACATTGAAGTAGCAGATAATCATAACTTTGTGGCAAATATGCTCTTGGTGCATAATTGTCACATGCTCAGTACTCAGGCATTCAATGCGCTACTTAAGACGCTAGAAGAACCACCGAGACACGTAGTTTTTGTATTGGCGACAACAGACCCGCAACGGGTGTTACCAACAATTATTTCACGCTGTCAAAGGTTTGATTTTAGACGCATTCAGTTAGAAGCAATGGTCAAGCATTTAAGTGCGATCGCATCTAAAGAAAATATTCATATTTCACCCGACGCTGTAACCCTGGTAGGCCAACTTGCTCAAGGAGGGTTGCGAGATGCCGAAAGCTTGCTCGACCAATTGGGTTTATTAGCGGGTGAAGTAACACCGGATAGAGTTTGGGATTTGGTTGGTACGGTAAGCGAACAGGACTTGCTAGCGCTTCTAAATGCGATCGCTCAAGATAAACCCGAAGCCGTTCTGGACTGTACCCACTACATTTTAGATCGTGGTCGAGAACCGCTAACTCTTTTGCAAAATCTCGCCGCCTTCTACCGCGATTTACTCATTGCCAAAACTGCACCCAATCGCCACGATTTGGTTGCTTGTACTCAACAAACCTGGACAGCGCTGGTTGAGTTTGCTCAATACTTCGATATGAGCGTAATTTTGGCAGGACAAAAACACTTGCGAGAAGCTGAAGTGCAAATCAAAAACAGCACTCAGCCGCGTTTGTGGCTGGAGGTAACATTATTAGGATTGTTACCCAGTGCAACAAATATTCAACCACAAGCGCCAAGTGTTGCGCCGCGAGTTATCACACCTGCTGTATCTCCAAGCTATCCTCCAGCAGTTGCCCAAAATCACCCAGTCTCTTCTGTACCTCTAGCTGAACCGCAAAAAAATCATAATTCTGCATCTCCCGATCGCCTAGCGACTGCCCAAAATCAGCCCGTCACTTCATCTCCCCCAGCTGAACGACAAACAAATCACAATTCTGTTGCTAACTCAGTTTCACCACCAACCCCAGAACCTGTATCTGTACCCGTATCACCTGCGAACCTTGAACCAGTAACTTCAGAAATTGTTGGGGAAGAAGAAGCTGTTGGGGAAGCAGAATATGACTTAACTCAAGTTTGGCAACAGGTGCTAGCTAACCTCCAGCCAAAATCAAGGCAAGAAATGCTGCGTCAAATGAGCCAACTCACAGAGTTCGACGGTGTTGTGGCTCGAATTGCTATCAAACAGGCATGGTATGACAAAGGGAAATCTTATCTACCGATGATTACGGCAGCTTTCCAGCAGACTTTCCAGCGTGAAATCCAGATAAATATAGAAAAAGGAACTTCTTCAAACTCTACCTCAGCCAAAAAAAATCCTCCCCCAAAAGACTCTACTCGCTCTCAGCAACCACCAACTCCCAGTTATAACCAGCAAATTCCGTCTCCAGCGCCAGCACCACAGGCAAGCAATCCACCACCAGCAACGACACCAGCACCACTAAAAACTGAGCCGACGGTAAGGAATGGAAATGGGACAAATGGAAATGGGGTAAATGGAAATGGGACAAATGGAAATGGGGCAAATAGAAACGGGGTAAATGGAAATGGGATGCAAACTTTGCCTCCACCGCCAAAACAAACACCCGCACCTGATTGGGAACCTGACGAAGTAGCGATCGCAGCTCAACGTGTAGTAGAGTTTTTCAACGGACAAATTATCCGTTTTGCAGATGATTTCCCAGAATTCTCCGATTCTCCAACTACACCTGAGTGGGTAGAGGAAGCAGATGTGGATGATGAATAAAAAAATGCAAAATTATTTTTGGTAATTTTGCATTTTGAATTTTAAATTTTGAATTCCCCAAAGGGACTATTCCGCATTTCCCGTATGCAAGGTTTTCACCCACTTCAGGCGCTTAGGTCTTACCGACATGCGGGCAGTAGTACTGCTCATGACGACTAACCAGTGCAACATATATAAACTGCCACGCAAGGTTTGCACCAGCATCAGAAAATATGTAGAAAGTTGGAATTTCTGATCTTGACGTATGCGCCTTAAACCTGTATACATCCCGACCATCGACATAGTAACGGACAAGCCTGTGATGGGACTTAACATTGGTGGACGATGACGAGCGATCGCCATTAACAAATCTGGGACTGTTGCTGTGGGTAAGATATACATAATCAGCATAAAAATCAGCAAATCCCAGCTTTTACGGACTCCCATGCGGTTTTTGAGAATTAAATCCCAATAATCCAGATAGCGTTGATAACCGCCTTCTGCCCAACGGTTGCGCTGATGCCAAAGTGCGATCGCGCTTGTGACTCCTTCTTCTTGCACCGCAGGATGGAAAACACACTCAATATCCCATTTATCCAAATGTAAACGGATTGTCAAATCCAAATCATCGGTAATGGTTTCCTCATTCCAGCCACCACAGCTTTCCAAGGCTGAACGCCGGACAAATTGACCATTGCCCCGCAGTTCGCCAATCCCACCAAGGGCAGTCCGCTGTTGCTGAAACCAGGTATCAAGGGCCATTTCAGCCATTTGACCCTTAGTCCAAAAGTTTGCTTTAGCGTTGGCGATCGCTTTTCGCACCTGCACCGCCCCCACCTTTTCTCTTTGAAATAAAGGTACTACCTGTTGCAGCAAGTCTGGTGTCACTTGGGCATCAGCATCAAATACTGCTATAATGTCGCCCTTTGTCAGCGGCAATACCTGATTCAATGCGCCCGATTTGCCACCACTAGCTTCTGCTGAACGTCTTAGTACTTTCAGTTGCTCGTGTTTTTGTTGGAGTTCTGCTAATAAACGTGGCGTGCTATCACTGCTGCGATCGTCAATAATCCATACTTCGTACTGCCCACCTGGATATTCCAGATTACAAAGATTTTTGACTAATTTAGCAATTACCGCTTCCTCATTTTTCGCAGCCACTAGCACAGATACAGAGGGTAAATCTCCCTGTATTTCTTTTGGAAAGCGACGGGATTTAGTAAACACTACCACCAAGGCATGAAATCCTAGAATGGTGGTCAGTCCTAGAATAAATATGGAAGCCCAAGAAACTAAATGTAGAGCGATCGTGCCACTCCAGACGATAGTCAAGACTAGAGCTGCTTTGCCTCTACGACCTTGAAACCGGGATGTTAAAGACACAGGATCTGTCTCTAACACTGACTCCTCATCTACTGATAGGTCAGATAACAAGGAGTTGAGCGGATCGAGCTCTTGATAAGAATCTTCTTCGGGCCAGGAATTCGCTGGCATAGGTTAGGTTGCTTGATTCAAAAACCACTATTTGTCTACAGTTAGTAATTTTACGGACAAATATCCCTAAGCTACTTTTCCCGATATTAATCGGAATGGGCAAACTGCAATACCCGCTATCCCTAAGCCAAAAGCCGCTGGGACTACCTTTGTTGTCACCGCCACTGTGCGTAATTACCTCATATTAACCGCCTTTACTACTCTTAGACAGAGGCTTGATTCCTTTGATAGCCACTTGGGCAGGAAGCTTGTAGAGCGGCGCTTTCTCCAATGAGAATTCCGGTTTGGGCAAAGTAATAGCAAGGTAGCAGCAGCTCGTTGTTGGGAGAAACAGCAATAATAACATCCACAACTTTACAGTGGGGATTTTTAGTGTTATTGTCCCCAATTTCGATAAAAGTTAATGCAGAATTATTCTAACCGAAATTTTAATATTTCTTAGCAGTAACTTCATTTTTGGACATGGGGCAGAACAGGCAGAGGGGTGCACACTGCTTCCCTGCTCCCCACTATGTGCTTTAGACACATCTTTTGGGAATACTACCAATAGCCACTAATACACCCAGTTGCCAACTAACTTGAGGGAAATTTAACAATGTCTATTGACCAACTCCAGCCTGCCACTCAACAACAAGCCAGTGTTTATTTACCTTACGTTCAGGGCACTAAGCGGAATTTCTTGCCTTATGCCATTAGCCTCTATCAAAAAGGGGTTTTGGAGGGACACCGGAAGATAGAAGCCAGCGAACATGTCCCCTTTGTCGCCTCCTGGAATGTTGCTACTTTACCCTCAGACTTAACCCGTTGCCGAATCCAGTTTGATGGCAATGCTGACCTGAGTTACGAACTGATGATGGCTAGTTTCGAGTTTATTAATTTTTTAATTGAACTTATGGACAACTATAAACGTCATCGCGCAACCGATTTTTCACAACCGTTTTACCGCAAACTGCTTCGTATAGACGAATGATTAAACTCAGCCGGACTTTTGTAAGTTCGGCTGCGAGCAAGGCGATTTTGTGAGGTCGGATCAAAAACCAGCGATGCCTACGGCGGGCTACGCCTGACTTTATAAGTTTAAGGTTTATACGGTTCGGAAAAGAGAAAGTTATCTGTTGAGGTGAGCAGGGGAGGCAGGGGAGAAAGAATTTAGGCTAATTTCTCAAACCCTTAAACCCTTGCTATTAAAGAATTTTTATACTTTTAGATGAGTTTGCCCTAGATTTTCTTTGGCTTCCTTGAGAAGAATGCAACTCTGTTGCTGCTGAGTGCTACACCCAACATACCAACTACCAGAGTTCCCAAAACAGTTGTCGGTTCAGGAACCGCAGATACTTTAATCTGATTTGTACTCGAATCGAGTAATTGACTATTGTCTGCTGTAATATTTTGGTAAAGATAAGAGGTCGCTCCTGGAGAGATGAAGATACGGCCGGGAGCCTCAACATTGCTGAGAAAAACATCACCTATGCCACTACCTGTGCCTGCATCAAAAGCCCCAAACAAATTGCCTGTAGTCGTGTCAAAGTTAAATTCAAAAAACTGATTGCTTGATACACCATTAACAACTTCGTTGTTAGTTGCAATCAACTCCTGTGATGGATTGAAAAAAGAAACAAATAGTGACTGCAAGGCTTTTGTAGCTCCCGCACCACTTTCGGAAATTATGGCTGGGGTAGTTGTTTCATCGTAGCTGAACGAGCCAGAAGCCGAATAACCAGCATCACCCTTCCAGTTAAATGTTAAATCAGCAGCTTGAGCCAGATTAGTAGAAGCAATGATAGAAGTCGCACAGAATGCTAAATTAGCCACACCGCAGGTAGCGGCTAGGGCGAAAAAGTTTTTCATTGATTAAATAGCCTCCTATTGACAAATTACTGCAAGTGAGTTCACTCGTGTGCCACGCCAGTAAGAGCCGAATTTCCGATCGAGAAATCAAAAACTGCCAAAATCGTAGATTGAATCCAAATTGCAGCAGTTAAAGAACATAATCTCTTGTATCGAGAGATTATATACCAGAATAATTCACAAATTCTCAAAAAAATCACAAATAGACTACTTGTCGTCGAACTCAGGTTAAATCTGACTTTTGCTGTTAACCCTCTCTACGAGACGCAAGTCGAGCTAGGAAGATGTTTAGAAAGCCTAATTTATTACTTACCTGGGTGACTAAAAATCGTGACTACACGAGACTGCAAATCCTTGATTTTGTATTAGTCCACGGAGGTGGACTTTGCTTGTGTAGTAGGCGACTTCTAGTCGCCCAATAGTTTTAAAACATCTTTTTAGGGCAGATGTCTTTTCTTCTTTTCAAAAAGATACCAAAACCAGCTACCATCAAGGTTCCGAGAAGGCTGGTGGGTTCTGGAATAGAAGTTTCATTGATAGGTACTTTGATTCTTAAATTCGCTAAGGGAACGTTAGCTAGAGTCAAGGATGTTACAGTTGGCAAACCTGGGATATCGGACTGAAAATCAAAGACTGTGGGAGTTAAACTACCATTGCGATCGCTATATCGCTGCCCATATCCACTCACTTCAAAAGTACCTTGATACACCTTTCCGGTATCTGGGTCAGTGACATTACCAGTGTAGAAGGCTTTTATGAAATTAAATTCATCCTGAACTACTCCTTGAAATGTGGTTCCTGGTAATTGTCCTTGGTATTTATAGGGTGTCAACTCACCACCAGAGAGAATCGGCGATGTCAGAACACCATTGAACGAGACAAAAGGAATACCTTTAAAGTCAACAAAATAATGCAGACTTCCATCAGAGCGTGTTTCTACCTGTAAATAGTCTGACTGGTATACAGGAACATAATTAGGATTATTATTAGTGCCTAAGTTCCGGTAATAAGTTCCAGTGTCATCCGTATCAATACGAGTAATACTGTTATTGAAATTGGGATTATTTCTGGGAAGTTCGATAGTTCCTGATAATGTGCCAGTGCTTTGAATTGTGATGAATTGAGCGGCAATTGCACTCGATCCGCTTAAACCGATGAGTGTTGCTGCTAAACAACTGCCGCCAACAATTGCACAACCTAGCTTAATCCCTGATGAACTCACTTTCATTAACAATTTGCTCCTGGAATTGCCGATAGTAAACACACCTAATCTGCTGAGATTCATTTCAAATGTTTCTCAAGCATGATTTATTATTCCCAAGCTTCTAATGAAAATTTCATCGGCAACAAAAAGCCTTATCAATCGCTATCTTTATTATTGCGAGCGCGGAGCGTATCGGAGATAATCGCCTCCCTACCCAATTTAAATTTCGTTTTATTATGAGAAAATGTTTAATTTAAATTGTTCTCAGTTTTAGCCTGAGCCACTCCGTAAATTCTTCACACCCTAAATCACCAGCCGCTAACAGCAGGACAACCCGCTCCTGTTCTTCGATCAAAGCATCAATTTCCATCCCATTTAAAACAAGAAATATTTCCAACGTATCATGCTAAACGTCGGTACAATTCGGCATTTTTCTTCAGCACATAGTTGGCTGCTTGAGCAAACTCGCTCGTCGGCTGACTGAGCCAGTCTTCTATCCTGACACGTAATAAATCTTCAAGCGAGACACCACTCTCTTGTGCTAATACTTGCAGCTTCTGAAATTGTTCGTCGGAAATGTCAATCGTGATGGAAGCCACAACCTTTACTCCTTAAATGCTAGAAAAGTATAGTATTACTGGTATTTTAGTTCTTTTCTTAAGATGCGATCGCTATCTTTAGTGTTGCTTGTATAGATGCAAAGCGATTTGTCGTCAAACATCGCTTCCCAGCATTTTAAGTTTTTATGACAAGGAATAATTAGATAAAGCTGATTAAAATAATTTAAAGTAATTTCTCTAACTATTCTTTAAACTTAATAAAATACTAATCAGTTTAGGCAAGCCACTACAGCAGGGATTTGAATGTTCAGATAATTCATTACGTTCTATCTGCTTTGCCATCTTCTCAGCACGCTGGATCGCTTGTTCAGTTAATGATTTCAATGGTTTTGGATACAAGCACATTGATTTATCGTAGTCGGGTATATGCTTGTTGAGCAAATTAACTAACCTATCACGAGTGATTTGTGCAAAATGGTCTTGAAAGTGAATTAAATACCAGAGTTCAAAACAAGGATTGGTAATTGCCAGATTAATCTTTTGGCTTGTAGCTCGATTTATTGCACTTTGCCAATTTGTCAGACTTTTTTCAATATGCTCATCTCCATCGAAAACAGCCCAAGCCTCATCTTCTTTACTCCACTGCTGGTTATCTTTTCTCTGCTGTCGTTCTTCGATGAGTCTTTCAATAATGCTACGTGGATCAGTTTTGTTTTGATGAGGCAATACAATAATATCTAAAGTTGATGAACGTAATTCATTGCGGATACTATTGAAATAAATTGGTTCTGTTTTACTTCCTTCACAAGCAATTAGGATTTTCTGAGCAATATTTCTGCTAGGTGGGCGGCGATTTAACTTTCTTGGCACTGCTCATCACCCTGTAAAATCATTTCTTCTTCAGATGGGAGAAACGGAACGGCCCCAAAACGACCATCTAAATAAGCTTTATCAATCGCCAAATCATTTCGCACATGGAAATCAGTTAGAGGATACAATTCAGTGCTTTGATCGGGGCGCTTTTGTGTAAACCAAATTTGATCGCGGCGTAACAAGTTATTTCTTTGTAACGTGTTATCATGACTTGTCAAAATCAGTTGAGCATTTCTGGGATTAGTTTTAGGATTTTGAAATATTTTGATAATAGTTTTTACAATATTAGGATGAATATTTGTGCCTAATTCATCAACAATTATCAATCCGCCTATGTTCAAAGCGGCTACTACCCGGAATGCTAAGTAAAATAAACGTTGAGTACCAAGAGACTCTTCATCGAAAAGCCACTGTATTTCGTTACCATCATTAGTATTATGTACAGCATATATATTATAGTCAACCTGAGCATCAGATTTCTTTTTTAACTCTATCCTAGACAGTCCAGTGTCAAATTTTTGTACAATATTTAATGCTTGTTTAAGTAATTCATTGAATACATAAATGTTAGCATCTTGTATAACCGTAATCGAAACATGATCGAAATCTTCACTTCCTAAGCTAATTCCGCGCCATCCAGTTGCTAACCAGTTTAGAAAGGACTCAATTATATTTACTTTTAATTTTAACAATGTACTAATAAATAGTTCATTTTCTCTAATACTATCCTGAAGTTGATTATGTGCTCCAGCAAAATCCTCACCAGTTTTCCATATAAATTTTTTGTTTATTTCATCCCATTGGCGATGAAATAAACGACGAGTTCGTTTAGTTGTGTTTAAAGCATAGTCTAAGTTTTCTGAGATAATATTATTTTTATTAATTACTAGTGAATAAGTGTAAATATTATTATCAAATAAAGCTCTCAATTCAAATTTTGTAGGTTTTTGCTCAGAGATACTATCTAATTTAAAAGAGTCTAGTTTTACATATTTCAATAATTTCTGGAATGTGACTGCTTGCTGTGTGCCATAAGCTATTATGAGCAATAAATAATCCAAAGCTTGGATAACATTACTCTTACCTGAAGCATTAGCTCCAAAAATTGCCAGAACAGGTAAAAGCTCAATGTCCCACCCTTCAACATGATATCCAGGTGCAATTTCACGATCTGACTTTACCCGTTTGCGTTTGCTGCTTTGGCTTGTCTGACGATCGCTGTGTTTTTGAGCAACCGCACTTAGGGTTACAGGTTCTTTAATTGAGCGGTAGTTTTCAACCGTAAAATCTACAAGCATAATTCAACGCCCACAAGGCAGTTTTTTGTGATTTATTCACGTAAATCTTATCTTAAAGGTAGGCAAATCTCCACTTTCAGCACAATACATCACATGAACTCGCAGCCAGTGTAAGCTGTTACTACACTTTAATACACGCATTAATCCACAACTCACCACCAAATTTAGATCGACAATAACAATATAAGAAGTCTAACCAAAGCAGGTGTAGGGCAATGGTGCGATTAAAACCGTGGCAGTGGGTCGTCTTAGCAATCCCGATCGCGTTTATCATTATTTTCTTACTGGTATCCGCCGGTTTGCAAATCCATGCGTGGGGCATTAATTGGATTTGGGGTGTATTCACCGTTTTATTCGTTGGTTGGCGTTGGCTACTGGTCAAATGGACTCAACCAGCTGTTAACCAGGTGGAAGCTGTATTAACTCAAGTCCAAGAAGAACTGGAATCCAAAGCAGAGGATACAGTAGGGCTACCAGTCGGAAGTGATATCACAAAGCAAGCAGAAGAAGCCCTTCAAGAGATTTTGCAAGCAGCACAAAGCGATCGCCCGATTTGGGAAGACTGGCAAACTTTTTGGACGCGATGCCAGAATTTAGTCGTAGCGATCGCTCATATCTACAATCCTCAAATTCAATATCCGCTACTGAACATTTACGTCCCCCAAGCTTACGGGCTGATTCGGGGAACGGTGGATGATATGGATCGGTGGATGCAAAAGTTATCCCCTGTCCTCAATCAAGTAACGGTTGGGCAAGCATACCAAGGCTACGAAGTCTACCGGAAGTTGGAACCATCGGCTCGGAAATTCTGGAAAGCTTGGAACTGGGCACAGTGGGTTTTAAATCCAGTGGCGGCGGTGGCAAAACAAGCCAGTAAGGGTTCTAGTAATCAAGCAACTCAGCAATTGTTGGGGAATTTGAGTCAGTTATTTCGAGAAGCTGCCCTGAGAAACTTATGCCGACAAGCGATCGCTCTTTACGGACGTACCACATTACCAGTTTCAGCAACTGTAGTATCCACACCAACTCCACCCAAGGTAAAAACCCAAACACTCCGAGAAATCTTAACTCAAGCTCAACCAGCCGAAGCGGTTGAGCAAAAACCCGTGAATATTCTGCTGGTGGGGCGCACGGGGTCAGGGAAAAGTAGCCTGATTAACACGCTATTTCAGGCGGATCTCGCAGCCGTTGATGTTTTACCCAGTACCGATCGCATTCAAAATTATCAATGGCAGACTCAAAGTGGGGAAACTCTAACGCTTTGGGATACACCTGGTTACGAACAAGTCAACCGTGCCGATCTGCGAAATTTGGTGCTTGATTATGCCATCAACGCAGATTTGCTGCTGTTAGTCACCCCTGCCCTCGATCCTGCTCTGCAAATGGATGTGGACTTTTTGCAAGACATCAAAGCAGAAGTTGCAGATTTACCTGCGATCGCGATCGTCACTCAAGTAGATCGTCTGCGTCCGATCCGCGAATGGCAACCGCCTTATGATTGGGAATGGGGCGATCGCTCCAAAGAAATTGCGATTCGCGAAGCCACCGAATATCGCGCCAAACAGCTAGGAAACTTCTGTAATCTAGTTCTACCTGTGGTTACAGGTGACAGCAAAACAAATCGAGTTGCTTGGGGAATGGAGGCGCTATCGTTAGGATTAGTAGATGCGATCGCACCTACCAAGCAACTCCGTCTCGCCCGCTTTTTGCGTAACCTAGAAGCCCGCACTATCGCCGCTGCCAAAATCATCGACCATTACACCTTCCAAATGGCGACAACACAAGGACTAACGTCATTGCTCAAAAGTCCCGTCCTCCAGTTTGTTTCTACGCTCTCAACCGGTTCTCCAGCCCTAGCCTATATGCTGGCCGAGCAAATTCCCGTGGAACAGTTGCCGATTGTGATTGGGAAACTCCAAATGGGATATGAGCTTTTCTCGCTCTTGAATACAGCCAACCCTAACCCGGTCAACTTTGAATTGCTATCCCTCTGGCCGCTACTGCTGGAAAACTCCGCTTCACCAGATCGCAACGCCTGGGCATTTGGTCACGCCCTAGTGGAGTACTGGACTCAGAATCTAACGGTTGAACAACTCCGGCAGCGATTTGAGTATTATCTGTCGATTGCCAAATAATTGTCTGCATTGAGGAATTAAGGGAACTCCAAAAAATAAATTATCCAATTTTTGGAATCAAAACGACTTTTCCCCTCCCTGCCCTAAAAGTGAGGAATATTTTTTATTTGGAAGTTTCTAATGTCTATAAGCAATATCTACAACGGACTACGCCTATGCATCTTCCACTCTCACAATTTAAATTATTTTTTACAGTATATTCACGAGTAATTAATTGGGGAAAAGGAATGTATTTATACTAATTCTATAAAAAAAAGCGTTAGCGGGTCGTAATCTTAACATCGAAGTTAAGATTACGATTAAGAGTAGGTGTCTGCTGAAACCTACCCGCTTTACAAGAGTTTTGACACAGACATCCCTTTTGTTCGGAGTTATTTATGAAAAATATATTAGACATCTCCATCTCTCAAGAACAGAATTCAGGTCAGAGCTATAACATTTCGTCTTACAATCGGCTGCTTGCGGTTGTGAAAGATTTGGCTTGTGTGCGGACTATTGAGGAAATTATTGAAATTGTGCGTTTGGCGGCTCGCGATCTCACGAATGCTGATGGAGTAACTTTTGTACTGCGGGATGGTGAATGTTGCCACTATGTCGATGAGAACGCCATCGGGCCACTTTGGAAAGGTATGCGTTTTCCGCTCAAGTCTTGTATCTCCGGTTGGGCAATGCTCAATAAACAAGCAGCCGTGATTGAGGACATTTACCAGGATGCTCGAATTCCACTTGAAGCCTATAAAGTGACTTTTGTCAAGAGTTTAGTGATGGTTCCCATACGAGTTTCCGATCCACTGGGTGCGATCGGAGCCTACTGGAGTACACAACACCGCGCCACGCCCGAAGAAATCGGACTGCTTGAGATTTTGACCGATACTACGGCAGTTGCGATCGCCAACGTTCAACTTTTCCAGAAACTGACGAACCAAAACGCCCTTAAAGACAAATTTATTGCGATGCTAGCTCACGAGTTGAGGAATCCCGTTGCCCCCATCTCGAATGGGGTTCAGCTTCTCAAGTTGAAGCTAGGCGAGACTGGCGCAGTTGGACAAACAGTTTTAATGATGCAACACCAGATTAAGCACCTCTCGAAATTGATCGATGAGTTGCTTGACGTATCGTCCATCACATACGGGAAGATTTCATTAAATCTTGAGAAGCTTAATCTGGTGGAATTAGTTCGTCAAAGTCTCAATGACCATGCACAAGCAATAAAGAGATCGAACCTTAACGTAGTGCAAGACTTACCAAACAAGCCTCTGTGGGCTTATGTTGACCCGACGCGGTTCTTCCAAGTCTTTGGGAACCTTCTTGATAACGCCTTAAAGTTTTCCAAGCCAGATGGAACGATCTGGGTGGATCTTTCATTTATTCCAGGTGAAAATGGCTCAGGCAGTGTAGCAGTATTATCTGTCAGAGACTCAGGTATAGGGATAGAGCCGACAATCTTACCAGAACTATTCGAGCCGTTTACCCAAGCCGATCGCAGTTTAGACCGTTCCAGGGGTGGGCTAGGTTTGGGACTTTCGGTAGTAAAAAGTCTTGTGGAACTTCATGGTGGTAATGTTGAAGCCTCAAGTAGAGGGATTAATTTGGGAGCAGAATTCAAAG
Organism: Nostoc sp.; assembly: GCF_036917095.1. Classification (GTDB taxonomy): domain Bacteria; phylum Cyanobacteriota; class Cyanobacteriia; order Cyanobacteriales; family Nostocaceae; genus Nostoc. Next base: position 119,514 of record NZ_JBALFH010000014.1, read on the forward strand.
TCACTTTCCCTGTATGCGAAGAGATTACAGCTTGGCATAACGACCCGGAGATTATAGAAGCAGCTAAAAAATCGTTGAAGATTTTAGTCATCGAAGATAACGACGATTCAGCCATAACATTAAAAGCAGTGCTTGAGCACTTTGGGCATGAAGTTTCCATTGCCAATAATGGAATTTCAGGGGTAGAAGCTGCAAGGAAGCTTGAGCCTCAAGTGATTATTTGTGACATCGGACTTCCCGAAATGGATGGATTCGCCGTTGCACAGGAACTGAGTAAAGACTCCAAGTTTACTCGCTCAATTTTGATTGCACTCACCGGCTACGGTGGCCAGGAGGATAAGGAGCTTGCGCTTCAGGCTGGTTTTAAATGCCACTTGACCAAGCCTGTAGACTTTGAAATACTTACGGCAGAAATCGATCGATACTTTCTCATAAGCGCGTAAACATAGCCCGTCGTAGACATCGCTTTTATCCCATTAAATCAACTGTTGCAGGCTCACCCGGATAAAAGCGATCGCTCTTAACGCATATAACTAAATATTTTTGGCTAATTACTAACAGCAAATGTCTCTAAGCCTTCTTTTATCGTAGATACTAGCTAATTTACTATGATTACATTTATGCCCTACAACCTAACTACACAAAAAGTTTGATTATTTTCGGAGATGACACTCGAACCGGGACAGGTTGTGGTAATGGATAATGCCACATTCCACAAAGGTGGTCGGATTCAACAACTGCTCCAGGATGCGGGATGTGAACTGCTGTACCTACCACCTTATTCTCCAGACCTTAACAAGATTGAAAAATGCTGGTCTTGGTTAAAAAGTCGAATCCGCAAAAAACTGGAGCAGTTTGATTGTTTACGAGATGCGATTGAGGATGTCTTACATTCTGTCAACTTCTTGAAGACACATATACTCAACAACAATATCGGCTAAACCAATCAATTAACTCACCACTTTTACCTCGTCTCCAACTTCGCCTAAATGATATCCTTCCTCTTTAAATGTTGCACAGTGAGATGTTAACCAAACAGCAAATTCTTTCTGAATTATTTATCCTTTAGTAAATGGGTTCTTTTTATGTTCGTCGATTAACTAAAGTAGCGCTAGCTTGGTCAACAGGCATCAGCACAACTTCATTAATATTGACATGGGGCGATCGCGTCGCGCAGAAAAATATCACATCAGCCACATCATCTGCTGTCAGGGGCTTAACTCCCTGGTAAACTTTGTTGGCGCGTTCAGTATCTCCGTGAAAGCGCACCTCGCTAAATTCTGTTTCTACCATACCAGGGTCAACGGAAGTTACACGTACCCGCGTTCCCAACAGGTCTTGTTTTAAACCTTCAGAAATTGCTCTCACAGCAGCTTTGGTAGCACAGTAGACATTACCACCGGGATAGGTTTGATGTCCGGCAATAGAACCTAAATTTACCACATGACCGCGATCGCGACTTACCATTCCGGGAACGACATAGCGGGACACGTAAAGTAAACCCTTAACGTTGGTATCAATCATGTCTTCCCAGTCTTGAAAGCTGCCTTCGTGCAACTTGTCTAAACCACGACTTAAACCAGCATTGTTAATAAGAATATCGATGTCAGACCAGGCAGAGGGTAGAGTAGAAATGGCAGATTCAACAGCATTGCGATCGCGCACATCTAGCTGTAACAAATGAGTTTCAATGCTAAATTCTTTATTGAGAGAATCTGCTAACTGCTGCAAACGTTCTAAGCGTCGTGCCGCCAAGATCAGTTTTGCACCCGCACCAGCGAAAATTCTCGCACAAGCAGTACCAATACCACTACTTGCACCAGTGATCAAAATGATTTGATTTTGTAGGGAAGTCATTATGATTGTTAGGAGTGAGGAGTTAATAGTTATGAATTATGAAATAGTAGAGTTCCACAGTTCATAATTTATCATCAGTCGTCTATAACTCCTAACTCCTGTACGATTAATCTGACTTTTCACGGTATCTGGAAAACCTCACTTCTAATTTCTCTCTCGTAAAAGGAGAGAGACTTTGAATTTTCCCCCTTCCCGCTACGTGTTGGGGGTTAGGGGGTTAGGTTTTTCATGCGCTTTTCCACATAACATGAAAAGTCAGACGATTAATCGCATCTCCTAACTTTTGTACAGACGCGATTAATCGCGTCTCCTAACTACTTCACCACTTGAAGGCGCTGAGTTATCATCGTCATCCCATTACCCCGGAGGATGACAGCAGAAACCCATTGGCTACCAGGGGTAGATGGCGCTTGTGCCGTTTTAAACAGTCCGCCAGATGTGAGTAATTCCAAATCCACGGGTGTGGGGTTGAGAAATTTATCTGCTTGGATAGATTCTTCTAGCGCCGTTCCTAGTAGAAAATCATCACCAAGTGGCTCTTGGACGATCGCATCAAAATTATACTTCTGACCAACTTTTACCTGCTGCGGTAATTTAATATCAATTTGCGGCGGCTTGCTGCCAGAGGTAAGTAGGGTGCGTTCTGACAAAATGTCTTGGCGGACGATTTTTCCGCCTGCAATGCGCTGACGCGATTTAATCGTGGCATTGAGAGTCGAATTATTACTGTTACTGGAGGGTAAACCAGTTATCTTCGTTTCTGTTTCAGCAATAATCGCATTGCCTTCAGGTTTTGAAGATAGCAGTTTTGTGCTGTATTGTAATTTGGGATATCGCTGCCAAAGTGAAACCAAAGACCTTTCCAGAGTTTGGAGGTTTAATCCATCCCCATGAGTGAAATTGGGGCTATAGAATTGCAACACTCCTTTGATATCGCCCCGACTGGCGGCGGCGTCAACTTGTGTCAACAGGTTTCTCAGTTCGGCTGGTGCATTTTGGGGTGTACCAGCTTGGACTAATTGCTGTGGTGTCGTCGCTTGAGTGCGTTGCCAACCAGTTGTTAAACCAATGGTTAGCAGGAAGGAAATCAACCCGATGCTGGGAAATCTAAGTTGGCGTCTCACTAAGGCGGGAAAAATGTTAGTCATTGGTAAGAATTTACTGATTTGATTAGAGAAAGTAAGCAAATTGTTTTATCTTAGTTAAGCTAGACGCTAAACGGTAGAGGTTTGATGGCAAACGCACCGATACGATTATTAATAGCTGCCAGTGGGACTGGTGGACACTTGTTTCCGGCGATCGCGCTGGCAGAAAAACTTCCAGATTATCAAATAGAATGGCTGGGAGTACCCAATCGGCTAGAAACTCAACTTGTCCCCAAACAGTATCCTTTGAATACTATTGCAGTTGAAGGGTTTCAGCAAGGGTTTGGAATTTCCTCGGTTCGCACCTTGGGTAAACTCGCCCTTTCGATTCTGGAAGTTAGACGAATTCTGAAACAGGGAAATTTTCAAGGGGTGTTTACCACAGGGGGTTATATTGCTGGCCCAGCCGTGATTGCGGCGCGTTCCCTCGGTTTACCCGTGGTTTTCCACGAATCTAACGCCTTACCAGGGAAAGTAACTCGCTTTTTTGGCCCTTGGTGTAGTGCGGTAGCCTTGGGATTTGAAGTAGCTGCTAAGTATTTACCCCGTGCCAATAATGTCTATGTTGGCACTCCTGTGCGAGCGCAATTTCTCGATGGGGCAATTGATGCACCGCTAGATTTAGCGATTCCTGATGGTGTTCCCTTAATTGTCGTCTTTGGTGGTAGCCAGGGTGCAGTTGCGGTTAATAAGTTGGTGCGCGAATCTGCAAACGCCTGGTTTGATGCTGGTGCCTATGTAGTACACTTAACTGGCGATCGCGACGAGGAAGCAGATAGTCTCAAACATCCACAGTACATAGCCTTACCTTTTTACAACAATATGGCAGCATTGTTGCAACGAGCAACTCTTGCCATTAGTCGTTCTGGGGCGGGTAGCTTGACAGAATTAGCAGTGTGTGGAAAGCCAGCGATTTTGATTCCTTACCCTTTTGCCGCAGAAGACCATCAATCTTACAATGCAGACGTATTTACTTCATCTGGTGCGGCGTTAACGTTGAAGCAAGCGGAGTTGACGACAGAAGTATTGCAAAGTAGTGTGTTAAATTTGTTGCAGTCACCCCAAGAGTTAGCAAAAATGGGGGAAAAAGCAAAAGCGATCGCAGTTCCCGATAGTGCCGAAAAGTTGGCGCAATTACTGCGTGAGGTGATAGAAACTTAAAAAATTCAAATTTCAAAATTCAAGATAGTAAGAGAAAATAGGGATTTATTCTCCAGGTTATGAACATCTTATTTAACCAAAAATTTCGTTTGACAGTAGGTTGTGTTGGTTTATTACTTGTTAGTTTAGCCAGTAGCTGTTTATATACTCAGTCAAAAGCTAAACAGCTAGCTCAACAAGATCGGTCATTTACTCAGCAAGAAAATCTTGCCCCACTTCAATCACAGATTTCCCTTACCTCAAATCAAGCTGCTCGTACAGCCACCTCAAAATTTCAAAATCCTTTTGCCGCTCAACAAATATCTGATGAGATTATAGGCAAGCAAAACGCTTTTTCTGATCGGCAAAATTTGATATCAGCATCTGCACCATATCCAGTTGTCGATGAGTTCAAAAAATATAAATTTAGCATTAATGGTAGCCAAGTTGTTACTCCTGGAAAACTACCAAGTAGTAAGGTTAATTTCAATCAAGGAGATTTATTAACTGTTCTCGTTAATACTAGAAAATATTTTCAAGATTACGCTTCACAAGACCCAGATATTCTCCGTACAGGAATGCTTGCTACTCAAGGAGTTACTATTCCAGATGTCCTTAAGACTTTGGATTTCATGATTGCTGTCTTAAAGGAGGATATTGCTAATAATCGGGCTACTCGTTTACAAGACCCTAAATTTATCAATGCCAATTTTAGAGTCATTAAATGGTCTGCCTACAACCCAAATAATAAACAGCAAAAACAATTACGAATTACCAAATATGCTGTTTTTACTCACCCCGGTTCTCGCAAGAAAACCTCTACTTTTAATACACCGATTTATAGCTTAAAAGATAACTCTAATAACGATAAATTCTACACTAGATACACAAAACAGGACGTTTTGTCGGGTATTTATGAGCCAGGTGGTAGAGAATTTGGAAAAGTTACAAGTCTCGCTTATCTAACCAGAAATGGCTTAGAAGAAGCAATTATGGAAGGAACAATCCTGATTAATTTTCCAGATGGTTATAAGGCATTCTTTAATGTAGATAGAAATAATGGAATGGCTTATATTCGCGGATTGAAGGCAACAGCACAAAAGCGCTATTGGTATTTTCGAGAAGTTGATGCTATTAAAGGCTATGGATACAAAATAGATGCAAAAATTTCTATCAAACCCGGAGTCACTTTTGCTGGAGATGTTTTGAATATTGGTTTAGGTAAAGTAGTTGTGATCGAGCATACTACAGGTGGTCGCAAACATTTACAAATGGGAGTCATTGCCGATACAGGCGGAGCATTTTTACCCAATCTTTATCAACTCGATTTTTTGGCAGGTATTTTTAAGAATAAAAAAGATTTTGGGCAGCATATCACGCAATTGCCTGAGTATGCCACCGCATATTTTTTAGTAAAGAACTAAAATTAATTAAAAATTATGGCGTTGCATATTTGCGGGATGATTTTGCTAGTTTTGTGGGATGGGCATCTTGCCCGTCCCTTGTATTTCAGGGCGCTCGTGTCGCCCACCCTACAAGAATCATCCCTTGATTCAGCAACGCCAAAATTATTATTCTTTTTAATTTTTAATTAAAACTCAAGGGGAATAGAAACAATAAATTCAGCCCCTTGTCCTAAAACGGATAGACATTTCAACTGTCCTCGATGCTTATTAGTCACAATCTGGTAACTAATAGATAGCCCTAAACCAGTGCCTTTACCAACAGCTTTGGTAGTAAAAAAGGGCGTGAAGAGTTGCCGCCGCACATTTTCGGCGATACCAGAACCGTTGTCAGCAATGCGAATGACGGCGAAATCGCCTTCAACAGTAGTACGAATTTTAATCATACTTGGTTGACGTGCGATATCGGCATAAGTCCGATGTTCGTTAAATTCCTCTAAAGAGTCGATGGCATTTGCGATCAGGTTCATAAATACCTGATTCAGTTGGCCAGGGTAGCACTCTACAGGTGGCAGGTTGCCGTACTCCTGTATTACCTGAATTCCCGGAGAGTCTGGTTGGGGTTTGAGCCGATTTTGCAAAATCATTAGGGTACTATCAATGCCCTCATGAATATTAACGGCTTTAACTTCAGCTTCGTCTAGGCGGGAAAAGTTTCGTAAAGATAATACAATTTGGCGAATGCGATCGGTTCCTACTTTCATTGAAGCCAACAGCTTAGGTAAGTCTTCCATCAAAAAATCTAAGTCAACTGCATCTATTTCATCCCGAACTTTAGGTGGTAAATTCTGGTTTTGCTGCTGATAAAGTTGTACTACACTCATCAAGTCTTTGACATAATCATTTACGTAAGTCAGGTTGCCGTAGATAAAGCTAACTGGGTTATTGATTTCGTGAGCAACGCCTGCCACCAACTGCCCCAGGCTAGACATTTTTTCGCTTTGTACCATCTGGGACTGGGTGAGCTTCAATTCATCAAGGGTGTGCTCTAGCTGCTTTGCTTTCTCACGCGCTTGTGTTTCCGAAATTTCTAACTCCTGGGAGTATATGTGCAAATTTGTGTAGAGCCGAGCATTTTCTATTGAGATGGAAACTTGCGAAGTCAATAAGTTGAGTACCTCTAATCGCTCTGGGGTAAAGGCTCCAGTGGTGAGGTTATTTTCCAGGTAAAGAACTCCAGTTAGCTTACCCTGATGAGCAAAAGGCAAACACAAAACTGATTTAGGTTGATTGGCAATAATATAGTTGTCACTCAGAAAAAGCTCTGTGTGGCTAGCATCGTCTAAAACCAAATTTTCTTTTGTTCTTTCAACATAGTTAATCAGTAAAACTGGCAATTTAGGCTTTACTTGCACCAGACTGGACGATCGCACTGTCAGTCGATCTCCCTCAATCCTTCCTTCAGCTTCAATCACCCACTGGTTATCCTGTTTGACAAGTAGATAACCCATTTGGGCCCCAGCATTCTCGATCGCAATTGTCATCATCTTCTCTAGCAAGCGATTTAGCTCCATTTCGCTTGAGAGTGCCTGCGATGCTTTAATCGCCGTGCTGATATCTAGAGTTTGGGTTTTAGCTTCAGAAATATCCTGAATCTGGTTTGTAGCCGTACCCCACCCAGCTACTTCCCCGGCTGTATCTCTAAAAAATTGGGAATATTGTTCTTCCAGTTGCCGGACTTTACCCGTAGCTTCCCACTTTAAATAGCAATAGTGGGCTTCTTTAAAATAAACTTTGGCAAAGTTTTTCCTATCTTTGGCCAAGTAAAATCGAAATGCGAGTTCATTTGCCAAGGCTTCATTTTGTAAATAACCGTTTTCGGCAGCAGAAGCGATCGCCTTATCGTACAGATCCATTGCCTGATAATCTTGTTGGTGAATCCGAGCCACTTCAGCTTGAATCAGCAGTAACTTGTGTTGATAATTGGTTGGGCTGTGCATTGCCCATTGCTGGAATTTTTCTAAGTTGGCATTTAGTTTATGCAGATAAATGGCTTGAGTTTCCGTATCTGCCTCAGCGTAAGCCCCAGCCAAGGCAATACTTTGGTGAAAATAGAAAACAGGATTAATAAAAATCCCCCGCGCTCCTCCTACATATTTTTCTGCATTCTCTGCATACTCAACAGCTTTGGTATACTCTCCATACCAGTTACAGAGCGCAAGTTTATAGATGTAAACTACAAATGCACTCAACATATCCGAAGATGCCACCGCAAACTCTAGCACTTGCTGTTCATCTGCCCAAGTTCCAACAAGCCGATCGATCTTGTCTGTTGGCTTAGTCAGGTTAGCGATCGCTTCCATCGCCAGCAGATGGTAGTTCAACATATTTTTGTCGATCTTGCGGAGGGTAGGAATAAAATCTTCGGCTACTTCTGCGGTTTTTTCCAAAGATTCATTCCCAAATAAGCATTGCCATAAAAAATTAACTGAACAATAACCAGACCATTGATAAGAGCCTGTTTCTAAACCGCTATTAAATCCCTTTAATAAATAAGGTTTACTCTGGCTAATATGAACTTTGTAATGACAGATTAAACCTCCCCACATATTCAAAATATTTGCTTCTAATTCCTTCGTTTTTAAAATCTCATGTAAACGCAGAGATAGCTCGCCAAACTCATAACCTGAATCTACCTCACCATATTGAAATACTAAGTTGAAGGAATACAGCATGTAACCAAATACCGAAATTCGGGAGTTGCCATACTGAACTGAAAGTTGAGTGATGTTCATAGATGTGATGTGCAACGCTTTAGATCCTAAAAAGTAGGCAATGGGCCAGACTTCTTTTAAGATGCGTTGAGCCATTAGCTTCTCTTCGTCTTGCATTTGTGGTAACTCTGCGAGACTAAAAGTTGAGCGATCGCCAATAATTTTTTTGGTATGATTAAGTTTTTCTAACAAATATGCATCATCGGGATAAGCTGTAAACTCGAAGCCTAAAAGCTCTAAGGTATTTAGCCCAATTTTATATGCAGAGTTTAAATCATTTTTCATCCGATGACACATAATTCGATATTCATTCACTCGACACATATCAAGAGAAGTTTTAACCTGGCTGAAAGTCTGCTCAAAAATCAGCAAAGCTTGCTCATATTTCCCATTTAAAAATTCTGCTTCTCCAACTTGTAAATATAAATTTAATGTGAGCAAATATTTATCTTGCCAGCTATTTTCATGAAGATAGACCATTCCTGTTTTCAGCAATTTCAGAGCAGTTACAAAGGCTGATGATGATTTTGCTCGCTGACCTGCTTTCAGATTTAATTCTGCTAGTTCGTATCTTTCTGTTTGTTCAACAATCAATGATTCACCAGCATTTAGATGGTTAAGAATATCAAAAATATGTTCTTCTAATTGAGCTTTTTCAGTATTATGTAATAGTAATTTTCCCACCTTTAGGTGTACTTGTTGTTGCTGGTCGGTTGGAATTAAAGAATAGGCAGCTTGCTGAACGCGATCGTGCAAAAACTTATAGTCAACTTGTACCGCAGTATCGCAATATGTTGCCAATTCAGACTGATTCAACAACTGAGGAATTTTGTAAGTATCGCTTAAAGGAAGAATTAATCCCGCCCGCAAAGCTGACCATAAATCAACTGCTGTTGCTGATGGAGATTTTTCGTTGACTACAGCTAGAATTTCTAAATTAAAACGGTTGCCAACACAAGCAGCTAATTGTAAAACTTGCTGCGTCGGTTCTGACAGCCTTTGAATTTTTTTCACCATTAAATCGACTACATTATCGGTAATGGCTTGTTCTTGAATTTTGTTGAGATCCCAATCCCATAAACCCAAACGATAATCAAACGTTAAGAGATTATCTTGATGCAGTACTTTTAGTAACTGAGTCAAGAAAAAGGGATTACCTTGGGTTTTTAGAAACACCAAATCGGCTAAAGGTTCTGCCTGAGATAATTTGCAATTGAACGTGTCAGTAACCAATTGAGTAATATGAGGTGTTGCTAATGGCTTCAAAAGCAATTCTTCAACAGTTGCCCCAGATGCTCGAATTGTCTCTAGCATTAGCATCAACGGATGGGTGGGACTAACTTCGTTATCTCGGTAAGCCCCAATCAGCAATAGATACTGACTTTCTGGGTCAGTCATCAAATTCTCGACTAGCTTTATAGAGGCAGCATCTGCCCATTGGAGGTCATCTAAAAACAGTACTAAGGGATGAGCGGCGGCAGTAAAGGCATGGATAAATTTCTTAAACACCCGATTAAAACGGTTTTGAGATTCAGCAACCCCCAACTGCGGTACAGGCGCTTGCTCCCCAATAATCAGTTCTACTTCCGGGATGACATCAATAATAACTTGACCATTAACTCCCAATGCTTGTAGTAATTTAGTTTTCCAAACCTCAACTCTGGCTTGGCTTTCAGCTAACAGTTGTCGCATCAATTCTCGAAATGCTTGAATCAAAGAAGCATAAGGAATATCTCGCTTGAGTTGGTCAAATTTGCCACCGATGAAGTAACCTCGTTGCCGGACAATCGGTTTGTGAACTTCGTTAACTAGTGAAGATTTGCCGATACCTGAGTATCCTCCTACCAACACAACTTCGCTCGAACCAAGGCTAACTTTTTCAAAGGCAGCCATTAAAGCCGCCACTTCTACTTCCCGACCGTAAAGTTTTTGAGCTATTTGAAATTGATGCGAAAAATCTTGCTGACCTAAGTTAAAAAGTTCAATGCTGCCTTTTGCTTGTAGTTGTATCGCTGCTTGCTCTAGGTCAGCCTTTAAGCCGTAAGCGCCCTGGTAACGGTCTTCAGCAGTTTTGCTCAGTAGCTTCATGGCGATCGCAGATATTGCCAGTGGTACATTAGGATTAATCTCATGAGGAGCTATTGGAATTTTCGCAATGTGACAATGCACCAACTCCATTGGGTCTTGGGCATTCTGGAAGGGGAGCCGACCTGTCAGCATTTCGTAGAAAATGACACCTAATGAGTAAAAATCTGTACGATAATCTAAAGTTCGGTTGATGCGTCCAGTTTGCTCTGGTGACATATAAGCCAGCGTTCCTTCTAGGAGATTGAGGCTACTCATTTCTGGGCTTTCTTTTGACAGCAGCGAAGCGATGCTGAAGTCAATCAATTTTATTTTCTCGGTATCGGGGTTATAAAGAATGTTTTCGGGTTTAAGATCCTTATGGATAATGTGGTGGGTATGTAACTCTCCCAAAGTTTCAGTAATTTGACCGGCGATGTTGAGAAATTTTGTAAGTTTAAAGCCTGTATTAGATATCTGAACTTTTAAAGATTCTCCACCAAAGTCTTCTAAAACCATTGCTAGACCATTACTGTAACCGTTGTCGTAACTGATTAATTCATAAGCTCTGATTACACCTGCAACGTTCAAGTTTTGGATAATTTCGTATTCGTGCTTGAGTTGAGCAATTTCTTTGATAGTAGGATATTCTGCTTTGAGCAGTTTGATGACAACTGAGTGTTCCTTAGCCTTGGAGTATGCTCGATAAATTACTGTGGCAGTAGCTTCATAAATTAAACTTGTAATACTATAGTCAGGGATGCGAGCAATTAATTTAAACATTAATACTTGCCTGAATGCTGTTTTTTAATAGATTTTGGTAGTTCTTATCATAATTCCCAAAATTTAAGTCAAGTTAACTCTTCAAATCCTAGTTAAGGAAAGATTAGCCTCGCTAATCTTTCCCACGACACAATGACTCTAAACTTATTCATGCAGCGCGTGTAGATCGTTTGTCTACCTAATAATCGTAATAGTCTAAGAGGTTGTTTGAAAAGTCTAATTTATTACAGCCCTGGCGACTGGAAGTCGCGGCTACACAGACGAAACCCACCTGCGTGGGTTTGAAAACCTTAATTTTGTATTAGTCCACGGAGGTGGACTTAGCCTGTGTAGTAGCGAATTATATTCGCCGAAAACTTTTCAAACATCCTCTAAGTCTAGTTGTGCCGAATAACTGGCGAATTCGCTTACTTGCGTCAGTTCGACAGGTAAATCGAGTATACAGCACTGCATTCACTTGGTAAGAGCAACTCCCCTTATGAGCAGAATTCTTTTCTCAGGATAATGCCACTGTCTCAGGTTGTGTTGAAAGCCGCTTCTTGTTTGTGTTAATGCTTCGTTGTGAATTAGCTATTTCTGGGCAATTTCCAACTTCAATTCTTGTAAAAATTCAGTGCTAATAGGTGATGTTGCAAGAATTGGATGCTTAATACCTCCCCAAATCCTTCCAGTGCGAATACGATGGGAAACTAACACTTCAGGAATTTGGCTAGAGATTAAAACCTGTGGTGCTGCAAGTTGACCGAGCGATCGCGCTCTCTTGTAATGATACGATTCTGATAGAGCCAGATCCAGTTGTTGAGCGATAATTTCTGGGGTTTGTTTTGCCGAATCTAATAATAAAATATAGTGTGGAGGATCGGCAATAGGCATCAAGCTTTTAAAATTAGTTTCTTGCAAGTTCAAGAGAGTTAGAGCATTATTTACAAAGGTTTCTTGCAACTTTTCGCCCACTAAATCGCTAACAGCTTGATGTCGTCCGAGAAACTCTAAACAGGGAGTGTGGCGATAGTAATGAGTTACCCGGATGCGATCGCCAATTCGATAACGATACAATCCTCCTTTCTGCGATAAAATAATCGTGTATTCCTTGCCAATGTTGAGTTGGTGTAAACCATACAGGAAACCAGCATCATCCTCAAACTCAAAAAACACTTCATCAAGAACCGGTACACATCCCCCAGCGACAATCAACGGAATTGTCATAGGTGCTTCCGTTGCTAGTAGTCCTTTACCTTGAATTAATACACCTGGAAATTGCGATCTTAATCCTTGCGCTCGATCTGCTGCATTGGCACTATCCCAGCAAGAAATTAGCTTTAAATTTGGCCAGAGTTGCATCCAGGGAATATTACTTTCACTGAGAAGTTGCAGCCGATGATGTGAAATCCGGTTGTGTAATTCTGTTCGCAATAAATCCTGATTTTCTTGAATATATTTTAAATGTACTTGCAAAAAACTAGGACTCCAAATAGAGATAATTTCTAGTTTTTCAGCCTCTAATAATGCTAAAGCCAGTTGATGTTTAAACAAGTTCGCATCATGCAGCCGATTAAGTTTATTTGGCATCACCAACCAAGGACGCAAAAACCAACGCAACCAACCATCTAAATAATCTAAATCATCCTGTAAAGTTTCGCTATCAGCTACATTTAATTGCGGCGAGATACAAGGATAAAGCTTGCCTGTGGAAAATTTTGGCCCGTGTACAATCAAATCATGCGCCCATATACAGAACATTTGATTAAAAGATCGCCGCAAAGATTGAGTATAAGGAATCCATTTTATTGCCCCACTACTACCAGAGGTTTTTTCATAGAACAAAATCGGTTCTGGTGTGAGGGAAATTTGCTGCTGTTTTTGATTTAAGCAGGGTTCGAGTGCATCATAATCTACGATTGGTACACGCTGCCAATCGTCTACAGAATGAATTCCCAAAGTTTTACCATACTCACTCTTGATTAAGCGATCGCAAATCTCCCTCTGTACAGATGTCTGCGTTAACTCTGGGTTATCCAAAGCTTGATGAAATCGCCTCGCTGTTGGCGCGAGAATTTGCCCAAAAAGCTGAATAATCGGACGCATTATTGCACCTTTTGATTAGGATAAAGGTTGGTGGCTGCTGGTACATAAGAACCATCAGCAATGACGACACCAGCAGCAAGATTAGATCCAGCACCAACAAAAACATTGCTGCCAATCTTAACTTTTTTGACATACAACATTAGATTTTGCTTACGGGGTTTAATGATGTGAGAATAGATACCGACACCATGCCCGATAACGACGCGATCGCCAATTTCTAATAAACTGCGATCGGCAATCTCCAATCTTGTTGTCCAGTATACATCTCGCCCCACTTTAGCACCCCACAATCGCAACCAACAGGAAAATACCCCCGGAATCAATCGCAGCACTGCTTCCAACACCGGAATTGCAATATAAATTACCTGGATTTGATGACTACCCCACCAGGGACTATATTCTTTACCTTGTAGATAACTAATCCCCTCCCGCACAGGATAAACCCATTCATGCAAGCGGTAAACTAGCACTGGTAGTCCATAAATAGAAAGTAACACCGCCAGAATACTGAAGATGTTGGGTGAATAAGCAAGGTAGATTATTGCTGCCCCAGTTAGCAATAATATAAAGGTGGGAAAAAACGAAATAATTTTACTTATAACTGTCATTAAAATGGGAATAAAAGTTTTTGGAACAAGTTTAATGAGCTAGGAATTCCGATTATAGATGGCAAGTTTTTGCTTTCATAATATGTTCCATGTAACTTATCCCAAATTTTCAGATTAGCCCCATAGTTATAATTATGGATTTCCCGGCAATGATGCCAAGCATGATCCTGTGGTAAGATTAGCCAAGAAGATAAAAATTGATAAAGCCAGCTACTTTCAGGAATTATCAAGCTGCTATGTCGCCATAAATCTAAGGCAGAAGTTAGACTTACTCCAAGTAAATAACCTGTTGGATCGGCTAACAGATATAAAAATAAAGTGTGTATCCATAAATAAATAATTAACAAACTTGTCCAAAGTGTGTTGCGAGAAGTTCCTAATACATCCATCTGAGTAACAGTATGATGGACTTGATGAACTTTCCACAACAATTTAGTATGTAATAAACGATGATTCCAATAATATAAATAATCAACTATAACAAAACTGATCAGAAAAGCTGGAATTAATGATATTTCTAAATATCCTTGTTGAGTGGGTAGTAAATATTGATAAAGCCAATAAACTAAAGTAGCTTGTAGTAAAGGAATCAATATTCCTTGAATTGTTAATCCTGTACTATCTATCAGCCAATCTTCACGAATTTTCGCTTTAAGTTGAGTTAGTCCAACTTGATTGGTAATAGTCCAACCAAGTAATCCGATAAAAGAGCCAAAAATTAGTAGTTGTGAAAAGTTTTGTATTTCCACTTTTGATTGCTCACACTGATTTTAAACATGGATTTTACCCCACCCTAACCCTCCCCTTATAAAGGGGAGGGAACTGGATTTTCCGATCTCCCCCCTTTACAAGGGGGGATTAAGGGGGGTAATTACAAATTATTCTTAAACCCAAAATGTAACTTTTACTGATTGATTTGGCAATAAACGCGGATCTTCTCCACGAGATATAGCTGCCATAATTGACTCTACAAATATATGAATTGTGTCCGCAGGCGTATTATAAAATTGTGTCCCGTATTTAGCGATCGCTTCCCCCTGAATACCCAAAATTTCCACATCTTGGCGGATAATGTGTTGAGCAGTCCACCGCACAAAGGGACGTGCTAACTTATTCCAGATGCCATAGTTATAGGTGACATCTGTGTAAACCAGAGTGGAATTATCAGTTTCTGGAATAGATTGACTGGTAATGAACAAATGGCGATTATCTGCCATCTTATACTCTACAGAGGTAATGTTGGGCATATAAAAGCGATCGCTATGTTTAATCTCTGCACCCTGCAAATTCAGAAAACGGCTGTACCATCCCAAATTACTGTTTTCGTTGCGATACTCCACCAAAACTGAACCATTCCACCGTTCTACAGTCATCTCTAACTTTTGTTGGCGGGAAGTACGGAAAACACCAGGATGAACAAAAGCTGTATGGGGAATATCAATAAAGTTCTCCGCACAATTGGTAACATTATTAGCAAAACGGTTAATTACCCGTACCGTCTCCCATCCTGTTTGTCCGTATTGAGGCATAGAAAATGGTTCAAAATCAACGCTATCGGCTAACCGCACATAAACATAGCCATCTTGTTCTTTGGTAGCGTAACACTTGGCTCGACGCTGTGGGGAAGGTTTGAAATCATCTCCTTCGGCTGGAACAGCAATCACGTTTCCAACCGCGTCATATACCCAACCATGATAGGGACATTGTAAAGCACCGTTACAGATTTTACCTGATGATAGACGGCTATTGCGGTGTAAACAGCGATCGCGCAAAGCTACGGCTTGTCCATCTTCACCGCGAAATATCGCTAACCATTCTCCTAAAACGGTGCGTGATAATACTTTGTTAGCTTGTAACTGTTTGCTGAGTGCGACAATGTACCAGAAATCTGCAAATTGCATGGTGGGTGGGAGCGATCGTATTTAAATTATGGCAACCGTTCGGTAAGCTGGGCGTTAGATTTCATGTTATTTAAGGGCAACCTAATTTTAAGCATAAGTTGAAGTATATCCCTCAATCTCGTACTAACAATTTGAGCTAAAAACTAAAAAATTAGGTAGCTGAGTGCAACAATGGTAAATCAACCACAACGCCCTTTTACGGTAGATGCTAGTACCCATGCGTCAAATCCTGGAAATCTGCATATTGATTATTTTTATTGGATTCGTTCGTTTCCTAGCGAACCAATTGAATTGATTTTTCCGCTCACCATTGTGGTTGTATTAGCTTTTATTATCAATTGGATTTTTGGGTTTGCCTTTTTCGGAATACTGCGTGAGGGCAAAAGTTTACATCTTCTGCCATCTGCATTATTTGGAGTTGCTATATTTAATATTTTTTTCGGCATAGGAATATTTTGGTTTCTTAAGAAACTTATATTTCTGACAACTCGTACCCGCGAACACTTCCTTTATGGTTGTGTTAATCCTGGTGTTGTTGTTGCATTAAAGCCACCTCTAGTTGCAGTATTCACAGACCTCACTACAGGTAAAGCACCACATCATGCGATCAAAATTTTGCCTCAACCCCTTAAGTGGATGAAGAACGGAGTACCACCAGTGGGTACAAGGTTGGCTACAGTCGCTCTATATGAGGGCAACCTTCATAAAGGTTACTGGGACGACTTTTATCCAGTAGTAGTTGATTGCGTAACTGGCAATCAAGCCGATATACAAAAAGTCTTAGAAAGTATTCCAGATTGGGAATGGGAGCAGCTTGAAGCAGGACTTGGATATATTAGGACAACTAAGCCAGGACTGTATACCATACCTTTTGTTCGTTGTGCATTCTGCCACCAACTCATCTTCCTGCCGCTTTATCCTATGCACAGAGAAAAGCACACAGAACCTTTGGCAGATGGTCAAATGACTGACCATGTTACTATCCATCCAGAACGCCGTTATCAGGGCGCACTTGATGTAGTTCCGCAAGCTTACATCCACCCACATTGTGGCGGTGCAACAGGGATGCCAGAGGAAATAATTCGTAGCTACCTAGTTAACCCATTTCTATACAATGAGTACACATTTTGTTGTGGATGCAACGATTACATACATCAAAAAGAACTTTACTGGACTGAAACAGGGCAATGCTTGGCAGAATATTTTCAAGACTTACAAGAGGAATACATCCGTATACATGGTAATCCTCCTCCCAATCCATTCGTGTAGCAGCAAGTAAGTTGGTTTGAGGCTAGGAAAAAACTAACATTTTACAATACTCATAGGTGATATGAGCGATCGCCAAGTTGATAGTATAGACAGTGGGAAATTAAAGTTTCACTCCTCACCGCCCTCAAATGCTGCTAACATCTCATCTAATAAAAGGGTGTTAAAGTCCTCTGGCACTACAAAACGCCCTTTATCTTGTCCCAAACTATCGCGGCGATTTGATAAAGTGCGAAACGGAACCAATTTGGCAACAGGAATGCCTCTGTCAGAAATAATGATTTCTTCTCTATCCTCTACCCGTAACAAAAGCTGTGAGAGATTTGTTTCAGCTTCATGGATATTCACAGTTTCCATGATTTTATTTCACTAAGTCTTTAAACTAAGTATTTAGTCACCGCCAGCATCACAACTACCACCTCCATCAGAACCCCCACTATCGCAACTGCTTGAGTCATTACTGCTTGTATCGCCATAACTTAGAGGATCTAAAGAATTCCAACTAGTATCTGTGTCATGAGAGTAGTAGCTAGAATTAGTTATATTTGTTTTGTAGGAACTCTTTTGATCCAATAAAGTATTTAAAATATAGGGTATCAAAAACGCACCAATAAAACCTATTGATATCACGATGAAAATAATCAGGGGAAAAAAGCGATCGAGGTGCATAGCTTTTATCTTTTGGTGATGTTTTCAAATTATTCAGCAAAAAGTAAGTCTCAGTATAAACTTCAGTGCCATTAAGCCTGATTCCAGATTCAATCTTAACTAAATTTATCCTTTCAGTCTCCGAATTTCAATATTAACTGTAACATCATCAATCTGACAAGCTAACCGCGCATGAGGATGATTAGTTGCTAACGTCTCTAACATTTCCTGTTCATCAGGTTGGGGAGGCGGAATATCACCAATAACTTCAACCAAACAAGTACCACAAATACCAGTCCGACAACCAAATAGAACAGGTGAATTATGAATCGTAAGATGTTCAGACAAACTTTGATGACATTCCAAAGTTATAGGAGTAAAATCACTTTCTGGAAACGATATCTTACAGAAGTCAGGCATAATACGAAATAATTTTACCTAAACAACACTCTTCCATTCCTCTGTGCGCCTCTGTGTCTCTGCGTGAGATAAAAATAAATCCCCTTGGTGTTCAAAACCTTGAAAAGCTCTTTGTTGAGTTGCCAAATATCGAGAAATTGAATTAGTAGCCATCAATGACATATCCCGATTACGTGGCCAAATATAATCGAGCTTTTCAACATACACTTGATAAGATTTCATCGCCTCCTGATGAGTTGAAAAACTGCGCTGCAACCCTTCCGACTCCTCCGTAAAGCAACGCCGCATCATTTCTTTAGCATCCTTGTCACTCATCTCAAAAATAGGCGATCGCAACACCTGATAAATCTTACTATACAGCGCCGGATCGTACCAGAAAATCCCGTTAATCGCAGCAGAAAAATGAAAATGATCGCGTTGACATCCTAGCAATCCTAAATTAGCAACCAGTCGCTCAAAAGCAGTCGGTGGCTTAAGGCAGGTGATAACATCGTGAGATATAATTGTCGAACTATTGAAGTGAAAACTTTCATCCATGAAGTGATAATAGGAGACTTTAGCAGGAATTGGAGCAGCTTCAGGATGGGGATGTTTTTGATAATAATTACTGAGTTTGTGCTGTACTAACTTGCCGTTTAGTGTCCTCACTCCCCGGACTGTGAAATACTGACAAGCTAAAAAAGTATTATTCGCAGAAATCAGCCCAAAGTATTGAAGTTGAATTTTTTTCCACCAAGTTTTTAGGGCATTGGTGTCAGCATAAACCATCGTTTCTGTAAAGGGGCCGCGCATGGGGTAGGTAAAGATAAGTTCCCCAAATAACGCTTGTTCAACCTGTTTGGCAATTGTGCGGAAGGCGTTAATGTGCGATCGCTCTTGGGCGGATTCCAAATCTAAGGTATCGCAGATTAAGCGAAAATCTTCTTGGGCGTAAAGTCCGGCTGCACTGGTTTGATTGAAAAAGATAGTTGCAATTTCAGCAGAAACAATTTGTGAGTAGTAAGCTACCCAGTAAAGTTGGTTCAAAATTATACGCTGATGTTGGCTGGATTGTTCCCATAAAGGTGTACCGTATAGCAGGGAAAATTCCTCTGGGTTCCAATACTCGTTTTGACAATCCTCATAGCGAAAATTGATAACTGCTTCATCCATTAAAGCAGTATGATCTTGCTGTTTGTTACGAGTGTGGTTAATTTGTAATTTGCGATGAATAGTTTTTTCCATATCCGTTTTTATTTTACGCAGAGATAAGATTGAGATTTATTACACACATTGATGGGCGGGGAGTGGTTCAAAGGCTCCCCGTTCTTCTAAATTTTGCAGGATGGACTGGGCTGATGTTCCCCCCATGAGCGATCGCAATATTTGTAATCGCGTTCCGCTATGAGTCTCTGTATCTAGTTCTTCTAGAATTTGGATTTTTTGCGATCGCGTCAGATGTCCTTTCACTTGTTCAACTGCTGCTACTACGCTTTGCGGCCCCACCTGTACCATAAACAAAAACTGTGCCAATACATCAAGAATTGTTGTTTGACTAAATGCTGAAACAGTAATTTGATTAAACAAGGTGGTTCCCGTGGCGTGATGACGGGATTCAGATTGTAAAAAACTGGAAAAAAGTTCTGCTAAAACTGGATAGTGGCATTCCTTCGCTAAACGCCGATAATGGCTTAAACCCCATCCTTCTAAAACGACTTGCAGCACAAATAACAAAACTGTTTTATCTGTACTTTCAACCACTTCTGATAGTAAGCGCAAAAACGGATCGTCCGTGCTAGTTACTTCCATTTCTGGTAAAAAATGGCTAATTTGGTGAAGGTGGGTAGCTTCATCAGCCGTAAACAGTCCATAAAGCATTCGTTCTTCAACTGTTTCGGCTAACAGTACCATTTTTGCCATGTAGCCAACGCCCGCTTTCTCAATGAAATATGATTCTTCTAACAGGCTGCGGTTGGCAAGTTCCAGAATAGCAGATTGTTCATTAATATTAGATTGTTGAAAAATTTTGACTTGATGTAAGTTAAAAAATTCAGCATCCCAATAATTTAATTGCGGGTAATTAGCATAATTGTTCTGATTGGGTAACGCTGCTGTTAATATCCGTCGCAAACGGTCATGAGAATCTGTGTGTGGTAGGTTAAAACCGACAATGTTATATTTTGAATCCATGTTCAGGGCTAGGTGTTGATAAGGTTTGAATATTTGGATGATTAACAGTGTCCCAAGTTCCCCAGGTTAAGGCTTTCTGGTGATTAACGTGCTGAATAAATTCCAGAATAGATTGATCTGCTTTAGTAGGAGTCTTTAAATCAAACTGAATTGTCTGAAATACCTGTGTATCTCCCTTGGCAAAGTAATTACCAACTTGCTGAGTTAACCATAACAAACCACGATTTAAAACCCATCCCCAAAATCCCGGACGCTTGGGAGTGACAAGAATTGTTTGCCCTTCAGTTTTACCACCTTCTATCATTCGCAGCGTAAATATAATGTAGAAGTGCAGGAAATCCGGCCCTAGCGTCACAGTGCCAGTGCTGCCATACCAGTAACACATACTATAAGTAACTTCGTTGCGATATAGAGGACGAATCAGGCGAATTAACCAAGAATCATCCCCTCCGCGTGTAGTGTTGCTGAAGGTAATAGCATTGGGGTTCAGGTTTTGAGAATCAAATACAATCTCTAAAGGCAAATTGTGTACTGTATTGAAATGGTGAGCATCAATCGCATTAATTAGCAAGACATTGGGATGGCAGTTTTTGACAAATCGAGTCCCCAATATATGATCGCAATCTGCCTGTTCTAACTCTGGTACAAAAGGCAACGAACCTGGCTTTTTTTCACCCACCCAAACCCAAATCATGCCGTACTTTTCTGCCGTGTGCCAAGTTTTAATACACACAGGTAGCGGTTTTCCGAGAGAAGGAACATCTACACAAATTCCGCGACTGTCATACTTCCAATTATGAAAAAAGCAGCGAATTCCATCACCTTCTACCTTACCTTCTGCTAAATGAGCGCCCATGTGTGGACAATAAGCATCTATAGCTACTACCTGACCACTAACTCCCCGATAAATTGCCAGATTTTTACCTAGTAAAGTTATAGCTTTTACCTTGCCAATTTTTAATTTTTTTGATGCTAATGTCCAGTACCATCCCTCTAGAAATTGTGTCGGATTGTTAAAGTTGGATTGTGGATTTGTAGATGCCATAAAAGTTAAATGAGAACACAATCTTGCACAAATTGTAACGATGATTCTGACTCCCACATCCGTTTTCCAGCACGAGTGAGATTGTCATAGTTAATTTCAGTTAAACAAACTAATTCATCCCCTAATCGATAGCCGGGGTTTTTTTCTTCAAAAAACTGGATATGGGGGTTAGCCTGTCTTCCTGTGGGGATTTCAATTAACCCTTCAGAGAGAATTTGGGGATGCGGAAAATTGACGATACCAGTTAATTCTTGGTATAAACTACCATAGTATTCGCTTGCTAAACTCGCCATCAGATTTGTAACATCGGCAGGTGTTGTAACATCATAACGCGGATAGAAATCTTGCCAAAAAGTAGGGAGAAAACGATAAGTACGAAAACCAGAGCAAATTAGCAGCCAGTAAAGTTTATTTTCTGCATAGTGTTGACGCAGAAAATTAATAGCGGCAATCCAACTACGTGGTAGTGTTGTACTCGACCAAGCACTAGGATCAACAATAGTGTCGCCAGAATACACCACACTAATTTTTTCTCCCAAAAAAGTTGTTTGGCATAGCATCAGAGTTGAAAATCCTTTGAGTGCGTTGGATGTTTCATCTCTCAACAACAAAACCCAGTTTTTGCGCTCTAGATCCATTTGAAACCCATCCCAGGTTATACCTTGGAAGTGATTTTGCAGCAACGCATACATGGCGATGCGATCGCTTGGCTGCAAATTTTGAACAGGAATCAGCAAACTTTTCATTACTCGTAAATTACTTAGACTCGATTTGTATTATATTTAATTAAAACTTTATCGACCATTATGGTAAATTTACGGTGTAATGTGACAGATTCCAGAATGGTTATCTGCGCTACAATTCTGTATTCACATCTTGCACCTTCTCAATATAGAGTTGATGTAAATCGCGCACTCTACAAAATAATTAAGATGTATTTAGATTGAGAAACAAAACGCAACATTACCAAAGCTTTTGTTAGGTTACGCGATCGCTAATCCAACCTACTATTCTACACCCCTATTTTTTGACCATCGAGACGGTTTTAGCTGATTTACATACTCCATATATTCAGCTAATGGACGATCGATACTAAGCAGTAATTTCGGATTAAAGCGAATATTGTCGTAAATTTTGCCATCCTCATCTCTGAGCATATAGTAAGCTAACCGAGTACAGAATAACAAAAACTGACTCAGCAAATATCCCACAATACCTTGACGCTTTTCAGTTACATAAATCGGTTGAATTCTCGTTCTTCCAGGTGCAATGGGAGTATAAGCATATATCATAAACAGTGGTGGAAAAAGCCTGACATCCTTCATCATTGTTAACAAACCAATGCAACCATGAGCATAACGCATTGAATACTGATATGTAGAACCAAGAAATCTTTGACCTAACTTTTCTCGAAATGTAGTTTGAGGAAATTGTCCCCGCATTGTAAAGTCAATTTGTGTTCCTAATTCGCTGCGATGTAGCGACAGTTCCATTTTGATATCTAAATGATGGATTGTTTTTAAATGTTGAGCATCAATCCCATTCATCATACAAATATGATGATGGCAACTTCTTTCAAATGCAATATCAGCTTGTGCAACAATTTCTTTTCCCTTCAACTCATCAAAATCAGCCACTCTCTCTGGTGCTTTAGTATCTGGATAAATCCAGATAAATCCATACTTTTCCTCTGTTGCATAAGCTTGCAATTTAGCTTGAGTAGGAATTTCTGATTGACAGGGAATATTTTGACAAATTCCTGTTTCATCAAATGCCCAATGATGAAATGCACAACGAATCCAATTACCATCAACCTTCCCAATTCCTAAATCTGTACCCAAATGAGGGCAGTAAGCATCTAAAGCCCTTACTTGACCATCTTCACCTCTAAAAATGGCAATCTTATGACCGCATACTTCTACAGATTTTGCTGTTTTTTTAGGGATTTCATCACTAGGACAGGCAATATACCAACCCTTTGCAATTACATTCCAATTATTGAATATTTGCATAATTGTTTGATAGATAATTATTTAATATTTCTTGTCTTTGGCGAATGTCATCTCGATATTTACCCATCAAGATTCTAAATAACATTTTACCTAAACAATAAGAAGCCCGCCAAGAAAATACAGCATCTTGTAAATCAATATGGCTACGCTCAAATAAAAAATGTCCAGTTAATCCCAATAATTGAGTTAACGGTAAGGCTAAGAGTAACCAAAAATTTTGCAAATTCCAAGTATAAAAGAGTAAACTGTAAAAAAACAATATTCCTAGAATGTGTAGAGTAATATTAATTGGATGTTGATGTTTAAGAATAAAAATATCCCAATAGTCTGTAAAAGGATGATCTAAAATTTGATTATTAATCTGATTTTTAAAACTTCGTTGAGGATTAGAATTCATGTCAAAACCTTACAATTTTCACCTCGTTGCATCACCAATTTTCCTCAGATATCGTATGGGTTTCTAGCTTTACAAACAATGGATCAAGACTACTGTCTTCATCAGCATATACGGCATCTAACTGTTGAGTAATTTGATCCTGTTTATGCGATCGCAAGTATTCTTGAAGTGCCACAGCATAAAGCTGACTACGGGATAACCCCATAAGTTTTGCAAATTTTTCAGCAGCTTCAAACAGAGGATCGGGAATGGAAATAGCTATTTTCATAGATTGCTATAACTAATGTTATACCCTCATGCTATCGATTTTTTGTAATGAGGGCAATTATACAATCCCCTACTCACAGCAGGTACAATGATTAGTTATGTATCTTCAAAGTCAGACCACTCAATTCCTAGTTGTTTTATAGCTGCTCGTAATGTTCCTAGTTTTAGATCGCGGTCACTCCAGTCAGGAAGTACAGTTGCTTTCTGCGTAATTGGATTAAACCACTTCCTATGCGAGCCTCCACCACGTCTGGGAATTTCTTCACATCCAAGCCTAGATAATTTCTTGCAACTTCTCTATAGTTCATTTGGTAGAGATAATTGTTTCTATCAAGGCTGGTGAGCTTTGGTCTACAGATTGT
Organism: Nostoc sp.; assembly: GCF_036917095.1. Taxonomy (GTDB): domain Bacteria; phylum Cyanobacteriota; class Cyanobacteriia; order Cyanobacteriales; family Nostocaceae; genus Nostoc. Next base: position 143,860 of record NZ_JBALFH010000014.1, read on the forward strand.
AGGTTGTGAGGAAGCTCTTTACCTAAATCTTCATACACTTCAAGAACCGCTTCAAATGCATCTCTAGCATTCACTAAAACTTCGTCCACAGAGTTACCCTCAGTTATCAATTCTGGCAAAAGCGGAGAAGTTACCGTAAACCCACCTTCTGGCTGAGGTGTAAGTAGTAGTGGAATTTTGTAGAGCATAACTAGATTTGTTTATTTACTGAATTCAGGTTAACAGCATCATAGCATTGCCAAAATCGTTGGGTTGTGTAGTGCATCAAATTTAGTTGCTATACTCTGTTTGAAACTCAGCGATCGCACTTTATCCACTGTAGGCATCGCTTTCATAAAAATAGTGCTTTATATTTCGTTAACATAGCCTACAAGAACGAAGATCGATATAATTTATACCTTAATAGTCATTATCAGCTACACAAATACCTTTACATTTAATACCGTTTGTAGCAGTGCGCTGACAATGAGGACATAGAACTTTTTCGTTTTCTGTTTCTTGATTTATGTTTATACTAGTGCTTGCCTGTAGCTTGTCTTTTTCGGTCTGGAGTTTTACATTCATAAGAATCGAGGAATTATTCGCTGTTTAAATTTTACAAGTTATTGAGAAGTGATTATCTGTGAGGCACAATTGCTGAATAAAGCGATCGCTCCACTCGCCGTAGGTAGTACTCTCATAAAAATGGTGCGTTATGTTTCGTTAACGTAGCGTACAGGAAGAGCGCTCGCACTGTCTCTTGAACCTTAACCCAACCGACAAGATCGGCGATCGCACTGTACTCGCAGCATAACGTTTCAGTGGCTGATAGTTGATCTCTGCATCCACTCTCATGGATTTCAGCAGTCTGTTCCAAGCGAATTGTTAGATTTTTTGCTTAGTTTCCCGAATAAGATTCTGAAGATCGTCAAATGTAAACGAGGATATTATAAATCGTTCCGCCTTGGCAATAGTTAAATAATTCATATGCTCTACTAATTCTAGCGGGACATCATAAACTTGATTCTCATCTAAAGAGACTTCCCCTCCCAGAAGCAACAAGATTCTCGGCGTGATTGCAATATGAATATGAACACCATCTGTACATATTCCATATGGAGAGGCTTTTGGATGAAATACCGTAATCGGATTATCTGAAGTTACAAAATATCCATCTACTGAACGTAAAAGGCACCATTTTTTCTTCAACAGAGATTGAGCAAGTGTGGTCGCAGTGTCAATGATTGAGCGCACAAAAAAAATGTGCTTTCCTTCTTGGTCTAGTTGAGAGAACCAATCCGATATTTCTCTCAAACTTTCCCCATTTTCCTCATCTATTATAAAATCTGATATTTTACTTTCCAAGCTGGAGTAATTGCTATTCTCTCTTAAATCCTTTAAATCACGAAAGCCATTTTCTTGAACTTCCAGCATATGGGGATTACGCATAAGTAAGGTAGCAAAGAATACTGCTGCAATGTATTTCGATTGGGGATTTGTATGAATTGTTTGTCCTTTAGAAAAAGCCTCTATGCATGACTTACTCCATCCCTCAATTTTTGCCAGAGTTTTTTCAACTACATATAGAGGTGAATCGCTATCTGCTCCAAGTGTATACAAGTGTTTCTGAACAAGAACCTTATCTATTGAGGTACAAAATTGTTTCTTAAAACCTAAATCGTACACATTAACCTTCGGACTACTCATGTTAATGCTCTCAGGTGTAGCAAAATTCCGAAGATATATTTTTGGCACCCAATGTTGACGAACGGGTTCACTCATATCGTGATTAGAGAAAATCTAAATATTTATTATGCGGAAAAATTTTTTATATCACACCAACCGATTCAGCTAGGTAAAATATTAGTGCCATTTTCATGAAAATAGCACTAATATTTCTAAATATCTTAAATATTCAACTTTTATACAAAATTCCTCCTAACAACTCTTTGCCTCTCTGCGTGAGATAATTCAACAAGGAAACAAAACAGTTCCCAACTTTTCCCGCCCTAAGCGATCGCTCACCTTGCCCACACAAAGAAGCTGAATCCCATTAATATAAGTTCCCTTTCATAGGTATATTATATCGATATATCAGATATGATATAAATAGAGCATGGGAGATCAAAGCAAACCTTTAGTTTGGTTACATGGTGAAGTTAAAACCCCACCTTTCACCCAAGAAGCACGCATAGAAGCGGGTGTTGTGCTCAGACAATTACAAGAAGGTGAATCCATTGGGTTGCCAGATTCGCGCCCTATGCCAAGTATAGGAATTCACTGTCATGAATTACGTATTCGAGATGCAGAAAAAAACTGGAGGATCATTTATCGAATTGATGACGATGCAATCTTGATTGTTGAAGTCTTTAATAAAACAACGAGAACAACATCTAAGAAAGTAATTGAGGTTTGCAAAAAGCGTCTGAGCAAATATGATACCGATCAACAGGAGTAATGTAATGGAGCAAGCAAAGAGAGAACGTTTGGAATCTAAAGGCTGGAAAATTGGCACAGTTTCAGATTTTTTGGAGTTAACGCCCGAAGAAACTATCTTTGTTGAAATTAAGCTAGCCCTCAGCCAAAACTTGAAGGAGCGTCGGCAAAAACTGATGACTCAAAGTGAACTCGCTGCTAAGATTAGTTCTAGCCAACCTCGGATTGCTAAAGCTGAAAATGGCGATGCTTCAGTATCAATTGAATTGTTGATCCGGGCAATGTTAGCAACAGGTGCAACTCCTCAAGATATTGGACAGGTGATTGCTGGTGTGGGGTAAAAGCAATTCAATGCTCCCCTCTCAAGCTTCCGCATGAGATAATTCAACAAGGAGACAAAACCGTTCCCAATTTTTCACGCCCCAAGCGATCGCTCACTTTCCCCCGACAAACAACCCGAACCCCATTAATATAAACCCCTTGCACAATATCATCCGAACCACGCTTAACCATCCGAGGTTCACCATCTAAAACTGGATCTGATATCTGCACCTGCGGGCTAATTGGCTGATTTAAAGCATTAGGATCGAGTAAAAGTATATCCGCTTTCGCACCAACTTTGAGAACTCCCGTATCAAGACGAAACCAACCAGCAGGTTCTCCCGTAACCCGGCAAATCGCAGCTTCAGGTGAAAGAAACTTGGTTGCAACTGCTTGTTTGAGCAAAGACAAAGCTCCATCATAGTAGCCCAGGTTACGGACGTGAGCGCCAGCATCGGTAAAACCAGGCAAAATATGAGGATGCTGCATCATCGATAAACGGGGTTTTAGGCGATCGTTCGCTCCTGTCGCCACCCAGCGTAAATCTGTATCGTATTTTTGTAATGCGTGGATAAATAAATCTACTGGTTCTTGTTGCTTTTGACGAGCAATCTCTGCAAAACTTAACCCTTGCCAACTTACTTCGGGACAGTGAATAACTTCCATCAAATCTAACTGACGATGGAATGATTTACGCCATTTACTGAGCCATTCTTGGCGAAATTGACGACGAAAAATTTCCGATGCCCATAGTTGTTGCCTTTCCTCTCGTGACTGACAGCCATTGAGTTGTGCGCCTGTGGAGAATTCTTCAAATAAGGGAGTCACAGATCCATCAGAGTAAATGGTGAAGGGTTCAGTTAGGGTTTGAAAGCGCACATTCCCATTTAGAAGCCGATTCCAAATAAAAAGTAGGGGGGAAAATATTCGCCATAGTTTGCGATCGTGTACGGCATCTAAGGCTGAGAGGACTGTTAGCCGCAGTGGTTTTTGTCCAATCCCTGAACCCATACGCAGAATATCTGCAAAGGAAGATAGCTTTTGTAAATTGGGTGTGACTTGAAAAACGCGATCGCACCGCCGACATAAATCCGCCAACATTGCATATTCTTTAAATTTGGCGTGTTGAGAAGGAATTGTGCAGCCTTGCCATTCTCCACTCATCCGATGCCAGGGAAACATATCAATAGAAATGCCAATAAAGCCAGCATCTATTGCATCTCTGGCTATGCGCTGCATAAGATTTAGTTCAAATTTTGTCGGCTGAACGGTTAAGCTGCGTTCTAATCCCATCACATAAGCGCGTAAGGCACTGTGTCCAAACATTGGGGCAACATTGGGGCCAAGGGGTAACTGTTGCAAATGCTGTAAATATTCTGCTGGTGTCTGCCAGGAAACCGACTTTTGTAGCCATTTTGCAATCAGCCGATGAGAAAGTGTCTCTACCCTCTGAAAAATATCAGCCAAGATTTGGGGTTCTGCGATCGCAACAGACAAGCTACAGTTACCAATAACCACGCTAGTAACACCATGACGAACTGATTCGCTCAATCCTGGTGCAATTTCTAATTCTAAATCGTAATGAGTATGAATATCTATAAATCCCGGTGTCACCCATAACCCAGAAGCATCAACCACTTCACGCGCTGGGATAGTTAATGAGGGTGCAAGGGTGACAAGGCGGCCATTTTGAATACCGATATCTCCGCGCACAGGTGAAGAACCTAAGCCATCGAAAATTAACCCGTTTTGAATCAGCAAATCTAACATAATTGTTTGTTGCCCTTCTTTGCTCTACTCCCCACTTAAACGTCGAAGCTGATCTCGAAAATAGCAGAAACTTGGTGATTGATTATTGCCAATGTCCATAAGGGGAGATATCCTTTCAGCCCAAATTGCTTTCTCTTTACCAATTACCTGATAAGCAAGTTTAGATAACTTTTGGCAACCACCGGAATATACTGCGTCAGCTAACTTCTCCCATGTGCCACAAATCTCATCGTTGGTGTATGAATTTAGGACTGCTTGTTTTGCATTCGGATAAGCTGCCTTCACTGCTGCTAAATCACCTAAGTACCATGCTTCTCCTTCCTCAATAGCGATGCAAAGTTGTGTCTTTGGTTTAGGATTACAAGAATTTACGAGTTCAAGTAGTTCTTTGCGAAAAGCACTCAGGCATCGGTCATCAAGATCGCAAATGATTATCAGGACAGCATGATAATCAGGGGGATAACTGGCAAATGTATTGCCGTAGCCTTGAATAAGTCGCGGCAACTGGTCGAGCAGAATTCGTTTTTTGGGATCAGAAGTAGATGTTAGATTTTTAGGAATATGCCCTATTCCTTTGTAAGCATGGATATTAAATGTGTGTTGTTCGGTGTTAATAATTTTTGGAACAAGAATCTCAAGAGCAGTTTTGCCGGAAATATCCTCAACGAGTATCTCAAAGTGCATATACTCAACTTGCATCCAAATAGTCACTGTACCAAAGTCCGCCAAGGGGTAAACCTTCAGAAACAAGGTTATTGATCAGAGGATCTTCACTAGCTCGCTTAATTTTAGCAAATCCATCTTCGCCCTTTTCCAAGACCCAAACCTCGTCAGGTTCAAGGGCATCCACAAAATATGGCTGATGTGTTGTTACAAATATTTGTGATCCACCTTTCTGACCTGTAGCGTGTTCCCGAAATTCTCGCGCTAGGGTTTCTAAAAGTTTATGGTAAAGTCCATTTTCTGGCTCTTCAATACACAAAAATGGTGGCGGTGAGGGATCTTCTAACAAGAGTAGATAAGCGAATACCTTAAGTGTTCCATCTGACATTTGTTGTGCATAGAAGGGGTCTTGAAAACCCTTGTCATTAAAACGCAGTAGGAGCCTTCCGTCTGGACTTCTTTCGGTGCTAATCTTGTTGATACCTGGAATTTTGCTAGATATCTTTTCAAGTATGGATTGAAACTTTTTAGGATGTTCTCTCTCCATAAACTGAACTACATTGCCCAGATTATCGCCATGAATATTCAAATGCTTTTGTGGCCCAGCCAAAGGCAAACTTCGTGCAGCATCTGGAGTAAAATAGCTTAAATACCATCCTTCAATAAATCTCCTAAATACAGAAATTCTTGGGTGTTGTTTTAGTGATCCCAAAGTTGCAATACCCAGTTTTCGCTTATCGTCAAGTTCAACTACTTCGGTTTCTTTACTCTCTTCTTCTGCTTCACCTCTCTGTATTTTTTCTATTAGTTTTGACAAATCAAAATCACCTTCTTCTTCCTCAACTTGTTTGCCTTCTTGTTCGCCCTTCCATGCGATTCCTCTACCTTCATTGAGAATTAGAAAAGAAAAAGGTTGTCCCCTGCTTTGTCCTTTTCTTCGTTGTCTGAGTCTCTCCCGTTTTACATAAGGTCTTCCAGAGGAGTCAATATCTATTGCTAACTCATAGGTAATTGGTCTGGCATTACGATCCTCTTTATAATAAATATCAAACTCAATACTTCCCTCTTGCCCTTGGGAACGAATTCTCTCAAAACCGCCACGACCACGAGAATCGCACGCTTCCTCTACTCCATTTTTTAAGCAGTCTGCAAGAAATCCAAAAGTGTCGAAAATGGTGCTTTTTCCCACACCGTTCTTACCGATGACTGCTGTCATTGACGTTAATGGCTTGGCATTCTGTGTGTTCCACAACTTTCCCAAAGTGATATCGCGAAGAACTCTATAATTTCTTACCCTAAAGCCTTCTACTTTAGACATTTAAGCCCCTCTACTCAACTAAAATAATCCTACAAGTTGCTCCAATTATCTGACAATTCGATAAATTTAACACTATATTTCATTTTCTTTATGCCGTTCCACCACGATGCTCAGTTTTCACCCAGCGCGATCGCTCTTTTTGCACACACATCTTTAAAGTTGTCACAATCATCACAGGAATCCAATGCACCATGTATAATGATCCTTGAATTGTTGCCCAAAGCAAAGACCATCCTCGTAAATTTTGAAATTGGTAAAGTCCAGCAATAAAGGCAATTGTCAAAATGATGCTGAGTAATGTCTGAAGGGTAAACAAAACTGGATGATGGCTATAAAATATTGTCCAAAGTAAGTCGGGTATTAGTCCAATTGGTAGAATAAATTGTAAGAGAAAAAACAATAATAAATCAATTTCTTTCGCCCAACCTAAAGTAAGGATTTGCGGAAAATAATCCAGATAACGCTGATACCCACCTTCAGCCCAACGACAGCGTTGATACCAAAGTTTTTCCCAAGTAGTTACACCTTCTTCCTCAATTGATGGAACTGTAACAAACTCAATTTCTGCACCTGCTAAATAGAGTTTGAAGCAAAGATCCAAATCATCGGTGACAGTGTTCTCATTCCAACCTTGACACTTTTCTAACAATTCCCGACGGACTAACATCCCATTACCCCGTAGTTCAGACATTCCACCAATAGCAATGCGATGGGTTTGTAGAAAGCTATCACAGCACATTTCCATTTGTTGGCAACGGGTTAAGAAATTCGTATTAGCATTAGAAATCGCTTTTCGCACTTGCACTGCACCGATCGCTTGCTTCTGAAACAGAGGTACTGTTTGCTGGAGAAAATTGGCAGGTAATTGAGCATCCGCATCGCAGACTAGGATAATCTCGCCTTGCGTAAAGGGAAACACTGCATTCAACGCCCCTGATTTACCACCTTTTGATTCCCGTCGATGAACTTGTAAAGCTGGAAATTGAGTTTGTAATTCCCTCAATATCTGGGGGGTTTCATCGGTACTCCCATCATCAACAACCCAGATATCTAGGGAATCGCTGGGATAATTCAATTGGCATAGGCTGTAAACTAGATTAGCCAAGACTGAACTTTCATTTTTAGCCGGAACTAAAATCGAGACTGGCGGTAAATAAATCTCACTCTCCATCACCGCCGCCACTGGTTTTGCTAACAGCATCCGTAATGTTTGCACAGTTAGGACTGCCGTTAATCCCAGCATCAACCATTGTGTTTCTGGTAGCCAGTGCAGCAAACTCACGCTACCCCAAACTAATAAAACTACTATGGTTGCTTTGAGACGGCGATGAAAGCTAGTATTTTTACTGTGCTGATAGGTGCTTCTTCCCACTTTATTTGCTATATCCTTTGGGTTCGTGGCTTAGTCCTGCGACGTAATAATAGCATCGTCACTGCTCCCAGAAGGAAACCGCCCACCGCTGCTGCAACTGCTAGAATGCGCCCCAATTGTTGAGCAGCATTCAACACCGGGTTATTCAGCAGATTTGAGGAAAAATGCAGCGATTGAATCGTCCATTTATCTTGGAGTTTTTGCAGCACTGCTGTCCATCGCAACGCCATATCAGCCGCTTTGCCATCTTTGAAAGAGAAAGATGCGTAGGCGTAGCCCGTCGTAGACATCGCTTCTCCAGAGGCAACATCTATATCTGGAGTGAGAAATGTTCTGAGAGTATCTCCTTTCAGTTGCATTTTGATATCTTTAATGGAACTGGAAAACTGCTGATTCCAGTACTTTTCAAACTCAGGAACTTGATGAAAAGTCTGGTTATCAACTGTTGTGATTGTGAAATTTGGGTGCAAGTAAGGCTGTATTTTGGCAAAATCGCGGGTATTTAGGGCTTGCAGGGCAATATCCCGCGTGCGAATAATTAATTGCATTTATCTCCTGTGGGTTGACATCTGCTAGAGCGGATTGGGGTAGATTCCAAATCACCAACACTAACAAAAAACTCCAAAGTGCGATTGCTAATTGCACATGATGTAGCCCGGTGGAAATGGAATCAAAAACGTCCTATTGAGGATCGAAAGCGCGAACAAGAGTTACTATTAAAGGTTAGGCAACAAGCAGTAAGCCATAGCCTAGAACCCGATAGAGTTGCAGCATTTTTTCAAGCACAAATAGAAGCAGGAAAACTCATCCAAACAGTTGATTTTCAAAATTGGCAAAAGCAAGGCATTAAATCTTTTCCTCACGTGCCAGACTTAAACCAGACATTGCGGCCATCCCTAGATAAATTAAACACAGAATTTCTCTTTGCTTTAACAGAACTGACTCCTGTTCTAGGTTGTCCGCAGATACGGGAATTAATTCAGTCACGTTCTCAGGCGATTATTCAAGGAGATGGTATTGTTCAGGAAGTGCAGAGTCTAGCAATTTCACCTCTGCTGCAATTTCAAAGCACTTCTTGCAAAGTGGGTAACTTGTCAAACGGCATCGTCGGGTATTAATAGAGAAATTTGGTATCGAAAACAACTCCTTTATCTTATGGGATGAAATAGCCCTGGGGGGAGCAGGGGAGACAAGGAGAGTAAAAGGGGCAGAGAAAAGCAATGATGAAACAGCTTGAGGGTAGAGTGGCGTTGGTTACAGGTGCTACGCGGGGAATTGGTAGGGGAATTGCTATTGGCTTGGGTGAGGCTGGTGCAACTGTATACGTCACGGGTCGCAGTCTCAACAATTTTTCCAGCGATGGGGTTTCAGGGAGCCTTAGTGAAACCCAATCAGCCATAGAGGAAGCCGGTGGTGTGTGCATTCCTGTCCAAGTAGACCACAGCGACGACGAGCAGGTGCGTTTACTGTTTGAGCGCATCCAAGATGAGCAGGATGGACAACTCGACCTACTGGTGAATAATGCTTACTCAGGAGTTCAGGCATTAAAAGACGCCTATGGGCAGCCCTTTTGGGATTGTGAACCAAGTATTTGGGATGCTAGCAATAACGTTGGTCTTCGTAGCCACTATGTTGCGAGTGTTTTTGCTGCCCGAATGATGACCAAGCGTAACTCTGGACTAATTTGCACCATTTCCTCGTGGGGTAGTATGTCTTATATTTTTAATACAGCATACGGTGCTGGGAAAGCAGCTTGCGATCGCCTAGCAGCTGATATGGCTGTTGAGTTAAAACCCTATAACGTCGCTTCTGTTTCAATTTGGCCAGGTATTGTTGGTACTGAGCTTTTTTCCCGTTTTGCTTCTGAAGCGAATCAAACCAATGCTACTGAGCCAAAAAACTCATTTTTGGGCGATCGCTACAACTGGGAAACTCCCTTATTTACTGGACGGGCGATCGCTGCACTTGCTGGTGAGCCAAACCTCATGCGCCGTACAGGACGCGTCCAGATTGTTGCCGAACTAGCCAAGCAATATGGAATTGTAGATGAAAATGGCGATCGTCCTGCATCGCTACGTTCTCTGCGTTTTGTGCTGCCAGCTGCATTACCTATACTGAGAAACTATTCATGGCTCATACCTGATATTAAAGTGCCGTGGCCACTACTGCTACTGAGTGCCCTTAGCTCGCCTAAAATTTAATGAGTGCTAGGTTCGTCCACCTTTGATACTTGTGAATGAGGCTTTTATAGGACTTACGCAAACTCTACGATTCTTCTGAGACACTACGCGTTGGCGGAGCCTCTCGCAGAGAAGGCGTTCTTGGCGGTTCGATAAATTAAGCTTTTTAGCACTTTTTGCGTAAGTTCTATTTCAATACTGTTCGGTTAAGGCAAGAGACGCGATGAATCGCCGTCTCTACAATAATCAATCTTTCGTCTTGACGGCGATTTATCGCGTCTTTGTGATGATTTATTCCCCCTCTGCCCCATACAAATTTTGTCGTACCTTCACTAAACAAGCTGTTTGAGATCGTAAAACTTTGTATGCTGAATTAATAGGTCTTAATTAATAGTTCTTTTAAAACTGGTGCAAGAAGATTTTAGGCTAATTGTTGATTTAGTTTTAGTTTTAGGCGTTGCAGCCTGCGGTGGACTGCTGGCGGCACTTTTGCGACAACCCGTGCTGCTAGGGTATCTCATTGGCGGGATGATCGTTGGCCCAGCCGGACTGGGATTGATTAAAGAACTTATTCAAGTAGAGACTCTGGCACAGTTCGGGGTTGCCTTTTTATTATTCGCCTTGGGTGTAGAATTTTCTTTTGCGGAACTCAAGAAGGTAAAAGCGATCGCTCTTGGCGGAGGTGGACTCCAAATTGCTTTGACGATTTTGGTCACAGTTATGGTGTGCGGGTTAAGCGGAGCCTGGGGAACCTTACCTGCTAAGGGCATGTTCTTGGGGTGTATTCTGTCCTTGTCTTCCACAGCCGTTGTCCTCAAATGCTTGATGGAGCGCAATGAAACAGAAACGCCTCACGGGCAAGTGATGCTGGGGATTTTGGTAGTACAAGACTTGGCTCTCGGACTGATGTTAGCAGTCTTACCAGCCCTTAACCAACCAGCTGAAACTATTGGCATCGCCGTCCTCACAGCGCTAGCTTCGATTGCTTTATTTGCCGCTGGTGCAATAGCTGCGGGGATTTGGCTGATACCGCCTTTGTTGCAACTGCTAGCCCGTACCGAAAGTAAAGAACTATTTTTATTAGGCGTTGTAGCCCTGTGTTTGGGCATTGCTCTGTTGACAGAGCATTTAGGGCTGTCGATTGAGATGGGGGCATTTGTGGCCGGTTTGATGATTTCTGAGGTGGAGTACGCCGATCAAACCCTGACTTATGTCGAACCACTGCGAGATATTTTTGCCAGTTTATTTTTTGCCGCCATTGGGATGTTAATCGACCCAGTGTTTTTGTGGAACAACCTAGAATTGATTTTGGGGCTGGTGGCACTAGTTTTCGTAGGGAAATTTTTGATTATCACCCCCCTCGTGAAGCTGTTTGGCTACCCTTTGAAAACAGCGATAATCGCCGGTTTGGGACTGGCACAAATTGGGGAATTTTCCTTTGTTCTCGCAAGTGAAGGGCAGTCTTTAGGGCTGGTGTCCCGACAAATATACTTATTAATTTTGGGAACCACCGCAGTCACTCTGATGCTGACTCCTTTTGTACTGCGGTTAGTGCCATTTTTATTTAATTTTGCCGAATCAATGCCCTGGTTGAAACCGTATTTACTAGAAGATCGGGTACGGGATGTGTCGGAAGATTTGCCTTTCAAAGACCATGTGGTAGTCTGCGGTTATGGGCGAGTCGGCAAAAATTTAGTGAAGTTGTTGTTGCAACACGACCTGCCTGTGGTAGTAATCGACCAATCAGAAAGTAGAATTCAGCAGTTGCGTGAGGCTGGGGTGTCTTATGTTTATGGCAATTGCGTGAGTTTACACGTTCTGGAAACCGCCGGCGTGAATCATGCCAAAGGAATGGCGATCGCACTTCCAGACCCCATGAGTACCCGTCTTTGCTTGAAACGCGCTCTGGAATTGCGCCCAGAATTAGATTTGGTTGTCCGTGCTACCCAGGATAAAAATATTGAGGTGCTGTATCAATTGGGAGCTAGGGAAGTTGTGCAACCAGAGTTTGAAGCCAGCTTAGAAATGGCAACCTATTTATTAACTGGCTTAGGCTTGTTGTCGCCAGCTGTCGTCCAACGGGAAATGCAGCAAATCCGCAACGATCATTATTTAGATTTGCGCCCAGAGCGTTCTGCAACTGAAGTCGCTCGTGATTTACGGCAAGCAACTCGCGATCTAAATCAGCGCTGGTATCCTCTACCAGCTGATTCGCCCTTAATTGGCATGAGCATAGAAGAAGCAGATATGCGCTACTTAACAGGAGCGAGTTTGATGGCAATTCGCCGCGCTAACGGGGATGAAATCGATTATCCCAATAATCAAACCAAATTGGCAGCAGGCGATCGCCTACTGGTAGTGGGAGCAGATGAAGAACTGGCGGCTTTGGCAGAATTCGCTAAGGGACAAGCGGCGGTTCCCGGAGAAAATAGTGCTTGCCAGTGGGTTACAGTTAATGCAGATACGCCAACGCTAGGTAAAACCCTTGCAGATTTAGATATCGCCAAGCAATATGGAGTACAGGTACAGGCGATCCGGCGAGATGGCAAGTTTATCCGCTATCCAGATGGTGGCATGGATTTGCGAGTTGGCGACCAAGTATTATTATGTGGTGGTTTGACAGGTCTAAGTCAACTAGAACAGTTATTTGCGATCGCAAATTCAGTACCCCTTTCTATCCCAATGGTGAAAGCGGCTGAGGCAGAAGCGCTCAAAGAGTTTTTACCTGCCGATAGTGCGATCGATTAAGCTTTAAGACTCCCCTAGTTGATAATCAACTGAGTACAATAGCGATCGCGCCCTTTTTCTTTAGCATTGTACAGTGCTTTATCGGCTGAAGCAATGAGTGTATCTGGCTTGATGTTGCAAGTGGGTATGACACAACTAATACCCAAACTAAGGGTAACGATATCCTTGACATCAGACTGTGCATGGGGAATGGCCCGATCGTGGATTGCTTGTTGAATATTTTGTGCTACTTTGATTGATCCCGCTAAGTCAGTATTGGGGAGGAGTACCGAAAATTCTTCTCCACCGTAACGCGCCACGAGATCGGCAGAACGATAAACTGTCTGTTGCACTGTTTGCGCTATTCTGATTAGACAATCATCGCCTCCAAGATGACCATAGTAGTCGTTGTAAGATTTGAATTTATCAACATCTAATAAAATCAGTGACAAAGGTTGTTGTTCTCGTGCAAGGCGTTTCCATTCTGCTTGCAGTCGTCCATTGAAGCAGTGACGGTTAGCCACCTGAGTCAAACCATCTACATTTACCAGTTGTTCTAGTTTTTGATTTGCATCTTCTGCTTTTTCTTTAGCAATTACTAACTCTGCTGTTCTCTCCTGTACCCGTTGTTCCAAAGTTTCCAAAGATGTTTGTAACTGAAGTGCCATGTTGTTAAACGATTTTGCCAGTTGACCTATTTCGTCTTTTGAGGTAATTTTGGCGCGGATATCTAAGTTACCTACGGTAAACTGGAAAACTATATTGGTAAGGTAAATTATTGGCTGGGTTAGCAGTTGCCCAATGGCAAAAGCGATGATTGTCACTACTGAAGCGATAATTGCAAATAGCAACATTGCGTTACTAATTTGCTTTTTTACAGGTGCTAGGGCAACAGCAAGGGGCTGTGCGAACAACACAGACCAAGGTTTATATTTTAAAGGAGCGATCGCAATCAGATTAACCTGATTACCTGTCGCTTCCAAAGATGCAATTAAATCCGACTGTTTATTCTCCAATGCTTGCTGAAGTTTTGACTCATTAGTTGCCAATTCTTTAACAGGATAATTAGGTAAACGCCCTTCTTGTTGCAGTTGAGTTATAACATTAGAAGGCAGAGGCACAACTGATTTAAAAAGCAGTTTTGGTGCGGTGCTATGTGCCAGATAAATATTATTTTCATCTAAAAGAATAGCAAATGATTTTGCTCCAGCCCGTTCAGTTTCTCTAGTTACTAATTGCTGGACAACAGTAGCATTGTATGAAACACGCAATACACCTAATATATCTCTCTTGGCATTGCGAACTGGACTGCTAAAAAAGACGGTAACAAGGTCTGTATTTGTCGGCGATCGCTTCATGCTAGAAACAAAGGATAACCCAGTTTCTAGCGGTTTTTTAAAATAATCTTCAACTGATTCATCTTTGCCAATGTTCGCTGTTTGTGTATCCAATACATTTTTCCCGTTTAAGTCGAGCAAAGCATAGGAGAGAACATTGAGCATATCTTTGCGACTGAGATGGATTAATGTTTCTGTCGCCAATTGCATTTCGGGGCTGTCATCTCGCTGTTTTGGAATTAGGCTGAGGTAGCGTGCCAAACCTGGTAAAATTGCCTCTACGCGCACGGCATTGAGATTTCCATCAATAAAGGCATCTATTCTGTTAGCGGTTTCCTTAGCCGCCGCAGATAGGGCTTGTTTCGCGTTGTCAGTTAGTGCTTTTTCAGTTGTCTGTTTGTTGATAAATGCCAATAACAGCAACGGAACCAAAGCAACAACTAGAAACGAGGCGATCAACTTTGTACGGATGCTGCCCAAAATATAGTGTTGCATGGCTTTAAACTAGGAGGCAGGGTTCAAGAAGGAAGAATTGAAAAAACTTTTTAGCTCAGGAATGCGCGTCACGTTTCCAGAGCGAATAAAAAAGTCTGCATAAATCTTGGCAGTTTTGTAGATAGAGTTAGGGTTGCTAGATTGAAATAATTTTTGATTTTCAGCTAAATCAGTTAGCTTTATTCCCTCCAGAGAGATTGTATTACTAGGAATTTTTAACGCTTTGCTGACGATCGCGTTTCCTTCCTGAACGTTTGCTTTCCAGTAAGCCGAGGCTTGCAGCCATCCTCGCACAAATGCACGAATGTCTTCAGGGCGATCGCGGATTGTATCACTGCGAAAGACAATCATATCTAAAATCAAGCCAGGGGTTTGTTTGCTGGTAAATAGGATATGTCCCCCTGATTTAATAGCTTCAGAAAGATAGGGTTCCCAAGTGTGTCCGGCTTGAATAACATTATTTTTCAGGCCTTGAGGAATTTCTAAAGCCTCTAATTTAAGCAAGTTCACATCATCGCTAGTTAATTTGGCACTTTTCAACATCTCAGTCACAAAAACTTCGCTAAAACCGCCTAGATTTGCACCCAGCTTTTTCCCTTTCAAGTCAGCGACGGTTTTAATTTGTGATTGAGCGACTACCACATCTGCTCCTGTTGATTCATCTATAACTGCCACGCCTTGTATATCTGGATTTGTGGCACCCAAGTTTATAAGACCTCCCAAGGTCAATATGATACCATCATACTTACCCGCACTGAAATTTGCTATTTCCAATTGGATGTATCGCTTATGAATTAGTTCTACATCTACACCTTGAGCCTTGAAGAATCCTTTTTCTTGAGCAATGATGCCTGAATGCTCCCCAACAAAAGATGTAAATTCCACTTTCAAGGGAGGGCGTTTGAATTCGGTCGGTGCCCAAGCATGGCAAGCAAATAGCAAACAGGCAATAATGAGAAAAATGCTAACGTATCTGAGAAATTTAAACATAGAATATTTGATATTTTTTAACCATTGTCAAATCAAATACTCAACTAAATCAATTAGTTGCTAAAATTTAAATTACTAGACAATTTTTGTAAAAATTTAAATTAGAAAATTCTGTTTTAGGAATTTTTCTAATTATTTTTCAAGCAGCCTCATAGAATTGATTAATCCCTTGTTGAAACATACAAATTAGCTTATCAGATGTTAAATAATTTTCTTCTGTATATTCAAAATTTGAAGAGTTATTTTCAGCAAATATATATTTAACACTTAGATAGTCGCTAGTGTATTAAATGCTACGTTTCACCAATTTTTTACGTAGAAAGTCATCACACCCGGCTGAAAGAACGATCGCTTTCTCTTCTTCTAAAACACTTCGCCGTTAAAGCGATCGCAGCCTTAGCCCTTAGTAGTGATTTAATAGGTGGGGATGGAGGTTTGCTGAGAGCGGTATTAGCGCTACCCAGCAATAAAAGGCAACTTTCATCTCCTAAGTTGTTTTCGGCTTGATGTATGCGATCGCTTGTTTCCAAACGGTGGTTTGCTGACTGTTTTCATCCGCAATAGAGATACACTGTGGGTCTTGCCATAAAACCCTTCCTGTGAGTACATCGCCAGTCAGCAACTTTAACTCTACTGGCGTTGTTTGTTTAATCAGGTTTTGGACTTGGATAATACTAGGCAAAGTGGTGTCAAATTCAGTAAGCATTTTTAGTAAAGATGAACCTACAAGGCAAAATAAAGAGTAACTAATCCTTGATAATTCATCCTTGAAGAAATGGCAATCGAATTTACTAAGTATCATGGTCTAGGCAACGACTTTATCCTGATTGACAATCGCTCGTCATCTGTGCCTGTAGTGACTCCAGAGCAAGCGATCGAGTTGTGCGATCGCCATTTTGGTATCGGTGCTGATGGTGTAATTTTTGCCTTACCTGGAGAAAATGGCACTGACTACACCATGCGGATTTTTAATTCTGATGGTTCAGAACCAGAAATGTGTGGCAATGGCATTCGCTGTTTAGCTGGCTTTTTAGCAGATTTAGAAGGCGAATCCCGAAATCAAGATTCATATCGCATTCATACTTTGGGTGGTGTAATGACTCCCCAACTCTTATCTGATGGGCAAGTTAAAGTAGACATGGGTTTACCCAGGTTACTCGCTGGCGAAATTCCGACTACTCTTGCACCCGCCCAAGAAAAAGTCATTTCTCAGCCGTTAGAGGTGGCGGGGCAAACTTGGGATGTCACCTGTGTAAATATGGGAAATCCCCACTGCATTACTTTTGTGGAAGATGTCGCAGCAATTGAGTTAGAAAGCATCGGCCCGAAATTTGAGCATCACCCAGTTTTTCCCCAACGCATAAATACCGAATTTATTCAAGTGGTACGTCGCGACTATTTGAAAATGCGCGTGTGGGAACGGGGGGCTGGGATTACCTTAGCTTGCGGGACTGGTGCTTGTGCTTCCTTGGTGGCTGGTGTGTTAACCGGGAAATGCGATCGCGCTGCGACTGTAGAATTACCAGGTGGCCCCTTGCAAATTGAATGGTCAGAAATTGACCAACGGGTTTATATGACAGGCCCAGCTGAACGAGTATTCACTGGTAAGCTGTAATCAGCCAGGGCTATTTCGTTCTAGACATAAACCGCCCAGAACTAAAGTTCCGGGCTAATAGCCTAACTCCACTAAAGTGGACTAAAAGCCTTTATTAGTCGTCTTTAGACGAATGAGTGCTATTAGCCTTAGAATTTATTCTGAGGCGGGCTAGATGAGAATGAAATAGCCCTGTGTAATCAACTTATTATTAGCATTACTCAAGTAGTAGTACCATAAAAGAATAAAAACTTATTTTATGGGTTTGTAGTAAGCACTTTAGTGCTTAATAAATCAGGACTAAAGTCCTTACTACGAACTTTTTAAGATTCACTTTCTGCTGGAGATTGAATCTGGGTATTAATTTTAGATTGCACAGATTCTTTATTAGAAATTGCTAAATATATACCTCCGACAATTAGAGCCAACCCTAACAAGTTAAAAATACTCAAGTTTTCCGAGAAAAGTATCCAAGCAAGAATCGCAACAATCACCGGATTGAGTAGTAAGAGTAAAGAGATAAATCCTGATGAAAAATTTTTGAGGCTGTATACAATTAGCCCATGACCCAAGGCTTCGCAAATAGCAGCTAGCGCAAATACTACTAACCACCCCGACAAGGTAACTGGGAAAACTTGTTTTTCCAAGATTAGCACTACTGGTATCATCAATGAAGTTGCGATCGCACAGCGCCACACAAGTATGGTGATAACTGAAAACTTATTGCGTATCTGCTCAATAAGTAAAAAGTTCGCTGCATAAAATATTGATGATATAAGGGCAACAGCATCTCCTGTAATATTATTATTAGAACGCAATAAATCTTCAAATCCAACAGCGATCGCACCGATTATGGCTAAGATCAGACCGATGATAAATTTGCGCCCAAAAATTTGATTAAAAAATAGCCATCCTCCTAAAGTGGTAAATAACGGATTAAGGCTACCTAACGCATTAGCATTAGCAGCACCAGTCTGAGTTAGCGCCCAAGTCCAAGATAATCGACCTAATACATGAACTAGACCGACTGCGATTAAAAGTGCTATCTCTTTGATTGGATAACCCTGTTGTGGTAATACAGGTTCATCATCTTTAATTAGAGTCCGTACTTGCTTAATTCCACTCCATAATCCAAAGATAATAGTCGCTATCCATAAACGATTAAATAATGTAGCAACAGCGCTCATCTCTCTAACAGCAATTTTAATAAATATTGCTGTTGAAGATAAAGCGAATAATGCAATTATTACTATGATTATCGGCAGTATTTTTGAATTCTCAGAGTTTTCTGGTGTTAGGCTTAATTGATTTTCTGCCATTTAGTTTATATTTATTATACAAACCGCCAAGTGCGCCAAGGAGAAAAAGTAATTATTTGGGATTGCTTAGGTAATAGTGCCATAGAAGTCTTGCCGCAACTGCTCGCCACGGTCGCCAGTGCTGTGTCATTGCTTCTAGTTGCACTGGTGTTGGACGCGTCGTCAAGTTTTTGAGTTTTTGGAAAGCGATCGCGATCGCTAAATCGCCTTTAGGAAAGACATCAGGACGTTGCAGCGCCATTAACAAGTAAATATCAACTGTCCAGTCTCCGATGCCTTTGAGACACTTTAACTCAGTTCTGATAGCAGTTTCCTCCATTGTTTCCAGCTTGGTTAAGTCAAGCTGACCAGTTGCGATTGCCTGAGCCAATCCACGAGAGTATATAATTTTTTGCCGACTGAATCCAATCGCTCTTAATTGAACATCATCCAATACCAGAAAATTTTCTGGCGTCAGAGTGACAACAACCCCACATAGACGGTTAAATACAGCCCTTGCAGCCGCTACAGAAACTTGCTGTTCCAGAATTATGCACAGAAGCGTTGCAAAACCCGGTTCTCTTTTCCACATCGGTGGAGGCCCCAGTGTTTCTAAAATCCGAGCCAAATCGCTATCAAGTTTGGCAAGCACCATTAAACCACGGGTCAAACTTTCTTCAGTCAGCGATTCTAGTTCAGGTGTTTTCATCTTCGATCGATTTCGATTCTTGTATAAGCAGTTTTTGTTTGCGCTCAATTCCCCAGTGATAACCACCAAGACTGCCATCACTCCGCAGCACCCGATGACACGGTACAATCAGCGCGATCGGATTAGCCCCACAAGCATTTCCCACTGCGCGGACTGCCTGAGGTTTGGCTATATTACGGGCAATATCAGTGTAAGTGCGCGTTTCGCCATAGGGAATTTTTTGTAATGCTTGCCACACCTGTTTCTGAAATGCTGTCCCACGGACATCAAGTGGTAAATCAAGATGTGCTTCGCTTCCGGCAATAAAGTCGAGGATTGCCTGTATCCATTCCTTGTGTGTGCGATCGTCACGCACGATATCAGCTTGGTGAAATTCCTGCTTCAAGATATGTTCGAGTTTGTCTGCTTCATCACCTAGTTTAACGGCACAGATACCTTTCTCTGTTGTGGCCACAAGCAAATATCCTAGCGGACATGGAGCGATCGCATAAACAATGCCGATCATCTTTCCAGCTTGTTGGTAAGTCTTTGGCGTCATTCCCAGTTGTTTAGGTGCTTTCTCATACAGTTGGCTACTTGAACCATACCCCGTATCGTAAACTGCATGAGCAATTTCTTCCCCTGACTGGAGACGTTGCTTCAATCGTTGGCTACGCAGCGCATCTGCATATTGAAAGGGGGATACGCCAATTATTTGCTTGAATATCTTTTGCAGATAACTGGGACTCATTCCCACCTGAGAGCATAATTCTGAGAGCGTTGGGATGCGATCGCCTTGTGTTTCAATATATCGACATGCTGCTAAGACTTTAGCCTTAGCTGTATTTGGAACTGTTTCAAATTGTGGCTGACAGCGCTTACAAGGTCGAAAACCTGCACTTTCAGCCTCTTGTGCGGACTGGAAGAAGCAAACTTGATTGCGATTTGGCCTGCGACTAGGGCAAATAGGTCGGCAATAAACGCTTGTAGAGCGAACACCATAGAAAAGCTTGCCTTCATAAGTAGGATCTCGATTTAGAACTGCTTTCCAAAGAGTTTCTTCCAAAACTGATGCCTGTTGTAGTTGCATTTATGCCTCCTTGGATGTATCGCAAACTATCCACTCGGAAATATTCATGATTAGTTCCTATATGTTGGTAACTCTATTTATTCTTTAGATAAAGCTAGATTAAATATATTGCTTAACTAATTTCTATCTGATTATTGCGATCGAATCTGAAAAAGTGCCGTTGAGCACTATTTACAACTAACTTTTTTGTCACTTAATTCTCCCCCTGGCAAATGGTTCACCCGATTGGGGGAATGCGATCGCCTCATCAAGAACTACCCTGAAATAAGGTGCAGTTTTGATTCTGTTAGCGATTATGCCCACAGAATCAAAACTCTTAAATTGATTATTCTGGCTTTTAATTGTAGATCAATAGCTTGTCTATCAAAGGGTCAAAGAGTGGATGAAACCGTTGTAAAATCGCTGTATACACCAAATTGCCAGCAACAGGATATTAACCTGCTATCAAAAATTGCTGTGAATTTACCAGGAATGATTTTCCAAATTCTGCAACGGCAGGATGGTTCTGTGTTTGTCCTTTATGTCAGTTCTGGTTGTGAATATTTGTATGAATTAGAACCAGAAGTTGTACAGGCAGACTTTCGGGTGCTATACAAATTGATTCATCCACAGGATATGAAAGCCTTTGAAGAATCTATTGCTGTTTGTAGTACCACTTTTAAACCTTGGCATTGGGAAGGTCGGATTATCACCCCTAGTGGCAAACTTAAGTGGATTGAAGCTACTTCCCAACCCGAATTGCAAGAATCAGGCGATTTTATTTGGAATGGCTTGGTCATAGATATTACAGACCGAAAACTAGCCCAAGAAAAATTGCTTGAGAGTGAGGCGCGGTATCAAGCAATTTTGGATGCTATCCCCGATTTGATGTTTCGTATCAGCCGTGATGGCGAGTATTTAGATTTAAAAAATGAAGGAGCAAATATCACTCTTTCGAGAGAAGAAATAGTTGGAAAAAATTTACAAGAATTATTGCCCAGTGATGTTGCGGCGATTAGCCAAGTAGCGATCGCTAAAACTTTAGATTCTGGAACTTTGCAAACTTGTGAATATCAACTACCAACGCCTTTGGGAGTCAGAGATTATGAGGCGCGGTTGGTAGTGAGCGGTCAAGATGAGGTACTAGCAATTGTGCGAGATATCACAGAACGCAAACAAGCAGAAGTCACCTTGCAAAATCTTGCCCAAAAATTTGCTAAAGCTTTTAGTTGCAGCCCCGATTCAATTACCATCAGTACGCTTCAAGATGGACGCTTTATTGAAGTTAACGACAGTTTTGTGGAACTCTCAGGTTACGAGCGAGATGAGGTGATTGGTAAAACTTCTTTTGAGTTAAATCTTTGGGTACACGATCGCGATCGCCTAAATTTGTTACAGGAGTTACAAGCCACAGGAGTTGTTCGCAACTTAGAATTTGAATTTCGGCAAAAGTCTGGCAAGATAATTACAACAGTGCTTTCAGGCGAAGTCATTGACTTGGATGGTATTCCTTCGATCCTAGCAGTCCATCACGACATTACAGAACGCAAGCAAGTGGAAGCGCAATTACACCTTTGTGCACAACGCGATCGCTTGTTGGCAGAAACCTTAGTGCGAATTCGGTCTTCGCTTAACTTGGAGCAAATTCTCCAAACCACCGTGACGGAAGTCAGGCAATTTCTGCAAACAGATCGGGTTTTTATTGGTTTAAATAATACCAATTTAGGAGCGAGAACTCTTGCTGAATCAGTAGATCCCAAATATCCATCAGTCTCAGGGTGGTCTACTAATGATGAAGCTTATCTACAAGAATTGAGAAAGTTACTCAAAGATAATGTTGTGCGTGTCGTTGAAGATATAACGCAAGTAGCATTCTCTCCCAAAGTCAAAGCGCACTTTCAAAAATTCCAAACGAGGGCAACCTTGACTGTACCAATTATGCTAGGCAATGAATTATTTGGGGCATTAATTGCCAATCAATGTTCAGGGCCGCGTCATTGGCAACCAATAGAAATTGATTTGTTACAACAGATGTCAGAACAGGTAGCGATCGCCATTCACCAAAGCCAGATTTACCAAGAATTAGCAGAACTCAACACTAATTTAGAACACCAAGTCCGAGAACGGACAGCACAATTGCAGCAGAAAATCCAAGAAGTTGAAGAATTGCATCGGGTAAAAGATGTTGTTTTACACACAGTTGCCCACGATTTACGAACTTCGGTGATGGGTAACTTGATGGTGTTAAAGAATTTGTTAAATCAGGGAGTGGAGAGCAAGGGAGCAGGGGAGCAGGGGAGCAGGGGAGCAGCGGAGCAGGGGAGCAGGGGAGCAGGGGAGCAGGGGAGCAGGGGAGCAGGGGAGCAGGGGAGCAGGGGAGCAGGGGAGCAGGGGAGCAGGGGGGAAATTACAGCAAGTCTTTCTCCTCTGCCCCCCATCCCCTCTGCCCCTCTGCCTCTTTCCCATGCCCAATCTTCAATTCCTGTATCTCGCTCAATCATCGAGCGGATGATTCAAGGCAACGATCGCCAACTGACAATGATTAACTCATTGCTAGAAATTAATTCCTGTGAAAAACACGGTATTGAAATCAAGCCCGAACCTGTGCAATTTAACAGCCTACTGGGAGGAATATTCGCCCAGTTGGAACCCATACTGACACAAAATCAAGCGACTCTGAAGAACTTGGTTGCCGCCGATTTACCGTTAGTGATGGCAGATGCAACTCGGTTAGAGAAAGTTTTAGCACATTTGGTAACACATCGCTTGCAAAATAATCCACCAGGATTAAATTTTATTCTGAGTGTCAGCGTTGAGGGCAAAACGATCCGCACTCAAATTCAAGATGACGGTGTGGTAATGAGTAAACTAGAGTGCGATCGCCTTTTCGATCTGCATGTCCGCGATCCCCAAGACTGTTGTTCTACAAGCATTGGCTTAAAAATGTATCTTTGTCGGAAAATTATTAAGGCACATGGCGGCGAAATCGGTGTTACTAGTAACCGCAAGCGTGGGTTAACTTTCTGGTTTACATTACCTTTAGCAACATCCGCAACAAATCGCCCATAAATCACCAAAAAATGAGAGGGTGTTATCTATGGCAATGTTGAGTAAGGGAAACACCCTCAAGGTATGGGCAAAGTTGCTCGGATGTTAATGGCTACTCCATTCACAACAGTGCAAAGCTGGTGGAGAAAAACCTTTTCTGCACCAATAAGAGATGAAATCGTTACTCTTTACAAAGCTTGGCGTAACCATTTTTTGTGGCAGAGATTACGTTTATGGTTATGGCTGGCGTTAATCTGTCTGTTGTCTTTTACTTTGCGAGACGTTTACGGCTTGTTTTTCCCTTTTCAAGAGTTGCAGAAGCTACCAGAAGTACTTAGAATTCAACGCCTTGTAATCAATATTGCAATCCTCCTGAGTATACTGATCTGTCTTGCCTTACATAAAACTAAGTTAGGTCGCGATCGTCCAGATTTATTATTTTTAGGGTCTTCTTGGTCAATTAGTTTAGCATCGCAGTTGTTTGCAACTCTTAGAGGTTTCGCACTACCCGATACCATCGGTTGGTCGCTGCTGTTCTTGAGCCAAGGTATATTAATGCCAGTGCGCTGGATTGTTCACTTGTTGTCTCAAGTGGGCGTGCTAGTTTACTATTTTGGTGTAAATACTGTACTGGGGCTAAAGACACCAGTCCCCGAACTGCCACAAATGTATAATGTAACGTTCATTTTATACATTTTTTGGTTTTGTGCTATATGTGACTTCGGTGTTTATCTCTACGATCGCCTACAATGCTCTGAATTTTACGCTCGTCAAGAACTGGAATCTGCTTACCAAAAACTCAAGGTTGCAGAAGCTAAATATCGCACCATTTTTGAAAACGCTGTTGAAGGAATTTTTCAAAGCAGTCCCGATGGACGTTATATTACAGCAAATCCGGCTTTAGCACGCATTTATGGCTACTCCTTAGCAGAGGAGGTGACAGCAAATTTCACTGATATTCAACAATTGTACGTCGATCCCAACCGCCGCGCAGAATTTGTGCGCCTGATGGAAAAGTATGGCAGGGTTTCCGAGTTTGAGTCTCAAATTTATCGCCGAGACGGGAGTATTGTCTGGATTTCGGAAAAAGCCTACGCAGTGCATGACGAACAGGGTAAACTGCTTTACTACGAAGGTTTGATTGAAGACATTACCCAGCGCAAACAAACCGAAGAAGAACTACGAGTATTTTTTCATGCCGTTTCCCACGACTTACGCAACCCAGTGCTGGGTACTTTAATGGTGCTGAGAAATTTGCTTGCACGTCCAGAGGAAAATATTTCGATTTCACGCTCAATTTTAGAGCGGATGATTCAAAGTAGCGATCGCCAACTTAATTTAATTAATTCCTTGATGGAAGCTCATGTCAGCGAAGTACAAGGTGTTGTTTTACAACGTCAACCCGTACAATTACTGGCAGTTGTCGAAGCTGCGATCGTAGATTTAGAGCCATTGCTGACACAAAATCAAGCAACCTTGACAAATCTGGTATCCGCAGATTTGCCATCAGTGAATGCAGATCCCACGCAACTATGGCGAGTTTTTTCTAACTTAATTGTTAATGCTTTGAAACATAATCCCCCTGGTTTGCTCTTGACTATCAACGCTACCCGTGAGGATGACAAAATTTATTGTACTGTTAGTGACAACGGCGTGGGAATTAGTCAACAACAAAGCGAACGACTTTTTGACCTTTACTTTCGGGGTGCAAGTATCCGCAATTCTGTAAGTTTGGGATTGGGATTGTATTTATGTAAGCAAATCATCCATGCTCACGGTGGCGAAATTGGTGTAAATAGTGCATTGAATGAAGGGGCAACATTTTGGTTTACCTTACCAATTAGTAGCTCACAGGATGAAGTTGCTAATTAAACCTTTTTGTTAACGAATCACGAATACAAGAATAAAGCTAAGGAAGAAAAGAAGTAATTGTGTGACGAAAGAATTTTTTAAACAGATGTGATAAAACTTTACCAATATTTGGAAGCATCTATAATCTGGCGGTTATGTTTTCAGAAATATTCTCAAATTTGCTATTATTCAGGGAAAAAGAAACGAATAGAACAAGAAAATCCGGGTAAAAGTGGCGATGTTATTTCATCATCACCTAACAATGTAGCAACTAAAACCAACTGTGCTTTTTCTCGCCGATAAACTTCAACTTGTTTAGTAAAGCCATCGACAATCCAATACTCGCGCACGCCTTGAACTGAATAAAGTTTCACTTTTGCTTCTTTGTCTCGAAGTTCGTTTTGTTTACCAGGCGATAAAACCTCTATTACTAATTCTGGTGCGCCTGTCAAATGTCCCGCTTCATCTTCAATTTGCGCCAGTCGTTCTCGACTTACCCAAACTACATCTGGTATGACACTATCTGCTTGCGAAAAAATCACGCCTGGAGCCACAATTGTTTCCCCTAAACCACTCGAATCCGACCAAACATCGAGTTGCCCTGCAATTTTTACACAAACTTGTTGATGACGGCGGTGAGGAGTGCGAGTCACAAAGAGTTCTGCGTTAATAATTTCATAGCGCGTCCACTCATTTTCGGGTAGAACCTCTAAATCGTGAATTGTCCAGCGTACTCCCTCAACGGCTTGGTTCATAATTGTCCCCATTTGGCTCGTTGCCTTTATTTGTTTAATTTTATCTTTTCTTCAGGCAAGGCAACTATGAGGTTTAAATTACAACCATAATGAAAAGCGGAAGTTCAGGCGAAACTCTGTATGCTGACATTTACCCAACTTAAACCACCTAATCTTGATGTAGCAGTTACTTTTACTCTGGCGCTGACAGCAGAAGAACGCACCCGCAGCCGTCATCGCTTTGAAACGGAAGATGGGATTGTGTTTTTCCATTTACCCAGAGGAACTGTTTTACACGATGGCGATATTCTGCAAGATGAAATCCATAGCAGTTTAATCAGAATTACCGCCAAACCAGAACTAGTGCTGACTGCCTTTGCCCAAACACCACTTTTATTATTACGGGCAGCATACCATCTGGGAAATCGCCATGTACCTGTAGAAATTACTCCAACTTATTTACGCTTGTCTTCAGATTCTGTTTTACGCACGATGTTGGAACAACTGGGGTTAGAAGTTGAAGAGGAAATTTTACCGTTTCAGCCAGAATTAGGAGCTTATGGACAACACCACCATGCTCACTGATAGCCATCTTTTGAGTATTTTACAGTTGGCTAGCCCCGCTTTACCTGTGGGAGCATATAGTTATTCTGAAGGCTTGGAAATGCTGGTGGAAAATGGTATTATCGCTAACCACACACATCTCAAAGATTGGTTAAAAGCAGAGTTGCTCTACGGCGCAATTCGGTTAGAGGCGGCGGTGATGGTGCGATCGCAGCAAGCTGTAAAAATGAATGATTTAGAGTCCCTATGCCGTTGGAATCTGTGGTTATCCGCTGCTAGGGAAACAGAAGAATTACGCGCTTCTAGTTGGCAAATGGGGCGATCGCTGATCCAATTACTTGGTAAACTAGAACCGCAAATTGTACCTATTGCTAATGCTGTCGGTAATCCTTGCAATTATGCGATCGCTTTTGGCATTGCCGTTGCCCATTGGCAAATCAGTATCAAAGCCGCATTACTGGGATATCTGCACAGTTGGGCAAGTAATTTGATTACTGCTGGCGTGAAACTTATCCCCCTTGGACAAACCGCAGGACAGCAGTTATTACTAGATTTGCAACCATTATTTAGCATTGCGGCATCAGAAATTCTCGCGTTGGAGGATGATGAACTCGCCTGTTGTAGTTGGGGTTTGTCGCTAGCGAGTATGCAGCATGAAACGCAGTATACAAGGTTGTTTAGGAGTTAGTCATTGGTCATTAGTCATTAGTCATTGGTCAAAAACTAAGAAATAATAACCATGTACCAAGAAAAAGTGATAAATGACAAAGGACAAATGACAATGAATGCATTTCGAGTGGGAGTTGCTGGCCCGGTGGGTTCGGGGAAGACGGCTTTAGTTGATGCTTTGTGTAAGGGATTGCGCGAGCAGTTTCAGATTGCGGTGGTGACGAATGATATTTATACTCAAGAGGATGCTCAGTTTTTAGTCCGTTCTCAGGCGTTGGCAAGCGATCGCATTTTGGGTGTAGAGACTGGCGGTTGTCCTCATACTGCTATCCGCGAAGATGCTTCGATGAATTTGGCCGCAATTGAACAGTTAGAAGAACGCTTTCTCGATTTGGATTTGGTATTTTTGGAAAGTGGCGGCGATAATTTAGCTGCTACCTTTAGTCCAGAATTGGTGGATTTAACGATTTACGTCATTGATGTTGCGGCTGGTGATAAAATTCCCCGCAAGGGTGGCCCTGGTATTACTAAATCTGATTTGTTGGTGATTAACAAAACTGATTTAGCACCCTATGTCGGTGCAGATTTAAGTGTGATGGAACGAGATGCTAAAAAAATGCGCGGTGATAAACCTTTTATTTTTACTAATTTGAAAACTCAGTCGGGACTTGCAGATGTAATTAACTTTGTTTGTATAAATATCTGTTAAAAAGAATTTTATAACCCACGGAGGTGGGTTTTGTCTGTATAGACGCGGTTTTTGAGCCTTTTTACTCGGAAGTTAAGGCTTAACTCTTTGTCAAAGTCAATTTTTTTAACGAACCCCAAAGGACGCAAAGCACGCAAAGAAAGAAAAGGAAGAGAAGAAAGAAATGCTTAACTGAACTGTATTGGTTTGTAACTGCCTTTTCTATAAAGCCTTCAGATGCCGACTTTGCACCCGTTCAGCACTACCAGTAGGAATCGCAGCAATTAATTTTTGCGTATATTCCTCTTTGGGTTCTTGGTAAATGCTTTCGGCTGTGCCTTCTTCAACAATTTGACCGCGATTCATGACTAAAATGCGATCGCTCATAAATTTCACTACACTTAAATCGTGAGAAATAAAAATATAGGTAAGCTGAAAGTCTGATTGTAATTCTTTGAGAAGATTTAACACCTGCGCCTGTACTGAAACATCCAGCGCAGAAACTGATTCATCGCAGATGATAAACTTAGGATTTAATGCCAAAGAACGAGCTATACAAATCCGCTGGCGTTGACCGCCAGAAAACTGATGAGGATAGCGGTTAATCGCATCTGCACTCAAGCCCACCCGTTCTAAGAGTTCGGCTACTCGCTGGCGTCGTTGTTGCTTTGTCTTCCCAACGCCGTGAATTAACAACGGTTCCATCACCGCATCCCCAACCTTCATTCGGGGATCGAGGGAACTAAAAGGATTTTGGAAAACTATTTGCATTTCCCGCCGCAGTTTTTGCAACGGTTCTCCTTTGAGGCTAGTAATATCTTGTTTCTCAAAGATAATCTGACCACTCATCGGTTCAATTAATCGCAGCAAGGTTCTGCCAAGGGTGGTTTTACCGCAACCAGATTCTCCCACCAAACCTAGTGTTTCTCCTGGTTTGACATCAAAAGAAACGCCATTAACTGCCATATTGTAGCGTTTTGTACCACCAAACACCCCGCGCACTGGAAAACCAACTTTCAGGTTACGGATTTGCAACAGGGGTTCCTTTTTATTGAAGTTTGCCAATCTTGCAGCAATCTCTTCTGTGGTGACTTCTGTGGGTTGTGCAGGTTCTTTCGCCTGAATTATGACTTGTCCCGTTGGTGTCTCTTCTGCACTCATGTAGTCAGAAACGGTGAGTAATTTTTGGGGACGGCGGTCAAGTGTGGGGCGGCAAGCTATCAACCCTTTAGTATATGGATGCTGGGGACTGCTAAAAATTTGCAGAGAAGCACCAGATTCGACAACTTTGCCTTTATACATCACCGCTACTTCGTCAGCAATTTCCGAAATTAGTCCCAAGTCGTGGGTGATGAAAATCATTGCCATGTCACGGCTTTGTTGCAACTCTCGGATTAACTCCAAAATAGTCGCTTGCACCGTCACATCTAAAGCTGTGGTTGGTTCATCGGCAATTAAGATTAATGGGTTGCAAGAAATTGCCATTGCAATCATTACCCGTTGCAATTGACCCCCAGAAAGTTCATGAGGGTAGCGTTCCAGCATGGCTTCTTTGTGTTCTTTAACCAACTGTGCCAATTTTGATGGTTCTGGTTTCGATGAATTGCTGTTGGTTGGATGCCAATCGATATACTGCTGCTGGATTTCCTCATCGCTAGGTAGAAGTTTAACCTCTTGCAGACCTGCGATCGCAATTTGTCGTGCTTGGGCTGCTGACACATTTTGATGCCGCATAATCGCTTCTGTTAGCTGAAACCCGATGTTATAAACCGGATTGAGCGAACTCATCGGTTCTTGAAAAATCATGGCGATGTCGCCACCCCGATGTAACTGCATTTGCTCAGGAGGCAATTTTACCAAATCGATGGGGTTGCCATTTTCCTGCGGACGAAACCAGATTTCACCGCCAGTCACTATACCGGGAGTTTGCAACAAACCCATCACAGCTAGGGCTGTCACTGATTTACCACTCCCCGATTCTCCTACTATTCCTAGAGTTTCACCTCGATGTAGCACAAAGGAAATACCATCCAAAGCTCTGACAGTATTGCCATCACTGGGAAATTCAACTTGGAGATTGCGAACCTCTAGGACAGTTTCTCTCATAGGAGTTGGGTAGGAATCTTAACTTAAAATTATCTGGATTTTAACAATAGTTTTAATCTATTATGTGGGTAAATTTGGTTTTTATACTCCTCGGCAGTTTTCACTGCTTAAACTTTAACCACAATTGACATCACATACTTCCACAATATACATGCATTTACGATGTAGCACTGCTTGCGATCGTCCACAGCCGTAACTTACAGTTAGCCATTATCTGCCGAAGTGCGAGACTTTATTTATTTTTATAAGCAATAACCAACAGTTGAGGAGCATCAAAACCACCCTGAAGCACAAGGTCGTGTACGATCTGCCATCCCTTTCGAGTAAACAACAATTCCCAAAACGATGGGCTGGATTCTGAGTATAGTTGTCTCCAGTAAAGCAACTCACGACGAGTCAAAAAACACCGATCGCAACGGTAATAATCTACACAAAAACCTGTTGTTTCCAGAAGCGTAAATATTTGCTCCTGAGTGAAGGCATGAAGGTGGTATGGATCGAAATGACGCGTCTCACCTAGTGGTACAGACATCATCAATACACCATTGCTGGTTAAATAATTACTGAGTTGTTGTAAAAAATAGGTCGGATTTTTTAAATGTTCTATTGTCTCAAAGGAGATAACAACGTCAAAAGGCTCTGAACACTCAAATTGCTCTGCATCAGCGCAAATGAACTCTATTCCGGGTATTTGGTAGTGTTTCTTAGCATATTCCACAATCTGTGAACATATATCGACTCCAACTACACTGCTTGCGCCTGCCACACGAAGCATTTGGCTACCATATCCACTGCCACATGCTATATCTAGAACTCTTTTTCCTAAGACATACTTAGTTGCAGTTTCGTAGCGTCCAAGATGTAGCTCCACGATCTTGCGACTAGCCGAATCCTTAGCCATACGCTTGGGAATCAAGCGTTCCCAAGTTACAGTCAGGTTATCCAAAGCTTCAACTGAACTGCTAACAAAGTTACTCATATAATTTGCGGTTGACAAAGCGCTAGTGTTTTGTTTTTATAGTTTTAAATTATACATAGCTATCAGTAACCCTAACCCTGCATTCACACCAAATACTCTTGTGCACGATCTGGCTAGTGTGTTGATTTATGTTGGAAATACCATCAGAATTTCTCATGCAGTTTTTGTGTCGTTACTAGAACCAGATAAATGCAGAATTAGTATCAGCGATGCCTCACGACAAAAGGCAAAGCGTCAACGCAGACAAAAAAATAGCACATCCTAAAGGATGGCTATTTGTAGAAATTGTCTAATCGTAATGTTAGTTAGCAAATTGAATACACGCTCAACTACCAAATTTAAAAGGGAATATCATCTGGATCTGGTTCTTCCTCTTTCACTGCTGGATAAGTGGTTCGCTCATAATTTGTGGATTGGGGTACGGGTTCGTAACTTGGCGCTTGGGAAGCAACGCCAACAGGGTTTGTCGCTGGGGTAGGTGCTGGACGTGGTGACTCGTAACTGGGAACCTCTTTCTGTGCAGCACGAGGTGCTGAAGATGGTTGCCGTGGGGTAGTTTCAGTGAATGATGGAGTTGCGGTTGCTGAGGGTAATGGATCGGTATTAAAACTACCACCAACAGGTTGAATTTGCTGCACTGTCAATTCAGCGCGTTTTTCTTTAAAACCTTCCATAGGAACAGTATTCATAGTTAAACGCCCTACCAAGATGACGCGATCGCCTTGGTGATAATTCTGCTGAATTTCTGTCGCTAAATTCCCCCAGCCGACAACTTTCAGGGTGGCTGGAGGATCGTCTGGTTTCTGGGAATTGGGAAACTGCACCAGCATTTCTGTAACTCCCAGATTATCTGCTGTATAACGGAGTTGCGGCTCGTTCATAATTTCCGCCATCAAAACGCAGCTGTTCATTAAAATTACTCCTGACTGCAAAAAGTACTGATTGAAAAAGAGGGGGTTTTTCTATGTAGTGCCAATTAATATCTAGATATGTTTAATTGTTTGCATTTTTTAATAATGCCTGAGTTTTTAGTTATTTCTAGCATAAAAGCCAAGCGATCGCTTTGAACAGCATTGAGTATGCCACTCGCCACCCTCGCTTGACTAAATTGAGCATTCAATTCTGCATTGAGTAGTATAATTGTACCACTCATTCGTTAAATAGAAAAAATTATTGGCAAAAATTAAGTCTTGACGTGAACTGGAAAAACACCCAAGGCAATCAATCTGCCAGGAAGGTCGCGCAAGATGGGTAAGCGCAAAAACGCAGGTGGTACAAAGGTGCGATTTGAGGTGAGAACCGGGGCAAATACCCGTTTCTGGATAAAAGTTTGAAACGCCTGAATGATGCGTGTGGGCAATTCGCGTTGACGTTGTACTTTTGCTAAGTCGCTAAGTTGTACTTGTCCGTTTTTGAGCGGTTTGCTGAGTACATTCGCGGCGACGACAGCATCTTGAATGGCGTAGTTAATGCCAACTCCACCAACGGGGGACATTATATGAGCGGCATCACCGATGAGTAACAGTCCTGGATGATACCAGCGTTTGACGAGGCTGGACTCGACTGAGAGAAAAGCTATTTGTGACCAATCATGTAAATTTTGGATGCGTTGCTGAAATTCTGGCACCACTTCGACAACAGATTTTTTTAATTCCTCCAAACCCGCAGCGCGTAGTTGTTGATAGACTCCCTTGGGGATGACATAGGCAATTTGCCACTCATCACCACGGTCAAGCATGGCGATGATTTTACCTTGACCAAAGCGCCCCATTCCCCCCTCCGGGTCTTCTGGCTGACGCGGTAAGCGGAACCAGAGGACATCCATTGGCGGCGAGGTTTCGATTGATTCAAACTCACCCAGGTGGCGTAAACGTGAGTGGCGACCATCTGCACCCACTGTCACTATTGCCCGGATTTCATGCCAACCACCGCCTCCCCGATAGCGGACACCTTGAATTACGCCATTTTCCGTAATTAATTCCTGCACATTCGCACCCATCACGAGATGGAAATTAGGATATTTTTGTGCTTCTTGGGTGATAAACTCCAGGAATTTTACCTGGGGAAGCATCGTAATGTAGGGGTAGCGGGTTTTCAGATGACTAAAATCTGCCAATGTAACAGTATCTTGAGGAGTTTTAAATCTAATTTGGCGCATTTTGGCATGGGGGAATTCTAGCAAGCGATCGCTAAGTCCCAATTCCTCCATAATTTCCATCACCGACGGATGAATCGTATCGCCGCGAAAGTCGCGATCGAAGTCTTTGTGTGCTTCCAGCAGCATCACAGAAATGCCTTGACGCGCTAACAACAGTGCCAATACTGCTCCTGCCGGCCCCCCACCCACAATGCAACAATCTGTAGTTTGTTCGTCTACAATGTCATGGATAGGGTTAATACTCGGATCTTGGGAAAGATTTTTAGGTACATCGGTAGTCATAACAACACCTCTTGATAGCCCTAAGATTCAGGGTAGTTTGCTTTTGATGGTGCAAGCTGTTTTTTTAACTTTTCGTATTTACATGGAACGTGTATTATGGGCGCTAAACTGTCATTGGTCATTAGTCATTAGTCATTAGTCATTAGTCATTAGTCATTGTGTCCCAAGTTATTTTAGAAAACGTTTATAAAAGTTTTTCCTCACGTAAAGGGGAAAGTGTTAGCTCACAAACCCAATCTCCCCTCACGCTTGAGGAGAAAACTGATGCAGCGCAAGAACGGGCGGGAAGTATCAATGTTTTGCGGCGGATTAACCTGACGATCGCAGATGGCGAATTTATGGTGTTGGTAGGCCCTTCTGGTTGTGGTAAAAGTACCCTGCTGCGCTTAATCGCTGGGTTAGAAACAATGACTGGCGGTAATATCTGGATAGGCGATCGCTTGATCAATGACCTACCACCCAAAGAACGCGACATCGCAATGGTGTTTCAAAATTACGCCCTTTATCCTCACATGACGGTGTATGACAACATTGCCTTTGGGTTACGTCGTAGGGGAAGCAGGGGAGCAGAGGAGCAGGGGAGCAGAGGAGAAAATACTCCCTATATTCGGGCGTGGGCGGAAAATCTTTTTGTGGGGGCGACAAGAAAGTTACCTAAAGGACTGCGCTACACTTCTGACAAAGAACGGGCGGTGGATCAGCAGGTGCGTAGTGTTGCCCAATTGTTGCAAATCGAAACATTGCTGAATCGCTTACCCAAACAGCTATCTGGAGGACAAAGACAACGGGTTGCATTGGGAAGAGCGATCGCGCGTGACCCGCAAGTATTCTTAATGGATGAGCCGCTTTCTAACTTAGATGCCAAACTCCGGGCGGAAACCCGCGCTCAAATTGTCAAATTGCAGCGCCAACTGGGGACAACAACGATTTACGTCACCCACGATCAAACAGAAGCGATGACAATGGGCGATCGCATTGCAATTATGTCTGAGGGTAAAATTCAGCAAGTTGCTTCTCCCTTAGAGCTTTATAACCGTCCTGCCAATCTTTTTGTAGCAGAATTCATTGGTTCACCACCGATGAATTTTATTCCTGTAGAATTTCATGCTCCACAGTTGATTACTCATTCCCAGTTGCGTTTCACCCTGCCAGAAGTTTGGGGAAAAGCTTTACAAAAATATGATGGGAAAACTCTAATTTTAGGCATTCGCCCAGAACACTTGAACTTGAGTATGCCAGCCACCAAAAATCTACCAGTGCAAGTAGATTTGGTAGAGAATCTCGGCAACGATTCCTTTCTTGCTGTTAAGATTGCCGAACCGGGATCTCAACCTGCTACTACAGCTAAATCCCTACAAGTGCGAATCCCACCAGACCGATTTATACAACCTGGTGAGCAACTTTGGTTATCTCTAACCCCAGAGAAAATTCACTTTTTTGACCCGGAAACTGAGCTAGCAATATTTCCCTAATACTAAGTACCTCGGCGTAAATAAATTAACGTGAGTTCGACAGACCTCTCCCTGCCTTGAACTAAAGTTCAAGTTTGTCCCTCTCCGACTCGGAGAGGGACAGGTTTTGCGTAGTAAAACCAGGGAGAGGTCTTTTGGGTGGACATGATATGACCAGTCGAACTCACGTTAAATTAAAGTTTGTAGTAAGGACTTTAGTCCTAATAATCCTTGTTTTGAGCGATGAATCGCTCACTACAAACTAGGATTTTATTTAAAAATTGATGAAAAACTGAGAACTAGCTAGGGATAATCAAACCCTCAATAGCGTCTTACCATTGGAGTAGTAAAATATGTTAAAAGACATTATTGCAGTAGAACCAAGGGAAAATTATCAACTATATATTCGTTTTGAAGACGAAGTGGAAGGAGTAATTGATGTTAGTAAGCTGATTAAATTTACAGGTGTTTTTGCACCTTTACAAGATCAAAAATACTTTGCTCAGGTTGAATTAAACCACGAATTAGGCACAATCCAATGGCGATCGGGAGCCGACCTCGATCCAGATGTTCTCTATGCAGTGATTAGCAATCAGCCTATTCCTAAGTATAAGTCACTACGGTTCACTTAAGGATAATTGTAGCGACTGTCTTGATTGTCAAGTGCGTAGGCGTAGCCCGCCGTAGGCATCGCCTGATGTTGTAGCGACTGTTTTAAAAGTCAAGCGTAGGCGTAGCCCGTTGTAGACATCGCTTTGTTTGTGGAGATTTATAAAAGCGATACTACCTGTGTACTCGATCGCGGTGCGACAAAGTTTGAAGTACCTCAACACGACTTTGGAGTACCTCAACACGACTTTGAAGTACCTCAACACGACTTTGGAGTACCTCAACACGACTTTGGAGTACCTCAACACGACTTTGGAGTACTTCAACACGACTTTGAAGTACCTCAACACGACTTTGGAGTACCTCAACACGACTTTGAAGTACCTCAACACGACTTTGGAGTACTTCAACACGACTTTGAAGTACTTCAACACGACTTTGGAGTACCTCACCACGACTTTGAAGTACTTCAACACGACTTTGGAGTACCTCACCACGACTTTGGAGTACCTCACCACGATTTCTAGGTATAATTTAAACTATTAGCCATATAAAATATGACTATAAATTCGTCTGTTCCCCAAGATTATCAATATCGTTTTAAATTACGCAGTCTGGGGTTAATTGAATTTACAGGAAATGAAGTTCAATGCCTTTGTAATTTATATCGCCTTTATTTTCGAGAACGCCTATCCGAATGATTATACCCAGCTTGAGATGAGGGATTATCAAGAAATAAATTATCCAATGTTGTGGGGTGGACATCTTGTCCGCCCTTGCTTACGGGCGGGCGAGACGCCCACCCCACAAGAAAAGTTGAATGTTTTTTATTTGGAAATCCCTGATAAACCATCAATAATTAGTGGTAAAATGATTACCGATCGCAGCACCAACACCAAAGGCGATCGCACTCTCAAGTTACTAATTTGTAGAAGTACTAAAAGATAGTGCAGATGCTTCTACTAGATGCGGATGGTGGCGTTTCCAAAAACTCAAAATCTGTTCGCCAACCTGTTGAGGATAGAAGTAGTGAAAAAAATGATATCCTTCTGGGCATTCCCAAAGTTTATCTTCTGGCTTCAACCAATTCAACCAGTCATGCAATACAGTTGAGTTGACTACCGGATCGCTCTTGCTTCCACACACCATCATTGGCATAGAAACTCCACCTTTGGGTAAATAAACCAACTTAAATAAAGAGTGTGATGATGGAGATTGTTCTAAATCTTTATCTAAGGCAGCTACTAACTTCTTAGTGGTATGAGGTGGTTGATTTCCAAATAGACTGCGAACGGTGCTTGCTAGAACTAGTTCACGGCTGATGCTAAAAAGTTGTCGTTGAAAGTAATAGTGAGCTTGCCAATTGTTTGCAGGTTGAGCTGCTACAGCCAGCAGAGTTAGCGATCGCACTTTTTGAGGAAATCGCCGCGCAAAGGTTAAGGCGATCGCACCACCCATCCCATGACCGGCTAAATGCACAGGGCGATCGCGCCATTCTAAAAACTCATACAGCAACTCCACAGCTTGATCTATGCAACTGGCCTCATCTTTGGTTTGCTGGTATTCCCACTGGGCGATTCTCATATACCCAGATAAATATTCAAGTAATGGTTTATCAAAACGCTTCAATATAGGACTGGCATTTAACCACAGAACATCAAATGAATCAGACATAAATACCTATAATTTCTAAATTATCAATTTCACTAGTTGTCAGATCCCCGACTTCGTAAAAGTTGTCGGGGATCTCCCGGCCCTTTCATTCGCCAAGGCTTTCTACAAACCAAATTCTGTTTTTAACTGAGCAACCCAAGTTTTAATTCGCTCGTCTGTGAGATCGGATTGACTACCTTCATCGAGTGCCAATCCGACAAACTTGCCATTTTTCAAAGCTCTAGAATTCTCAAAGTCATAACCCTCAGTTGGCCAGTAGCCAACTGTTTTACCGCCTCGCTGGGAAATTTTTTCTTCTAAAATTCCCATTGCATCCTGGAAATTATCGGCATAGCCATATTGGTCTCCATCACCAAAATAGGCAACCAACTTACCACTAAAATCTATTTCATCCAGATCCGAGTAAAAGCCTTCCCAATCGCTCTGAAGTTGACCAATATCCCAAGTGGGAGAGCCAATAATCAGCAATTCATACTCATCAAAAGTGGTAGTATCCGCCTCGTAAATGGGATGTAATGTTACAAGATCGTCACCAAACTCATCCCGGATTTTTTCAGCATCAGATTCAGTGTTGCCAGTTTGAGTACCGTAGAACAGACCGATTTTTTTCGACATATTTTTACCTGATATATGGATTTGCGTTAGCGTTCGCGTTGGCGAAGCCTCTCGAAG
This sequence comes from Nostoc sp., assembly GCF_036917095.1. GTDB lineage: Bacteria > Cyanobacteriota > Cyanobacteriia > Cyanobacteriales > Nostocaceae > Nostoc. Next base: position 181,582 of record NZ_JBALFH010000014.1, read on the forward strand.
AGAAGCGTCTCGTAGAGAAGCTCACCGTTGGCGTAGCCTCTCGTAGAGAAGGTATCGCCAGGATACCTATTTGCCTTGTTGAAATATATTATCGGCTTAATGAATATCTATCTCAATAAGCCTGAAGATATCCTAGCAGACTTATTGAAAGTTTTTATCATTTAATTTAAGTAAAATTTTGTAAAGGATTTCAGGAAACAAACCCAAAAGGCGGGCGGCGGTTCATTCCACCCCTACTTACTGTAAGTGGCTTACGATATGCTTACGCAATATTCCGAATTGTTACTAGTTTCAAAACATACATCGGTAAACGAAGCTAGAGAAAGTAAATTTTTTGTGCATTTATGAAATTCATCCCAACATTAAAAGTAGCTGTAATTCCTGTTTTGACTGTGTTGAGCTTGTTGTCTGCATCAAATAAAGTACTAGCTGACTATTTAAATAATCAGGGTTCAGGAGGTGATTACCGTTATGAATTATGGTCTAGCGATGATAATAGTAATTACTATTTGAAAGTTTGGTTATATGAAGCAAGTCCAAATAGTGACCCATACGACACAACTAGAAGATTTCCCTCTACTAGAGAAGCTCTAATTTATTTTGATTGCAATTACGCTAAGAAAAATTTACCAGAATGCCCTCGATAAGAATTTTGAACCTCCTCAACATAATTCGTAATTGCTAATTCGTAGTTCGTAATTCAATTACGAATTACGAATTACGAATTACGTTAGCGTAGCGGGGCGTAGCCCATTACAAATTACGCTTCGGCGGGTTGATATTCTTGTTGTCTTTCCACAAACGACTGGACACGGGTGCGGTAATTTCTCACAGTTTCATCTACCCATTCGCGATCGTTGCTATTGGCATACAAATGCACCAGTGGTTCGCTGGCATCTGGTAAAACTAACAGCCAACTGTCATCGTAGGGTTGACAAATTTTTACTCCATCGATTAATTCTAGGTTTTGGGCTGGATGAGTTTCCACCAAGTAACGCATCAAAGCACCCTTGGCAGTCCACGGGCAGCGGATTGTATAAGTTTTGTGAATTACACGGGGTAATTCCGATCGCGCAGCAGCGAGCGATCGCTCCTGGATAGTCAACATCTCAATTATCTTCGCAATGCAGAACATGGAATCAAATCCTGGATGCAGTTGCGGGAAAATAAAACCAGTATCTCCACTACCTCCTAATACCACATTCGGATTCTTTTGACAAGCTTCCATTAAAGCTGTGGGGTTGGCTTTGGTGCGAATCACTCTGCCATCATGGCGGCGGGCGACTTGTTCAATAGCGCTGGAAGCATGAACTGGTACAACTACCGTTCCTCTGGGGTTAGCCGTTAATATCATGTCTACCATCAGTGCTGTTAACATTTCCCCACGAATTGGGTAGCCTGATTCATCAACTAAAATTAGCTGTTCCCCATTAGCCGATACTTGCACGCCAAAGTTAGCTTTCAATGCCTCCACTACATGACCTAACTGAGTCAGCAATCCTTCCCTGTCAGTGATTGACATCGCCGTTTTATTGACACTGGCATTCAACACTACTGCATCAGCACCAAATTTATCCAACATTTGGGGTAAAACTGCCCCCGATACGGCATAAACATAGTCAATCACCACTTTTGCACGGCTGTTGCGGAGTGTATGAACATGCAACAGTTTCTCAAAAGCAGTGCAGTAGCGATCCATGACTTGGCTAGGATAAGATACATCGCCAATTTCATGAATTAGCGCCCGCCGCATATCTTCCTTAAAGTAAGCCCCTTCAATTTTCTTTTCTAGGGCTTTGGAGATATTAATGCCCTTGGTATCCATGAATTCAATCAAAATGTAGTCAGGGCGATCGGGGTGTACCCGCACATGGATACCACCAGCTACCGACATTGTGGGTATAACCGTGCGGGCAATGGGGATAGCTGTGGCATCGAGATTTTGAATATCAATACCTACTGACATCAAACCAGCAATAAGCGATCGCGTCACCATCCGAGAGACATTACGCTGGTCGCGAGAAACAGTTACCTTAGAACCAGGTTTCAAGGTAGAACCGTAAGCAGATCCCAATTTCACAGCAAATTCTGGGGTGATGTCGATATTAGCTAATCCTTGCACACCACGTTGCCCGAATAAATTCCGTTGGGCGGTGTTTCCCCAAATTAAGTTAATGTTTAAAACTGCTCCTGACTCAATCTTTTTACTGGGCCAAACGCGCACGCCGGGGCTAATTTGGGCTTCTTCTCCCACCGTGGAAAGCGAACCCACAACAGCAGCTTCTAATACATGGGCGCGGCGGTCTACACGAGCGCCACGGGAAATTACACAGGCAGAAAGATGTGCTTCATCGCCAATGAATGCCCCATTCCAGACTATCGGACGTTTGAGATTCGCATCAGCGCCAATAGTGACATTATCTCCAATTACAGTTCCTGCCTCAATTTGTACTCTTGCCCCGATGCGGCAATTATCACCAATCACTGCTGGAGTTTCAATCACAGCCGTATGATCGATGTAAGTATTTTGACCCACCCATAACTCATGAGAAACCTCTTTGTAGGCATAATCGAGATTTACCTTCCGATCTAAGGCGTCATACTGAGCTTCCCGGTAGGCATCTAAATGACCAACATCGCACCAGTAACCTTGAGCGATGTAACCATACATTGGCTCATCTTTTGCTAATAGTAAGGGGAATAAGTCTTTGGAAAAGTCGCATTCAATGTTTGCTGGCAGATATTCCAAAACTTCTGGTTCGAGAATGTAAGTGCCAGTGTTGACGGTATCGGAAAAAATTTCACTACTAGAGGGTTTTTCTAAAAATCGCCGAATTCGTCTTTCCTCATCGGTAATCACCACCCCAAACTCAATCGGGTTGGGAACCCTGGTTAAAATCAAAGTAGCTTTTGACTTATTTTGTTTGTGAAATGCGATCGCTGCCGTCAGGTCGAAATCTGTTATGCTATCACCGCTAATGACTAAAAATGTTTCATCAAGAAGTTCGGCAATGTTTTTTACACAGCCTGCCGTACCTAAAGGCTGATCTTCTTCTACGGCATAGGTCATCTGGACGCCAAAATCACTGCCATCTTGAAAATAGTCTCGCAAGACATCAGGTAAATAATGCAATGTCGCAATAACTTCTGTAATTTGATGTCTTTTGAGGAGATTAATAATATGTTCGGCAATTGGTCGATTTAGAATCGGCACCATCGGTTTCGGCAGGTCGCAAGTCAATGGGCGAAGCCTCGTTCCCGAACCCCCTGCCATCAGTACTGCACGCATAAATCCTCCTTAGCTATTTACTTCGCTGCTTCAAGACCCATGAGATATGTTTTGTTCTTCCTTCTTTAGTGTCCTATGGATATTCATATTTGAGGAACTTCCACAAGATGCATATAGATTGGGGATTGGAAAGAGGCAGAGGGGCAGGGGGCAGAGGGGAAAGAGGTAATTTTTATTCTCCCCCTTGCCCCCTGCCCCCTCTAACTTTTCACGGTATCTGGAAAACCTCACTTCTATTTCTCTCATCCTTTAAGGAGAGAGACTTTGAATTTTCCCCCTTCCCGCGACGAGTTGGGGGTTAGGGGGTTAGGTCAATCGTTGGCTTTTCCACATAACGTGAAAAGTCAGCTGCCCCCTGCTTCTTCATCTATTGGCAATGATAAAGTTCATATTCGTAGCCGTCTACGCTTGGTAAAGATTTAGTATCAGGCATAACGCATGTTTTGACGGCTTCTGCTGCGGGTGCGTGAAAGTTTACCAGCCACAAGTCAAAAGGTCGTGGTAACTTCTTTAAAGTATTTTCCAGAGCAATGGTGGAAGTAGTCGGGTCTTTGTCTTGATGAGCAAGGAGAAACAGAGGATTTTGAAGTGAATTTGCAAGTTTAATCTCCCTGGCAACTCCCATCATTTCCCCAGTGTGCACATAAGTTTTGTGGGTGGTGGCAATCAGTACTGGTGTTGGGGATGTTTGTTGAATTAGTTGCACAAACAGGTCAGGGCGATAATATTTTTGATAGCCGAGATTGCAAATTACTGTAACTGCACTGAAAAATCCCATTAACCAAATTAACATCACGGCTTTTTTACCGTTTATTCCCCATTTACCTATGCTTTTTATCCCATTTTTCCCTTGTTCTTTTTCTATCAATTCCTTGGGGGGATGCCAACAAACTGCGAGACTCGCGCCTAGTAAAACAACGATCGCGGGAAAATAAACAAAGTTATATCTAGCACCTCTAGTCAGGTCAATACCCAAAAAGTACGTAAAGATAAAGAATAAAGCGATCGCTGCGATCGCGACTCCAGAAAGCACCTGAATCATCATCCGGTTTTCTGGGTGCTGTAGTTGAATCTCGATCCCACGCAGCAAGATTGGTACTGCCCAAATAAAGAAAGTCAGCATCACCACTCCAGAAGGAATCACAACCAATAGTTGTGAAGATTCAACTGGTAATAGGGAAATCATTGCAATCAATGTTCCTAAAGCCTGAAAAATTGGGCTTAACCAATCTAGCCCAACGCGCGAACCTTGAATCCACTCGGTCAAGTTGCTACGATTTTTATTCTCTAAAAATATTGGTAGCCAAATTAAACCCGCGACAAAAGTACCTATAGCAACGGCATAGATGCGCCGCCAGGGAGGAGAGAAGAAAAGAGAATATTTGCTGCTAGTCTGTTTTTGATGCCAAGCAAGGAAAATCAAAACTATAGCTTCTGTACAGAGAGTCAGGGCGAAAAAGTAATGAGTAGCGATACCTAAAGCATTAATTCCTACCCAGAGAAATGCTATCCAGATGGGTAAAGGTGTGCGGTTTTGAATATGACGTGTGGCAATTACTAAGCAGGTGAGGGAAGCAGTTACCCATAAGGCTGCCAAACTGTAATGGCGTGCTTCTTGTGACAAAAAGATTCCGTAGGGTGATACTGCCATCATGGCAGCAGCCAAATGTCCCACTAATGGCGAACGAAACGCTACCCTACCTAATATGTAAGCACATGGAATGGAAGCAGCACCGATTAAAGCTGGTAGCGATCGCGCCGCAAACAGCGATACTAATCCGCCTTCGCTAGGAAATAATTTCATCCACAGGTAAGCCAATACAAAATACAGTGGTGGATGGGTATCTTGTGTTACTAAGTTATGAACCACATTACCAATAGTCGCGGCTGGGTTTAGTTGCAGTGGTTGCAATAGGATATCAGGTGCGATCGCTATATCTAGGGGTACTGATAAAAAGGTATTTCCTAAGCTAAACACTAAGGTGCAAAACTCATCAGTCCAAGGAGGCTTTGCAGTCAAGTTGGTTAGGCGCAAGCTGATGCCGATGATGAACCACATCAAGATCAGCAGAGGGTGAAGCCAAGAAGGAGGGAGACGAGCCTGCCAGTTATACCAATGCTTGGGTTGTGAGCCAGAGCTTGTATGTACCATAGGCAGGAAATGCGTAGCATAGGCAGGAAGCAAAGAGATAATTTTTCTGTAAAAATGAAATGCACCTTGGAAAATAACTCTCATTGCCGATCCTCAGAGGAATGGATTTGTAGATTTGACGTTTGAGATTTAAGTTCGTTCTGAAATCTAAAAACAAAAATCAAAATCTCAAATCCCTCGTTGTGATTATTTCACATCAGTGACGCGCCAGCTAAGTTTCAAATTAATCGAGAAATTCCAGACAGTAGCAATTGCGATCGCTATCAACTTAGCCAAATACTCATTTATACCCAAGAAATTATAGAGAAAGTTAATTATTAGAGCTTGTAATATGACTCCTGCCAAACAGATCGCACTGAACTTCAAGAATCGCTTGAAACGTTGATGCGGATCGCGTTGCCTTTGAGAAATATCACCAAAAGTCCATAAATCATTCCATAGGAAATTATTTATGATTGCCACTCCCGCCGAAAGAATCGTACTGCGAGTTAAACCTAAATGAATCACAGTACGCAGCAAGTAAAACACCGTTAAATCCACAAACACACCACTCAAGCCAACAAACCCAAAACGGACAAATCGACCAATTGGGAAATTAACTTTTCTACTCAATCGTCCTACCCTTCCTGTGGAAAGCCGCAACCTTACTAAGTGATGGATGTAATCGATATATTGTTTCCATGTCACCTTACTCTCACCCTCTTTGCGTTCGCAGAACACATACCCAACTTCGGCAACTTGGTCTACATTTCCCCGCCCGATTACTTCTAGGAGAATTTTGTATCCGACTGGATTGAGTGTTGCATTGGCGATCGCACTCCGGCGCACCATAAAATAACCACTCATGGGGTCGGAAACTCTGCCCAGTACCCCCGGTAAAATCACCAAGCCTAATAGTTGAGCGCCACGAGACAAGAAACGCCTAACAACACTCCAGCTACTGACGCCGCCTCCATCTACATGCCGACTGGCTACCGCCAAATCTGCTCCCTGCTCAACACTACGCAACAGTTGCATCAGCACCTCTGGCGGATGCTGCAAATCTCCATCAATCACCCCCAACACATTCCCCGTAGCTGCTTGCCATCCACGAATTACTGCTGAAGACAGCCCCCGTTCCTGTTGGCGTCGCATCACTCGCAACTGGGGGTATTCTGTCGTCAAGGATTGTGCTATCTCCCAAGTTCGGTCTGGGCTATTATCGTCTACCACAATTAGTTCATAGTTTCCTGGAATAGATTCATCCAATAACTGACTCAATATGCTGACCACATTTTTGATGTTGTCACGCTCTTTATAAGTAGGAATTACTAAAGAAAGATGGATAGATTCATCACTTGTAGCCACCCGGCTAGGGGGCAAATCTGAAATTTTTAGCGGCCCAGTTGGTACTGTTAACAGCGAGTTGGATGAATTTGTCTTCATAATTTCACATTACAGAACGACGATATGTAAAGGCTGGAGGAAATAGAGCCAAACATTTACTGGCTTTATTGACTGAACCTGGTTACTCAAAGCTTGTTGAATACTTTTGTTACAGTTAGCTGTTCTGAAAAGTTTAGTAATTTCCGCGTCTCAATTTAAAATATTTACCTAAATTTTATCTAAACTTTAAATTTAACCATTTATTATGATGATATCTATTGATACTCGCATAATTTTTATACAAACAATTAGCCAACACTGTACTATTAAGTTAGCTTAACTCCGTAATTATACAGATTACTAAGGCTTATGTAAAGATGCTTTATTATTAGTATAGCTAATGTCCCAATCCCAAAATCATTCGTGAGAAAAAACAGAAAAAATATGTAGTTATTAAAACTAAGTGCAAGGTATAGTAATAGATAGTGGGTGAAATCACTAAAAGAGTCGATTAAAACATAGTCAAGACAATGCAAACGCGGTCAGAATATTGCTCTCGGAATATAAATATAAGGTGACTATCCCAATACTGAGGCTTTCTAGTGGCTTCATAACTTAAGTCAAAAAACTTACTGGTTTACCGAATCTTAAAATTGGCGGGAAACAAGAGCTAATTGCATTCTGAATCCTCAACTCTGACTGAGGAATTCTTCTTGATTCCAGATAAAGCTCCAGACAATTTAGTTATACATATAAAGAGTTTCTACCTCCAGCAAGACAGCCTTAAAACCTATAGCTTTGTACTTCGTGCAAAACAAAACTGCTGTATATCTCAACCGTAAGAGCAGCAAAGCAATTCAAAATTCTAAATGTTTGCGTAGCGTCTCGCAAAGAAGAAATGCAATCCTACTAGCTAGCTTTTTGACGATTGATAATATCCAACTGCAATGCATGTTAGCTTATTAAAGTCAAGTTTTTTCGACTTTCCCAAGAATTTATCAATTTTTCGCGACATATTATATAAAAATTATAAAAATAAAGTTAACAAAAATTAATATACTAAAAAATAAGTATAATATTTAGCAGCCATTGGATTGTAAATCTCTCAAAAGTAACAGCACAAAATCCCCCAAGAGGGCATTGCAAAAAAGATGGAAATTTTGTTTGTTATTAATTTAATGCCTTTATTTTATTGCTTGTATTGAGTAAATAAACATCAAAAATACAGGGTAGATCATGCATATTCCTGATGGATTTGTTTCTGTTCCAGTGGCAGGGGCTACTGGTTTAGCCAGTATGGCAGCACTCTTTATTGCCTTCGAGCGATCGCAAGAGGCTTTTGGTATCCGCCGTGCTCCCATACTGGGACTAACCACCGCCTTCATTTTTGCCGCCCAGATGATCAATTTTCCTGTAGCAGGAGGCACCAGTGGTCACTTATTGGGGGGAACCTTAGCTGCGATCGTTTTGGGTAGTCCTTGGGCAGGAACGTTGTGTATCGCCACAGTTTTAATTATTCAAGCTGTGCTGTTTGCTGATGGTGGCATTACAGCCTTGGGAGCAAACATTTTCAACATGGGAGTGGTTGGTGTTTGGGTAGGCTGGGTTTTAACCCAAACTTTGCAGCGGTTGTTGGGAGGGTCGAAAGGGCGCTTACCTTTGGCTGCTGGCATTGCAGCTGGCGTTAGTGTAGTAGTAGCTGCTGTAGTTTGTGCCATTGAGTTAGCCCTTTCAGGAACTGCACCCGTAGCCATAGTTTTACCAGCTATGACTGGCGTACATATTTTGATTGGTATTGGTGAAGGGCTGATTACGGGGGGTGTGCTGACTTACCTGGCTACCGCTCGACCAGATTTATTACCAGGAGAGCAGCAGGAGTTTCGCGGTTGGTCTGTACCCATTGTCACCATTTTCTTAATTGCGGGAGTGCTATCACTCTTTGCCTCAGCATGGCCTGATGGTTTGGAGAAAGTCGCCGAAAACACGGGCTTCATTGACTTAGCCAGTAAAGTACGGGTAATTGTGCCGACTCCCTTAGCTGATTATGGTATTCAGGGTTTGGGGCCAATAGGCACAAGTATTGCTGGACTTGTGGGAGCTGCGGTTTGTTTTGCTGTTGCCTTTGGAATTGCCAAGGTAGTGAAACCGAATAATGCTTAAACTTTCCTTACCGTTACGTTTGCAACTGTCTCTAGCGATTGTAGTAGGAGCAGCTTTATTAAAGCATCATGCTTGGTATTGCTTGGGTGTATATGGAGCGATCGCACTTTTGTGGGCTTGGCTGTTGCGCGTACCAATTCCCCGCTTGGGAGGATTACTCGGCACAGAATTGATTTTTTTGTCATTGCTGGCATTACCCTTGGGATGGGAGCGAGCCAGTTTTTTGCTAGTTCGTTCTCTGGTTTGCCTGGTTACCATGAATAGTTTTTTGTTAACCTTACCGCCCCACAGTTTCGGCATAGCCCTTAAAGGCTTACCTGTACCAGCACCTTTAAAGGAAAACTTGTTGTTAGCTGGGCAATATATGGAAATTTTGCTCTCAGAAGTGACGCGGATGCAACGTAGCGCTCAATTACGCGGTCTGACTGGAACTACGGGATGGCTGCGCTACGCCAGTGCTGCCATGATTGGAGCTTTGTATCTCCGTAGTCTGGACAGGGCAGAGCGAGTCTACGCGGCAATGGTAACTCGTGGTTATAACGGACAATTACCCATAGATTCTACCCTCAGACCAAAAGAGCGTTTTGCCATACTAGCAGCTTGGGCGATCGCTGCTTGTGTAACTCTAACTTCTTACAGAATTTAGCGAAGTTGTGAATATTGAGTTTGTGAATCTTGAAATCTTTAACTTCTAACCCCCAACCATCAACCCATAACCCCCACGCAGCTGTAGTCGAAGTTGACAACCTGGTGTATGCCTATTCTCGCCAAGAGCCAGTATTACAAGAAATTTCTTTTAATTTGAAGAAAGGCGATCGCGTGGCGTTGATGGGAGCCACTGGTTCTGGAAAAAGCACCTTGCTGGAGAACCTGATTGGCTTAAAACAACCGCAAACTGGGAAAATTACGATTAATGGCATCCCGGTAGAACCGAAAACTCTACCCCAAGTACGTCGTCAAATCGGCTTTAGTTTCCAAGATGCCAACGACCAACTATTTATGCCGACCATTTTGGAAGATATCACCTTTGGGCCGCGCAACTATGGAATGTCACCAGCAGAGGCAAGCGATCGGGCGCGGCAATTATTAGCTGATTTTGGTCTTGAAGCCTACGCCAATCGTTCCGCCCACGAACTTTCTGGCGGACAAAGACGCTTGGCCGCCCTAGCCTCAATTTTAGCCCTAGAACCGACAATTCTAATTTTGGATGAGCCAACTAATGGTCTCGATCCAGCATGGCGGCGTCATTTAGCGCAGGTATTGTTAAAGTTACCCGTGCAGGTGATATTAATTGCTTCTCATGACTTGCATTGGCTAGGCAGAGTTACTCAACGCGCTTTGGTACTATCTGGTGGTCGCATTCAAATAGATAGCGAGATTCAGCCACTTTTGCAAGATGGTGCCACTTTAGACCAGTTGGGTTTGCCGATAGATTGGTGAGCGCAGATGAGAAGGGGCAAGGAGCAGGGGGCAGGGGGCAGGAGTTAGAAAACTCGGTTCGCCCATCTTTGAACTGGATGAATCCACCTTAGAAATCCGTCAATGAGTATTTGATACTCATAAAAAAACTAAGAACTCCACCTGCCCCCTGCCCCTTATTCGCTACTCCCTATCCCAATACGGGTTCAGTTAAACTTTTATTTCTCCCCCTGCTTCCCCTGCCCCCTCTGCCCCCCTGCCCCCTGCCCCCTGCCTCTCCCTCCTACCCCCTACCTTAGTTACTATCTTTACTCGTAATATTGAATACTATATTCTCGGTTTTATTGCTGTTGGGGTGTTAATGTCTGTTTTACGTAAATATACCGTTATTGCTCCTGTTAGCCTGAGCATTGCTTTGTTCATTACTAGTTGCAGCGAAACTAAAGTCTCCCAGTGCCAACGACTGATTCGAGTTGTGAATGCTGGAACTTCTCTGATTGATAAAAATAAGGGAACGCAAGTAATAACCAGCATACAGCTGTCTAAGGATTTGGAATTTGTGACTAAATCGATTAGGGAACTGAATTTAACAGATCCTAAGCTGAAAGAATTTCAAGGCGGTTTTGTCAAAATTTTTCAGAATCTCAGCCAAGCGGTAGCCAAAGCAGGTAGGGCGCTAGGTGCGACAAAGACAGCAGAGGCCTCGACATCTGGTAGAGAAAAAATCCAAAAGGCTAGAACCGAAATTGACTCAGCATTGACAACAGCTGCAACTATTGGCAAGCAATCGGATACGTTAGTGAATCAAATGAATAAGTATTGTAGCCAGCCAGAATAATCTATCTGGGGCATGGGGAATAGTTTGATTTTCTGTTGGTACAGGAATGGTATAAGGCACTTCCAGTTAAAAAAATATCCCGTCGTAGGGGCGCAAGGCCTTGCGCCCCTACAAATCTATAAATAATTTGGGATAATTTATTTTTTGCAAGTCCCTAACCACCATTCTTGACCAGAAATATTTTTGAGAGATTTAGGACTACTGTATAAAACTTTGGCTCATCCATAAAATAATACAGAAAAATATGGCAACTTTTGTAGGTTGTGATACGCTATCTGCTTGAGGAATGTCGAGGAACTCGAAAATGACAAAGCTGCGCGTGGGGTTACTGTTTGGCGGTCGTTCGGGAGAACATGAAGTTTCGATCAAATCAGCACGGGCGATCGCTAAAGCCTTGAGTGCAGAGGAAAATGCTAGTAAGTACGAAATACTGCCTTTTTACATCCAAAAAGATGGACGCTGGCTAGCAGGAGAAGCACCCCAAAAGGTTTTAGGAACCGGCAGCCCGCTACTGGAATCCGAACAATCCACTTCTGAGGGACATCTGACATCCAACCCTCAGGCCCAAACCCTCAGCAAGTGGCAATCTCCCTCTCAAGTTGCGGAAGTAGATGTTTGGTTTCCCATTCTCCACGGCCCCAACGGTGAAGACGGGACAATTCAAGGGTTACTCACTTTGATGCAAGTCCCCTTTGTTGGTTCTGGGGTGTTGGGTTCGGCAATGGGGATGGATAAAATTGCCATGAAAATGGCTTTTGAGCAAGCGGGACTAGCACAGGTAAAATACAAAGCGATAACTAGAGCGCAAGTTTGGTCTAATCCTTGTGTATTTCCGAAATTGTGTGATGAAATTGAGGCAGCATTAGGTTATCCTGCTTTTGTCAAGCCTGCTAATTTAGGTTCATCAGTAGGCATTGCCAAAGTGCGATCGCGCCAAGAATTAGAAGCCGCTTTAGATAATGCTGCCAGTTATGACCGAAGGCTAGTTGTAGAAGCTGGTGTTGTAGCTAGAGAAGTCGAGTGTGCCGTTTTAGGTAACGAGCAACCCCAAGCCTCTGTCATTGGAGAGATTACCTATAATAGCGATTTTTATGATTATGAAACCAAATATACTGAGGGACTGGCAGATTTACTGATCCCAGCACAACTTCCAGATGCGATCGCCCGTAAAATTCAGGATATGGCTTTGCAAGCTTTTGCAGCTGTTGATGCTGCGGGGTTAGCAAGGGTAGATTTTTTCTATGTGGAAGCGACAAAAGAAGTTTTTATTAATGAAATCAATACGTTGCCAGGCTTTACTGCGACTAGTATGTATCCCCAACTCTGGGCGCATAGTGGAGTCTCTTTTCCTGAATTAGTCGATCGATTAATTCAACTTGCTCTTGAAAGGCATTCTCCTAGCTGAGACAGAAAATAAGCGAACTGATTTCCAGATTTCTACAGCAAAAAGTCACAATAAATACAGAATTTTGGCAAAAGTTAGCCAGATTTGGTAGCCTATATTTTACAAAAAAGCTACTAAAATCTGAACTTTTGTTACGGATACCTGATGCTTGAATCCTCCAGTACAATTTATTGACTAGAGGGGTACAAATCTGAAAGTAATCATGGAAAAAAGTCAGAGTGTACAGCGCGAGCAAACCCAACCAAGAAGGGCTACTCCAGAGCTGACAAAGAGGAAATCGAGATTAAAACAAAGCTCGAATGTTCTGATATATCTGGTTGCACATCATCCTTGGCTATTGTTAACTGGGTGTTTAGCCATGTTTTTAGGAGGTGGTGCTTTTGCCCTGTATAGCTTAGGTAATGCTGGACAGGTAACACAAGACGAACCAGAAAAAATCCCAGTTATAGTTGAAGAACCAATCAATGTGCCCTCTGAGAATAGTAATCCTACACCTTTATGGATGGTAGCTGCGATCGTCCTCAGCTGTGGTAGTGGTTGCTTGCTGATTTTCCGAATGCTTAAGTGGATAAACCAACCGCAAAAAGTCCAAAAACAGGTTAACCGTCATCAGGCACGCGTGGCACAGAACCATTACCAAAGATTGGAACCACGCCTTCCCAAGAACCAACCGGTTTTTGTGCCACAGTCACAACTGATGCCAATTATGCAGATGCAACCTAAAACAAAACAGCTGGTGACGGTTCTGCCAGCAGAACACAAGCACCACTTGGATACGCGCACAGAATCTTTAGCAGACTTAATGGATCTTCGTAAAGATAGTTCATTGTCTGCAATTTTACGCCAGTATTAAAGTTCCTGTAAAGCAAAAACCTGTCAAAATAATATTTTTTGCTAATTAAGGCACGGTTATACCGTGCCTTTACTAGTATGTATAAAAAATGATATTGGTAAAAAGCAAAGGAGTTACTCGACGCAGAAAAAGCAGTGGCCCGTCCGGTTAAACTGATAAGGAATGAAAATAGCAGATCGAGCAGTGAATAATATAGTGCGGTTAGTTTTGACAGCAATATTGCTGGTGCTAGTGACAGCTTGTGGCAGTATTGGACTGCTACCGACTAGCGAGTTAGTGCAAAAAGCGATCGCACTTGGGCTAGAGCAAACTCAACAAAAACTTAGCCAACAGTTGGATCTAGATTTTCAAGGATTTGAAATCAAGCGGCTATCAATTACCCAAGAACAGCCCCTGACGATTGAAAATTTACCAGCTTTTCACGTTCGGGGAACCTACGACTTGATTCTCAAGCTACCAACACGGCGCTTGACGCAAGCAAAACAAGCATTTGACGTTTACCTGCAAATTCAGCAAGAAGGCAAAACCTGGCGATTGCTACTTCCAGAAAAAGGTAGTAAAGATACTCAATCAATTTGGCGTAGCTATCTCATCCAATAATGACGGGGAAAGCTTTGAATTGTCTCACGTTTTCCCAAGCTACAATTTTCTTCATTACGCCAAGAATCGTTGTCTTTATCTTTTTTAATTTCGTTGAAAACTTCACAAAGAGCATTGAATCTTTTGCAATCATCTACTTGAAACTCTACAAAGCAGTATTCCATTATTTCTCCCTTCCTTTATCATGTGCAACTAGAAAAACCATCACAAATATATTTGTATAATTGAGAACCACTAGCCATAATCGAGGTGATAGTTTCATCGGAGACAGGGTAAGATGTATATCAACTTTTTCATCAGTTCCATTATTGGAATTGTGGTTCCGGTGCTGGTGGCTTTTGGCTTACTGCAATGGTTGCATATACCTACTGGTAACTTTCTTGATTGGGTGATTGGTGGTGCAAGTTTTTGGTGGCTGTTGGTAATTGTTACCGTCCCGTGGAATGTGCATTTTCAAGCGAAAGAAGTTTTAGCAGAAGCAGCACAATCCAAAGAGAAGGGAATTCCAGTCGATGAGAAACAAGTAAAATATGTGACAGTATTGGCAAAGCGATCGCTCTGGGTTGCCATTGCTTTACACTTATTCTCAACCGTTGGTCTTTATACTCTTGCTGTCACTGGTATTAGTACGGTGGGGTATATAAGTTCTGGTGCAGCTTTGTTATTAACAATTCTGCGTCCAGCGATTCGGGCATATGAGTATTTATATGCGCGGTTAGCGATGATTCGCCAAGAATGGAAGTACCCGCGCGAAGATATTTTTGAACTGCGCGATCGCTTCTCTATATTGGAACAAAAAATCCAGTCATTGGAAGATCAACTCAACCCGGAACAACCCTATTCCTTACCCACAACTCAGCAACGCTTTGCCGAAGAAACTCGCAAAGATTTAGCTCGAATTGCGTCTAATTTAGAAGAATTACGGGCGACAAATCAAACTGAACATGAACGTTTGGGGAGAGAAGCCAGAAATGCGATCGCGCAACTTTCCACCGACGGGCAATTTCTCGATCATGTCCGCGAAATCATTCGATTTTTTAAGACCACTTAATTATTGCTCTAATAGCTATAGCGCTTATCATTTGTATGCAATACACTTTGACTTCTCTCTTAAATGGAGAGAAGCTTTGAGTTTACTCCCTAACACTAGCAGGAAAGGGCTGGGGGTTAGGTCTGTATTTAACTCAACTGAGAAGCGCTATAAGCGAATTTTAAATTTTCTTCAAAGAGAATACAATCAGTAAGATAAGTTTGGGAGCATCCCACTTTTGCAAAATCTAACAATCTTCCGTCATTGCTTTGTCGTTCCTCCTCGCAATGACATGTTAAATGTTATTCATCATAAAATTTCTCTTGAGGCTCATAATATACCTCACTAGTACAGGAAAGGCTATAGTGAAGCTCACATAACATCAGGAGTACTCACGGTGAATCAGATACAACTGACTTTAACTATTGGTTACTTGTTAATGTCATGCTATTTTTTAACTAATTGGTTAATATTTTCCCTACGTCATCCTGCTTCCAATCCAGAAGATAA
Source organism: Nostoc sp. (assembly GCF_036917095.1). Taxonomy (GTDB): domain Bacteria; phylum Cyanobacteriota; class Cyanobacteriia; order Cyanobacteriales; family Nostocaceae; genus Nostoc. The sequence goes on from NZ_JBALFH010000014.1 coordinate 197,203, forward strand.
ATTTTTATCGGTTGTGATGTTTGTGGTGACAGCTATCTTCTGGCCTTTGATGATTCCAATGTCTTGTTTAGAAATGGTTCAAAAAAAGCGAATAGACTTTAGTAAAATGATTCCTGTCCTCTTAGCAATATTTGTATTTAGTATTTCATATTATTTGACTGAATAATTCATAATTAATCTTCACAAATTACATAGATATAAAGAGAAGCCGGAGGGTTAACTTATGACCCTCCGGCTTCTTTGTGCAACACACTACCTTTACTTGTTAAGCAGTCTATTTATTGCATTTGGAATTTCCTAACGGCGTCTGCTGCCAAAACCACTTGAGCGGCGGGGTGCTGAACTACGCCCACTACCAAAACTACTACCAGAATCGCGTCTGGGTGAGGTAGCTCTACCAGAGGGTTGCAAGGTACTACCACCAAAACCAGAACCAGAAGGACGATTATTACCAGTAGTGCTACGCGGTGTATTGCGTATAGTTGAATTACCAGGATATGACCTTCTAATTGTCCCTGTATTGCGGAATGCAGTACGATTTGTCACGGCTGCGGGTGGCGCATTGTAGCGAGTTTGGTAGTTTTGAACTGCTTGGCCATAGCTTCCGCCATATCCACCGAAGCCACTTAATCCTTGTCCTGATTGATAGACAGGGGGTACATAATACTGGGGTCTAAATAAGAGACTACCAAGTGCCTGACCTGCCACAGCACCAGCCACAGACCCAGCAAATGGTGCCCAGAAGCTATTTTCTCGACGGACTACAACCGTCTCTTGTTGTCCTGTTTGGGGATTGGTTTTATTTTCGGTAACGTTGTGGACGTACTCAAGTTTAAAGTCTTCCGTTAGATATAAAATTGGTTGTCCTTTTTCTACCTTCAGATAGGTTTTTTTACCCTCCTTGATTTGATCGTCAGTTAACCGTGCCATTTGCAAATTTTCGGTTGAAAAGGTTGGGGGCTTATTGTTAAGTAAAAACAGGTTATACTCCCCAGTTGCATCATCGTATGTAGCTTGTTGTATTTGATACTCTCCATCACTTAGCTTGGTATTAGTAGAGCTTTGGCTAACGTTCTTAGCCGGAGGAGTAGTTTCGTTTCCGCCACCACAAGCGACAGTTGTCAGACACAAACTCAGAGCTAAAAAAACGGCTGTAAATTTACGTACTATGGTCATGATCATTGGATTATTGTCCTATCTCTGAGCTTAACAATTTCTCGATGTGAGTAGTAAGTACGGACTACCCAACAAATTACAAAGGAATCAATTCTGGGTAATATTGCAACAGTTGATCGCTAGTGAGTTCATCACCTAACTGTGCTGGGGAGAAATGCACTTGGATTGCCTTGAATCTATGTTTATAATGCAGATTTATCAATGCTTTCAATCCTTCTTTGAGCGCCTGAACGTTAGAAAGATCGGTTTCTAAATCTGGTACTTCTCCTTCATAAGCGACTGTAATCATCACAATGACGTTGCGGGTTACAGGTATAGATAAAGGTTCATTCAATCCACCAGAACCGTACTCTGGTTCGCTGAGATATCTTTGGGCAGAGTCAGTAAATAATTCATTCACGTAATCTCCCGCCTCGCCTTCATCCCAAAATACATCACCTTCGTTGGCAGCAGAAAGCCAATATTCATCGTATTGCAGCAGTGTTTGGCTAATTTCTACCAATCCTTCTCCCAAAACTTCTAAGTCGCCATCAACATCGATCGCATCCCGCCCAGCACTATTTAATACTCCCAAAATTGGTGCTACCTCACCTCCCCCTAAGTGCAGAAATAGGCGAAAGACTACATAGCGAGTCCGACCGATCATTTTATTAAAGGTGTCGCGCATTTTTGCCCTCCAAAATTTGTTTTTTTGTCATTTTTAATTTGTCCAATAACTAATAGTTAATGCCCGATGACTAATGACTAATATAGTGAAATCCTTTGACAAAATCCATAACCATATTTAACGAAGGCAATATATATTTTGTTGATTCATGGGAAATCCGATCGTAAGCTGAAGCATTGAGAGCAGTGCGATTAATAAATCTTTTCCCAAAGTTAGGATTGTCATGGACAATCAAAGTGTAGGCGCTGGAATTCGTTAAAATTATTTGGGTTGGGGCTTTACAAAAATTTAACTTTGCGGCTACTTCAATATTTTTTTTCATCTGTTTAATTGTTGTAGCCTGACTCATGGCTTGCTCTACAAGGATATTTAATTGTTTCACCATTTGGGGCGATTTTAAATCTTGGTTCGCAACAACCTCACTGTTAATCATTTCCAGCATACTGGAAATATTCTTTTGGGTAGATATCGCATCTAAAAAGGGAAGAATCACAATGTAAGCAGTGGCATATAATGCTTCATCGCTATCTACATGAAAGGTGAAAACAGTTCGACGACGCCCACTTTCGATGCTTGGGGGTCGTTTCAGCCCTCGGTATTCTTGAGCAATTTGGTAGTAAGCGCCAGCGATCGCAAAATTGGCTTCGTGTTCTAGGGCTGCATCAACAATAATTCGGATTGTTGGCGGTGTTTCGTTAAAAAAGTCTCGTGAGTCGTCGGAATGGAAGTTTTGGATAATGGAGCGATCGCCTGCGGGGCTAAGATCGACCCATTCACAAATCATGCCTTCGGTTTTTAAACCAAACCTGGAGGTGGCATAAAGTTTTGCCCCAGTTAAAGTTGCTCCTGTTAAGTCAGCACCAATCCATTCCGCCCTAATTAATTTTGCCTGAGTCAAATCGGCGTGGATTAAAATTGTATTCGTTAAATTGGCATTGCTTAAATCTGCGCCAACTAAATTAGCCCCGCTCAATTTTGCACCGCTCAAATCTGCCCATCGGAGATTTGCGCCGCTCAAATCTGCCCATCGGAGGTTTGCGCCGCTTAAGTCTGCCCCGCTCAGGTTAGCATGGCTGAGATTGGCTTGTCTGAGTTCAGCATCTCGCAAATTTGCGCCGCTCAGGTCAGAACGACTGAGGTCGCTAGCATTTAAGTTCGCCATCTCCAAGTTGGCTCCCGTCACGGAAGCGCCTTTCAAGACAGCCTCACTCAAGTTAGCCTGACGGAGATTTGCTTGGCGGAGTGTCGCCTCTCGCAGATCGGCACCCGTGAGGTCAGCCTCCAAGAAGTCAGCGCGACTGAGATCGGCGCGAATTAACTCGGCGCGAATCAACGAAGCTCCTCTAAGTTGAGCGCGACTCAGATCCGCTCGGATCAAATTAGCGACGTTGAGAGTAGCGTTGTTCAAAATGGCACTACCTAGATTCGCCCCGCTCAGTCTGGCTATATTTAGCTTGGCATTAGTCAAGTTAGCTTCACTCAAATTCGCGCCACTCAGGTTGACTATACTCAAATTAGCATTGCTAAGATTTATGCCACTGAGTTTGGCCCCACTCAGGTTAGCTTCCGCGAGGTCAACACCACTAAAGTTTAAGACTCCTGTTGCGTATTGTTCCAATAATTCCTCTACATTCATCGATGCTACCCCTTGGATGCCAACTTTAATAGTTGGTAAAGTCATAAAAAACGGAATGTCAAAATCAAAAATGAATATTGGGATTTTAGGATTGGGACTGATAGGTGGATCTTTGGGTTTTGATTTGCGATCGCAAGGACATCATATCTTAGGAGTTAGTCGCCGTGAAGCCACCTGTCAAAAGGCAGTTGCCCTCGGCAGTGTCGATCGAGCATCAGTCGATCTGAGCCTGTTAGCAGCCGCAGAGGTTGTATTTATTTGCACACCTCTAGCCCTTATTGTGCCCCAATTTGAACAGTCGATCGCTCATTTGTCTGCTACTACCGTCATAACTGATGTGGGTTCGGCGAAAGCACAGATAGTCAAGGACATTTCTCCGCTTTGGGATAATTTTATTGGCGGTCACCCAATGGCGGGAACAACAGACAGTGGGATAGAAGCTGCACAACGGCATTTATTTGTCGATAAACCTTATGTATTAACACCGACAGCTACAACACCAACCACGGCAATTACGGTTGTGGAAGAAATTGTGCGATCGCTGGGAGCTAATATCTACTATTGTCAACCAGAGCAACATGACCGCGCTGTAAGTTGGATTTCCCATTTACCTGTAATGGTCAGTTCCTCTTTGATTGCTGCTTGTTTGAGTGAAACTGACTCTGATGTTTTGGAATTAGCCCAAAAGTTAGCTAGTTCAGGTTTTCGGGATACCAGCCGTGTGGGTGGTGGGAATCCAGAGTTGGGTGTGATGATGGCGCGGTATAATCGTCAAGCATTGCTGCGATCGCTGCAACAATATCGCCAAAATCTTGATGAGCTAACTAACTTAATTGAGCAAGAAAATTGGGCAGTTTTAGAGGAAAAGTTTAAATCAATGCAACAGGCACGACCTGATTTTGTTTAATAGTTTTTGGGTGCGTTCAGCTATCGATAACGCACCCATTTTTATATTTTGTAAGTTAATTGATAAAGTTTGTTGCCTGCTTTTTTGTGAAATCAACTCTTCAGAGCCACTCAAAAATTCTAACAAGGGACTTCCAAATAAAAAAATATCCTATCGCTTTTAGGGCAGGGGGCATTTAGCTGGGGGAGGGAAAGTCGTTTTGATTCCAAAAATTGGATAATTTCTTTTTTGGAGTTCCCCAATAACAGGACTTATGCAAAATAAGGAAAAAACGAACCGCAAAGGACGCAAAGGAATAAGAGTTTCAGAGAGTTATTGCGTAAGTCATAAATAAAATCTTTAAAAAATGCTACTCAACAGTTTGATAGTCACCAAACCGATGTACCATACAGATAAATTTACAAAAATCAACAATGGTAGAACGTCCAATCAAGAAATCGGAACGTCAGTCCCAAGCAAACACTGACAACAGCTCCGAAAATTCGGATTCTATAACTCCTATTGAATCCAACCCCAAAAGCGCAAAACCGAGCCGTAATCGCTCGTCTGACAAAGGGAAAAAAGCATCCTATGGGGATGATAACAGGCAGCAAGGGAATCCTGCCCTAGCGCGTGGCCCAAAACCCGTTAAACCTCCAGCCGCCAAAGTCAAAACAGAAGAACTTGAAACCGAATCGGAACCTATCTCTGAGGAGTCTCAAGACTAACATTACTGCTGCGTGTGATGTGGGAGGCTATAAGTAGATGAAGACTGGTATTGCTGGCTCCGAAGGCAGTAATAATGCCCCACATCACCATTTGGTTATTTTTATGTTGAATGCTTTTAGATTAAACTTTACTATTGGTGCATAAAATCAATCAATCTCTGTAACTAGCCATTGCCACTCAGTAACTACAGTATTGGATATGTTGAGAACCAATTGCTGTCCACTAGAAAGTGGCACATAGAGTTTGAGCGCATCAGTTGTTGGCAATTTCGGTAAGATATTAGTTAAATTATATTCGCCCACATTAGGGACGGGTGCAGTTAGAGCGTATGCATCCGATGCACTCAGCAATTTTCCTGCTGCTGTCTCAATTAACAATGGTTCGGGGTGAGCAAGTTCAACGACACCCGGAAAAGCAACCAACCGCAACCGTAAATCTTTGACTGCACTGTTGTAATTCTGTTTAAACAGCAGCACTTGCCAAGCGTAACCTTTTTCATCTTTGATAGATACTTGTGAGTGGTAGCGTAAGACACCCGGAGAAATATGATGTTGACGCAGCAGTGCTTGTGCCGACTGCACACTCCATCCACATACAGCTAATGCTACAAGCACTACTAGGGCACAACGCCAGATATATTGTTGAAATTTTTGCTTCATGCAACAGATATTATACCAATTTGTAATTCAAAACGGTGATTTTAAGTCCCAAGGCGGCGGTATATGCTGGGATAAACAGCGATGTTTACGACGGGCTATGCCTACGCATAATTTGGCTAACTCTGTTAATTAGCGGTGGTTTAGCTGGTGTGTGCGAAGTTTTAGTTTTGGTATTGGTCAACTCCGCCCTAGCATTTCTCTAGGTTACGGTTATACTGCCATTATTGCTGCCTTTGATTGACCGGTTAAATCCACTGGGTATTATTTTATCCAGCTTTCTGATGGCACTTTTGTACGTATACGGCGAATTATTGCAGATTAAATTGAGACTTTCTTTAGCTTTAGCTGGGATGTTTCAAGGTATTTTATTCTTTTAGCAGCAGATATATTAATTGACAAGCGATCGCGAGTGAAGCAATACGGAGATAAGGGAGCAAAGGTAGAATGGCTAATGGCCAATAATTAATGACTAATATTTGAGGAGATTTAATGTGTCCAGTCGGAAATTATCTTTGTTAGTGAAACTAATAATCATTACATTGGTTACAGGTGCTAGTAGTTTAGGAATCAGTTTGCTTTTAACTACAAGCGGATTTGAGCATTTGTTGGGAACTCTAAAGCCAAAAAGCGAGAGTGGTAAAGCAAGTCAGAACAAGCTGATGAGTGCAGATGCACAGAATATCACCCCAGCTACTGACCAGATGAATCAAGTGCCAAAGTCTTTTCAGGGAACAATTGTTTATCAAGGGAAACTGAAAGCAAACGATAAAGTCATCGCCTTGACCTTTGATGATGGCCCCGGCCCTAAAAATACGGCACAGATTTTAGAAATTTTGAAGAAGAATGATATCAAGGCGACATTCTTCATGCTCGGGCAAATGGTGAAATATTTTCCCCAGGTTGCCAAACAAGTGGCTGCTGATGGTCATGTAATAGGCAATCATACATGGCATCATTGGTATTTTCAAATGGATGGAGCGACTGCGGCTAGTGAAATCGATCGCACAGCAGATATCATCTACAAGACTACAGGAGTGAAAACTACTCTGTTTCGTCCCCCTGGCGGCTTTCTAAATAATGGACTAGCCCGATATGCCAAAAACGAGAAGTACGCTGTCATGATGTGGTCAGAACAGTCGGGAGATGCCGAACGTCGTCCGCCTCAAGTGCCAGGGCTGGTCAAAAATGTGCTGAAGTATGCAAAACCAGGTGCGATTGTACTGATGCACGATGGGGGCGGCAACCGTTCTAAATCTGTCAAGGCCTTACCAGAAATGATTGCAGGTCTGAAGGCTCAAGGTTATAGATTTGTGACAATTCCCCAACTTTTGGAAATGCAAGTCAAAGAACAACATCTGGCGGAGGTAGCTTCGCCTGTGGTTACAAAGGATGAACATCCAAACAATCAGCTTAATCATGAGTGATACGCTACGGGCAGCTACACCTCTAATTTTGGGGACACTAGGTGAATTAGTGACCGAGGAATCGGGGGTGTTAATCTCGCGGGATGACACACGCATAAAACTAGAGACACCAGCATGATTAGGGCAACCTTTTCGTTCTACTCATTAGGAGTTAGGAGTTATTCAATTTTAGATTTTTAATTTTAAATTGTTAACGATGCAGCCTCCATCTTTTCAACCAATTACGCAACGCCCAGTTTTAAAATTGCCGAATAATGCCAGAGTTGCTGTCTGGGTGGTGATGAATGTAGAACATTTCACTTTTGGCAAACTAGGAACAGCAATTCAACCCCATTTAAATAGTTACCCAGAAATTGCTAACTATGGTTGGCGAGATTATGGGAATCGCGTTGGGATTTGGCGTTTGTTTGAACTATTCGCCGAGTTAGAAATTCCAGTAACAGCCGCAGTAAACGGTGAGATTTGCACATTTTATCCCGAAATTATGACAGCCATACAGCAATATGGCTGGGAAGTGATGGCGCATGGCATTAATAATTCCACTGGACATAGTGGTATGGATCGGCAAACAGAAATAGATATAATTGATAGAACTCTAATTTTGCTACGACAAGCTACTGGCAAAACTCCTAAAGGCTGGTTAACTCCCGGATTCTCCATTACCGAGTCAACTTTTGAATTATTACATTCAGCCGGAATTGTTTACACGGCTGACTGGGCAAATGATGACCAACCTTATTGGTATCCATTACCCAACGATCGCTTGTTGGCAATTCCTTATACTATAGAAGCAAATGATATTAGCTTGTGTTTGAGTAACCGCTTTTCTGGTGTGGAATTTGCCCAAGCAATAACAGATCAATTTGACCAATTGTGGCAAGATGGAGAATCTCAAGGACGAGTAATGGCAATTGGCTTGCATCCATTTATTGTTGGTCAACCACTGCGATTAAAATATTTAAAACAATGTTTACTACATATTAAAAAGAAACCTGATACTTGGTTAACTACTGGTGAAGGTATTTACAATTGGATAAATAAATCACAATAAAATCATGACTATTTCCCAAACCCAAATTCTCAAAATTCCCGTAATCGAAGCCGATACAGAAAACATCAAACCCTATGGACATCTATTAGGTGATGAAGTCAGCAAACCCGGATTAGGAATTCCCTTTTATCAAGAAAGAGTAATAGAAGGCGAAAATATTGACTTTACCTATCGGGGAACAGCAACCTTCAGAACAGCCAAAATTATGCCAGGATATCCGCCGATAATTTGGTTAGAACGCCATATCCACATGACCCAAATGTTTATCGGTTTGGGGCAATCACCATTTATTATGGTGTTAGCATCGCCTAATCACGATAATGGCGAAACCTTGCCAGACTTAAATCAAGTCAAAGCGCTACGCTTCCCCCCTGGCTACGGACTATTGCTGCATATTGGCACCTGGCATGATTTTCCCATAGCTTGCGATCGCCCCGTCATCATCCTCACGGCAAATTCTGATGAAGTCGTCACCGCCTTAACTCAAATGCAGGCACCAGACGAGATGAATCAAGGCGATGTTTATAAGATTTCCTTACCAAAAAGATTAGGCTATACAATTCAGCTAGATATTTGAAAAACCTCTGCGATACTCTGCGCTTCCCTCCGCGTTCCTCTGCGTTTAAATAAAAGATGGATTTGCCAAACCTCGAAACTTATTTAAATCCCGATAATATTCAAACTATCACCAATTGGGGTAAAGGCTGGGCTTGGTTAGCAGGTGGAACGTGGCTATTTTCTGAACCACAACCAGATTTACAAGTTTTGGTAGATATACAACGTTTAGGATGGTCAGAGATTGAAGTAAAAGAAGACTATTTAATTATTGGTGCGACTTGTCCATTAATTAAATTATTGGAATATCCCTGGTTAGCAGAATGGACAGCAGTCGAGGGATTAAAAAGTGCGGTTGCTGCACTATCAGCATCATTAAAAGTAATTAATGTGGCGACGGTGGGAGGCAATATTTGCCTGGCTTTATCAGTGGGAACCTTAGCACCAGTAATGATAGCGTTGGATGCAACTTATGAAATTTGGAATATCAAAGGAGAGTCGCGTCAAGTTGCGGCGAAAGACTTTCAATTTGGTTTCAAATCTACAATTTTGCAAGCAGAAGAAATATTAAGGCGAGTTTTAATTCCTTTATCTAATTTAACATGGAAAGTTAACTATCAACGCTTTGGTATTGCTGCAACTGACCCAGCTTTAGCAATTGTGGTAAGTGCTAGGAATCATCAACAGGTACGTTGTGTGATTGGTGCTAGTGTTGTTGCACCCCAAATACTGGAATTGGAAGATGTAGAGACGCAAGATTTCGCATTTTTACAGAAGGTAAATTTTATTGAAGATGCCAAGGCGAGTGCAATTTATCGCCGAGAATTGACGGCAGTTTTAATCAAGCGATCGCTATCAGCTTTATTATGCCAGAACAGTTAATATTTGAAGTTAATCATCAATCTTATACAGAAAATTGTCACCCTGGAACCAGCCTTTTGAGTTTATTACGTCAATTAGGCTGGTTTGGTGTTCATCGTGTTTGCGATTCTGGCGATTGTGGTGCTTGCACAGTTTGGGTAAATGATACACCTATCCATAGTTGCATTTATCCGGCAATGCGAATTAAAAATCAATCGGTAACTACTATTGAAGGACTTTCCCAGAATGGCGAACTTGCGCCGATGCAGCAAGCATTTCTGCAAGCACAAGGTTTTCAATGTGGTTTCTGCACTCCTGGGATGATTATGAGTGCGGCAAAGTTACCTGAATTATCAGAAGATGAATTGCGTTTAGCTTTAAAAGGAAATCTTTGCCGCTGCACTGGATATCAAGCGATTATTGAGAGTATTTTGCTTTCTCAAAACTCCCCACTAGCAACTACATTGGCTAGTCCCCACTCAGTAGGAGAAAGCATTCCTAAACAGGATGGTGCACTAATTGTGACTGGGAAAGCGTCTTACACAGGTGATATTTCACCACCTGGATTATTACATCTTAAAGTACTGCGATCGCCTCATCCCCACGCCCGTATTCGCAAAATTGACACCCAAGAAGCCAAAGCCCTCCCCGGTGTTGTTGCGATTTTCACCCACGAAGATGTACCCAGAATACCTTATACCACCGCTGGACATGCTGAACCAGTACCCGATCCGTTAGATCGCTACCTATTAGATAATAAAGTAAGATTTGTAGGCGATCGCGTTGCGGCTGTAGTTGCAGAATCAGTAACTATTGCCGAACAAGCTTGTCGATTAATTGCCGTCGATTACGAAATTTTACCCCATGTTATCGACCCCGTGCAAGCAATGAATGATAGCGGTGTTGTGATTCATGATGAACCAGAATCATCACAAATTCCTAATAGAAATCGTAACATTGCTGGACAAATATTTTTCGACTCTGGTGATTTAGAACAGGGATTTGCCGAAGCAGATTTAATTGTCGAGAACACTTACAAATTACCAGCAGTACAACACGTCCACTTGGAACCGCATATAACTATTAGTTGGCTAGAACCAGATGGAAATCTAGTTGTGCGTTCCAGTACTCAAGTACCATTTCACTGTCAGCGGTTACTCTCACAAATTTTCAACTTACCTGAAGATAAAATCCGCGTTTATAAAGCACAACTTGGCGGCGGATTTGGTAACAAACAAGAAATTTTATCAGAAGACCTCTGTGTTTTAGCAACCCTCCGCACAGGTAAACCCGTGCAATGGGAATTTACCAGGAAAGAGGAATTTACTGCCACAAATAGCCGTCATGCTATGACAATCAAAATTAAAACTGGTGTCAAAGCAGATGGTATACTTGTTGCCCAAGATATGGAAATAATTGGTAACACGGGTGCTTATGGGAATCATGGACAGACAGTAGTATTTTTATCAGGTTATATCCCTCTAGGTTTATATCGCTGTCCAAATAAAAGATTGCGAGGTTTTGCAGTCTATACAAATACAATGCCGGCGGGTGCGTTTCGCGGTTATGGTGCAACTCAAGGCACTTTTGCAATGGAATGTCAAATCGACGAAATTGCAAATAAGCTCAATATTGACCCGATAGAAATCCGTTTAAAAAATATCATTTGTCCGGGAGATGTAATTTCTTTAGGAAGGTCTGAAGACCACTTTAACTTAATTGGTAGCTATGCCATTCCTGAATGCTGGGAAAAAGTTACGCAGTCACTTGGTTATGTTCCTGGGACACCACCAAGGGTAGAAGGTTCTCGCCGTCGTGGTGTGGGATTTGCCGTTTCTATGCAAGGTAGTGGTTTATCTAAAATCCATATTGCCAAAGTCAAATTATCACTTGTTGCTGAGGGTAAATATGAATTAAGAACTGGTTCTGTAGATGTTGGAACTGGTTCAGATACTACTCTGCGGCAAATAGCAGCAGAAGTTTTAGGTGTGAGTGTTAGCGATATTGATATTATTTCTGGCGATACCCAACGAACACCTTTTGATTCTGGTTCTTATGCTTCTGCGACAGTTTATATTTCTGGACAAGCAGTTAAATTAGCGGCGGAAAAATTACGAGAAAGATTAGAGAACGAATCGCAGAGGCGCGGAGATAACAGAGAAGAAATAAGTGAAGAGGTAACTTATGCAGCAGATGAATCAACTTTAACTTTCGCTGTTCAAGGTGTAGAAGTAGAAGTTGATATGGAAACAGGTAAAATTCAAGTTTTACGATGTGTGCAAGCGATTGATTTAGGTAAAGCAATTAATCCGCGAATTTGTCACGGACAAGCAACCGGTGGAATAGCTATGGGAATTGGCTATGCCTTAAGTGAAGAACTATTATTTGATGAACAAGGATGTATTTTAAACCCGACATTGCGAGAATATCGCATCCCCACAGCGGCAGATATGCCACCAATAGAAGTAATTTTAGTCGAACAAGCCGACCCCCACGGCCCATTTGGCGCTAAAGGAGTTGGGGAAATCACCATCAATTGTACAGCGCCAGCTATTGCAAATGCGATCGCTAATGCTACAAGCTGTAGACTATACCAACTCCCCATCACACCCGAAAGAGTTTGGCAAAAACTAAACAACTTTTCAACTGAAACTCTTTTCTTGCTTTGTGTCCTTTGCGTCCTTTGTGGTTCGTCATCATAAATGCTTGACTGAACTGTATCGAGCTAAAATCGGGTTTCATACTCAACTTGTAATAGATTTTCATCCCCTAAATTAGTTGAGCCTCGCATCAAAATTTCATCATTGAGTCGATAAAGCACGTTATAACGGAAAGCCTCATCGCTAGAAAGAGGGCGCGATAAAGAGGCAGAGAAATTTCTATTGATGTCAAATACACCCTCTGCTGATAAATTCAGAACTGAAGCTGTCGTTTTTTCATTATTAGTGGTTGGGGTGGGAAATATCCGAAACTCACTGAAACCAACAGCCTGTCCGATCGCAGTGATAGTTCCTTGTAAACCACCTAAAATGGTAGAACTAGCGAAATTAGTCAGCCCTTGGCCTGCATCTGCTTGACCGAAAGAACCCAGAATTGAGCCACCCAAGAGAGCAACTATTTCTCCCTTGCTACGGCTAGGTTCGCTCGTCAGTTCTAGATTGTCGCCTAATTTACTAGCTGGGCCGCTCACTCTAGCTTGAACGGTAACGCTACGTAAAGTCCCAAAGTTATTGACAGAAATATCGCTGACTTCAGAAGACAAGGGTGATTCCAAAGTTTGAGTGTTCCTTGCTGATGCTTCCGGTACAATTGCCGTCAGTCGGACATCCAAAGTAGGGTCAAGTCCTTGACTTGGAGTAAACCGCGCAGTTTGTTCATAGCCCCGCGCCAAGGTAAACGTAGTGGAAAATAAGCTCAGTCGTCCTCCAGTTAAACGAATGACTCCTTCAGGAAGCGGTTTGGCTAATGTACCATTAATGGTCAAGTCGCCTTTGGCGTCAAAGCTCAATAAAGGCTGACTTAATGCTGCTCCTCCTGGTACAAAGCTGAGTAGTGACTGAGTGGTAACCCGAATATCTTTGTCTAAAATCAACTTTAAATCTGCAAACTCTACAGGCAAATTGGGTAGACTGGTTGCGTTAGCGCTTCCGTCTGCTGTCACCACTGGGTTATTGCTTCCGTCTGCTGTCACCACCACTGGGTTAGCGCTTCCGTCTGCTGTCGGTGTGACGTTAGGGTTAACCTCTTGTCTATCTAAATTTATGACGTTAGTATTAGCCTCTGCTGTCGCTGCTGATTTTTTAGCAGTAGTAGGCGAGTTGCCAATAATTACCTGACCATCACTCAGTTTAATCTCTCCACCAATTACAGGTTTTAAGGCTGTGCCGCGAATCACGACATCGCCACCAACACCGCCTTCATACAGTCCTGCAAGCTTAAAATTGAGTTTGTCTGCTATTGATACTGTCAGGGGATTCGCTGCGGCTTGTTGAGGATCAAAAATTGGCAAGATGCCTGATGCAGTTACTTGCCCTTGATTGTAATTACCTTGGATATTTTCAACGCTTACCGTAGTACCATTAAATTGCGCTGTTCCTGTGACATTCGTTAGAGGTTCAGATAAGGCTTCAGCGCGAAAGGTTGCATTATTAAGTGTGGCGTTGCCGTTGATAATTGGTTCGTTTAAAGTACCTTGAACGTTTAAATCTACTTTTCCTTGACCGTCTACCCAAGCGACTTGATTGTTGGTCAACAGATTTAACAGTGCCAATCCTTCATTTTGCACATTGGCGTTGATGTTGATTTGATTGCTATCCGGTTGCACTTTGGGAAAAGGCAAAGGAGCAGGTACGCTACCTGTAATGGCGACTGGCTGCGTTCCTGTCACGAGTAAGGTACTATCAAAATTCAAGCGAGCTTTGTTGTAGTCAAAGTTCACTTCTCCTGTTTGTACAGCTTGCTTGTTGAGAGTTGCATTCGCTAGTGTCACTTTGCCTTTTGCACTAGGGTCTTGCAAACTACCTGCTAAGGTGGCATCAGCATTTACATTACCAGTGATATCTACGGGGTATTTTTCAATAAAAGGTTCTAAAAGTGATAGAGGTAGACTGGCTACATTCAATTTTCCAGATAGTTGCTCAGTTCCTAACTGTCCTGAAAAGGCCACTAGTCCTCGATCAATCCCCACACTCAAGGGTGAAAGTGTGACGATACCATCGGCAAAAGTCCCTTGAGCAACGACTTGATTAATGGAATAATTACCCCATTGCCAATTAGCACCTTGAAAATTAAAGCCGACATTCAACCCAGATTTTAAGGAGCCATTGGCTGTAATTGCTCCGCTTAAAGCACCTGTTAATTCTGCAAGGCTGGGCAAAGATGGGGTTTGTTTTTTCTCTGCTTGCTGTTCTTTGGCGATCGCTGCTGTAATATTTGAGAAATATGCTAACTGTGTTTTCAAATCTGCATCGGGCAAACTGATAGATTCAGTTGGAAGTGCTTCTGCACCAGCTAACGTTGGAGGCTGCAACCCGGTACTAAGGTCTTGAAAGTCGAAGATATTAAACGCTTGTAAAAGTCTCTGGATTTTGGCTTCGGCAAAATTAGCTTGGAATTGAAATTGCGGGTCATTCCCTGCTTGCACATTGCCACTGAGAGCGATGTTGGTATCGCCAATCCGCAATTGACCATTAGCCAAGCTAGCCGTACCATCAGCATAATTGATGCTGCCGCGAAATTCATCTGCTGCAACTCTGGCAACACGAGGCCCTGCGATCGCAACGTCTCCCGCAATGGCATAATTACTCAGATTGACAACTAAATTACCCGATAATTGCCCCCCCAAAGGTTTCAATTGATTGTTAGGTAAAAAGCCGCCAACAAGAGCGATGGGAAACTCTTGGGCGTTGACAATCAAATTATCTCCCTCAGTTCTACCTGTAGTAACTGCCTCATCGCGTTTAACTAAAAATGAGGTGGGACGATAATCTGCACCTAAATTAAGGGCAATCCGATCTTGTTTCCCAGCTAATCGCAGACTTCCTCCTTGTCCGCCTTGAAAATTCACATTTCCGGTTAAAAGTGGGTCAAATGCCAAGTTACTTACATTGAAATTCCGCAGTCGGATATTCCCATTAGCTTGCGGTACATCTGGAGTACCTGTAACTTTTCCATTAAAATCAAGTCGCCCTGCTATTGCTACATCCCCAGGAACTTTGAAGCCAGTATTTTGTAAGTTGAAATTTCGCGCCAGTACATTTAAATCAAATCCGGCAATTTGGGGTGCGCCAGTTGGGGGAGACTGAATAGCGATCGCACCATTAGCAGTAAATCCTGCGGTACTTGCGTTTTCAACTATAATCTGCTGTCCATTCCACTGAAATTGTGCGGTGAGCGGTTTTGCCAGCTGCGCGACTCCTTGGGGAAGGCTGATTTGTCCGGCGGCACGAATATCCGCAAGCTGGAAAGATTGGGTTGTGCCAGCTAACTGAATATTGCTATTCAGCCGTCCTCGCAGTTGTGGTGAGAAACGGCTGAGTTGAATTTGAGAAGTTTTGACAGATCCTTGCCAGCGTTGTTGTGCAAGTTGACCTTGAGCGGTGATTGTCCCACCCGCCACGTTCACAACCACATCGGGAAAGACGATATTCTCTCCTTGTTTGGTAACAACAACTCGTCCACTAGTGGGATAGGTGGCACTAGGCGCTTGCACCCGCGCTACTGTTTGCAGATTGCTCAGAGTCCCGGAAATATCCGCATTTGCCGAGACATTCCCAATGGTGATGGAGGGTGAGGAATTGTAGGCTTTGGCGATCGCATCCCCTGGTATATTTTTTGCTTGGACATTCAATGCCACCCTACCTTGAGGTACAAGCTGAACTCGTCCGCTAGCTGTGACTTGCCCTCCCACATCTGGATTTGCTTGAACGCGAGAAATATTGACGTTTAAGGGTGTACCCAGAGAGCCAGAAATTTTAGCGTTCGCAGATATACCACCAATATTAATGGGAGTTGAAATGCCGTAACCTTGAGCGATCGCATTTCCTGGGATACCTTGAGCTTGAATATTTACGCCTACCTGACCTTCGGGAGCCAGTTGAATTTGACCATTGGCTGTGATTTGCCCTCCGGCTGGTGGCGTTACCTGAACATTGGAAATATCAAGGTTCAAGGGCTGTTTGCCAAGTGAGCCAGAAATTTGGGCTTTTGCTGAGACATTTCCAACTGCGATCGGGAGAGTTACGCCATAGCTGCGTGCTAGTATATCTCCTGATATCCCATCAGCTTGAGCATTAAATATTACCCCATCTTTAGCTCCCAAATTAGCTTGACCGGCTCCTGTGATTTGACCACCTGCTGCGGGGACTATTTTCAGATTGGAGACAGTAAGTTGAGACGCAGTTTGAGATGCATTCAAGCGGAAATCAGTATTGATGCTTTTAAATTGAACCCGGTCAATTTGAATCGGTTTGGTGTTACTTACTGTACCGCTGACGACTGGTTGCTGAAGTGCGCCTAGTATTTTAATATTTGCTTGAATTTCGCCACTAGCTGGGACTGACGAACTCACTTTCAATGTATCTAAGATATTTTTCGCAGTAACTGGTCTGATCTGAGCAGAGACATTAAAACCTGTTTGAGTATTAATTGTTCCATTTGCCAGAATCGGAACTTTGCCAAAGTTCGTACTCAGATTATCTAAAGCAACTGTCTGACCCTGAAATAGAAATCTCCCATTAAAATTAGAAATCGGCTGAGGAATATTTTGGATTTTAGCAGCGATCTGATTAGCTGTAGCTGTTCCCGTAATCGCGATATCTGACAGTTTGGGTGGAATCTGCACCCCTAAGTCAGCATTTAAATATCCTGCTTGCAGAGCGATCGGTAACTGAATTAATCTAGCGATCTCAGATACTTGTAAATTTTGTGCTGAAAGTTGGAGGTTAGTTTGTTGAGCTTTTAGTTGGGTTTCGCCAACAATTTTAACAGCGCCTCCCCTAGTGAGTTGAGTATTGAAGTCATAACCGATCCTTTGATTTCGATCGGAAAATCGGGCAATACCACCAACTCGATCTAATATGACTGAGCCTTTGGGTTTAGTCGGTGCAGTAAATGGCATCAACTCTATATCGCCATCTTGAATTTGAAGTGACTGCAACTCAGTTTGAATAAAACCTTGTCCCTCCCCAGCTTTAACTTGGGCTGTCACCCAACGACCATCTTTATCCTGTTGAACGTAGACATTGGGCTGAACTAAGGTGACATTTAATGCTAATTTTCGGCTAAGAAGAAGTTGCAACGGCGAGAACTGCACTTCCAAAGCTTTTGCTACCACCCGATCTGCATCAGTCGGAGTTGCTGGTATTGATAAAGAACTAAATCTCAGACTAGAAAGCGAAAAACGTTCAACTTTCCCAACTTTTACTGGACGCCCCAGTAATTGCTCAAGATTTTGCTGTACTAACGGTGCTAAATCTTTGTATACATAGTTTCTAGCCCACCAAGCACCAACTATAATTCCAATTAGCAAAACCCCACCCAGAGCCAAACTGATACGTCCTAAAAGCAGAAGCCACAGACGACGACTAGATGGTTCCTGATTGTTTTCTGAATTTGGCGATCGCGTCATTATCGTTACATTACTTTTATCTGGAATGAGCAGAGAGACAGGCTAGCAACAGTTGTATCAGCCAGTCACAAGCTGCGGCTTTATATATGTCGAGAATAAATTGTTACCGGAAATTATTTCTTCTCGTCTTTAAATTTGGAGATTTAATCTGGAGTATGGTAATTAATTAGCACTTCCTCAATCTGAGCAGTAATTAGAGCTATTCTCTGCTTCACCTTTTAAAACTCTATAGTCGTCCAATACAGTTGTCTGGCAAATTTTGCCTCCTTTCTTTTAGGCAAAGTAGATGATTAGTATGTCTTTTCTCACAATATATATATTGCCAGCAACTATCTTTTGTACCAAGAATTAATATCTTTAGATAGATTTTATTTGCTTAAAGATTATTATTCTAAGTTTAGATAATAAATCATTGAACATTAAACTACTCCATGAGGAATTTTGTATATACGACGTTGGTAAGAAAATTTAACCCTGTATAATCTTACCAAGTAGTGATGACTTTGTTATAGTAATTGCGCGATAAGACAGTTTAGAGTTAATTATTTATTTTTGACTAATACAGTAAAAATACTACCATTTGGATGATTATCTTCAATGGTAATCGTACCGGAATGTGCCTCGATCGCCATTTTGCAGAAAGCCAATCCTAAACCAATTTGCGGCATTTCTGACATCAGAGTTCCAATTTCATACTTCTCGAAAATGATTTGCCGTAAGTCTTGACGAACTCCCGAACCGGAATCAGCGACTTGCACTTTAGCACCACCTGCTGGCAAATACTCTCCCCGGAGGATGACTTGAGAATTGAAGGGGGAGAACTTAATGGCATTGGAGAGCAAATTATCTAGCACTCGACGAAAAATCACTGCGTCTACTGCAACAATGCCACCAGGTTCGGGAAATTCACGTATCAGGGTCAGGTTTTTTTGAGTAGCGATCGCCTCAATATCTTCTACAGCTGATATACACAGCGCACAAAGATCCACTTCTGTGTAGTTGAGAACCATTTTGCCAGATTCCAGCTTTGCCATAATTAGCAAACTATCAATTAACGATTGTAGTTGTTGTCCAGCAAGTAAAATTTGATCGACTTTTCCTTGCTGTCGTTCCCGTGAGAAACCTGGCGATCGAAGAATCTCTGCTCCTAAGATAATAGTGGTAAGTGGATTTCGCAGATCGTGCACAATCATATTTACCATGTCTTCTCGCAGCTTGAGCAATACTTGCATACTGTCGTATTGCTGCTTAATTCGCAACATGGAATTAACTCTGGCTCGTAATTCCACACCGTTAACGGGTTTACTAATGAAGTCATCTGCACCCGTCGCCAGACATCGAGCCAAATCTTCTTTCTCGGTTAATGCTGTCACCATGATGATTGGCACTGCTTGCCATTGTGGATCGGCTTTGATGCGTCGGCAGACTTCCATCCCATCAAGATCGGGCATCATCACATCTAATAAAATCAGATCGGGCTGAAAACTATCGAGGCGATTTAGAGCTTGTTGACCACTAGGAGCGTAGTAAAGCTGGTAGTTTTCACCATCCAGTAAGGTTTCAACAACGTCAAAATTATCGGGTTGATCGTCGATCACTAAAATAGAGGCTTGAATATCCATCGAGAATTTCCGCTACCTGCTTAAGAGTTGTTGAATTGTGGCTACAAGCTGTTTAAGTTTTATCGGTTTGGTGAAATATTCGTTAGCTCCAGCTGCCAAACAAGTTTCGCGATCGCCAGGCATGGCTAGGGCCGTTAGTGCAACGATCGGAATATGCACAAATTGCCGATCGTTACGGATACGCCGCATTGCTTCCAACCCATCCATTCCCGGCATTTGAATGTCCATTACAATTAAGTCGGGGCGTTGAACTCTAACAAGGTCAATAGCTTGTTGTCCATTGTTTGCCAGAATCAGATGATACCCTCGACCTTCAAGATAGCCGGACATAGTATCAATATTTGCTTGATTATCTTCTGCCAGTAAAATCAAAGGAGTGTCTAGAACTGCTTCTGGTACGCCAATTAGATTTGGCGGGTTAGAAGGGGCAGAATGTTGTAGTTTATCTATAGTTGCTTGAAGTTGAGTGCGGGTAATGGGTTTGACCAGATATTCAAACGCTCCCTGAGCTAGTCCTTTGCTACGCTCATCCACAACTGAAATGATGATCGCTGGAATATATTTGGTTTTTGGGTTGGTCTTGAGTTGATTGAGCACCTCCCAACCGGATAGGTTCGGTAGTTGCAAATCCAGAATAATCAGAGCAGGTTGAAGGCGCAGCACTTCTTCTACTGCTCCTTCACCTGTGGGATGGATGATGGGTTGCATTCCCATTTCGCTGAAGTAGCGAGTAATTTGGTCAGCCGCCGCAACAGAATCTTCGATAATTAAAACTTGAGCATTCTCAGCAGGTAAGTGATAGCTGGGCAATAAAGTAGTTACCTGTGTTGTTGACATATTGTTGCTAGCATGGTAAGGAATGTAGACGGTAAAACAACTTCCCTCTCCAACTTCACTCCTAACTAAGACCGTTCCTCCATGTAGGGTGACAATCTTTTGTACTAGTGCCAAACCTAGACCAGTGCCACTGTACTGACGGTTAAGGCTACTGTCAAGCTGGATAAAAGGCTGAAACAGCTTGCCAATTTCTCCAGCAGCGATACCAATGCCAGTGTCAGCGATCTGGAAGCAGAGGTTTGGGGAGGATGAGGGGGACAAGGGAGATGAGGCAGAGGGGCAGGGGGAAGGGTGCAGAGGAGAGAAATTTTCCCCCTGCTCCCTGCTCCCTGCTCCCTGCTTCCCCTGCCTCCCCTGCTCCCCCTGCCTCTCTTCCCCTGTGCCCCCTGCCCCTTCTAGCCGGACTTCTAGCGTTACAGATCCGCCGTTTGGTGTGAACTTGACAGCGTTACTCAGCAGGTTGATCAGTACCTGACGCAGGCGGCGATCGTCTACTTGGATGCTGTCAATATGCTCAGAAATATGAGTCATAAGATGAATATTCTTTTTCAAAGCCATCTGTTTAACAAAAGCAATGCTGGTATCACAGAGGCTCCTGACAGAAACATCACTCAATTGCAGTTCCAGTTTGCCAGATTCGATTTTAGACAAGTCTAGAATGTCGTTGATTAGTTCTAACAAATGTCTGCCACTGCGCTCAATAGTGGCGATCGCTTTTACTTGTCTTTCATTAATGGAGCCAAATACACTTTCTTGTAAACCCTCTGACATACCCAAAATCGCATTGAGAGGTGTTCGCAGTTCATGGCTCATGTTTGCGAGAAATTCGTCTTTGAGGCGAGTGGCGCGGGCAAGTTCTATATTTGCGTTAGCAAGCTGCTCATTCGTTTGCCGTAATTGTGCTTCGGCTTGTTTGCGTTCTGTGATATCTTCGTGAGATACCAGTATGCCAATCACCTCTCCTGCGCTATTGGTCAGGGGCACTTTATTAGTTTGTAGCCAGAGTTGTTCGCCATTAGCCCCTTCAAATGGCTCCTCATAGCCTAGTTTAGGTGTTCGGGTGTTCATCACCATCATATCGTCTGCACAGTAGAGGTGTGCTAACTTTGCCCAAGGTAATTCAAAATCGGTCTTGCCGATAATGTCATCGGTTGTCAGTTGAGAATGGCGGATAAATGCTGGATTGCAACCAATAAACCGCGATTGGCGGTCTTTCCAGAAAACACGTTGCGGAAATGTATCTAGTACCGTTTGCAGCATTTTGCGTGATTCTTCCAGTTCTTGCGCGGTTTGTTTGCGTTCGCGGATATCAAATAGGGTGGTGCGGCTGTATAGATAGTTTCCTTCAGCATCCTTGACAGCAGTAGCGCTTACCAGCACGGGGAAAACTGTACCATCTTTACAAATGATGTCCAACTCCAAATCTTTCACTGAACCCTGCTTTTTGAAGCGAGGATAGTTTTGCGCGAAGGACAAGCGACTGGCTTGAGTGAAAAAATTCACCAGGGGTTGGCCAATCATTTCCTCACGGGTATAACCTAACCATTGCAGTTCAGTCTCGTTGACCTTAAGCAATCGGCCTTCGCTGTCGAGAGAATGGTAGCCACAGGGAGCATTATTGTACAAATCTTCGACCTCATGGGCATATTTCGCCAATGCCTCTTGTGCCTCTTTTCGTTCGCTGATATCAGCGATCCGGACTAGATTCATGGTACGTCCGGCTACAGTAATCGGCTTGGCTGCAATGTTTCCCCAGAAAATCTTACCCTGAAGAGTAATATATTCAATCTCTAGGCTCCAGACACCTTTTGACTGCATATCTCTGACGATCGCATCTGTTTCGCTGGCAGTGAATGGACGCAGTTGGAGTGTCTGACCATTGATACTGACTAATTCAGCTTTGTCAACCGCCTCAAACAGTTCCACTGCCTGCCGATTGCAATCCAGGGTGAGCAGGGTTTGCGGATCGACCAGAAAGATGGCATCAGCAGATTCGTTAAAAATTGCTTCTCGTAAATCCCTGTTGTGGATGAGTTCTTGTTCGGCTTGTTTGCGATCGCTAATATCATAGTTAACCCCAATCATCCGTACAGGTTCACCCTGCCGATCGCGTTTGAGAATGCCGTAGCCTTTGAGGAAACGAATTTCTCCACTTGGTTGAACGATGCGGAACTCGACATTATATTCTTGATTTCCTTGTATAACTTGCTCCATAGTTTCCAGCAGATAAGGGCGATCTTCCGGATGTAAGCAGTTAAACCAAGCATCAAAAGAACCGTTAAAATCAGTTTTACTCACTCCATACAGTTCGTACATCCGATCGTCCCAAATCTGGCTTGCTTGGACGAAATCATATTCCCAAATACCAAATCCTCCAGATTTGATAGCTATGGTTAGCCGTTCGGAGAGGTGATGGAGCTGTTCTTCTACTTGTTTGCGTTCGCTAATATCTGTCAGTGTGCCAATGTAGCCAATAATGGTGTCGTTGGCGTTAATTTCGGGTAGCACTTGGACATAAAACCAGTTGATACTGCCATCTGGGCGTAGATGCCTACCTTCACTCTGATAAAATTCTTTTGGATTAACATATCCTTGCTCAAATTTTAGAGACCATTCCCTCCCCAAACGCTCGGCGTCTTCTGGGTGCAAAGCCTCTATCCACCCTGCCCCCAATCCTGCCTGTATTGGTCTACCAGTCATCTCACTCCAGCGATCGTTGACATAGATGCATTTACCAACGGTATCTAGCCGGAAAATAGCTACAGGAGCCGCTTCTGCCAGATGTGCATAACGGAGTTCGCTGTCTCGAAGGGCTGTCTCTATTTGTTTTTGCTGGGTAATATCTTTGGCAATACTCAAAAATCCGATATTCTGTCCTTCCAGATCCTTAAGGATTTTCACTGACAGAAATACAGGGAAACGAGAGCCATCTTTGCGAATGTAAGTCCATTCGTTTTCATAGGTGCTTCCGTCTTGAGTGACGATAGTAAAAAATTCCCTACCGGGTGCAATTTCCCTACCCAATTTCAACGAGAGTTCTGCTGCGCGTTGGTTGAGTTCTTCCGGGTCGTGAAATGTAGTTGGATTTATTTGCCGAACAACCTCATCTGCTTTGTAGCCCAACATTTTCTGAGCAGCTGCGTTAAAGGTTTGAATGCCATTTGAGTTATTAAAAATAATCGCATAGTCAGTACCATCTAAAATGGCTTGCTGCAAATTAGCGATCGCTAATAATTGAGCTTCTGCCTGTTTGCGCTGTGTAATGTTAATATGGCAACCAATCATCCGCAGGGGATTGCCGTCTCGATCCCAGGCAATGACGCGACCGGAACAAATTACCCAAACGGTAGAACCATCCTTATGTCGATATCTCACCTCATTGTAAAAGGGGATTTGTCCGCGACTTTGGACGTGTTGCTTGAAAAGTTCTAGAACACCCGGTAAATCCTCTGGAAAAACCAAGCGTTGCCAGCTCTCTGGTGTATTTGGCAATTCACGATCTTCATAGCCGAACATCTGCTTGAAGGTTAAGCTCAAGTACTCCTGATTGCCCGGAATATCCCAATCCCAGTAACCTGCTAGCCCGACTTCAAGAATCTGCTCCAAAAGATGTAATTCAATTCGCAGCATCTGGGCACGCCGCCGCTCTTCCTCTGAGAGCTTGCGTTCTGTGATATCTATCAGCACGCCCAGCATCCGCAGTAGTTGTCCGGTTGCGTCGTAAACTCCCCGTCCTTTTGCCGATACCCAATGAATGCTGCCATCTTGCCAGACAACTCGGTATTCCACAGCATAATCGGTTTGGGTGGCGATCGCCTGCCTCAGTTCCGGCTCAACCCATTCTCGATCCTCTGGATATAACTGATTGAGCCACTTTTCATAAGTCCAGTTCACATCACTCAGATCGGAACCAAAACAGCGAATTGCATTCTCACTAGCAAATATTTGATGGGTGATTGGGTTCCATTCCCAATAGCCAATACCAGCAAAATTCAGGGTCAGCTTGAGTTTCTCTTCGCTAGCTTTTAGGGCTGCTTCTGTCCGTTGGCGTTCTGCCAGTTCTGCCTGTAATTGCTGATATGCACTTCCCTGTTGAATGGCGATCGCTATTTGCACTGCCAGTCGATCCAACAAATCTAGTTCTACTGATTGCCAATGGCGAGATGCACTACATTGGTGAGCAATTAATAATCCCCATAATTGCTCTTTGACTAAAATAGGTACTACCAAATTGGCTTTGACTTCAAATTGTTCTAGAAGTTGCAAATGACAATTCGTTAAGCCAGCTTGATAAATATCGTCGATTGCTCGTTTTTTCCCTTGGAGATAATTACTTCTGGCTGCCTTTTGAAAGCAGGTGTCCAAAATCTGCTTTCCCAAAGCCACAGTCCAACCTGGAAGGACTGACTCCGCCTTAATTGTACCGCTCATATCCGGCTGAAATTGATAGACCACTACTCGGTCTGCTTTCAAAAACTGCCGTACTTCTGTTGCTATAGTAGGCAGAATCTCTTCTAGTTTCAGAGACTGACGAATCCGTAAGGCGATCGCAGCAATCAGTTGTTGTTGTTCCCGACTTTGTTCTAACTGTCGAGTCAAATCCATCCGTTCAATGGCATGATGAATTGCACCTTGAAGAACTTCAAGTGTGAGTTTATTTTTAACTAGATAATCTTGCACACTACTTGTCAACGCACGGACAGAACTGATTTCATCCCCTTGTGCTGTCAGCATAATCACAGCAGTTTGGGTATGGTTATGACATTCCCGAAACTGCTGAACAAACTTCAGCCCATCCCCATCAGGCAACGCAAAATCCAGCAAAATGATATCTGGTATCTCCTGTTGACACCATTTCAGTGCTGGTTTTCCCGTTTCAAACTCCAAAAATCGGTAGGTATACAGGCTGTCTTGCTCCAAAAAGCGACGATATGCTTCCCGATCTTCAGCGCAATCATCAATCAGCAGGATCGTGAGGCAAGAAGGATAACTCATAAGTTAAAAATACAAACGCGATCGCGTTTCAAAAAAATTATAGCTCGATAGCATTGTGTTAATAGCTTGATGTAAATCGAATCACGCTTGGACAAGAAAAATATAGAACAGGCAAAATACCTGAGATATCTTTATATTGCCCATCAGCGCGATGTCTTCCCCAAATCCCTTAAATTTTTTGCATTTTAATTGCTTTACGACTAGGTGTTATAAACGAATGGGATTCGCAGTTTTACTTAAACACCTCCTCAGAGCTTCAGTAAATTTGCGGCCTTCAAAATTCACTCATTAACAGCCGCAAGAGTAACACTCAAACCTCTGTTTTACTGTGATTTTTCTCATCAGCCAGACTGTTTTAAAGTTTCACATCATCGATTTTATTGGCTTGTTCTGTGCCCTTATTCTATAAAATATCCTCTATTCTACGGATGATCTAGAGTTGCGACTCAGTATTTCTTCAGCAATTCAAAATAGCCATTCAAGTAAATACCCTCAATTTAATCAAAAAAAAATTCCTGTTTTTCCTCGATTACATTTTCATTTAAATCCTGAATACTAAAACTATTACAAACAATATTTAATAAAAATTATTTGTTTGTAGCCAGTTCAGTGGATTTAAAATTTCAAGTTTACGTCCAATTGCAAAAGGAGTTTGAACCTAATGTCACTAGCAGGTATAGAGCGTCGATTACAACATAAGCTAGACCTTAAAAAGGCTGTAAATCACAAATTGAATCCTGTTAATCTTGTGTTGTTCCTAGTAGCTTCAATTATTCTAGGAAGCTCTAGCTTTATTATCGCTTCTTATGTATTGTCTTCAGTTAGTTCGATCGTTTTATCTTCAGATGCTAATCCTACATCAATTCCCTGGATTTACAATAAGTTTGACTGTCAATCCAGTACTAGAACCTGGCAGGATAACAAGTGTTGGGATTATGAACATAATCCGACATTTTAAAGTTTAGTCCTTTGCTCAAATTTTACTTTTTACTTACTTGGATTACGATTAAGCTGCATCTACCTTAAAAACTGTTATTTTTTTAAATCAAAGAGCAATTCATAACTCAAATCATTAAAAACAATATCCTCTAATAAAAAAATCAGATTTCAAACCAAATAGAACTTGTTAAAACTAATATTAAATCTCTATAAAAATAATCATAGAAAATACTGAGGCTTTTTAATTAATTATAAGTAAAAATATTATTTACCTCTTTCTTAAAGCTAATTCTATTCCAGGCATCTATACATAATGTTCATTAACTCTCTCATTTCTGATAATTTACAACAGACAATCATTCGTCATCCGCTTGTTGTTAGCTCTGAGATTATGCTTCCAAATGTGATTGCATTAATCAATGAAGCATCAGGTAATCATGATAGTTTGCCAATCAGAGATAGCAATTATTTGCCTAATTCAGGTAAAGATATAGCTAGCAACACATCTCAAGCCACTAGTTGTGTTTTAGTTATAAAAAACTCGCATTTAGTGGGGATAATTACGCAAAGAGATTTAATTAAGCTAACAGCACAAGGTAAAAATATAGAGAATATCAGTGTTGAGCAAGTGATGACCAGAGAGTTAATAACATTGAAATTAATAGATTTTAAAGATGTTTTTACTGCGTTACATTTGCTGAGGAAAAATCGAATTTGCCATCTGCCTATTATTGGGGATCGAGGAGAATTAATTGGATTAGTGACTCCTAGCAGTCTGCTGGCAGTTTCTATTCTACAAGCGGAACTTTACAATCATACACGAGTTAAACTTGTAGAACGCCAGAAAATCGAGGCAGAACTGCGATTGGAGCGTAATTTTGTTTCTACCGTTTTGAATCTAACAGACGCTCTAGTTATAGTACTAGATTGTCACGGAAAAATTGTTCGCTTTAATTATACTTGCGAACAAGCTACAGGTTACGCATTTGATGAAGTTAAAGGAAAATTTGTTTGGAATGTGCTGCTGTTACCTGATACAACAAAATGTATCAAAGATATTTTTAAAAATTTAGCCGAGAGAGAATTTCCTGAACGTTATGAAACTTCTTTAGTTACTAAAAATAGCGATCGCCGCTTAATTTCTTGGTCAAATAAGGTCTTACTTAATCGGGATAATCAAGTTGATTATATCGTTTGTACAGGCATTGACATTACTGAAAGCCGAAAAGCACAAGAGGAACTCCAACAGACTCGCAACTTTTTACAGTCGATGATTAATAATCTGCCTGTAGCCGTCTTTGTTAAAGATGCCAAACCAGAAAGTTTTGGAACAGTCAAGCTCTGGAATCATACCTGCGAAAATATTTTTGGTATCACAGCAGAGCAGGCTATTGGCAAAACAGATTACGAATTCTTCCCGAAAGAACAAGCAGACTTTTTCTGTCAAAAAGACCTAGAAAGTTTTGCTAGCGGCGTACCTCAAGATATTTCTGAAGAACCTATTGACAGTCCTAGTTTTGGCAGAAGAATTTTACATATGACTAAAATTCCTTTGTATGACAAAAACCAACAACCCGAATACCTGTTGTGTATTTCCGAGGACATTACAGAATATAAACGAGCGGAAAAAAATCTACAACAAGCAAAAGAGCAATTACAAACGGTTTTAGATGCACTACCTGGGTTTGTTTCTTGGGTAAATGATGATGGATATTATTTAGGGGTTAATCGCCATTTAGCTGAAAGTTTTAACTTGACTCCCGATGCTTTTGTTGGTCAAGAATTGGGCTTTATGGAAAACAGCCCGCAATTTACAGAATTTATGCATGAATTTTTAGATAGGCAAGATGTCGCAGATTCTAAGGTTATTGATGTCCAAATTAATAGTAAAACATGCAATTATTTGCTCGTAGCTCAAAAATATCAACAAAATACAGCCGCCGTTGCCATCGGAATCGATATTACAAAACGGAAACAAGCTGAAACAGCCTTACATAGTTTGATAGAAAGTACAGCTTCTACGACTGGACGTGACTTTTTCCCAGCATTAGTTGAGCATATTTCTTTGACTTTAGATGTCCGTAACACCTTAGTAAGTGAGTTAATTGATGAGCAAGCTCACACTTTAGGATTTTGGTCTGATGGGCGGTTACAACCCAATATTTGCTATGACCCAAAATCAACTACATGTGAAATTTTGCTCAAGCAAGGATTTTACCACTGTAGTTCGAGAATTTCTCAACTCTTTCCTAATGCGAAAAGATTAGCTGCTATGGAAGCTGAAAGTTCTATGGGAGTTATTTTGAGCGATGATTTTGGTCAACCAATTGGCTCACTATGCATAGTAGATGATAAACCCATACCTGACCAAGATAAATTTGAAGGAATTCTCAAAGTATTTGCAGCCAGAGCGTCTGCTGAACTGCAAAGACAACGAGCACAAGAAGCTCTACAAAAACTCAATCAAGATTTAGAAGTCAGGGTTAAGCAACGCACTTTAGACTTACAACAAAGTGAGGCAGAACTTAGAGCTATTTTTAATCAAGCAGCAGTGGGAATTAAACTAGAAACTTTAGATGGACATTTTGTTAAAGTTAATCAAAAGTTGTGTGAAATTTTAGGCTATAGCCAAGAAGAAATCCTCAAGAAAAACTTTAGAGATATCACACATCCAGAAGATATACAAATCCATCTAAATCAGTTGCAAAAATTAATATCAGGAAAGGTAGAAACATTCTCGATTGAGAAGCGCTATTTACATAAAAATGCTGATGTAATTTGGATAAATTTAACGGGTTCTTTAATTCGAGATCCGCTTGGTAAACCTATTTATACGATCGGTGTAGTTAAAGATATACGCGAGCGTAAACAAGCTGAAGAAAATATTTGTAAGGCTTTAGTAAAAGAAAAAGAACTCAGTGAGTTGAAATCTCGTTTCATTTCTATGACCTCCCACGAGTTCCGAACTCCTTTAGCTGTGATTGCTTCCTCTGCTGGAATCTTAAAAAGTTTTAGCCATAAACTAGATGAACAACAAAAGCATAAACATCTCCAGTGTATTCAGACTTATGTTCAACACACTACTCAACTATTAGATGATATTTTGCTAATTAATAAGGCTGAAGCTGGAAAATTAGCATTTGAACCAACTTGTATTAATTTGATTAATTTCTGTCGTTCTTTGGTAGAGGAAATTAAACTAAGTTCTCCCAACCATACCCTAGTTTTTTCTCCCCAATATTTGGGTGATTCATCAACAGACGATCGCTTTATGGCTTGTATAGATAAGAAACTTTTGCGACAAATACTCAGCAACTTGCTTTCAAACGCTGTCAAATATTCACCAGACGGTAGCAATGTTGAAATTGATTTGTTAATTCAAGATAAAAGCGCAGTTTTTCTAATTCAAGATGAGGGTATTGGCATTTTACCAGAGGAGCAACAGAACTTATTTGAACCATTCTACCGAGCTAGTAATGTTGGGAATACGCCAGGAACTGGATTAGGCTTGGCAATAGTCAACAACTGTATAGACCTTCATAGAGGAAGAATTATCTTCGCTAGCCAGGTCGGAGTTGGTACGACTTTTAGGGTAGAACTACCACTAATGAGAAGTGATTTACTGCATGAAAAATATCTAATGTGTTATTAGTAAATAATTTTAGGGAACAATAAACTGGGAGAGATTTTTTGGAACCTAATGTAAATTACCAAGTTGTTAAGCTGAATAATCAGTTATAGCAACTGCATTTACCGCGTCTATAAATATCACAAAACCGCCTAGTAAAAATCACTATTGAAATAAGTCAATGAACAAAAAAATATTAGTAATTGAAGATGAAGTCCAAATTTGTTCAAATATTCAACAGATTTTAACTTTCTCCGATTTTAATACTATTACTGCAAATAATGGCTTAGAAGGATTACGACTTGCTAAAACAGAACAACCAGACCTTATATGTTGTGACGTTATGATGCCTGAACTTGACGGTTACGGTGTACTGGCAGCCTTACGCCAAGACCCAGTAACTGAATCTATCCCAGTAATTTTTCTGACTGCAAAAGTAGACCGTGGTGACTTACGCCAAGGTATGGAGTTAGGAGCCGATGATTACCTGACAAAACCTTTTTCTATGGAAGAACTTTTGAAGGCAATTAACGTCAGATTAAATCGCGTAGAAAAACCAACTTTAATCAAACAACAATATGAACAAGAACATCAACAAAATACCAAGTTGAAGCAGCAGATAGAGATAAATTCACAAAAACTACAAGAGAGCCAACACTTAGCAGAAATATGTAATGAGGTTTTACAAAAACTTTTACAAGATTTAGGCAACCCCCTTTCAAATATCAATATGGCAATCTATATGCTGAAAAAAGCTCAATCAGATGTTGAACGCGATCGCTACTTGAGTATCCTACAACAAGAGTATGCTAGAGAAATGATGTTTTTGAATGAAATGAAGAATTTACAAACATTACTAACCCCAGAAAATGCCAAACTTTTGCAAAAACTCAATGCGTTTAAGTATAGCAAATAATATAGTTTAGTAAAATCGGAAATTGCTATCCTATCTCATGCTATATCAATAACATAAAACTGATATTTTTATCTTTACTAATCATAGATGAACACAATTCTAATTATAGAAGACGAACCCCAAGTCAGGGCAAACATTCAGGAGATTCTACAACTTTCTGATTTTGAAACTTTGATAGCTGCAAACGGTAAGATTGGATTAGAAATTGCTCAAGCAAAATTACCAGATTTAATTATCTGTGACATTATGATGCCTGAATTAGACGGCTATAGCGTGCTGTCTGCTTTACGTAAAAATGAAGCAACTATTAATATTCCTTTAATATTTGTTACTGCTAAAGCAGAGCGTTCAGATTTTCGTCAGGGAATGGATTTTGGGGCTGATGATTATTTGACTAAACCGTTTACTCCTGAAGAACTACTCAATGCGATCGCTTCTCGTCTTGATAAACACGCTTTAGTTGAGCGCCAAACTCAAGCCAAACTAGACGAACTCAGAATGAATATTGCTCACTCATTACCTCACGAACTGAATACGCCTTTAAATGGTATTCTCGGTATGTCACAGCTGTTAATAGAAAGTTGTGGCATCATGCCTGACTCGGAAGAAGTCGAAATTGCAGAAATAATTTACAGATCCGCCAATCGCTTGAATGCATTAGTTCAAAGGTTTTTATTATATAGTAATCTGGAATTAATATCTAAAAACCCCGAAAAAGTCCGTCAAATACAAGAGAAAAAAGATAAATGTCTTGCTGAGAAAATTATTAATGAAGTGGCTCTCAAAAAAGCTACAGAAAACTGTAGACAAAAAGATTTAAAGCTGGATATTCAACAATATACAGTACAATTACCACAACAATATTTGAGTATTATGATTGAAGAATTACTGGATAATTCTTTTAAATTTTCTTTGCCAAGCAGCGAAATTCAAGTTCTGAGTAAGATAGAAGGTAATAAATTTAATTTGTCTGTAATTGATAATGGCAAAGGTATGGCAATTGAAGAGATTAATAAAATTGGAGCTTTTGTACAATTTAATCGAAAGTTATGGGAACAACAAGGTTCTGGCTTAGGGCTGGCTATTGTTCAGCATATAGTTAAATTATATGGTGGTGAATTTACAATTGCTAGCATTCCTGAAAAAGGAACTACTGTAAGTGTTAGTTTGCCTTGCTAGGGATGCTTACAAATATAACTACAGTAAAATAAAAATTTACAAAATAGTAATTCAGGGAGTAATACCATTTCAGTAAAAATTTGATATAAATTAAAGTATCAACAATAAAATCCCAATCTGTAATAGAAGCAACAATTGATGTGTTTAATTTCTCCAAACGCTTCCAGATAAATTCTCTCAATTCATCCAAAGTTCCAAAACTCTCCCAAGCAAAATGTCTTTTCACCTCCTCCCACAATCGCTCAATTGAATTAACTTGTGGTGTATGAGGAGGTTGAAACAAGAGAATGATATTTTCTGATATCTGAAGATGCTGGCTAAAATGAGAAAACTCCCAGATAAAATACTCTTCAGTTAATGGTTATACTAATCCATATAAATAAAAATTCTCTCCTTTCCATTGCATGATGCCAATAGGTTTAGTACCTTTTACGGTAATTAATCTCCCTGGTTCCGTTTTGAATCCTACCCGGCTTTCATCCTCATACCAATATCTAATTCTTCTATCCGAAATCAATCGGATTGAGGAAGAGTGGCATCAACTAAAAACTCATGAAATTGCTGGACAAATGTTTGACAATAACTACGATTTAGCTATGGCATCCATTATTATTTAGTAATAGGATGCGATGCCTACGGCGGCGATCCCTACGCACTTACAAAATATCCGTGAAAAAACTTTAGCTTTACGCTAAATATCAAATAATTTTATCCAGTAATTCATCAAGTTAAATTTGATACTTAGGCTGAGACATCAACACGCCGGAAATATATCGAGAATAACTACATAATCTTGAATAGCAACACATTACTAACAAGATTCGCTACTTCTCTACAAAGTAGCGAATCTGAGCTTTTCGATTACTGTTTTGCAAACCCAATCAATCATTATCAGCTGGATCGTCAATCATTTCTGGTACTAAAGCTGGGTTACTTCTACGTTCTTCTGGTGATTGCTCTCGAATAACATCGTCTATTCTTGCAGGGTGTTTGATTTTGTCGAGTACCTCTGGACTTAATTGTGATGGATCTCCTTCTGGATTCGACTTTTCGGCTTGACTAGGAACTGTTTCCTTATTCATCACTATTTCCCTAAACTTATACGCCAAGCTTAAGTTCTTCTGTGGTGAGGTACACACTATCTTGAGACTTAATTTCAGACAACGCTTGGTAAGAAAGGCGATCGCTCCTTGGAGATTTAAAGATGATTCACTGATTTTGCGATCGCTATCATGTTAGGCAATAACGACATAACTTTGCGAATCGCGACATATAATTTGCGAATGTACAAGTACAAATCGGGATGACTGGATTCGAACCAGCGGCCCCTTCGTCCCGAACGAAGTGCGCTACCAAGCTGCGCCACATCCCGCCATAAAAATGGCATCGTAAATTAAGAATATCACAACCTGTGCCAAATAACAGAATTACATCTATATATAATCGCTTCATCAAAGGCTTTGCTTGCTACGATTAAATTTGTATAACTCTAGTGGTAAAAGCGGATTGTGACTGTAAAACCAGACTGGTTGCGGGTGAAAGCACCTGGGCGTGAGCGCATTGGTAACGTTAAAGATATTTTGCGGGATTTAGCTCTCAATACAGTTTGTGAGGAAGCGTCCTGTCCGAATATTGGTGAATGCTTCAACGCTGGGACTGCCACATTTTTAATTATGGGCCCGGCTTGTACACGCGCTTGTCCCTATTGCGATATTGATTTTGAGAAAAAACCCAAACCACTAGATCCCACAGAACCTACACGACTCGCGGAAGCTGTTCGCCGCATGAAACTTAATCATGTGGTAATCACTTCTGTAAACCGAGATGACTTGCCAGATGGTGGCGCGTCTCAGTTTATATCGTGTATTAATGCGGTTCGCTCTGTTTCACCCAACACCACAATTGAGGTACTAATTCCTGACTTGTGCGGTAATTGGGATGCTCTAGAGATAATTCTACAAGCTGCGCCAGAGGTATTAAACCACAATACCGAAACTGTCCCCCGCCTGTATCGCCGGGTGCGTCCTCAAGGAAACTACGATCGCACATTAGAATTATTACAGCGCTCTCGCCAAGTTTCTCCTGCCACATACACTAAATCCGGGATCATGGTTGGACTCGGTGAAACTGATGCCGAAATCCGCCAGGTCATGCAAGACTTGCGAACCGTCGATTGCGACATTTTGACAATTGGGCAATACCTCCAACCCAGTCAAAAACACTTGCAAGTAAATGAATTCATCAACCCAGAACAATTTGCTGCTTGGAAGGCATTCGGCGAAGAAATAGGATTTTTACAAGTTGTTTCTTCACCTTTGACAAGAAGCTCATATCATGCCGAACAAGTCAGGGAATTAATGGAACGTTATCCCCGCTCAAAAGTTAGGAGTTAGGAATTAGGAGTTATGAGTGAGCAGATGTACTCCAACTCAAAACTTTCCGTTGCAATTCTTGGTGCAGGTGCTTGGGGTGCATCTCTCGCAAATCTCGCCACAGCAAATGGTCATCAGGTGCGCGTCTGGTCGCGTCAAGGTTCCCAAACTCTAGAAGCAGTTTTAAAAGATGTCCAAATAGTTTTGTCCGCTATCTCAATGATTGGTGTGAGAGATGTTGCTTCCCAAGTCCAGTCTTTCCCCCTTTCTCCAGAGACAATTTTTGTCACAGCGACGAAAGGCTTAGACCCTCAAACCACCTGTACGCCGTCGCAAATTTGGCAAACAATATTCCCTAACCATGCAGTGGTTGTTTTGTCTGGGCCTAATTTATCTAAAGAAATTCAACTAGAGTTACCCGCAGCAACGGTGGTAGCCAGTAATATTCCCACGGCTGCGGAAGTAGTGCAGTTAGTATTTTCTTCTCATCGCTTCCGGGTATATACCAATCCCGATCCCTTGGGCGTGGAATTGGGGGGAACGCTGAAAAATGTGATTGCGATCGCAGCTGGTGTGTGCGATGGTTTACAACTGGGAACCAATGCCAAAGCCGCTTTAGTCACCCGTGGGCTTACAGAAATGGTTCGCATCGGCAACGACTGGGGTGCAAAGACGGAAACATTTTATGGTTTATCTGGTCTAGGAGATTTGTTAGCAACGTGCAATAGTCCCCTAAGTCGCAATTACCAAGTTGGCTACCAGCTAGCTGGTGGTAAGTCACTTACAGAAACTCTCGCAAATTTACAAGGAACTGCTGAGGGAGTAAACACTTGTCGGGTTTTGATGCAACGAGCCAAGCAAGAAAACATTCCTGTTCCAATTACTGAGCAAGTTTATCGTTTACTTCAGGGTGAAGTCACACCCCGCCAAGCACTTGATGAACTGATGCTGCGAGATATCAAGCCTGAGTACAACTACTAGTTAGAAGTCCGTCAAGTTGAAATTGACGGGTTAACACTTACACGGAGAAGGACGCATCTTTGCCTCTTCTACCTCCGTGTATATAGAATTTTTGCGGTTAATACTAATCACTTCCTCGATATTCATTAGTTCTACTTATACGTAAATAATCCTTAGAAAAAATTGGTAAATCGTCAGGATATTACTTTTGTAGCCATGTAAAGGTGACTATGCCAAATATAAAGATGACATTCACTGAAGGATGTTTATACTGTGTTAAAAAAGTTACTAGAAATAACCGTCAAGGTTGAAATGTTAACTAAGTAGTTGAAATATTGAAAACTTAGCTGCGGATTTGAATAGCTATTGGTTCAATCAAAAGTTTTGCAGCCGATTCAGTTCAGTAATGCTGTATCCAATGAAACCCTTACAATTAATTTCAAAAAAAAATTGTAATGGAACCTTCAACTATGTTAGTTCATCGTAAATCACGGGAACAATAGCAACAGTTGAATAGCTGACCGTAATCTAAGCTGACCGTAATCTATTGTTACCTGGAGCCATTGAGACGATCTTTATGCCAGCAACATCTTTTTATGCAGATGCCCCCTACAACACCAAAAAGTCCCGCCAGGCTTTGGACTCGGATCTCACGGTTGACGAAAGTGAGTTATCGGTAGATGACCTACAGGAGCTGGAAATGGCTTCTGCTGACCATGCTAACTTTGCTGCTAACACTAACCGTCGTAGTACAGACCTAGTACGTCTATATCTTCAGGAAATTGGTCGGGTTCGCTTGTTAGGGCGGGATGAAGAGGTTTCAGAAGCTCAAAAAGTCCAGCGCTACTTGCGGATGCGGATAGTACTTGCTAACGCCGCAAAGCAAGGGGATGAAGTGATTTCGCCCTATCAGAGGTTAATTGAAGTTCAAGAACGTCTAACCTCAGAACTAGGACATCGCCCGTCTTTGGAAAGATGGGCTGCCACTGCTGGCATAATGGTAGCGGATCTCAGACCAACTTTGGCAGATGGCAAACGTCGCTGGGCTGAAATTGCCAAGTTGACAGTAGAAGAATTGGAGCAAATTCAGTCCCAAGGACTCCAAGCAAAAGAACACATGATTAAGGCTAATCTTCGCCTAGTTGTGTCTGTTGCTAAGAAGTATCAAAATCGCGGTTTGGAATTGTTGGATTTAGTCCAAGAAGGCACACTCGGTTTGGAGCGGGCTGTAGAAAAATTTGACCCAACTAAGGGTTACCGCTTCAGTACTTATGCTTACTGGTGGATTCGTCAGGGAATTACCCGAGCGATCGCTACTTCTAGTCGCACGATCCGCCTCCCTGTCCATATTACCGAAAAGTTAAACAAAATCAAAAAGGCCCAACGCAAAATTGCTCAAGAAAAAGGTCGCACCCCTACTCTAGAAGATTTAGCAACTGAGTTAGAGATGACACCGACCCAAGTACGAGAAGTTTTGTTGCGGGTTCCTCGCTCCGTTTCTTTGGAAACCAAAGTAGGCAAAGATAAAGACACTGAGTTAGGCGAATTACTCGAAACCGACAGTGTAACCCCAGAAGAGATGTTAATGCGAGAATCTTTACAAAGAGATTTGCATCATCTTCTGTCAGATTTGACTAGCCGGGAACGCGATGTAATTTTGATGCGGTTTGGTTTGGCAGATGGTCATCCTTACTCTTTAGCAGAAATTGGCCGCGCTCTTGACTTATCACGGGAACGAGTCAGACAAATAGAATCCAAGGCTTTGCAAAAGCTACGTCAACCCAAGCGACGCAACCTCATCCGCGACTATTTGGAGTCTTTAAGTTAGTCATTTGTCATTAGTCATTTGTCATTAGAAAACTACACTTGACAAATGACTACGGACAAAGGGCTGATTCTATCCCATATTCAAAGCCTTTTAAAGGCTTGTAGCAAATAATTTGCATTTAATTATACAAGAGTTTCCCCAGACCTTTGCTCAAATATCTTGAAGGTAGGGATCGATTCAGCAATTCAAAATTTACTTATTCAAAATTCAAAGTCAAGGGATGCAATCGTTACAAGTATCCTAACTATTAGCTGTATGCAAATTAAATGCATTACAGCTAATTACTTGAATTTCGATCGAGATTTGATGAATTGTTCTTAAATATTTAACATTGATTCTCAATAGGCAATGATTGTTGCAAATTGCTCCCAAGATTTGTTATATTCTCAATTAACGAGCTTTGTTGAGAAATACTAGTATGACTGTCTACACAACTACTTCACTCAAGGCAGAACTGAACGAACGAGGCTGGCGATTAACTCCCCAGCGCGAAACAATTTTACACATTTTTCAAGAACTTCCGCAAGGCGAACATCTGAGTGCAGAGGATCTTTATCATCGGCTAGAAACTGATGGCAAAGGGATCAGCCTATCAACTATTTATCGGAGTTTAAAGTTGATGGCAAGGATGGGAATTTTACGGGAACTAGAACTGGGCGAAGGACATAAGCATTATGAAATCAACCAGCCCTATCCTCATCACCACCATCACTTAATTTGTGTTAGATGCAACTCAACTATTGAGTTTAAAAATGACTCAATTTTAAAAATTGGGTCGAAAACCGCCCAAAAAGAAGGTTTCCATCTACTGGACTGTCAAATGACCATCCATGCAGTGTGTCCCAAGTGCCAACGGGCGCTGATGCCGCTTTAGCACTTGTGGATAAATAAGACGAAACTACTCAAATTAACCAAATAAATGGAATCTGAGCAGTTCGTAATTTGCTATTACTGGAGGCAAGCAACCAGTTGGGAACTGATACTAACGACACCAAAGCGGATGCTAAAAGCGTCCGCTCTTAAGATCCTTAAGACTAATCCCGTAGAATTCTTGGGCTTGTTTAATCGCTTTTTTGGTGTCATCTGCCATCACACCGTTCAGCTTGCCTTTATAAAAACCCCGCTCCCGTAGTCGGGTTTGGATTTCCAGGGTATTAAATTCGCTTTTGCTAGTAGTATTAACTGAGCTATATAACTTAGCTCGCGTAGTTGGGCCAGCAACACCACTTGCTGCTAAGAAATTAGCTGCCTGAAATCTTTTTACAGCATCGGCAGTATAGGGGCCATAGTAGCCATTTGGCTCTCCCTCTAAATATCCTGCCTGGATTAATTGCTCTTGAACAATTCTAACTGGCTCACCGCGATCGCCTACACGAAGTTTATCTCGATTGACTACCTTTTTGGGAGCCTCTTCTCCATCACCAATGCCAGTTCCCGGCAATTTAGCTAATGTTGCTGGGCCAACAACACCGTCAACGCTTAACTTGTAAGAATCTTGGAACCGCTTGACAGCTTCTTCGGTAATTGGGCCAAATATTCCTGTGGCGTTTCCGTAATAAAAGCCTGCGACTCTTAAGCGTTCTTGTAAAGCCCTGACATCTTCACCTTCATCCCCCTTAGTAAGGTAGTTGGGATTGCTGCGGCGCTGGCTAGTTGCTGAACTAGTAGTGCTGGGCTTTTTAGCTTGTGTACTTACAACAGTGGCTTTTTTAGCTTGTGTAGTTGTAGTACTGGGCTTTTTGGCTTGCCAACTTTCTAATTTTTGCAGGGTGCTTGCTCCAACAATGCCATCCACTGGTAAACCAGCGGCCTTTTGGAAGCGCCGCACAGCTTCTTGTGTGGATACGTCATATACTTGGGTAACAGAAGCTTGGTAAAAACCTGCTGTTTTCAACTTTTGTTGTAGATTTCTGACAGAAGGGCCTCGATCGCCATTTTCCAGTGCCATGACGCTGCTGAGTGCGCCAAGAATAGATAAAGACAGAGCAAGGGGCAACATATACTTCCAAGCCCTACCAGAAAGCCTTTTCCAGTCTGGTGCAGCTGCTTTGTTAAACAAAGAACTGAGGGAGACCAATTCACTGGGTGTGCTGTCTTCGTAGGCGAAAGCTAGGTGCAAATACGCAAGATTCTCCATATTTCTTTCCTACACCATTGATTTTTCTTCGATAACTGCTTCAGCTTGATGTACTAGGTTCCTCAAAGCTTCTAATGTTCCTATATCTACATCCTCCCACAAATTGCGCTTGTGTGCTTCTAATAATCTTTCAGCAATATCACGCAGAGCATAAGGGTTCTTTTCCTGAATAAATTCTGACACAACTGGATCTAACAAGTAAACTTCTACTATGCCTTGATACATATAATTTTCGACACATTTAGCTGTTGCATCATAGGCGAATAAAAAATCTACTGTCGCTGCCATTTCAAAGGCACCTTTGTAACCGTGGCGCATGACTCCTGCAATCCACTTGGGATTAACTACGCGAGAACGATACACCCGTGCAATTTCTTCTTTCAGTTGGCGAACTCGTGGTTGGGCGGGTATGGAATTATCACCAAAATAAGTTTGGGGATTTTTTCCCTGTAGAGAACGCACCGCCGCTGTTAAGCCACCCTGAAATTGGTAATAATCATCAGAATCTAGTAGGTCGTGTTCGCGATTATCTTGATTGTGCAGGACAACTTGCATTTGCGCCAAGCGTTGCTTGAAGGCTTCAGCATTGGGGACTGGCGACTGGGTATTGGAAATTTTATCCTCCCCTGCTCCCCCTGCTCCCTCTGCTCCCCTGCTCCCCTGCTCCCCTGCCAAGTTTCCCGAAGAATAGGCGTAAGAACTCCAGTTAATGTAGGCGCGGGCTAAATCTTCGTCATCTGTCCAGTTTTGCGATTCGATTAAACCTTGGAGTCCAGCGCCGTAAGCACCTGGGCGAGAACCAAAGATGCGATAGCGCGATCGCACCACGGCTTCTTCTACACTTAATCCTTGGCTTGTCCACAAATCAGTTTCTTGGCGAACTGCATCCGCTAGGGGATTTTGTTCTGGCGGTTCATCCAAGTCTGCTACTGCTGATACTGCTTGAGCGAATAAATCAATCAAGTTGGGAAAAGCATCCCGGAAGAATCCCGAAATTCGCAAGGTGACATCTACGCGGGGACGCCCCAAAATCGCCAAGGGCAAAATTTCAAAATCCACTACTCGCCGTGCTGCACCATCCCAGACAGGTTGAACTCCAAGTAAAGCTAAGGCTTCGGCAATGTCATCACCGCCTGTTCTCATGGTGGCTGTTCCCCACAATGATAAGCCTAGTGTTTTGGGATATTCACCATGTTCTTGAGTGTAATATTCGACGAGGGTTTCGGCAGCTTTTCTACCGATATCCCAAGCTGTCTCTGTGGGAATGGCGCGAATATCGACGGAATAAAAGTTTCTCCCTGTTGGTAGAACTTCCGGGCGGCCGCGTGTGGGTGCGCCAGATGGAGCGCTGGGGACATATCCGCCATCGAGTCCGTGTAATAAATGGGTGATTTCTTCGTGGGTTTTTTGTAAAGCTGGGAGGAGGCGATCGCGTATCCAGGTAGACACGCGATTCATCGCGTCTGTGCTGGGGGGGGAGACGCGATGAATCGCGTCTGTACAAGATATTAGTTGTTCGACTAGGAGGGCGGCGTGTTCTTCTAGAACTTCGACAATATCGCCGAGGGTACGGCATTCTGTGCCGTTGACTATTGAGTATTCACCGCTAGGCATTGACAAATCTGCTGTGAGGGGATCGAAATCTAGTCCCCAATCTTGAGCGATCGCACGGGTGATACCTGAAGAATGGCGATTGGGGATGCGAGCGATCGCTACTATTAAATCTCGCAGCTGCCGTCCTTGGGGACATTGCCCAAAAATATGCAAGCCATCGCGGATTTGGGCTTCTTTCAATTCACACAGATAGCCACCGATAGAATTCAAAATTAAAGATTCAGAATTAAAAATTTCTGTTTCATTTTGGATTCCTAAATCTAGATGGAGATTTTCTTTGATTACCAGTTCGTGGATGCGATCGCGAATCACTGGTAAACGCGAAGGATCTAAACTGTCGGCTTCATAATACTCATCAATTAAATTTTCTAACTGTTGCAAAGAACCGTAGAGTTCCGCACGAGTCATCGGTGGCGTGAGGTGATCTATAATCACCGCTTGAGCGCGACGTTTGGCTTGGGAACCTTCACCAGGATCGTTGACAATAAACGGGTACAGGTGGGGAAGTGCGCCAAAAGCTACTTCTGGATAACAATTACTCGATAAAGCCACACTTTTGCCCGGTAGCCATTCTAGATTTCCGTGTTTCCCTACATGAACTACGGCATCAGCACCAAAAGTTTCTCTAACCCAATAGTAGAAAGCTAAATAAGCATGGGTTGGTTCTAAATCTGGCGCATGATAATTCAAACTGGGGTCATTATCATAACCCCTTGCTG
Organism: Nostoc sp.; assembly: GCF_036917095.1. Lineage (GTDB taxonomy): Bacteria > Cyanobacteriota > Cyanobacteriia > Cyanobacteriales > Nostocaceae > Nostoc. Next base: position 238,721 of record NZ_JBALFH010000014.1, read on the forward strand.
GCTGAATTCCGACGAAGATGTTGCCGAGTTGGATTCCGGGAACGGGGAAAGAGGCAGAGGGGCAGGGGGGCAGGGGGGCAGGGGGGAATAATTCTTGATTGCTTCCCTGCTCTAAATTTCCCCACCGTTCGCTAATACCTTGCTGAACTGCTGGTGGCAAAGAAGCAAAATAATTTTGGTATTCTTCCCAAGAAACACTTTGGTGTACCGGAAGCGATTCTCTACCTTCTGGATCGTTGGTTACGCCATCTGTCAGCCGTTGAATTAACTCATCTCCTTGAGCAGGTGGATTTTCGACTTCATAACCAGCCAGATGTAAAGCTTGCAGGATTTCTACACAACTAGCCGGAGTGTCGAGTCCTACACCATTGGCGAGGCGGCCATTGCGGTTGGGGTAGTTTGCCAGAATTAGGGCAATTCGCCGTTCTTGGGGTGGTTTAGAACGTAGACGCGCCCAATTGGCTGCTAGTTTAGCGACGAACTCAATGCGATCGCTCACTGGTTCATAAATTACCACATCTGTCTCTAGATGGGGATTACGAGTTTGTACGGCTTTAAAAGACACAGCACGAGTAATAATCCGCCCATCTACTTCTGGTAGCGCCACATTCATCCCAATATCGCGGGGAGAAAGCCCTTGAAACTGTGACTCCCACTGCTCAATCGATCCGCCACTGAGGATTACCTGCAACACAGGCACATCTAATTTTTCCCAAAGTTCGGTTTGGGGTGTTTCACTTTCCAAGCGTGCTAGAGAAAAACTGGTGGTATTTAGCAGCACAGCGATTGAATCGGCTTCTTTGGGTTGGAAAAATTCACTCAACTCAACTTGAACATCAGGTTCACGCAATGAGGAAACAAATACTGGCACAGGTTGTAAATTTTTCTGCACCAAAGCTTCGCATAAAGCATCAATTACTTTGGTATTCCCCGCTAAATAATGAGCGCGGTAGAAAAGGATGCCGATTTTGGGCATTGGGGATTCGGAGATTTGAGGTTCTGAGGTGCATGAACGGAGTTCCGAGGTGGATGAATCCAGTTCTAACTCTCCTCTGCTCCCCTGCTCCCCTGCTCCCCCTGCCTCCCCTGCTCCCCCTGCCTCCCCTGCTCCCCCTGCCTCCCCTGCTCCCCCTGCCTCCCCTGCTCCCTCATCCCCCACTCCCCATTCATACAATCCCACACGCGGAACTGGCCGGGGTGGCGGTGGATTGTATGCAGTTAACAGGCAACTGTCAGAGATAAATTGCAGAGCATTAACGAAATTTTCTACGCCGCCTTCGCTAAAATACTGCCATAGCTGGTTAACAATAGCCAAAGGCACGGTAGACTGGGAAATTAAATCGGGATCGAAAGCGTCGTCCCCTGGCATTACAATGAGGGTTCTACCATTACGTTGCACAATTTCTTGCACTACTTCTAAGCCATAACTCCAGTAGGAACGTCCTCCTAACAGGCGCAAAATGATTACCTGGGCAAGTTCCAAAACTTGCTCTCCATAAGTGTCTATGCTTAATTGTTGCTGCAACTGCAACAGGTTGGCGACTCTCAATGCAGGAAAGCTTGTAGGTAATTTTGTCACCGCAGCTGCCAAAGTTTGAATGTCGGTATCAGCAGCCGTAATCAACACGAAAGGCGCTGGAGTTTGTTCTAAAAAAATTAAACCCTCTGACTGATTCCATCCACCCGATGTGCTACTTATCCGATGCATAATGCTGTCTTACCGTTTTAAACTGTTGGTTAGTACACAATCAAAACAAACTTTTTCCCTGCATTCAGCCCCCTCTTACCAAAATGATTGAAAATGCTTAGTTCTCATGATTTGAGCTTTTCTCGAACCTTGCCTATTGTTGTATTTAATCAGCTTGGCGAATTGTTGGAACAGATGGCTCAAACGGTGGGAAGTGCCGCTCTGATACTGACAGAAGCTGTGTTGATGCGGATTTGCATACCTGTAGAATGGCAAAGGCAAAGGTTTACATTGGTGGTTTCTGAGCAGTTTAGTGCGCTTCTGCTAGGAAACTTGGAGGAAGGGGAGCAAGGGATTTACTCAGCGCTGAATGCTAGTTTGACATTTAATTTAGAAGCGATCGCTTCTTTTGTCTACGAATTGAGAGACTTGTTTGAGTGCGATTCTTATACTCACCAAAGTCTCGAAGGCTATCGCCAAATTATTCGCCCCAATGATGCTACACTCCAAAGTCAATTCACGCTGTTGTTATTAGAATATCTCCTAACTCAGCCAAACCAAGAAATAATAGCACCTCCAAGCTCAACTGCGCCGGCTGTTTATATCTGTCAGCCAGTGGAAGATGCCTTAAAAAAACAGATTTCTCAAGAGCGGTTGTTAAATCAGGTAACAACGCAGATCCGCAAAAGCCTGGATTTGCCAGTAATTATGGCAACAGCCATTTCACAGGTGCGTGAGTTTCTGGAGTTAGACAGATTAGTAATCTATAAATTTGCAGGTTCCAAAGTCAAGATTCAACAATATGAATCTTCTACACAGGAGAATAGCGGTAATTGCTCAACTTCTATTTCAGTAAATAATCAATTCCTACAGGAAGACTACCAACACTATGGTGGCTATATTGTCTATGAAGGCCGTGCTACAGATGCTATTACATCGGTGTTGAATTACACGGAAAAAAATTGCTTTGTCCGAACCTCTCAGTGTTGGGAGAAGTATCGGCAAGGTTTTACTTTAGCTGTGAATGATGTCGAAAAAACTTATGCTCTGGAAGAGTGTTTGTTGAATTTTTTAAGGGAAAGTCAGGTTCGGGCTAAGTTGGCCGCACCGATTATATTTGAGGATAAACTGTGGGGATTGCTAATTGCTCATCAGTGCGATGAACCTCACCAGTGGAATGATAGCGAAAAAACCTTGCTGATTGCGATCGCAGAACAATTAGCGATCGCAATTCACCAAGCTGAGTTAATGCAAACCCTCACCCAAGAAAAAGAAACTCTCGAACAACGAGTTATTGAACGCACAATGGCTCTGCGCGATGCTCTCCTCGCCGCCGAAGCTGCTAGCCGCCTCAGAAGTGAATTTCTAGCTACTATCAGTCACGAATTGCTCACGCCTTTAACTTATGTCATTGGGATGTCTTCGACGTTGTTACGCTGGCCTTTGGGCGAATTGAGTCAACGACAACGGGGTTATCTGCAAACAATTCACGACAGTGGAGAACATTTATTAGAAATGATTAATGACATCCTCGATTTATCGCAAATCGAGGCTGGTAAGACAGCTTTAAATATTTCAGAATTTTCTTTAGTGAATGTTGCCGAAAGTGCTATTGAGTCATTGCGAAAAAAAGCAACAAGCGAACAAATTAATCTCATACTTGATTTGCAAATCGATCCCAGGCGCGATCGTTTTACCGCCGATTCCAAACGAGTAGAACAAATTATCTGGAATCTGTTAACTAATGCGATTAAATTTACCCCTGAAAGTGGTAGCGTTACTTTACGTCTTTGGGTGGAAGATGATAGTGCTATTTTTCAAGTTGAAGACACCGGAATCGGCATTCCCGAAGATAAACTACCATTACTGTTTGAGAAATTTCAGCAACTCGATACACCCTATCGCCGCCGTTACGAAGGCACCGGACTTGGACTGGCTTTAACTAAACAACTCGTGGAACTTCATCGCGGGCGAATTGAAGTAGAATCAACTGTAAGCATTGGCTCAATTTTTACCGTATGGATACCAACTCAAGCAATGAGAGTGGTAAGTTAGGAGTTAAGCAAGAGACGCGATGAATCGCCGTCTTTACAATAATCAGTCGTTTGTAGAGACGGCGATTTATCGCGTCTTTTTGATAATTTATTTTTTCAATTTGAGGCTAGGCTAACGAGCATTTTTTCAAAAATTTTCAACACATGCTCCTCTCCATTGTCTCTAATAAAAATGCCAAAATTTGGGTGAGAGTTGATTTCAATCAACCAATATTGATTATCTCGATCTAATACGATATCAAAACCACCATAATCAAGGTCTAACTCTTCAAAAACTGGTTGAGCAAAATTAGCAATCTCTGACAGTATTTGTGGATCGTTAATATATTTGGCTTTCGCACCATCCCAGTGTAGAGGACTGAGATTACCGACAAATTTGGCATCAGATATATCTTTTTCATAGAGCAAAACTAACTCTTTATTTAAGAAAACTGCTCTATACTCAGATTTGATCTGAATAAATTCTTGAGCAAGAGCGACGTAATCATACTTATTATTGATCTTAAAAATTTCTTTTAAAGCAGTTCCAATTTCATCTATATTCTCACATAAAAAGACATTATGTCCGCTGGCACCAGAGTTCCTTTTAATAATCACTGGTGTTTCAAAATTTTCTTTTATTTCTAATACGATATCTTGAATAGTTGAAAATTTTAAGTAAATTTTATATTTGGTGTCACAATAAGGGGAAAGAAAACCCACTGTCCGAGGAAGTTTAACTTTTTTATTTAAAACATGATAAGTATATTCTTTATCTTTGAGCAAGTGTGCTACTGCTTGATTAAGTAAGGGAGTGCTATAGTTACAAAAATAATGCTGTTTACTATTCAATTTTATTTTAATTAAGTTTTCCGAAGGATGAAGAATTTCATAGCTGATATTTAAATTTTCACAAGCTTTCAGCAATAGCGAAACATTGTCTAACATAAATACTTAAAGTTAAACTCCAAATTACGAATTACGAATTACGAATTACGAATTATTTTAACTTGCTATTTGCCGTTTAAAAATTACTATCTCAGTCCCAACAACTGGGTTACGCGCTATCAGCCTATTTTGGGAGTCGATAATTTCTAAATGAGTAAAATCAAGTTCTTGAGAGCGTTGTAATATCTCCGCAGCTAGTTTGTCTTGCTGAGATTCATTGAGAGCGTACCAATCATTACTAATTTTGACAGTCAAGTTACTTGTACGGAAGTTGGCTTGAATTGACTTTATCAGACCAGAGGCAACGCGATCGCTAATTTCAGCTACCTGATTTTCAATAGCCGCAATCAAGGCTTGTTCTGGTGTCAATACTATGGCTGGCGTTGGTGTTGGCGTTGGCGTTGGCGTTGGTGTTGGCGTTGGCGTGGGAATTGGTTCCGCTTCCGCTTCCGGTGTTGGCGGGGTAGTTTGTACTTCTGGCGGCGGCGTAATTTCTTCTGGTGGCTGTGGCGGCTGTGGTTCTGGTGCGACTGACTCCGGTGGAGTAGTTATCGTTGGTGTTGGTATGGGAACCTCTTCAACCGGGGGAAGAGTTGCTATTTCCGTAGGTTTCCCAGTAAAAATAGTTGTAGTTGTCCAAACGAGAATTACAGCAATTCCAGTAACAATTCCCGTCAAAGCTGTATCTGATAACTTTGTTGACAAATTTGATGGTAAAAACAAGCGGATTGTCCTTAACAGTCCACCCCATCTCAACTGAAGTTGCTGGAAAAAACCAGGTTTTTCCTCAGAACCAGGTGGAGGTGCTGTCTCCAGTTTCTCCACCGTTACTTCTAAAACCCCAATCGTCCCTTGGAGAAGTTGGATAATTTTAGCCTTCCAAAATGGCTGAACTCTCTGGTAAGGTTTTTGGGGAGGTTGAGTTACCTGCTCATCCGTCGGTTTTGACTGATTGTCTTGTGACATGGAACTTTCACCAAAAGCAGCGAATCAAAGACAAACAACGTACATTATTACTGGTGCTGCCTTCTTTTGCCTTAATGTATCACTACATTGCACATTGCTTCAGCTAATCTGACTATTTATTAAATTTGGTGAGTTATGAACCTCAAACGCCGTCAATTTTTATTTTTAAGTAGCTTCAGCGCCATTGGTACAGGATTTTTAGCCTGGATGTTAGCTCATCAAAATCATCAAAGTGCTGATATTAGCGATTCAACAACAGCTATAGCCGCCAACCCAGCCAAAAAAGGCTTGTTATTACGTTTTGTATCTGTGGCAGATACAGGGACTGGGGCTAAAGGACAGTATGCTGTGGCTGGGGCAATGAATGCGTATCATAAGCAAAATCCTTATGATTTAGTCGTTTTAGCTGGAGACAACATTTATAATAACGGCGAAATTGAGAAAATTAATGCAGTTTTTGAGCGTCCTTATCAAGGTTTACTCAAGCAAGGTGTGAAATTTCAGGCTTGTTTAGGTAATCACGATATTCGGACTGCCAATGGCGAGGCACAAGTCAAGTATGCTGGCTTTAATATGAAGGGGCGTTACTATACATTTCGCCGGGGAACTGTGCAATTTTTCGCTTTAGATTCTAACAGTAATGCTGATTGGAAAAACCAGCTACCTTGGTTAGAAAAAGAATTAAGTCTTAGTAATGCTCCCTGGAAAGTGGTGTTTGGTCATCATCCAATTTATTCATCGGGTCAGTATGGTAATAATCCAGATTTTATTAAAACTTTTACTCCCCTATTTAAAAAATACGACGTTCAACTTTACATCAATGGTCACGAGCATAATTATGAGCGCACTCGTGCTATTGATGGTACAACTTATTTAATTTGTGGTGCAGGTGCTGGTAATCGTCCTGTAGGGCGTTCTGAGTGGACAGGGTATTCTACCAGTGACTTAAGTTTTGCCTCTTATGAAGTGTATAAAGATAGAATAGAAATAAGTGCGATCGCTACTAATAATCGCATTTTTGATAAAGGGATTATTCAATTAAAATCAGCTTAGTTATATGACTCAGCAAGAACTTCCTTCTGGACTCAAAAATATTGTAGAATCATCTCAAACACCAGAGGCTATATTTTCTGCACTATTACCAGCTATAGGCGATTTTTTGCAGTCTGATAGATGTTTTCTATACCTGCACAATCCCCAAAATGACCTTGGTAGAGTTGCCTTTTGTTGGATTCGTACTCCAGATATACCAACTGTTTATAATGAAGAATGGGCAGCACAACCCCCAACTTTAGTAGAAGAAGATCCGATGTTTGCTGCTGCACTACGTGCTAAACCTTCAATCTTTGTAGAAGATGTAGAAACTGCTGATTCTCAGGTTTTAAATCGGGAATTTGAACAGAAGTATTTTGGACATCGCGCCCTTATTCATGCCCATATCCGCCAGGATGGACAACTCTGGGGAATTTTACAACCATGCATTTTTGGTCATCCCAGAATTTGGACTGAATATGAACGAGGGGTGATTAATAATCTTGTCGAAAAAATTACACCTATTGCAGTTGATTATGTCAAGTCTGCTTTTGATTAGTTGTTTTTCTCACCGATTTATTAGCTGTATTAAATTACGTTCAGCGTTGTTAAAACTATGAAAGTCAAGCGCCTGAAAATGCAATCCTTCCGTGGAATCGGCGATTTGACCCTGGAATTTGATCTAACGGAACCTATTGTGCTTATTGGTATCAACGGTGTAGGTAAGTCCAGTATTCTTGATGCTCTTTCGCTTTTACTTTCGCGTTTTATGGAATGGATCGGAGGTATTTCCACAAAAGACGAAGTAAGGGCATTTAGTGAACTAGATATTTCTAATAAAGACACATTAACAAGACTGAGTATTACGATTTTATTAGGTAGAGGAGAAGATGATTGGGAAATATCTCGAAGTCGTAATGGGGTATCTGAAGATTCAATGCATGAACTGATAAGGTCTACTGCTAATGCAATTTGGCGTCATTGGCAAAATGAGCCTGAATACAACCTACCTCTAGCAGTATACTATCCTGTCAATCGTGCAGTTATTGATATTAGACTAGAGATTCCAAAGAAAACTCAGTTTAAGCAAATAGATGCTTATGAAAAAGCTCTTACGGGCAGCAGAAGTGACTTTGCGATTTTTTTCCAATGGTTTAGAAACCGAGAAGATTTAGAGAGTGAGTTACTACGAGACAATCGTACTTACCAAGATTCACAGTTAGAAGCAGTTAGACAAGCTATATCTTCATTGATACCTAGTTTCTCAAAGTTACGGGTTCGTCGTTCTCCTTTAAGAATGACTGTAATCAAAAAAGGTGAAGAACTGATAGTAAATCAGCTATCGGATGGAGAGAAATGCTTGCTGGCTATGGTTGGAGATTTAGCAAGACGATTAGCGATCGCTAACCCTAGTTTACCAGATCCACTCCAAGGTAGTGGCGTTGTTTTAATTGATGAAATTGAACTACATCTACACCCTAAATGGCAACGGGAAATTATTCCAGCTTTGACAAGAACATTCCCCAATTGCCAATTTATTGTCACCACCCATTCGCCTCAAGTAATTAGCCAAGTCAAGCCAGAAGGAATTTATATTTTAGAAAAAACAGACGAAGGTGTTGTTGCTAAAAAACCAGAAAGTTCCTTTGGGAGAGATAGTAATCGTATCTTAGAAGACCTCATGGGTGTTCCTGCACGTCCCAAGGAAATTAAGGAAAGTCTTTTAGAACTTTTTCGACTAATTGATGCTGGAAATATTGAAGGTGCTAGGCAATTACGTCAACAATTGGCTAATGAAATTGGAGCAGATGAGCCAGAGTTTGTCAAAGCGGATGTACTCATTCGGCGAAAGGAAATTCTCAATAGATGAAGTATATAAAAAAGGTTGCAAAACCTATTAGCTTAACTAAATGGAATAATAACCTTGGCAGTAAGATACTTCCTTGGAAAAAATTCAAAAAATCAGTGAAAAATGATGTGTTCGAGGCATTGCTGTGTGAACAAGGTTATATCTGTTGTTACTGTGGTGCTTCGATCACGAGGAATGAATGCCATATTGAACACTTGAAACCCAAAAGTATTTATCCACAATTGACTTATGAATACACAAATCTCATGGTGTCATGTCAAGGTGAAGATCAAAAGCAACCTCGAGTACCAGTACATTGTGGTCATATAAAAGATAACTGGTACGACGAGCATCTGATGGTTTCGCCTCTGGAATTAACCTGCATTGATTTTTTCAAATACCCTGCTTCTGGCGAAATTCAACCAACAGATGAGCCAGCGAAAAAAGCTGCGGCTGAAACAACGATTGAAAACCTTGCACTCAATATCAGCAAGCTGCAAAATATGCGTAGGCTAGCAATTGATGCTGCATTACTTGCTACTGATGGTTTAACTGAAGCAGAAATACAGCTACTTGCTCAAGGTTATGAAAAACTGGATGCTAATGGTCAACATACTCCATTTTGTGCTGCTATTAGCTATTTTTTCAAGAATTATTTTTGATTCAATAAAGTGTCTGTGTAGGCGTAGCCCGTCGTAAAGATCACATCCAATTTATACTAAATAACATCAACTTAGTTATCACCGCAAAACTTTATGATTCTTGAGGCTGTGATGCTTCATGTCAAACTCGGTTTAGAATCCGATTTTGAAGCTGCTTTCAAAAAAGCTTCTAAAATTATTTCCTCAATGGACGGATATTTATCCCATGAATTGCATAAATGTATAGAAGTTCAAGGTAAATACTTATTACTTGTCAGATGGGAAACTTTAGAATCTCATACTGTGGGATTTAGAAGTTCTGCTGAGTATCAAGAGTGGAAAAAACTTCTACATCATTTTTATGAGCCGTTTCCCACTGTTGAACACTTTGAAGAAATTAAAATATGAAATACAAGAACCCCGACTCCTTGGAAAATCGGGGTTATATGGCTTGTGGCTTTTTTTCAAACTTTTTGCAACTGTGCTACTCTTGGGTCAACAATTTTTTGTCCCAAACTGGCAAATTTAATTGCTACAGACATCTTATTACCCGTTCCGAAGACGTGAGTGATTTCACCAAGACCAAAAGTCTTGTGTAATACTCTATCGCCTACTTGCCAATTCTGGGCTGAGTCTTGTTTCCCATTAGGAGTAGAGGCACTTTTGGTATAACTTTGACGACTCGTGCGTTTGGTAGATAATAATTCTTCTGGTAGTTCGTCGAGAAATTGCGATCGCATCGCAGGTTCACGAGAACCATACAAACGACGTTCCCGCGCGTGTGATAAAAATAACCGCTCTTGGGCGCGAGTAATCCCCACATAACACAGGCGGCGTTCCTCTTCCAAAGATGCAGGATCGCTTAGGGAACGGTAGCCGGGAAATAGCCCTTGTTCTAATCCCACCAAAAACACCACGGGAAATTCCAAACCTTTGGAAGCGTGCAAAGTCATTAAAGAAACGGCTGTCTGTCCTTCTTTTAAGTTATCCAAATCGGAACTGAGGGCAGCACTACTTAGAAAGTCTCGCAGAGAAACTTCTTCATTTTCTTCTTGAAATTGCAGCGCGGCGTTATAAAGTTCTTGAACGTTTTGTACCCGATCTGTGGCTTCATCGGTGCCTTGATTCATCAAATCTTGAACGTAACCAGAATCTTCCAATATTCCTTGCAAAACCTCTGTCACCGGAAGCGTAGCGACTTGTCCTTGCCAACGGCTGATCGTAGCGGCAAAGTTATTTACAGCTTTTGTCGCCCGTCCAGCTAATGTATTAACTGATGTTTCATCGCTGAGGATTTCCCACAAAGTTGTCCCTAATTGCTGAGATGCGTTCATCAAAGCGTCAATAGTGGTTTTGCCAATTCCCCGCCGGGGAGTATTAATAACTCGCAATAAACTGACTGTATCGGCTGGATTATTTATCGCTCTTAAATAAGCAACGACATCTTTAATTTCTTTGCGATCGTAAAACCTCATTCCCCCCACAACTGTGTAAGGAATTTGATATTTCACCAACAATTCTTCAAAGGGACGAGATTGAGCATTCGTCCGATAAAGTATGGCAAAACTACCCCAGTTTAACTCTGGATTTTGCTGTTCTAAAGTACTAATTTGATTAATTACAAATGCCGCTTCTGCAAGTTCTTCATCAGCTTTGTGACAAGTAATCTGTTCGCCCGTCCCCCGCGTCGCTTTCAGGACTTTATCAATCCGTTGGGTGTTATTTTCAATCAGTTCATTAGCTGCTTGCAGAATGTTTTCACAAGAACGATAGTTTTCTTCCAACTTAACCATCGTTCGGGTATCATCATCCACCAAACCATCGCCAAAGTCTTCCTGAAATCCTAGCAAGATGGTGAAATCTGCCATGCGAAAGCTATAAATTGATTGGTCTGCATCACCAACAACAAAAACTGAGCGATTTTCCCATTGCCATTCGCTCTTTTTGGTTTCGCCATTAGTCACTAATAAATTAATCAGTTGATACTGAGTGCGGTTAGTATCCTGATATTCATCTACAAGGATATGACGAAACTTGCGATGCCAGTAACCCAATACCTGCTCGTTTTGTTGAAATAATCTAGTAGGTACAAGAATAAGATCGTCAAAGTCAAGAGCGTTATTTTGTGCTAACTTATCTTGATATAAATTATAAACTTGGCCAATTACCCTTCCGCGATAATTTGGTTGGTCTTGCTCAAATTCTTGGGGCGATAAACCTTGGTTTTTAGCATTACTAATAGCGTAGCGAACAGAGCGAGCATCAAACTTCTTATCGTCTAAATTTAGCTCTTTATTAACGATTTCTTTGATTAGACTGATAACATCTGATTCATCAAAGATAGAGAAATTGCGATTCCACTTGCGTCCTTTTTCGTCTACATATTTTTCAATATCAAAACGGAGAATGCGAGAAAATAGACTGTGGAAAGTGCCACACCATAAATCTTTGATCGTGTTTTTGTAAACTTGCGATCGCAATTGTGTTTGTTGATATTCTGTCAACAAATCCAACCGCTTACCGTGTTGTTTCATCGCCAGTTGTTCGGCAAACAACCGTTGAATCCGCTCTTTCATCTCCCGTGCGGCTTTGTTGGTAAAAGTAACCGCCAGGATATTCTCTGGATCGACACGGTGTTTGAGAATTAGATTCGCAATGCGATAAGTCAGCGCTCGTGTTTTACCGGAACCTGCGCCAGCAACAACTAGCAACGGGCCGCAGTAATGTTCGACAGCTTGACGTTGGCTGGGATTAAGGTGACTGAGAAAGTCGATGGTTGTTGTCATGGATGTGAAAAAGCGATGTCTCCGACGGGCTACGCCTACGCCTGGCATCACATCAATAAAGAGTTGCTATTGCCCAGGTTACAACATCTTAACGAAACTTGGTCACACTTGCTTAAAGTCGGGAAAGCCGCGCAACGCAGTGGCTCCCCAACCTACATATTTTTATTTTTTAGGCTTAACCGAGCAGCATTGAAACGCCTGCCATGACAATACGTTAACTTTTTTACGTAGAAAAGTTAGCGACCAGTTATTCCTGCGCGTTCTGTCGTAAAATCAGCGACGGGGAATCAAATCATCATAAAAATGGTGGGCAAGCTCTGACTTGTTCTGTTGTCAACAGAGCTTACAGCTATTTTCAGTTAATTAAACTACAGATTTTCGTAGGGACACCGCAATGTTCCTTAGTCCGTGGTTTATTTGCTTGCAAAACACTGTAATACCTAACCGAGAGTATTGTCACCAATAGGACTATTCACTCCTTGAGCACCCAATTGACATTGGGTAACAATACACAGTACATCATGATTCAACCGTTAAATTTTTAAAGATGAAAAATGTCTTTAATTTCAGGTTTAACCAATACAAGGAGGAGTGGATATGGATATCAGCTTAATTGTATCCAATATTTTGAATCCGCCAATCCTGTTTTTCTTTTTAGGCATGATTGCTGTTTTTGTCAAGTCCGATCTAGAAATTCCGGCACCAATGCCCAAACTCTTTTCGTTGTATCTGCTGTTTGCCATTGGTTTTAAGGGAGGTGTAGAACTAATCAAAAGCGGTGTAACTCAGGAAGTAGTTCTAACACTCGCAGCAGCAATGATGATGGCTTGTGTTGTTCCAATTTACACCTTTTTTATCTTGAAGTGGAAATTGGATACTTACGATGCGGCTGCGATCGCAGCAACCTACGGTTCTATCAGTGCCGTCACCTTCATCACAGCTAGCGCTTTTTTAACTGAGCTTGGCATTGCTTTTGATGGTTACATGGTGGCAGCCCTTGCGCTGATGGAATCTCCAGCAATTATAGTTGGTCTAATTTTGGTGAATATATTCACCGCCGATGGAAAGCGAGAGTTTTCGTGGCCGGAAGTTTTGCAAGAAGCATTTCTTAATAGTTCAGTTTTTCTATTAGTAGGTAGTCTATTAATAGGTGTCTTGACAGGTGAACACGGTTGGCATGTCTTAGAACCCTTTACTCAAGGGTTGTTTTATGGCGTTCTCACCTTCTTTTTACTGGACATGGGATTAGTCGCTGCGAGAAGAATTAAAGACTTGCAAAAAACCGGAGTTTTCCTGATTTTATTTGCCATACTAATTCCTATACTCAATGCAGGCATTGGGTTAGCGATCGCCAAATTTATCGGTATGCCTCGCGGAGATTCGCTTTTGTTCGCTGTATTGTGTGCCAGTGCTTCTTACATCGCTGTCCCGGCGGCTATGCGGATGACTGTTCCAGAAGCAAATCCCAGCCTGTATGTTTCTACCGCTCTAGCTGTAACATTTCCGTTCAATATTATTGTGGGAATTCCGTTATATCTCTACGGAATTAACCTATTCTGGAGGTAATAATATGCACGTAGTTAAAAAGATAGAAATTATCGCCAACTCCTTTGAACTTGCCAAAATTTTAGATAGTTTAGACAAGTCAGGCGTACATAACCATGCCGTAATCCGAAATGTTGCTGGTAAAGGATTACGAGGAACGACAGAAGATTTAGACATGACCATGCTTGATAATGTTTACATCCTCGCGTTTTGTATGCCAGAACAACTCAAGCGTGTTGTCGAAAATATCAAACCACTCCTTAATAAGTTCGGGGGTACTTGTTACGTTTCCGATGTGATGGAAGTTCGCTCTGTCAGATGTGTAGCGTCGATGTAAGAGAGTTATAAATTCAATGAAGCATTTCATGGAACGTCGTGACTTTTTGAAGTTAGGAATGACCGGGGCGTTTGGGATGATGCTATCTGCCAGCGATTTACTCTGGCGGGTGGAACAGGCGAAAGCTGCCGAAATCCCTTCAACCTCCACTGAATCCCTCAGTCCCGATGCAGCCTTACAAAAGCTGTTAGAGGGAAATCAGCGATTTGTTGAGCATCATCCCCAATACCCAGATCAATCTGAACTGCGGTTGAAGGAAGTTGCTCAAGCTCAACATCCATTTGCAACTATTCTTAGTTGTGCGGATTCACGAGTCCCCGCAGAAATTGTTTTCGATCAAGGCATTGGGGACATTTTTGATGTTCGGATTGCCGGAAATATTGCTACACATGAAGCGATCGGCAGTATTGAATATGCGGTTGTCTTGTTAGGTTCTCCGCTGCTAATGGTGATGGGACATGAGCGTTGTGGGGCTGTAACCGCCGCTGTAAAAAACGAATCGTTACTCGGTGATATTAGTACTTTTGTTCAGGCAATTAAGCCAGCCCTGAAAAAGGTCAAGGATCAGCCGGGTGACGCTGTTGAGAATGGCGTGGTGGCAAATGTGCAATATCAAATTGAACGATTGAAGCGATCGCAGCTTTTAACCGAGCAGGTGGAGTCTGGCAAATTGAAAATTGTCGGGGGTCGTTACGACTTGGATACAGGGAGGGTGAGTATCATTACTTAGTTCGGGAGATCGGGGGGGCAGGGAGCAGGGAGCAGGGGAGGCAGGGGGAGAAGAATTAATAACCAATGCCCCATTCCCAATGCCCCATTCAATCCTGCACAGTCATTGGCAGACGAATGCTGAAAGTAGAACCGACTCCCGGCTGACTTTTAACAAGAATCTCACCACCCATCATCTGGCAAAAGTGGCGGCTAATTGCCAACCCCAATCCCGTACCTCCATACTTTTTCGTAGTCGAGGTATCTCCTTGTGTAAAAGGTTGAAATAACTGCTGCTGTTGACGCTGAGACATACCTATACCTGTGTCGCTTACAGTAAAAGTAATGAGGCCCAAAGGAGCTTCTGGTCGAAATTCATCCTTTTCTCTGTTGACTGTCAGCGTCACCTTGCCGTTTGTAGTGAATTTACTGGCGTTACTCAGTAAGTTTAACAATACCTGCCGCATCCTGGTCTGATCGGCGTACATGGTGCCAAGTTGCTCGTCAAAATCCACTTCTAAAACATTGGCATTTTTTTCTATAGCTGGTTTGACTGTGAGGACGACGTTATGAATCAACGTTGCAATCTCGAATGTCTCTGGATAGAGGGTCATTTTCCCCGCTTCAATTTTTGACAAGTCGAGGATTTCGTTAATCAAGTGCAGTAGATGCTTACCAGCAGAGTTAATTGTTTCTAAATCTGTGATAAAGTCTCCCGTTAAACCAAGATCGGTGGCGTCGTCTTTTAGAAGTTGGCTCAAGCCAATCACAGCATTTAATGGTGTGCGTAATTCGTGGCTGACATTTGCCAAAAATTCGCTTTTTGCCTTGCTAGCAGCTTCGGCTAGTTCTTTAGCTTGTTGTAGTTCTTTTGTTCGCTCTGATACTCGCTCAATCAGACGGTTTAGAGATTTGGCGAGTAGGCCAATCTCATCTTCAGTGGTGACGGGTGCTCGCAAATCGAAATTAGATTTTCTTGCAACTTGTTCGGCTACTTGAGTGACAGTGATAACTGGTTCAGCGATCGCTCGACTGGTTCGCCACGCTACAATGGCTGCGATCGCCACCGAAACCAGCATACTAATCATTACAATCAATCGCTCAGTTATTTTTGCCTGCTCAACGGCTCTTTGCCTTTCTTGCTCTTGATTTTCAGCAGTTTGCAGGATGTTAGTCAAGCTTTGAGAAAGCTGGTCTAGTCGCATGGCTGTTTCACCACGCATAATTGTCAATAGCTGCGATCGGGCAGAAGAAATTTGCTCATACTGCACTCGTTGGGAGTCAATTTTCTTTAAAACGACCTCGATTTGGTCAACGTAAGCTTTTAAATTAGTCTTGTAATCTAGCAATAACGTCTGTAAAGTCGAACTTGTTGCTGCTAGTCTTTTAGGTTTACTATCAATAAATCCGGAAATTTTTGACTCTAGTTGCTGGGCTTTTTCAACGTTCTTCAGAAACTCAGCTTTTTTACTTTGTAGCTGTTGTGAATTTTCCAATACAGCAACTAGGTTAGAGCTATGTAATTGTGCCCCGACTACTGCATCTTTATAATTACTCAGTAGTTGTCCTTGTTCATAGGCTTGATTGAATTGCCTGACTTCCCTCCCCCGGTAGTAGTTGGCGATCACTAACCCCGTCAGTGAGCCAAAAAAGCCAATTCCTATAGCTACAAAGTACCCATAGCCAATTTTTTGATGGATGCGCCAAGAACTGGCTTTGAGTTTCCCTCGTGAGGGAAATTCTATGGTTGGGAGTTCGTCTGTCGATCGCTCTTCGGCTGACACTTTTTTGCTTTCTGAATTGTTGTCGATAGGGGTTGGCTTTTGAGGAAAGCATTTCTCAAACCTCCTTGCCTTCCCACAAAAATCACTAAATCAGTCTAGCCTGTGCAAACACTTTAATTGGTGATTAACATTTACATTATCTTCTTTTATAGCAAGAGCAAATCATTGCTTAGTAGATTATTCGTATACCCTTATATAATCTGGGTGGTTTTCATAGCAATTTTACTAAGTATAATTACTGAGAGCGGACAGAATTCACTTTTTTCAGCAGTAAGGAATAATTTCCTGCGCTAAGGATCTGTCTGCGACCGTCTTCCCCTTACCACATCACTTTCCTGAATATACAGTTGATAGCAATGAGTTATTGGCATCAGGGATGCCACTACTCTACCTTACTGCTTTCTTATAAAACTAATACAATCAGGAAAAAAACAAAAGCTTTGACATTTGTTGGACACAGGGCATAGGGCATGGGGTATTGGTTATTTCTCCCCGATCCCCCTCATCCCCAGGCACGAATATCATAAAATACTTCTAAAGTCTAGTCTATATGAATACACAAAAACTTTTATTACGTATTAATATCAATACGAATGCCTTAATTGACGAACGCGGCTTAAGATAGCTTTAATATCAGATAAAATCGGCTTTTAGGCTTATATAAATGAGAGGTGGACTGATTTTTGCATGATTTGTACTTAGATTTAGTACGATTATGAGCAAATGACACGGAATGGGATAATCATAACCTGAGGATTCCAGTTGATTCAAAAATATAACTCAGAAAGCTGATTATAATACATCGTGGTGCCTTCTGAGTTATATATATCCTCCTACTGACTTTCTACCTTGTAGTTGATGCAGTAGATATTAGGAGGCAATTATGGTTATAGGACACCAAAACCCTTTTGTGCCCTTCACCCAATTGTAGTAATGCACTTGTGTATTACCTAATCAACAGCCTTTTGGTTGTAATTATCCAGATTAGAAAAATTCAACCGTCAAATTTATAGGAGTGAAAATGCCAGAACAAGAATTTACCGAAACCGCATCCAAAGAGACTACAGTGGCAGAGATCAACAACCAAACAGGAACCATCACCAAACTTCAGCCTCCCGCACAGTCTCAAGACGAATGGCTCAAATACGGGGAGCAAATTTCTAGCTTTTTAGCAACATTGCCAGAATATCTGGGAAGCTTCTTTAATCAATATAAGCAACCTCTGGTCACTGTTGGTTTAATTTTGGGATCGATTGTTGGGGTTAAAGTACTCTTGGCAATATTAGATGCTTTGAATGATATCCCCTTGGTAGCTCCTACTTTTGAATTGATCGGCATTGGTTACTCTGCCTGGTTTGTTTACCGCTATTTACTCAAAGCCTCAACCAGGAAAGAGTTAACTAGTGAAATCACCACTCTTAAATCACAAGTTGTCGGTAAACAAATTCCAGAAGCTTAATACTGATTATCGCTTCTCTATGAGACGCTATACGTAGTTTGCTCCTATGTAGGAGTACGCTCTAATTGCAAATCAGTGAAGTCTGAGCGCCGGAAGTCGGTGCTCAGACTTCTGTCAAAATTGCCTACAAAGTTCATTGAGACGAACCACCAGCGGACAAATTACCCTTTGGGTTGGGTTTTGGAGTCGGCGAAACTTCTGGAGATATTTTGGGCGATGCCTGCGGCGGCCTACGGACAATGTTTTGAGATGGGATTCCCTGCAACTTGCCCCGTTTTACTAAAGCTTGATGAATCATCGCCGCAACTTCAGCCCGAGTAGCTACTTTGTTGGGAGCAAGTATTTCTGGATTTGGATAGTTAACTACCAGACCATTAGCTGTGGCAGCGGCTATTTTGCTGCTAGCATAAGCTGGAATATCTTTAGCATCTTTATAGACACTTAATATCTGATTTGGGGAAGTGGGTGCTTTCAAATTCAACCCACTGACAAGGGCAACTAAAACTTGCACTCGCGAAATATTTTGTTGTGGTTTGAAGCTTTTTTTCGGGTAACCTTTGAGAAATCCGGCACTGATGGCTTGGTCAATTGCTGGAGTTGCCCAGAATTTTGTTGGTACATCTTGAAATGCGATCGCAGTCTTAGACGGTTCGTGGTCAAAGGCTTTTTGGAGTATAGCAGCAAATTCGGCGCGGTTTACAGGCTGATTTGGTCTAAAAGAATAATCAGGGAACCCTTTGAGAATACTACGCGAAGAAAGGACATCTATAAAACGCCGGGCCCAAAAGTTATCAGGCACATCGTTAAATGCAATTGGCGGCGGAATGATTGATTTTTGTTTTGCTGGAGTTACTAAAGGCAATGCTGATGATGCAATTGATGACTCAAGTCCTGCTGAAGAGGGTATAGGCGTCTGTAGTTGTGGAGATTGAGTTGGGATTACCTCAGCAGATGGTAACACTGTGCGGGAAGAAGTTGCGCTGTTAGTAGGCAATGAAGGTGTCTTAGGTTCAACAACAGCCTCAGGTGGAGATGACGGCAAAACGTTGAATCTAGGGACTGCATTTGGTTCTACCTTGGGAGTAGAGGAGGGCAATACTTGATTTGGTTGAACACTAGGAGACGGAGTAGAAGAAGGCGACAGTAGCCCGTTTAAGTTCCAGCTAGAATCCTTGCGGGACAATGACCAAAAAAGAATCGCTCCGATAGTGGCGAAGGCAACCAGAATGGCTATAAATTCATCAAAGCCAAGGGCAGTTCTTTGGGATGACTCCGGTTCGGAAGGAGGTCTATTTGTCATCGCGATCACCCTAGTAGCGGTAAAATTTGTGTCTAAACAAATTAAGCCACAGATGAATCTTTTACACCACCCCTTTTCAATTCATAATTCGTAATGACGTTCTCTACGAGACGGTAAAAGCGAACGCGAGTGCGTCTTTGTTCGCGCAGCGACGACCACAGGAGAAGCAGAAGAGAAGGCTTTACGCTACGCTAACGTAATTCATAATTCATAGAAAAATATTAAGCTTCTGGTTCAACGCCGAGCGATATCTAACGACAAGCCCCTTTGCGTCTACGCAATTGACCTGCTAGGATCGGCTCTTTGAAGTTCCTGTTCTGCTCTTTCGCGTTCTTGTTCGGTTGCACACTTTGTAAAGGTTATTTTTAGTTTAGCTTGCGATCGCTCTCTAAATATTCTCCACCCAGATTAGAAATTATCTATCAATTGCTTCCAACCGTTTAATGCAATATATTAGAACAATTTTCACCTTGAAAGGGCTAGTTCGACTAGATACCCAAACCGAAATCGAATTTAGAGGGTGACAGAATGTAAAATATTAATTTCTTGTTTACGTGTCTTTGTAAAAATCAGGGTGTCTAGTGCCACAAGAATTCAGTTACCAAATCTCACCACCATCTTTGTCTCTTGGTAGCGATCGGGATCTCGATTTAGATTCAACCCTCGAAGAACTACCAATGTATAACTTCCCAGTGGAAATCAACCGCACTGGTATGGAAGTGGCTAATTTTTTGGAAAAATATCCCCTGCTACCAGGAGTAATTTTGGTAGAACAGGGAAAGTTCGTTGGGATGATTTCGCGGCGGCGACTACTAGAATTTTTGATTCGCCCTTATGGACAAGAGTTATTTGTTCAGCAACCATTAGCCGTTCTCTACAGCTATGCGCGGATACCGATGTTGCTGCTTGCTGAGACAACATCGATTTTAACTGCGATGCAACTTAGCTTAAAGCGATCGCCAGAATTATTAGCAGAACCAATTGTAGTACAAACTGAATCCGGTGCTTATAGATTGTTAGATGTACAAGAATTGAATATTATTTCTTGGCAAATTCGGGGAATCGACAATTTGGTGCGGTACGAACGCAGCCAAGCCCAAATGATTCAAAATGATAAAATGGCAAATTTGGGACGTTTGGTAGACGGCGTAGCGCACGAAATTTTAGACCCAGTGGGTTTTATTTGGGGTAACATAACTTATGTTTCAACCTACAGCCAAGATTTACTCAAGCTGATAGCGGCTTACGATCGAGAGTTACCATCAGCTTCCCAAGCAATTAATCAGATTAAAGAAGAGATTGAATTTGATTTTTTAGAACAAGATTTGTCGCGATCGCTTGCTAGTATCCGTACCGGAGCGGAAAGATTAAAAAAGCTCGTTACCAGCTTACAAAACTTCTGTCATATCGACGAGCTTTATCCCAAACCAGTGGATTTGCACGCCTCAATAGATAGTATTATTTTATTAATTAATAGTCGTCTTCAAGGAGAAATTGAAATAGTCAAGTACTACGGGCCATTACCTCCAGTTTATTGCTTTATAGGGCAGTTAAACCAGGTTTTGATGAATATTTTCAGCGAAGTTGTAGATACTTTACTCAATGAAGCAGTGCGACAGCAGTTGCATCTCGAAGATACAAAGACTGTTCAAAAACCCCGAATTGAGATTACCACAGAAGTAATTTCCCAGGAAGCAAGCAACCCACATGCACCAGATTCTCGCTGGATATTAATTCGCATTGCCGACAATGGGCCTGGAATGCCTCAAGAATTGCAACAGCAAATTTTGGAGTCGTTTTCTCTTGAAACAAAGAATAGTAAGAATACTAGTTTAGCTGTAAGTTATCGAATTATAACCGTCAGACATGGCGGAAAATTAAATTTCCATTCACAGATTGGTATTGGTACAAAATTTGAAATATTGTTACCTCTGGTGTAGCAATATATATTTAGGAAATTGTCCCACATATTAACAACTTTTTCAAATAAACAATTGCCCATATACTGATTTTGAAATCAGCAAATGTCATAAATATTTTTCATTTTACTGCCTATTTATAACGTGAATTCGACGGCTCATATAATGTTCGCTTAATTAGCCCAATCAAAAGACCTCTCCCTGGTTTTACTACGCAAAACTGTCCCTCTCCGGCTCGGAGAGGGACAGACTTGAACTTTAGTTCAAGGCAGGGAGAGGTTCGTCAAATTCACGTATTTATAAACTAATATGCAATGTATTAATGACACAACCCCCTAAAAAAGGGGGTTTAATTCTCTAATTTTTAAGGAAGATCGAGTCTTAAGCATCGATATGTCTTCCAGCCTCTAGTTCAACTTACCTGCAATAAATTTTCACCACGTTGGTAAATTTCCCGTGCATGGTCAGTCCAAGCACCTTGTCCCCAATAACGAAAACAACTGGTTTGCAACAAAAGGTTATGTAAAAGAACGTTACGGTAATGAGATTGTCTGGTAACAGGTTCTGCTGAGTCAACTTGCAATGTATCGAATTTTTGATGGAATAAACTGCTTAATTGATACATGGGAGACAATACATTTTCATATCCTTTTACCCAACTGATATGATTTGTCCACGAGGCTCCATCCAGATGAAAATTAGAATTTGTTTGCTTTAATTCTTGAATGGCATTCTCTACAGCTTGCGGTTGAATATTATCTGGTGAAACTCTCTCCCAAATCTGATGTTGTCCCACTGGCTGACAAGTTGGATAATCTTCAGGTTTGCATCCAGCAGCTTCGATTAATTCTAAATATTCTGTACCGCACACTCCAACAACACCTGATTTTCCTCCACCGTTATTGACCATATCCCACCAAGCTTGTTTAAAAGCACTAGGAAATTCATTCATCATCACGCCGCCATTTTCACCATCGCCAATTTGGCTAACTATTGGTGGTACAAATACACTGCCAATTTGTTGTTTGGATAAGGTCTTCGCTTCATAATAAGGCTGCATCTGAGCAACTAATTTAGTATCAGAACCTTGGGTTTTAATTAAGGCTGTAATGCTAATTGTTTCGCCTTGAGAATTACGGGCAATCAGCCGATGTGGTAAATGTTTGTGAGTAAGAGATTGACCGTTAATTGTTTCTACAGAATGTTCTTGAACGAGTAACCAGCGATATCCACATTCTTTCAGCGCTTTCACAAATTCAAAGAGAGCATCGGGGTGATTTGGTAGGTGCATTTCTGGAGGCGAAAATCCTTTGACTCGCGCTAGTGCTTCCCAGCCAAAAATTGCGGCAAAGTGATGTTGCCATGCGATGATATGCAATTTAATATCTGCTATGGGTGTGGAAGGAATAACTGCATGACCCCACATTGTACCCAGCCACTCTACATAAGGTTGGTAGGTGCGATCGCAAGTAATCCGTTTGAGATTATCGAGAACATCATCACGTCCCATTTGCCGCAGTCCCCACAGAAGATTACCAGAGTAATCCAACATCACACGCGGATTGCAACCTTGATTTACAAGTTCGGGGATCAAGTCTCCCATGCGGCTGTAACAATATGCAAAAGGATTGGCATTGTGGTTATCCCCTTCATTGGGATGTTCAAACATATATTGCAGATTGCTGATGAGCGTACCACCATGTCCAGCAGGTATAGTTGGCTGGTGCATATGTAAGGCGATCGCAAACACTGCATTTACGTCTTCTAAGCGAATATTTGTTGTTGGTAAAAATACTGCTTGCTCGTGGTTAACTACAGAGAGAACCTCTGTCTCCCAACCAGAAATATTCGGTAAGCCATCAATGATTTCGGGCAAAGGAGTAAGAGTCGTGGGGAAGGAAAGCATTTCTGGTTGCTCCGAAACAAGGTATGTCTAATTATGCGATCGCACAGCAATTTTTGATCTGCAACTTTATTTATTGATCCAAACTGCGATCGCCTTGTAGTCCCGCACTATAATTCAACAGTTCGGTTCTCACACTTGTATAAAAAGCGTTAGACAATATCCAGTAATCCTATTTAATTTTGTTGCTATAAGCGTACATCTGTACGCCCCTATAGCCGATTCATTATGTTGCAAAGATTTTTGGAAATGGTATGATACAACTCAAAATTAAGAAATTCAGATTTCATCTGGCTTTCTGGGTTTGAATCTGTTTCCCTCTTTTAAATAAGCTATAAAATCCCCAGAAACTATAAACATTAAATATTATTATTTATCAAGTTAAAATTTTCCATTCTATGCTTTACGCAAATTTGATTTTAGGAGGAGTTTAATGAAACTAAAACAATTTGGAATGACATTTTTGAGTGTTTGTATTGCTGCTTCAGGAATGAAAGCAGCAGAGGCAGCATCATTTTCGGTAATTGCCGATGGTCTTAATAATCCACGGGGTCTAACTTTTGGTAATGACGGAAGTCTCTATGTCACGGAAGCAGGAACAGGCGGAAATGGAGCTTGTGTTCCCTCACCGAGCGTTGCAAACCAATCTTTATGTTATGGCACAACTGGTGCAGTCACCAAAATTGAAAATGGTGTCCAAGAACGTATACTTACAGGACTTCCTTCTTTAGCACTATCAGATGGTACTGATACTTCTGGGCCTCAAGATATCAAATTTGATGCTACTGGCAAGCCTTATATTGCAATTGGGTATGGTTCAAATCCCACATTTCGCGCCACATTAGGTAACACTGACTTAGGAAAAATCATCACTGCTAATTTCAATACAAATTCCTGGACTAGTGTTGCTGATTTAGCTAATTATGAACTTGCAAATAATCCTGACCAAGGCGATCTAATTAGCAATCCTTTCTCTCTTCTTTTAGATGGAAATAATATTGTTGCAGTTGATACTGGTGCTAATGAGTTACTCAGCGTAGGTACTGATGGCAGTAATTTAAAGGCGATCGCCACAATTCCCCGGCAGACATTAACTAATCCAATTTTCCCCTCTGGCGCATCGTCATCGCCATTTGAAATCCAAGCAGTACCCACAAATATCGCTAAAGGCCCAGATGGTGCTTATTATATTAGCCAATTAACTGGTTTTCCTTTTCCAGAAGGTGAAGCAAAAATCTACCGAGTTGGTGCTGATGGTCAACCAACAGTCTATACCGATGGCTTTACCCAACTTACTGACTTAGCTTTTGATCCTGAGGGTAATTTGTATGCTTTGCAGTACGCTAATCAGTCACTCTGGAAAGGTAATCTAGATGGTTCTGTGATTAAAATAGCGCCCGATGGGACTCGCACAACTATTCTTAGTGGCAATGGACTAGAGTCTCCTACTGCTTTGACTATTGGTGCTGATAATGCTATTTACGTGACAAACCGAGGCGATCGCCCAGGAGTTGGACAAGTTATCAAAATTGAGAATTCCAAGTCTGTTCCTGAATCTACTTCTACTTTCAGCTTATTAGCATTTCTTGGCACTGTGAGCGTTACTTTGTTGCACAAGGGTAAAGCCAAAAGACTGAAGATTTCGGACAAGTTTGTTCAGGAATGCTGAGTGTTGAGTCAGCGATCGCCCTCGGCGTCTCCCCTTCTCTACGAGACGCTACGCGAAGGGATAAGTTTTTCAATCAGCCGTTGTCTGCTTGGTGCTGGCGGTGTTGCTATTCGTAAAATTAGCTCTAACAACCAAGGGGCGAGGCGTTGACACAACACGGCTAAATGACTTTGCCATCCGACTAAAATTTCTGATGAATCATTTTGCATTCCGGTGACGAGTGCTTTAGCCACTTGCTGGGGAGTCATGGGGATCACCCAGCGAAATAATTTTAAGTCGCGCACCATGTCTGTGTCTGTCAAGGAAGGCAGTAATGCAATGACGCGGATATTGTGTTCAGCTAATTCTTGGCGCAAGGCTTGGGTAAATCCTAAGATGGCAAACTTGGTTGCTGAGTAAGTCGCCATCGTTGGTGCTGCAACTTTCCCCATCAGACTCGACACATTGACGATTGTCCCTTGCCTTTGGCTGGCCATGCGTCGAGCTATCAAGCTAGTGAGGTTGTACATTCCTAACAAGTTCACAGAGAGTTCTTCTTGAACTTGAGGCAGCTTAGATTGCAAAAATGAGCTTTGGTATGCGACTCCCGCACAATTAACCAGCAGGTGAATCTGTCCGTAATTGCGCCACAGTTGGGCAACAGCAATATTTACTTCAATTGTCTGCGTCAAATCTAATGCCACGATCGCAGTTTCTGTACCCATCGCCTCGATTTCGTTAGCTACCTCAACTAACTTTTGGCGATCGCGTGCTACCAATATCAGTCGCTTGATGCCTTGTTGCGCTAGTTCGAGAGCGATCGCTCGTCCAATCCCACGGGAAGCCCCTGTAATTAGAGCAACTTTACCTTGAATCTTCATTGGTTTTATCCTCCAAAATCTAAGCCTTACCAAACTCTTAGTTATTGCAGACCGACACAATCAAGAGCTACTTGCTTGTCGGCACAAGGTAAGACAAGTAATCAATTGCAATTTAAATCAAACCCAAACAAAGCCTTTAGCAACAAGATATTTCTTGGTTAATCTGCAATCCCTCATAATTGTCTATACGAGGCAGAAATATCTCGTTTTTATCCCGTCAAAGCCTAACATACTTGGCTGAATGCATGTAGCTCATAGATTTTACTTCTCCTAGATCCGAGCGCTCATCAGCATCGTTGTCATACACACGTTAGCAATTAAATCAAGGTATTGCAATATTCTTTAATAAGGATTTCTTAATACTTGTTAACACGAGCATATATATGAAAAAGATTTTATTAAATAAGTTTTTATGAATACCTCAGTACAAATATCTCAATTTCCTGACAATTAACCCCTGTTTTGGGAAATTTTCATATCTCAGTCATAGCTAAGAAATAAAAAATACATATAGGTTTTAGTTGATTCTTGCAACGCTTATGTTTCTCAAGTAGTTCGCAGAATGGCAATGGTATATTTACTGGTTTATTTAAAATCAAGGTTTCTGATTTTTATCTTTTAAATAATAGAAGAGAGTTAAATTATTGCCTTTAATGCAAATTAGAACAGCATGTTTATCTAGCAAAACTTTAAGATAAATGGTAATTTGTTTGGCTTTAGCTTTGAGTTCATCAAAGGAATGCTTGAGACTTGCTTGGTGTAGGGCAAACTTAAATCATTGAACCTCTTGCAAAAATCCCTAACATCCCACCCTCAACCCCTCCTCGCAAGCGGGGAGGGGAGCATTTGCGTGAGCAAATGCGGGGTGGGGTTCTTTATTTTTTTATCCAAGAGGTCTATTCATGAACAGAAAGATCCCCGACTTTTCTAAGAAGCCGGGGATCTAAGGCTTTCAATCTTCACAAATCAAATAAGATTGCTCTAGTTAAAACTGGGAGTAATTAAGGGGTTAAAAAGTCTAAATGGTTTCCTGGTTGGGCACGCAAATCTTCTACTGTCCCCTGAATTTGTAACTTGCCTTGATTTAGTAGCACGATCCAATCAGCACGGGTAATTACTCTAGGACGGTGGCTAATCAGGATCGTGGTTTTACCTTTGCGGTGCAACAACAGTTGATCTAAAACTTGAGCTTCACTAACTGGATCGAGTCCAGCGGTTGATTCGTCTAAAATTAGGACTGGTGGATCGTTAACGATAGCTCTTGCTAAAGCCAGTCTTTGCCGTTGTCCACCAGAAATATTTGACCCGAACTCACCTAATACAGTT
Organism: Nostoc sp.; assembly: GCF_036917095.1. GTDB lineage: Bacteria > Cyanobacteriota > Cyanobacteriia > Cyanobacteriales > Nostocaceae > Nostoc. The sequence goes on from NZ_JBALFH010000014.1 coordinate 265,473, forward strand.
TGATATTTTTCAGGTAATTTACTAATAAAATCATCTGCCTCAGCAATTTGGCAAGCATTGACAATTTGATCGAAGGTGAGGTGAGGAGAACCTAAGCGGAAGTTTTCAATAATTGAGCGACTCCAAAAATGAGCATCTTGAGGAACGAGAACAACTTGTTGCCGCAAACAATCAAGAGCTAGGTCTTGCATATTATAAATCCCAAACCGAATATTGCCAGAATTAGGTGTATATAATCCGGCTATCAGTTTAGCAAGAGAACTTTTTCCACAGCCGGATGTACCAATTAGGGCAACAACTTTCCCGCCAGGAACCGTGATGGAAAAATCTTCCAGTAGCTCTAACCTGCCAGCATAGTGAAAGTTTAGGTTTTTGCAAATAATATCAGCATCACTAGAAATTTTAGCAAAGGGTTTGTTACTATCGCTTGGAGTTTCAGGTGTGGAATCGATAACTTCTGTTAAGCGTTCCGTGGCAGTTTTGGCACGCATGAATTCATCTATAAATCCAAGCACAGCACCGATGAATGCCAAAAAATTCCCATTCATCCCGTTAAACGCCAGCAGTTGACCGATGCTGAGTTCCTTACTAATAACTAGGGTGCTGCCGAAACCAATCAAACTAACGCTGCCAATAGCATAAACTAACCCAGAAAATATGTTGTTAATAATTCCAATCTGAATTGTGCGAAATGTTTGATTTGAGAGCCGACCAAATCTGTTCTGAAATTCTTCCCAAAATTGAGGGGCAGCAGTAGTAGTTTTGAGTGTCAGCGCTCCTTTAAAGCTTTCAACAAGAACACCCTGGTTTTCCGCGTCTAAGACCAATATACTTCTGATTTTTTGTTGAAGTGTAGGCAGGAAAACCACCGTAGATAAACTCATCACAATAGCAACAACGGCGGCAACAATGGTGAGTTTCCAGCTATAGAACACCATAAAACCCAAAGAAATCAGTCCGATAAACAAGCTGCTAGGCAGACTGATAACTGCTTGAGCAACTAGCTGATTAATTTGTTGAATATCTTGCAATCTGCTAACAATCTCGCCACTGCGACGTGATTCATAATAAGCCAGAGGCAGCCGCAGGATTGTCCTGGCAAACTCCAGAACTAGCCCTAATTCAAGCCGTTGGGCAAAATTGGCAATCAGGTTAGATTGAACTAGTTGCAAACTACTTGACACCAAATTCATCACCACAACCGCAATAATCACACCAGTCAGAAGCTGCATATCACCTCGAACTAGTACATCATCCGTTAGAATTTGCAGCAGGAAAGGAGATGTTAACGAAAGCAGACCGATAAATATTGCACAGAGAAAAGCCTCGAATATTATGCCTCCATAAGGCAATGCACGCCGCGCAAAGCGCCAAATACCGTTGACTTTATCATCCGGTTGAGCATAAAAACGAACCGAATCTGGCTCTAGTAAAAGCATGACTTGATCTGACCAAGCCTCCATTAGTTCTTTTCTAGAGACATAACGGATGTTAAAGGCTGGGTCAGCAATTATATATTTTTTGCCTTTTTGACCATACAAAACAACCCAGTGGTAGCCTTTCCAGTGAATGATTGCTGGCAGTGGTGCCTGGTTCATTCGGTCTAATATTTCTTTTGATGCCCTGACCGAACGCGCATTGAAACCAAGTGCCTCAGCTCCCCGCCTCAATCCCAACAATGTCGTTCCAAGTTGCCCAGTGCCTACCGCTTCCCGGATACGATTTAATGTAAAGTTACGCCGATAATGTTTGGCAACGGAAGCAAGACAAGCAGCTCCACAATCTTCTTCACTATGTTGTGCAACAACTTGATATTTCATTGTTATACTCCACTACCCAATAACATCTTGACAAAACCCAAAAAAATAGCAGGGTTTCGTCCCTGCGTGGTTAAAAATTTGACCAATACAATAGTTTAATTTTACTAAGTAACTGCACAAGAATAAATCAAACTATGTTAAAGAATGTAAAATTAATTAAATAGTTAGTAGTAAGCGGCTCCCGCGGCTTACTACTAACCTTTAATGATTCATGTCCACTGACTTATCACTACCAATCAAGTAGGGAGGATAGGTCAAATAGGGAGAGTAGAGCTTTTAACTCTGGAATTTTTACGTCTTTGCTAGTTTTCACAACTTTTACAGTTGATTCAACTGAACTTGATTGAACTGTTTGTTTCTTTACTCCTTTTTTGCCAGGTTCTCCCTTGAGTTTAACAACGTTATTAATATACGCTCCCTTAGAAACCACTAGGCTTTCACCACCACAGAGCTTTTCTTCTTCAGTTTCAGTCAGGGAGATAAACATTGGAGAGATTTGAGTGCTTTTCATGATTCTAGTTAACCTCATTTGCTAATTATGAGTTTTGAACTTTATAGAAAGTTGCCTAAACTCGAAATAACAAGAGCTAGCACGTACCAGAATGCTTATATTTTCTATTAGTAAGTAGAAATCTATAAATAATCCCTACTCTGTCCTTGCCAATGATACGAAACAATCGTAAGGGTTTGATTGTACTTGTTGTTTCATAGTTAGGTTTATTTACATCAACCTACTTATCAACAGAAAAACATGGGCAGTTTTTGGTATGTCAACCTTTAGACAGACTTACTTGCTACTTTTGAGTAAGTTCTGTAGAAAGACTTTCGCTATACTTTTGCAAACTCGTAAACTGCGATCGATATCCCTCTTTAATCACTCTGGAATGAAAATAATCAAAACTAAATGCCGAAAGACAGATTTAGCTATTTAGCCAGGGATTTAGCGATCGCATTTTGATAAAACCCCGAATAGAAAAGGGTTCTAGCTTTTACTCTAGCCGAGAGTGATTAAACATGGATATGGTCGATTCTTCTAGTAGCAGCGCTTATTTCACTACTTGATTACTCAAAGATGAGCAGTATTAGAAAAAAGCGCTACAGACAACCATATTGATGATTGCCCAATAGCAACCATCAATATAATCTCGTTAACTTTGTTGAAGTAAAGTAGGTGGGTAGCAATAAACGGATGTTAAGATAACTCCTAAGCAAAGTATCTTAGCTAATGACTTATGAGATAAAGCCGATTAGCAATTTAGTTCCGTACAAAAGCAACTTAACCTGCATCAAGAGAGTAAATTGTTTAACGTGCGGTGTCTCATCTGAGTAAAGACGCGGTTGTCCTGTCTTTACTTTTATTATTACCCTTCTACTTAAACCTCATAAGTTTACCTAAGCGCCTACGGCGTTATTGGAGGAATTGATTGCGTCTCCACCAGCTCCACCGGATGAGTTAATTTTAGAGTTAATGATCACAACCGGTGAGTTTTTGCCGCCGCCTATAGAGATAGCACCACCGTTGCCGCCTGCACCGCCAGTAGCGGCTTGACTAACGCTGTTGGAAGCACTAGAACTGGAAAGATTTAAGAAACTTAAGGCCAATTGCAAACTCTTTGCGCTACTGCTTTTGGTGGTCTTTTTGCTGTTACCACCAGAGAGATTGGCTTCTTCGTTGGGAGTTAATGCTGTAAACAATGTGCTTTCCATTATCTTAGTTCTCGCTTAGTTTGATAGTAGTTGAAAAGAAGTAGCGCCACACAAGAAGCCATTGAAAATAAGCAGCGTCAGACAAGGAGCCTTGCAAAAATAACTTGAACATTTTTGATGAGGAAGTTCAGCTTCAGTGCTTATTCCAGATTCAATTTGTACAACTTATTTTTACATGAGGCCTAAGCGCCGCCTAAGAATTTACCTAAGTGCTTGCACCTACAGCGTTATCAGAGGTGTTGAGTGCGTCTCCACCAGCTCCACCAGATGAGTTAATGGTAGTACCAATGATCACTACTGGTGAGCTTTTGCCGCCGCCTATAGAGACAGCACCACCGTTGCCGCCAGCACCGCCAGTGGCTTTTTGAGTAACTGTGTTCTTAGCAGTGGCAACCTTCTTCAATAGGGCTGTGATCTTGATATCGGTCTTATTGGTACCACCAGAGAGATTAGCTTCTTCGTTGGGGGTTAATGTTGTGAACAATGTGCTTTGCATAATCTTAGTTCTCGCTTAGTTTGATAGTTGAAAAGAGTTTGATAGTTGAAAAGAAGCTGCGTCAAATTAGGAGTCTTGCAAAAATAACTTGAACATTTTTGATGGGGAAGTTCAGCTTCAGTGCTTATTCCAGATTCAATTTGTACAACTTATTTTTACATGATGCCTAATGTGCCATATAAGAGTTTACCTAACCAGCACCAACCGCGTTATCGGAGGAGTTGATTGCATCTCCACCAGCTCCACCGGATGAGTTAATTTTGGCGTCAACGATCACAACCGCTGAGTCTTTTCCTTTGCCGCCTATAGTGATAGCGCCACCGTTGCCACCCTTACCGCCAGTAGCTGTTTGCTTAACTGTGTTTGTAGCAACGGAAGACTTGATATTTATGAGTGTAACCTTGAGAGCACTGACCTTAGTAGGAGTAGTACCACCAGAGAGATTGGCTTCTTCGTTGGGGGTTAATGTTGTGAACAATGTGCTTTGCATAATCTTAGTTCTCACTTAATTTGATAGTTGAAATGAAGCTGCGCCAAATCAGGAGTCTTGCAAAAATAACTTGAACATTTTTGATGGGGAAGTTCAGCTTCAGCGCTTATTCCAGATTCAATTTGTACAACTTATTTTTACATGATGCCTAAGTGCCATATAAGAGTTTACTTAACCTGCACCAACAGCGTTGTCGGAGGAGTTGATTGCGTCTCCACCTTTTCCACCGGATGAGTTAATAGTAGTGCCAATGATCACAACTGGTGAGCTTTTGCCGCCGCCTATAGAGACAGCACCACCATTGCCGCCCTTACCGCCAGTAGCTGTTTGAGTAACTTTGTTTGTAGCAACGGAAGACTTGATATTTGCAATTGTCAACTTGAGAGTAGCGACCTTAGCAGGAGTAGTACCACCAGAGAGATTGGCTTCTTCGTTGGGGGTTAATGTTGTGAACAATGTGCTTTGCATAATCTTAGTTCTCGCTTAGTTTGATAGTTGAAATGAAGCTGCGCTAAATCAGGACTCTTGCAAAAATAACTTGAACATTTTTGATGGGGAAGTTCAGCTCAGTGCTTATTCCAGATTCAATTTGTACAACTTATTTTTACATGATGCCTAAGTGCCATATAAGAGTTTACTTAACCTGCACCAACCGCGTTATCGGAGGAGTTGATTGCGTCTCCACCTTTTCCACCAGATGAGTTAAATTTAGCGTCAACTATCACAACTGCTGAGTCTTTTCCTTTGCCGCCTATAGTGATAGCACCACCATTACCACCAGCACCGCCAGTAGCTGTTTGAGTAACTGTGTTCTTAGCAACGGAAGACTTGATACTTAAGATTAGCGCTGTAATACTCTTAGAAGTACCACCAGAAAGATTGGCTTCTTCGTTGGGGGTTATTGTCGTGAACAATGTGCTTTCCATAATCTTAGTTCTCGTTTGATTGTTGGGATTAAAATCGCGTCACTTCAAAGTAATAAACATAAACATTTAAAGAGTATCTTTAGTTACTTTTTTGTTCCGCTAAAAGTATTATACGACTCTTCTTCTATAGGTCAAGCAACTAATTTTTTAAGATATATGTATTACACACTTTTAGTGAAGATACTACATGGTTGTTCTTTATACAAATTTAATTAGAAATAAGTTCTGATTTATCAAAAATTATAGGCATCAATATATATGTTGATATAAACATGAAAATGTAAAATCCTGATTTCAACGATAACTATATAAGTTAAACTTATTACGTATTAATACTGGGAAAGCAACCCAAATGCCTATAATCAAAGGCATAGCCTATTTGATTGACTATATGTTTATACAAACTGTACTTAAATAGCTTTCTAAAATTCAAAACTTGTATCTTGCCTTTACGGATAAGTGATTTTACGTAAGAGTACTTAACGTTTAACTAATAGATACAAACAGAATTGGAATGTATATAATTTCTTTTAATATAAAACCACTGAAGTTTGCTTAATTATTGATTAATGGGAAAAAGCTTTCATTGATTATACAAAGAGTTTGTCAATAAATAAAGAAGGGATAAAATTTTAGATGAAAATTATAAAGATTTAGTAACCGTACTAGAATGGACTAATTGTTATTTATACTTAGCTGTATATAAACCTTGTATTTACATACTAAAATCCGTATAGTCAAGGCACTTATCAGTAATCGAAGCAAAAGCGACAGCTTTTGCCCTGCAAGGGGAAAACACCAAAAATATGGGAGTTTTGCAAAAAATATGATTGAAACAGAAGAGAGATTTTATTTTTTGGATATCCCTAAAACTTGGTAGTTGCGCTAACGCTAGGTAGATTTTTTTTGCTAGATTATTTACACAACCAAAATGTTATTTAAGATTCATGTTCATTGACCCTCAACCAGACTTTCTCCGCCTAGTCGAAAACGACGAATATATTCCACCAGTCAGCATCTGGACAAAGTTGGGAGGAATTTTTTTAATTGGAAGTGTTGGTACTGCCTTCGGACTTGCTAGTGTCATTCAATACAACATAATAGTCAAAGCTGATGCTACCGTTCGCCCAACCGGAGAAATACGGTTAGTGCAATCCGCAGCTGAGGGAACAGTCATCAGCATCAAGGTAAAAGAAAATCAAGTTGTGAAAAAAGGAGATACGATCGCACTCATCGATAACTCCCAATTGCAAAGTAAAAAAACCCAAATTCTCGGAAATATCCAGCAGAATCTTTTACAAAGAGCGCAGATTGATGCACAACTCCGAGCGCTAAAAAATCAAATGACTGCTGAAACCAATGCAATGCAACAAGCGATCGCATCTGCAAAAGCAGACTTAAATCGAAACAAGAGAGACTATCGAGATAAAAAAATCACTACTCTGTCAGAAGTACAAGAAATAGAAGCGAGTGTTGAATTAGCTAAAGAGGAACTGAAGCGATATCAACAGTTGGGAAATACAGGGGCAATCGCTGTTCTCCAAATTAAAGAAAAAGAACAATCTTTTAAAGCTGCTACTGCTAGACTCGAAAATGCTAAAGCTGGACTTAATCCCAGTGATGCTAATGTGGCGATCGCACAAGAACGAATTTCCCAAGAATTCACAAAGGGTGAGTCTACTCTTGCAGAATTAAACAAAGAGAAAGAGGAAATCATCAGACGTCAAGTTGAAATTCAAAATCAAATTAGTAGCGCTCAACAAGAACTTAAACAAATTTTTACGGAACTCCAAAAAACTATAATTCGTACCTCTGAGGCTGGTACTATTCTCAAACTAGACTTAAGAAATACTGGACAAGTTGTCCGTGCTGGAGATGCGATCGCTCAAATTGCTCCTAACAATGCCCCTCTCCTGATCAAAGCTCGTGTTGCTGCTGCGGATATTACCAAAGTGCAGGTGTGTAAAATTGCACAAGTAACAAAATGTCCAGAGGGGGAAGTACAAATGCGGCTTTCTGCGTATCCGTACCCAGATTATGGTGTCCTCAAAGGTGCTGTCAGAAGTATTAGTGCTGACGCCATTACATCTCAAGGTAACGGTAATGTTCCAGTTGCGCCTTACTATGAGGTGACAATTGAGGCAGAGAAACTTAATTTAAACAGGGGCGGTAAATTATATCCGATTCAATCAGGGATGGAAGTTACAGCTGAGATCATTTCCAAAAAAGAAACCCTGTTGACATTCATTCTGAGAAAAGCAAGGCTGCTAACAGATTTGTAAGTTAAAGCGGGGGTTCCCCCCGTTGTGGCGACTGCGGAGGATTTAAACCCCAACTATAAGTTCCCGCAGAGTAATCGAGCAAAGTTGGAGCCATCGAAACTCCGAGTTAATAATTGTTTAATCTTATATTCTTCAGCAAAATTAATAAGTATATCTACCAAGGCTATAAACAGTTCAAAAGTTTTATTAACTAATTTACAGCTCTGCTTGCGAATATCTTCTGCTAAATGCATAGTTGCAATAAAATTTTTTGTTTCAGAAGAATCAATATTATGGTTATTTTCAGCGAGTAAATGAAGATTTGCAAAAGACGGATACTCTCGATTAGTAATAACTTTTAATTGTTGAGCGACTGGTGCAGTTATTGATAAAAAAATATTCGAGATGGTTTCTATTGAATCAATAGCTAATAGCTTATAAATTGGATTAATTTGAAAAGTTCGCCGATATAGTTTATAAATTGTTTTTCTACAAATTACTGTTTGAGCACTCAGATTAAATTTTAAAGAGTTAGTGAGATTTAAAAATTGGTTAAATAAGTCTTGTAAATCCTTTAAAAACCATATTGAATGATTCCCTTCTTCGCGGATTTGTTTGTTAACAATATATTGAATTGGGTTAACTGTTGGAGCTTGTAAGCAAACAAACTTGTTTAAGTATGCATATCCCACGATCAAAAGTGCAAAACAAGGAGCAAAAGATAATTTTTGTATAGAATCGATGCTTTTATTCACTAAAAACTCAAAGAAGGGTAATTGAGCAAATTTGACTGATTCTTTTTCAATTAATCTAAACACTTTTTTCATCTTGAACTTTCACCCGCAATCATTAAGTTGTTTACTTATTGAAGTTCGTCAAGCTAGTACTGTTTCCTCTACGTTGGGTTCACAAGTTTTATGCAGAGCCAGCCAGTTCTTTACAAAAGTTCATAAAATAATCTTCCTTGATAATTGCACAGTGCAGTCGATGTTGAATTATCAGTTCGGCTTACAAGTTTTATGCAGAGTTGGCAAATTTTTTACAAAAGTTTATAAAATAATCCTGCCTGATAAGTGCATAGCCTAGTCTGTGTTGAGTTATCGGTTCAGATCGCAGCTTTTATGCAGAGCCAGCAATTCTTTACAAAAGTTCATAAAAAAACCTCCCCAATAAGTGGACAGCGTAGTGTCTGTTGAATTATCAGTTCGGCTTACAAGTTTTATGCAGAGTCGGCAAATTCTTTACAAAAATTCACTAACTGCGTTACAGTCAACCTTTTCCCCTTATTGCCAAAAAACACAAGTCCCTTAAACTCTCACGGGTGGGTAGGGATAGGTTGAGGTTTTGATGGTTTGGCTGACTGGACAGTTGACTCATTCCAAATTTGATTGAGCCGATCTGGCGACAACGACTGTAAAATATTGAGATTAAGCGGCTGTTTACTGATGAATGTGGCGTAAGAAGGCTGCAAATAGGAGCGGTATTCAGGGCGATTGAGAAGATGGGTTTCCAAAAAAGCTACACTCAGGGCTTTGAGATAGGAATAAACAGGAGCGCGATCGGGGCCTAGCAAGGCAGGTGGCACAGGTAAGACATCGTTTTCAGGAGTAGGTTCTGCGATCGCCGAAAAGTGGGTAGCGTTTTCAATCAAAGCCAGGTATTTATTGGGGTCAGAAAGCCAGGTAAAGGGGCGGATTTGCTCAAATACGGGTGGAGCGAAAATATCTTGACTACCAGCTACCAGCATTACCGGAATTTTAATTTGGCTGATTCCGCTCTCACCCAAAATTGAGCTGTCAATTGGATTAATCGCTATGATGACCTTGATGCGATCGTCTTTGAATTCGTAATTGCTTGGGGGTAACTCAATTGCTTGGCACTGCAAAACAAGCGACAAATTAAAAGATGAATTATTGGGATTACAGTCTTGCCTGAGTTGGTCAAAGTTAATCTTTGCTCCTGCTAGAGTCAAAACGGTATAACCGCCAAAGGAGTGACCGATCGCGCCAATTTGCTGAAAATTGAGTTTTCCTTGGAGGGTAGGATCGGATTTGTCTAGACGCTGGAGTTGATCGAGGAGATACTTGATATCCAAAGGTCGGTTGACAAATTCTGCTGCGTCTGGCGGCCCGGCTAAACCTGCAAAATATTGTTGAAAGCGTTGGGAATTACTACCAGGGTGTTCTAGTACCGCAACAGCAAAACCATAGGATGCTAGATGTTCAGCCAGGTAGACAAAGGTAGAGCGGTCTGAGGCTACGCCATGAGAAATTACAATCAGGGGAAAGGGAAGCGAAGACTGTTCTTTAGTGCTTTGTGAACCTGCTTTCGGCAAATAGATATCCACGGGTAAACGGCGATTGCGAGAAATGTCATTTAGCTCTAAGCTTTTTTTCTGCCAGCTGAATTCTCCTGGCGATCGCAAATCTGGCTGTTGTGAGAAGTCAATTTTTGAATTGGCTGCTTCAGCGATCGCTTCTTTTTGAAGAGAGGCAACAACTTCATCCCTTTTTTTGAGCAATTGTGACAAGTCATCGACTATCTTTAACCCCTCGGTAAAATTCACCCGCACAGTATTGCTAGGAAATTTCCGCAGCAAATTCACAACCGTTAAACCCTCTCGATCGGCAGCAGCCAAAATCAAAGAGGCACGTATCGCATAGAAGCCGTTCTTTCGAGACTCAGTGAGGAGTAATTCTCCCAACCGTTGCATCACCTGCTCGCCTACGGGTGAGTAGGTAACTTGAGATACTAGTGTAGGAGTGATATTAAACCTTTGCTGGAGCAGATCCCGCAGTTGAGCGAGTTGTTCAGGAGTAGCACGGCTAGCATAAAATGAAAAATCTCGATCGATTTTGCCAACTTTCGCAAAAGTTTCTAGCGAGTCCACGGACAAGGAAAATTCCCCAAAGGGGGGGTAAAAAAAGCTAATGCGTTCAGCTCCCAATCCAGGAGTAGCAGTCAAAAACGTCGATAGCAAACCTAAACCCAGGTATCTGAAAAATTTTTTCATTATAAAAACCCACTGTCTAACCCTGGCAAACAAGTTTGAGCAGAGAGGAAAGCGGAGCGGGATCTATAACCGCTTTCCTGTTTACTTGGTTTAGATATATCAAACAGGTTACAAGCACAAGAAAGCAAGTACTTACATTCATAGTTTCGCATATACGCTTTAAACCGACACTAAATTAAATTTCGGGATCATAGGGGCGCAGAGCTAGCTGTGTGCCCATACCTATTGTGCTGAATATCAAAACATATAAGTAGCAAATTTTTCGCACAAACAGCATCAGTAGCGCGATAATAAATATAGAGATCAAAATATTTTATATGTCCTTAGCCTCCTGCGCCTGTTGTGTTGTCGTCCTCAATCAACAACAGGAGCAAAATATCTCCCACCAAAATCAGTGCCAGGATGTGCCAGTTAAGCCCAGCAAGAGCATGGTTAAAAGTTGCACTGTGGTTGAAAATGGTCGGGTTGTCGTTAAACCCTTACAAACCGCAGTTAATCAGACTGCCGAGTAAATTTCAGGCATTTCAACTGTTTTCATCTAAAGGCAAAACATCGTGGAAGCGGTTGTAATCAATGTAGCGATGTCCATCGGGTGCGTGGTGGAAGATATCGACAAATTGATTGTTCCACAAAATCTCATTAGCACCATAACTATGACGGGCATGGACGACCTGTGCAACCGTTTCATCAATACCACTCAAAGAGACGATCAGTATAGTATTTGTCTGGGTTAAAGATTCTGGTGTCATTCCATATAGAGGGCTAAACTCATCAATAACATGCATCACTGACCAGCTTAAGGTGAAGCTAGGTGTTTGGTTCCTCAGCAGCTTGAGATCGTAGAACCGACGCATAAATTGCCCTTCTAGGGTTATATCGTCACGCATCAAGTAGACTCGCATCTGCGCCTCAAGAATCATATTGCGACGCTGATTAGCGGTGCGAAATATGAGAGTTGGCATCGCATTATGAGATGTAATTACAGCAACACGGCTAAATAGCACGCGGGCAGTGGGTCGGGAGAACCGAGCAAACGCTAGCCCCGTCATCACAGCAATTCCCACCAAACCGATCATTGCTTCAATGGTGACAATAATGTTGGCGTAAGTTGTTTTAGGATACATTGCCCCATAGCCGATGGATGCTAGGGTTTGCACGCTAAAGAAAAAGACATCTAAAAAAGAGCCAGGTCGGGCGTTGGCTATGCAATCTCCTCCTATCAAGTAAGCTAGGGCAAATAGAGCATTAATAGTTATATAGAAAGTACAAATCAGGATCAGAAAGCCAGTCCAGGGAATCGTTAGCAGCAAATGGTAGGGATCGCGCCAGTAGGAATACCATAGACCCATACCCATAATCTCAAATTTTCCATCTCGAACATGAATCTGAATAGGTGGAATCAGATGCTGTCGTTTCTTCGGTGAAAGTCTCTTCAGTCGAAATTTCATTGCAAGTAGCCAAAAGAACGGCAACTGCTTAGTATTGTAAATTAAGTTGCTTTGGAGACATTACACTGAGCCACAAGTGCGCGGAAATTTCACCTTTCTTTTCTTAAATCAACAAAAAAATAGGGTGGACAATGCCCACCCTACTAAATTAATCTGCTAGAAACTTATTTTTCCGACTTTAGTGATTGACCTTGAGAACAGCGGTCAAACCACTCCTGATATTTTTTCTGTTGTGACTCATCTTCAACAGCAATGGTCACTCGCACCTGCTTGCAGCCGTGATTTTGCTCTAGTGCGATCGCATTCAACAATAAACTGGCAGTTTTAGGCGAGCTAAATTCACCGCTTACGGTTAAACCGCTGCCAAAATTTGTAACTTCTAGCCCTTCTACTTGAGTCCAGTCAACGCCAGAAATTTCCTCTTGTCCTAAATCAATTTCTGCGAGTTGTTTGTGTTCTGGGCTAATTTGTTCCACAATCAACTTTTCACGCCGGACAGGAACTTGTATCATCCGGGTTTCAATCTCTTTGCGAACAATCACCTCACCAATTTTACGCTTCCTGCTTTCAACAACTAAGCGTTCTTCTAGCAGGCGAATAATCTGTTCTTCGGTAACTTCTTCTAAATTTACTGGCTCAACTGGGCTATTTGTACTTTGATAATTGTCTACTTGCTCAGTTGAATTTTCCGATCGTGTGCGTAGATGCGGAGCAGCTCCTTGATAGGCATCGCCTGGCGTTTCTGTTTCTAAATATTCAGGCATATACTCGATTTCTGATTTGTTTAAGTCTATGAAAACAGATTTAGTCGGCTTGTCGATTTTTTTTATTCTCTGGCTCTGCAATCGAAATAGAGAAGGAGCTTTATCGGCTAACTGCTGACCATATTCTAGAGTTCCTTGATTCGCCTGATTAGATATAACTAGGTTTAGGCGGCGATTAGCATCCACAATTAAGTCATGAACTACTCCTACTAGCTGACCTTGCCCATCAAACACAGCAAAATTCTTCACCTTCTTTCTTAAATCTGCTAATGATGTGCTAGTGGAATCAGAGTTTGCCTGTCCAATGTTTTTTGTCATCGGTTGGCTTTTCATATGCAAATATGAACTACGTTTTACTTAGCTAAATTAAATGTATCGAGCGTTTTAATCCCATTTAGAAAATGCTTGCGGCAGATGTATTTATCTAACCCATATTCTGAGGAATATTCGCAATCTAAAATCTAACTTGGTATCAACTATTGCAAGCACAGGTAAAGCTAATTTAACAGCTCCACCTGTACTGTATCAAATTAATTATTAGTCATTAGTTACTAGCTAATGACTATATTTAGTTAGCGTTCTTCAATTGGAAGATTACCAGAATTCACATCTAACTCTTCACGACGTACAGTTTCTTGAGTTTCAACTGTCTCTTGATCTACCACTTTTCTAACTCTGACTTCTTCACGCAAAAATGCTTCTTTGCGAATTTCAGGAGTTTCTTCGTGGATTTCTATGCGAGCAACTTCGCCTTCACGGAAGTCTGCTTCGCGCCCAGAAACGGCAGTACCTGCATCTGCTGGAGTTACCCGCTCAATCACAACTCGTTCTCTTTCTACTGGCACTGCAACTCGTGCAGTATCAGTCTCAACATGCTTCCCAATCGTTACTTCTCCAGTTTTTTGGCGTCGCTTGCTAGCAATCAGCCGTTCTTCATACAATCTCAGAGTTTGATGATCTTGCTCATTTAACCCGTATAAAGAAGGCTCATGTTCGTAATTGTAGCTATCACGATCGGAAGTTGGCGTAGTCGCCGCCGCTGCCTGATAGGTTGTATCTACAGGTGCTGATGCTTCCACAGCACTGGTGGAGTCTACGGGTTGGCGATATACCCCACGCACCCGTTCTTCATAGTCGTAATCAAGGCTTTGGCGTTCATTGAACTCAGGTAAATCTTCTGCTTGCTCTCTAGTCAAGCCAATTGTGTAAACGCGATCGGTGTTATAGTCAACACGAGCACGACCAAGTGGTAGTAATACTTTTTTACCAAAAATCCAAAAGCCTAAGTCAACGACTAAATAGCGAAAATGACCTTCTTCATCAACTAAAACATCACTAACAGTACCGATTTTTTCATCAGTTCCTTGTGTATAAACCCCAAGCCCCTTAATATCATGACCTTCAAAGGAATCACGGTAGCTAGGCTCAAAATCTTCTAATTTGTAAAGAACCATTATATTTTTTTTAACCTCACTCAAAAATTTTCTCTTCATTTCCTAATAACTAGACTAAACATTTATTGAGTTCTTTACCTCCTTCTGTCGAAAGAATTATTTCCAGACATAAATAATCAAAAGTTATAGAGGTTTTTGATGCCATATAAAGACAAGACGCGAAATTGGCAGAATCTCACTTTTTGTAAAACATGTCTAGCCTTGGTGCATATAATTTGCTGGATATATTGGCTCACCGCAAAATTTCGTAAGTAAGTCGGCAGAATAAAATCAAACAGTGTGAAGAAAAGTAAATAAAGCTCAATCCCTCTTTTCCTCTGCACCCTGCCTTATCCCAACGATGATTATTGACGCCGACCTACTTATCTCTGCACGGTTTATCAAGATATAATTTTTTTAAACCTTGATATTCCCGACTTCTTATAAAAGTCGGGAATATTGTTGTTAAATAAAAAAACACAGGCAGAGATTAAATTTAACTTTGCCTGCATGATTATTTCAGATAAATCTACCAAACAAATTTATTAACCTGCTACTTAAATAGCTTCATGTGTAGTGCTACCACTTTCTTGCACATGTAAATTACCCGCAGTATCAACATCTAACTCTTCTCGACGAATGGTGTCTTGTGTTTCCACAATGTCCTGTTCTACTACTTTCTTAACCCGGACTTCTTCACGCACAAAGGCTTCTTTACGTATCTCAGGCGTTTCTTCGTATATTTCTATGCGTGCTACTTCCCCTTCTTGGAACTTAAGTTCATTGGGATCTACAACCTTTCCTGCTTCTGTTGGCACAACTCGCTCAATCAGAACCCGTTCTTTTTGAATAGGTACTGTAACGCTTGCAGTATCTGTTTCAATGTGCTTACCAACCGATACTTCTCCGGTTTTGATGCGTTGTTTGCTGGCAATTAATCGTTCTTCATAGAGTTTAAAAGTTTGATGAGATTGCTCATTCAACCCGTATAAAGCTGGTTCTGTCTGGTAATTGTATGTATCGCGATCGTAACTTACACCGCTGGTTGGAGAACGAAATACACTACGGACATTTTCTTCGTAATCACGATCGACCACCATGCTTTCTTTGTACTCGACTAAACCTTCTACTTGATGTTTACTTAATCCATCAACATAAACGCGTCTTGCAGGATAGTCTATCCTGGAAAGACCAATTGGTAGTAAAATTTTCTTACCAAAAAAATCTACGCCTGTATCAATAACTAAATACCGGAAATGACCATCATCATCAACTAAAACATCAGCCACTGAGCCAACTCTGTCTCCTCCCTTAGTATAAAGATCCAGAGCTTTAACGTCGTCTTGTCCAAAAGTTTCTTGATAGTTTGGGTCAAAATTTTCAAGTTTGTGAAGAGGCATACGCTGTTTCCAGGTTGTTTATAAGGCTTATTGACAAGTCTAAGAAAAATTGTGCTGAGTTTCATCCTGCTGGCGACTGAATTTAATTGAGATTTTTTCGGATTTATAGTATAAGGAAAATACTCAAGTTGAATACTTCTGATAATCAATAGGAGTACAACTAAAGGCTTGTAAAGCGCTAACCCTTGATCGTAGTGATTTTGGGGTGTTGTAGTGTTAATAAACATTACATTTGAGAGTGTCAAATAAACGTTACTCTTCTTAATTTTCTATACCCCACACCCTACCCCCGATACCTTTACAAGCGTGCCATTCAGATTTTGCACTTTGTAATCGCAGTAGAACCAGTAGCCTCCTGTGTTTGGTTTGTCGTATGAAGTGACTTCCTTACAACCGACAGAGGAGTGAGGACAACGGGGTGCGATCGCAATCTTTGAGGGTTGATTGGGCGTGACAAAGCCGATACTCCTACTCGATCGAAATCCACTTTGCCACCGCAACCAATATCTTGTATTCTGTTTTGTGAGCCAGATGTTATGAAAAAAATATCATCGCTAAAATTTGCTAACTTTAGCATAGCTTTACAATGAGAAAAAATTTTTTCGGTATATTTATTGGAGCTACACTATTACTTGGTTCCTTACCTTTGCTAGCAGTTGCACAGACTGAGCATGATGCAGTTCCATCTAAAATTAATGGCAGCACTACCCAAACCAAAACAGTAGTTGCACGTATTTGGCATGGTCAAACACCCACGAATAAAGCAGACGAATATTATAAATATTTAACTGAAGCTGGAATCAAGAAAATCCAATCGATTCCTGGTAATGTAGGAGCGCAAGTATTTCGTCGTACTGATGGGACAATTACAGAGTTTATTGTCATCTCTTATTGGAATTCAAGGGATGCTATTCGTGCCTTTGCTGGCAATGACATTGAACAAGTACATCCTCTGCCCAAAGATAACCAGTATCTTATTGAACCAGAAACTAAGGTTAAACATTTTGATGTCTTGCTAAATCAGCACCAATAATCGTAAGTGATTAAGCGGACTTGATATCAAACTAACTTACACTACTTGAAAACTAAAGCTAAGACTTGCCCAATTATTCACATTCAATATATATGAGTCGGCTGCTGTGCCGTTCATCTCCGTTTTGAGGATGCTGGCGTTATGTAAGTCTTGTAGCAAGGCATGTGCAACGTCTAAGGGATTCAACAATGGCCCAATCGGCCCTTCTTCAGCTGCGGAATACTTAGCAGTGCTCAAGGCGGCGAGAGTTTCGCTAAAGGGGGCAGTACTAAAAATCAGTTGTTGTTCGTAAAGGAAAGCTGGCCCTGAAATCACCCATTGGGAAGCACCATTAGTTTGGGGTAGGGTGAGGGTTTCACCTGGGGCGATGACAACTTCTTTAAGGAGGGGCTTGGTGTCGGCAGTGTTTGGTTCTTCGGGGGTTTGCCAAGAGTAGAAGGCAACTGCTGTATGATTATTGTTTAATCCCAGCAAGATTAAATATACTGGGCGATCGCTCTGGTTTTCCACTCGATATTGCATTCGACTACCGATAGGCACAATTGGAGTGGGGAGAGACGCGACGCCAGTCGCTACAACGGGGGGAACCCCCGCAACGCGCTGGCTCATTAATCGCGTCTGTACTGATGAAGTTTCAGTTTTGAAAGTTCGTACTGTTTCGCGCTGCATAACGACGCGAGGCGATATGTCACTAATTATTTCTAAGGTTGCTTTGAGAGCCAAGCGGGAAGAACCTTCATTTTGTGTAAGTCGGTATAACTTCGCTGCAAACAGGGTTGATAATTTTGGCGCTAACCTCTGCACCGTTAATTTCACTGCTTCTCCTACTTCCCCGGTGGTGTTGGGAATTAGCTCGCCACCAAGAGAAAATAAACCATAACGACTGGGAATTTCCTGTAGCTTGGCAAATATATAATCAGCAGGTTTTTCTCCTGCTACTACGGTGGATACATGGGAAAATCCAGCAAAGGCACTTGTGGCATCTACCCGCTCAATTCTTTCCAATCCAGTATCCAAACCTATTATTAAATTAATATTTCGGGGTAAAACCCGGACTGCTTCTTGAACGAGTTGCCCAACTTGTAAGGGATTTGCACCTTCAATTTTGGAAATTTGCGCTTTTGCAGTTAACCCAGTGCGCGATCGCAATACTAATTGTTCTGTTGTTGCTAGGGTGAATCGAGAATTAACTCCGTAGTATAGCAGCACTTGTGGAGGTAATCCTGCCAACCACAGATGGACTGTTTTACCGTCCTCTTCAATAGCACTCACCGCGCCTTCTGCACCAATGATATCGTCTGGAAAAGCTGACGCGAAACCTAACCCCCCAGCCCCCTTCCCTACAAGGGAATGGGGAGAATTCAAAGCCTCTCTCCTCTTAGGAGAGAGGTTTGGAGAGAGGTTTTCCAGATTCCCTGGTTGCTGTTTGCTACCCAATTTTGATAGAGAATTTTCTACATGGGAGAGGGCGACTTGAATTGTGGTGGCTGGGGTGAATTCCCATAAATACTGTGTCAAGGCGTAGGTAAATAACCCAGCACTAAAACCAGAGAAGAGTCCTTCCTTTGCTGGCTGGTTTGGTTCTGAGGTAGCTGCTAAAACAATCGGAGTGTTGGCTAAATTCTGAGTTTTAAGTTGTTGAAGAAAGTCGAGTTCTTCTGTTGCTAGCTTTGCTACTGACTCCTGAAGGGCGCGAATTTTTGAGCCTAAGACTGCGCTAGGAGCATAATAGCTAGTATCCAATACTGCTGTTACATGGTCTGTGGGGAGCGATCGCAATAATAGCAGTAGAGTTTCTTCTAATATATAGTTGACTATTTTATCATCTTGTGAGTATCGAGTCAAATTAGCGGTCACCAGAGCATTTTGCATTGGATCTGGCGACGTTTCCAATTTGACACGGCTGCCATAGCCGCTAAAGTGGAAAACGGCCACATCACCAGGTTTAGCTTGCTTGCTCAGGTGTTCTAAAAAAGCTGCCTCAATGAATTCTCTGCTAGCTTGTTCCTCAGTTAACGTTAAAATATCTGACCCTTGGAAACCAAAGCGGTGAATCAACAGTTCTCTTTGTAGTTCCACATCCGTCAGACAACCGCTGAGGGCTGGAATCTGTGGGTATTGGTTAATACCTATTAACAATGCCAACTTGCGCGGACTGGGTTGTGCCAAAGCCTGATAATAGCGATTTCCCAAAGTCAACCACTCAGCTTCAGTTACCCCCAATACCGCGAGTATTGAGCCAATTCTATGTAAAAACGTGCGCCGTTTCATAATTAGCTATCAGCCCTCAGCTATCAGTTAGCAGCTTACAGGGCTGAACTCTGTATTGTAAAGTTACAGTCGATAGTGTTTAGCTATTGACAATTTGCCCTAAGCCGGTACTTCTATTCGCATTGCCCGCGCTAACTCTGCCGCCACCTCTGGACGGGAAAATTCTGGTGGAGGTAACTCACCGCGCCGCAGCATTTCTCGGACTTTTGTCCCCGATAGGTGAATGCGTTCTTCTGGCCTGCTGGGACTGGTTTTAGATGTTGCCATCTGCTTAGTGCGCGTGCAATAGAAAGCGTGTTCAAATTTCATCGGCACAATGCCCAATTCACTTGGGTCAAATTCATCAAAGATGTATTGAGCATCATAAGTGCCATAATAGTCACCAACGCCAGCATGATCTCGTCCGACGATAAAGTGAGTACAGCCGTAGTTCTTGCGGACTAAAGCATGGAATATGGCTTCACGAGGCCCAGCATAGCGCATTGCGGCGGGATTAATTGCCAAAGTTACCCGGTCTAAGGGGTAGTAGTGTTCCAGCAAAATTTCATAGCAACGCATCCGCACATCAGCAGCGATATCATCTTCTTTTGTTGCTCCGACTAAAGGGTGCAAAAATAGACCATCAACGATTTCTAAAGCGCACTTTTGAATATATTCATGGGCGCGGTGGATGGGGTTGCGAGTTTGAAAGCCGACGATAGTTTTCCAACCCTTGTCTTTAAATAGTTGCCGTGAGGCAGCTGGATCGATTTGGTAAGTGGGAAACTGGGGATGAGGTTCGCGTTGCAATAGCCAAATATCACCCGCCAGATGTACATTACCTTGGTTATAGAGTACCTGCACGCCGGGATGTTTGACATCATCAGTGCGGTAGACATTTCTTGCTTCGCGGGTTTTGTCGTAGTGATATTTTTGCGTAAGTTGCAAAACTCCAATAAATTCGCCTCTGGAGTTATCCAGACGGATTAAGCCGCCTTCTTGCAACGGGGAAGCTACTTCTTCGCTTACCGATAGTGTAATTGGGATTGACCACACAAGACCGTTAGCTAGTCGCATTTCTGCAACAGTGCGATCGTAGTCTTCCTGGTTCATAAAACCCGTGAGTGGACTAAAAGCACCGATCGCAATCATTTCTACATCAGAAACGGCGCGATCGTCTAGTTGCACTCGTGGCAAAAAGTCAGCTTTTGAGAGAAACTCTGCTCTTTGTTCTGGTGTGGCGATACGGTTAACCAATTGTCCACCGTGCGGGGCTATAGCATCTGGATTGTGACTCAACGTAATCCCCTCTCTGCTTTTAATGTTATTGTTTCAGATTATGTACTAACTTACCAAATGCTGGTACGTAGAAATAAAGAGTTTGGGTATTGGGTATTGGTTTGTAGTTACTGCCCTTGTTTTTATCGTTTGTGTTAAAAGGTTTGTGGAATTTAGATACTTAAGACTGTAATCAAACGTAGAACGATCTATAAAATATAGCTATTGCTTGAGGAATCTATCAGATATGGTTGGTCTTATTACTTTAGCAGCCGCGCAAGCGATCGCAAATGTTGCCTTTAACAAGTTCTTTGAGTCGAGTGTGGGTAAGTTAGGCGAGAAGTTTACTGAGACGGGGCTGAAAAAGATTGACGAATTATATCAGACGATTCGGAGAAAACTCAGTGGTAATCCTGACGCTAATCATGCTTTAGCTGAGGTCGAAAAAGGTAATCAAGAAGCGTTACAGGAAGTAGCGGTTTATCTCCGGGCTGTAATGAACGCTGACGATAAATTTGCCACAGATGTCCAAAAAATTGCTGATGAAATCAATATTCATCGTGTGGAAGATAACAGCAGCCAGAATCAGTACAACTATGGCGGACAGAATTATCAAACTAAAACGGGTGAGAACAATACTAATCAATTTGGCAATAGTACAACAAATAACTACTATGACAAGCCGCCACAATCTTGACTGGAGTCGTCCGTAGGGCAACGGATAAATTCAAGTCCCATTATTAACTCACTGCGTCCAGAAACTAGCTATTGGCAAGGACGGAATGATGAACTTGACAAAATGCAGCAATGGTTAAATTTAGATCGCGTGCGTCTAATTGGTGTGACGGCTACGGGTGGTTATGGGAAGTCGGCATTAGTTGCTAAATTATGTGAAACACTAGCAGCGAGTTTTCCCCAACAGATTTGGGCAACTTTTAGTGATGCCTATCCTTTTGCTGTGTGGGGACGTTGGCTGTTGGATAAGTTGGAGAAACCAGCGCCGGAAAAACCAGAAGATTTATTAATTGCGGTTTGTGATTGTTTGCAAACAGAACGATATTTGCTGGTGTTGGATAACCTGGAAACTTTGCTGCACAATGATGGACAATGGCAGGATCGGGCTTATTCTCAATTTTTATTGCGTTGGTTAGGTTCTGAGAGTCAAAGTAAGATTTTGGTGACTAGCCGCGAACAACCAACGCTACCAAGCAATACTCTAAACCAAAGTAAATGGTTACAACTGGATGGACTTTCCCCCGATGCAGGGGTGGCGTTATTACAAGCTTTGGAAATTCAAGGTTCTGACACAGATTTAGCAGAATTTGTCAAAAATGCTGATGGACATCCTTTATTGCTGAAGCTGGTGGCGGGGTTGCTGAAAGCTGAGGAAGGAGAAGAGGCGAATATTAGTGTTTTGAAACAGGATATTTTCAAGATATTAGGTTTGCACCGAGATGACCCAGAGGCGAGTATTGCTAAAATTTTAGATGCGAGTCTTCAGCGTCTAGAACCCAGGTTACAAACTCTGTTGCAGTCTTTAAGCGTGTATCGCTTACCCTTTGACTGTTCAGCAGCAATGGCGATGTCTGGCTTTATTGATGAAGAACAAGTAGAATCACAGGACTTGGAAAACCTCTCTCCAAACCTCTCTCCTCTGAGGAGAGAAGCTTTGAATTCTCCCCCAAACCTTGTAGGGTTGGGGGGTGGAGGGTTAGGTTTCGCCTCTTCTTCTCCAGATGAGGTGAAGTGTCAGGTAGAAGTACAACTGCGACAACTAGCAAAACGTTCTCTGTTACAAGAGAAGAAACAGCAAGGGGTGTGGAAGTTTTATTTTCAACCGTTAATTCAAAGCTATTTACAAAAGTCCTCTTCAGCAGAAGCGCATCAGTGCGCCATCGCCTATTACGAACAACGCCGGAAACCAGAACTTTTATCCACAGATAAACTCGATGATGTGGCGGAATATCTAGAGATTTTTCATCATCACTGCGAACTTGGGGAATATGTTCAGGCTTTTTCTAGCGTTTATTATCGTGAAAACAATCATGATGACTGCGACGAATTTTTAAGAAAAAATTACTACTATCCAGCCCGTCTGACATTATATGAGCGTTTAGATCGAGAATGGAAACAGCCAGAAAATCCAGATGAATTAAAACGCTATAGTGATTTATTCAAGGTGTACGGCGATGTATTGCAGTTCCTTGACCGACGTGATGAAGCATTAGAACGCTACCAAACCGCTTTGTCATTTTACCGCGACATCGGCGCACGCTTGGGGGAAGCTAATACATTAAGAAGTATCGGCGATGTATTGCAGTTCCTCAAACGCAGTGATGAAGCATTAGAACGCTACCAAACCGCTTTGTCATTTTACCGCGACATCGGCGAACGCTTGGGGGAAGCTAATACATTAAGAAGTATCGGCGATGTATTGCAGTTCCTTGACCGACGTGATGAAGCATTAGAACGCTACCAAACCGCTTTGTCATTTTACCGCGACATCGGCG